>JAGHRS010000029.1 GCA_018066285.1 Candidatus Treponema caballi
TTTTTATTGCATATTACTTATAATTGCAGTATCTTCACATTACACAATTTGCAAAAAGTGTTTCTTGGTGTTTTTTTACTGGCTTTTGGAGGTTGTTATGTCCAGACGTTTTACACTTTTTGCATTACTCACAGCAGTTTGTCTGCTTTTCGCCAGCTGTGGCGCACTTTTTCTCAAAACTCCAGTTTCAAACAAAGGTTCAATCGTAATTCCACTCCGTGCATCCGACCGTAAGGCAAGCAATCCGCTTGCAAGCAGTCCGCTTGAACTCTGCACACGTTTTGTATTCAGCATTGAAAATGCAAATTACAAAGGCACTGCAGAAGGTACTACTACAATCGAATTCGGCGAAATCCCGTTCGGCACCTACACACTGACAGGTACCGCATACGGCAAGCTCAGCGAAGAAACAGGTGCACTGGAAGAGATAGTCGCAACCTGCAAGGTTGAAAATCTGGTCATCGACTCCCCAGAACCAAAAGCAGTAACAGCCACATTCGTACTGTCAGAAGCAACCCTCATCTACTTCAACGGCTACGAAGTAGAAGAGACTGATGCTCAGGGCACGCCAATCACCGTAGTTTACACAGGCACCGACAAGACCACAAAGATTTCCGAGACTGTAACGACAGAAATTCAGGGCATAACAACTACAACAGTCAAAGAATACGCATTTGACGCAGATGGAAATAATCAGAAGATAACGGTAAACGGTCTGGAGGAACTGTTCGTCGCTAAAGAAACTGTGACAGAACCACAGTCATCTGGAAATAAGATTACCGTAACGGAATATGACTATAATGCAGGTAATCCACAGGTTTCAAAGACAACAGTAACTGAGCCTGATGGAAAGAAGACTGTAAGCGAATTCAACCTGAACACCACAACACAAGGATGTTCAAAGCGCGTTACCATTGAGGAAGGAAATACTACAACAGTTGATAAATATGCTTCAAACACAGCCGAAACACCGACAGACAGGGTTGTAACTACCATCGGAACAACAGAAACAACAATTCTGACCTATGATCAGAGCAACATGACACATCCTGCTTCCAAGGCTGAAATCATTACAACAGGAAGCAACAAAGGTCAGAAAACTGAGACAGAATACAACACTTCAATCGAGAAGCCAGTAAAGGAAACTGTAACAAGTCCGGATAACCACAAAACAGTTTCAACATTTGATTACTCTGTAAATAATCAGACTACCACAACTACATATCAGACAGATTGGATTCCTGGAGGCGGCACATCAGGAAGTGCAACACAGGGAAATCCAGATACCAACCACATTGAAATGACCGTCGAAAAGACAATGAGTGGATCGACTGTAACACAAACAAAAACATCGCTTTTCTCCTACTTTAATGATATCAATGCCAAAAATGTCAACGGAGAGGCTCAAATTCCTTTTGACACCGTAACTGTTGAAATAAGAAATTCGGTAGGAGAACTTACGTCTACACAGGTAACTACATATCAGTATGAAACCAATGGAATGCCAAAAAATATCATCACGGTAGATCCGTTTAACCCCTCCGTTGAGTTAGCCTTCCAGAAGTACACTTATAAGGATAATGGAACGCCAAATACAATTGCCACAAAAAATGAAGGTGAAGAACCTAAATATTTCTCATACAGACCGATTGGACTGAAAGTATATTCAGATACATCAATGACCTCAAGTCTCATCTTCGAAAGTACAGGAACTACTTTCTTTGAATGTCCTTGCGATAACAGTAATTTCGATAATCCAGACGCAAGTAAAATACCAGCAGAGACAATCGCTAAATATCTGGAAGATCATTATGTGCTCGTTGGAAATACAATCCAAAAAGAAAATGTATCTGGAAAAGATGAGGATGATTTGAACTTTATTACAACTGCACAAATTGAAGATGCTCATAATGCTACGTTTAAATACATCTTTAAGGTTAATTTCACTAGATTCCTTGAAACGGGTTGCTTTAAGAAGGGCGACATTGTCAGCGAAGGAACAGGAGATGCTCAGTGCTTTTATTTGAAATGTTACCTGCACAACGATAAAGGAAGCTGTTCAAACTTCTGGGGCAGCAACTATAACTTCTCTACTGCAAAGAGTAAGTACATCATTACAACAACAAACTACGGTTGTGCAGATGATTCTGACTATCCTGGAGTTGGAAAAACGAATCCTATATTCTAATTCTCTCCACAAAAGCCGGCCAGCCCGCCGGCTTTGTGCACTAGCCCCCACCCCGTGCTCGCGCACTCGCACAAACTTGGCGCTTATAGAAGCGCGCTCAGCTGATGGCGCTTTTTAAATTGCAAATCAGCGTAAAATAGGCACATTTTTGCTGTTTTCACCTTTTTGTGCCTATGCGACATCATGGTATCCGGGACATCCCGCTTTTTCAGCAGTTGAGAGGGAGACTCTGGATGAAAACTCCCCCAAATGGCAGTTAATCTGAGTGTTTTGTACTCGCCATCCACGAGAAACGCAGTTTTCTTTCATGAAGCATAGGCACTTTGTCTGCAATTTCCGGGAAATGTGCCTATTTTTTCACGAAAAGCACTTTAAAAGCCGATTGGCGGGGTTTTAGGGGCAGCAGCCCCTAGGCGTGGCGCCCCTTTGTATTTCCTCTTGACGAGACACACATATTCCGCTTTAATAATACTGTAATGAGTTTAGTAATTATGCACGCACATCACCATCATTCTCATGAGGTTTCCCAGTAAGCGGGGGTGTGCTTGACGTATATCCGGGTATCCTGGAAAAGAGAGCCGCTCTCCGCGTGAGAAGCGGCTTTTTTTATGTCATTTCCAGAAACTTGTTTCCCGAAAAGATGAGTTTCTGCCGATACTATATAGAGGAGTTTTTTATGGAAAAGTTACGTATTCTGCTGGCTAAGGGCCGCATCTATGATTCTGTGTACGCGTTGCTCAATGATGTGGGCATTACGCTGACGCTGCCCGACCGCACATACTTCCCGATTACAAATCAGGCTGACCTGACGTTTCAGGTTGTAAAGCCGCAGATTACGAGCGCGCTGCTCGCCCAGGATAAGGCCGATGTCGGTTTTTCAGGCAAGGACTGGGTGTACGAGAATGGCGTTCAGGATGAGCTTGAGGAAATCATGGATCTGGGATTTGACCCTGTCCGTATTGTTGCCGCCATCCCGGAAACGCGCGATTTCAAGGAGCTTATTTCAAAGCCGGTCACCATCGCGACTGAGTACCAGAACCTAAGCCGCAAGTGGGTTGATGAGAACAAGATTGACGGAAAGATTTTCCGCACCTGGGGAACAAGCGAGGGCTTCGTTCAAGATAACGACGAAGCACCAGCCCAGATTCTTATCGATAACACATCCACTGGTTCTTCACTCAAGGCAAACCGTCTTAAGATTGAGTGCACACTGATGGAATCAAGCACGCGCATGTACGCTTCTAAGAAAGCGCTCGCTGATCCGGAAAAGAAGCAGAAGATCATGGAGCTCAAGATGCTGTTCGAGGCTGTCCTCGCTGCACGCAACAAGGTCATGCTTGAAATGAACGTGGGACGCGCCCGCTTTGAGGAGCTCGTGAAGGGTCTGCCTTCCATGAAGAGCCCGACAATTTCTCCGCTTTATGGCGACGACGGCTATGCAATCAAGATTGCCGTTTCAAAGAGCGAGGTCCCGACACTGCTGCCAAAGCTCAAGGCTCTTGGTGCAACGGATATTCTTGAATACGATTTACGCAAGGTTCTTCCGTAGGAGGATGTATGGCACGCACAGCAACGGTTACGAGAAATACTAAGGAAACGCAGATTACGCTGACACTCAATCTGGATGGAAGTGGTAAGTGCGACGTGGAAAATCCGATCGGCTTTTTTGACCACATGCTGCAGGCTCTCTGCAAGCACGGACTGTTCGACCTTTCGGGCACGCTTAAAGGCGACCTTGAAGTTGACCAGCACCACCTGATTGAGGACACCGGCATTGCGCTGGGCGAATGTTTTGCAAAGGCACTCGGCGACTGCGCGGGCATTTTCCGTTCAGGAAACTGCATCTACCCTATGGATGAGAGTCTGTGCCGTGCAGCCGTCGATTTTGGCGGCCGTCCGTATCTGGTCTGCGACGCAGACCTCACTGGTATTCCGCTCGTCTCCATCGGACAGAACGGCAAAGAAGCAAGTTTCCAGACTGACTGCTTTGACGACTTCTGGCAGGGCTTTGTCAGCACGGCAAAGTGCAACCTGCACCTGGATACGCTCCGCGGCCGCAGCGACCACCACAAGATGGAAGGCCTGTTCAAGGCAGCAGCCCGTGCAATCCGCCAGGCGACTGAAATTGATGCACGCCGTAACGGTGCAATTCCGTCAACCAAAGGTGTTATATAATTACTACACTGACAGGGACAAAAGGAGTGACACATGAACGAACTGAACAGAAAAGAAATAGATGATGTACAGGTGATTATCCGCCAGCTGCTGCCGCTCATTGATCAGGCTGAGGATCAGTTCCGCAGCGCAAGAAACTGGGGAATCCTGGATATTCTTGGCGGTGGTACACTTGTTGATATCATCAAGCATACAAAACTCAATAAGGCCAGCAACTGCATGAACCAGATAAACTATCTGCTTCACGACCTGCAGCGCGAACTGAAGGATGTAACCATTCCAACTGATTTCCAGATGAACACCGCTTCTTTTGCAACGCTCGCTGACTTCATGTTCGACGGAATCCTGGCGGATGTGTACATGCAGTCAAAAATCGTCTCAAGTATGGAACAGGTTCAGGAACTGCGCCGCCGTCTGCTGATTCTTCAGGACAGGCTGAACCAGCTTGCAGCACGTTGCTAACGGCGAGCTTTCATAAGCTGGAAGGCTATCGTGAGAGGGCGCGGCGGTATGTAACGTAGCGGTAAGCAAGCCCGCCCGCCGAGACGCCGCTTCCCGTCACTTCGCTTTCAATAAAACACGGCTGCACAAAAGCGACATTCACAGGCTGTCCACCAAGGGCAGCTTTTTTTATGTCCGGGAAGAAAGTGTCGCCGGCGATTTCGGCATCGATTTCCGTCAGATAAAGCACATCTGCGAACGGGAGCGCCGTTTCGTACAGCTGACCGCCGCCTGCAATGAACACCGTTTTCTCAGGCGCAGCTTCCGCGGCGAGACGCAGCGCGTCTTCAAGAGATGCGGCATAAAGAAGGCCGTCGTCTGCATTCAAGGCCTGGGCGCCGCCGCGCTCTGCAGCAAGCGTTTTCGACACAACGATGGTGATGCGGCCCGGCAGCGGACGTCCGATTTCTTCAAAAGTGCGGCGCCCCATCACGAGAACGTGGCCCATCGTCAGTTCTTTAAAATGCTTCCTGTCCTCAGGGATATCCCATGGAATGCGCCCGTCAGCGCCGATTACGCCGTTACGCGCCACGGCTGCAATGAGCGCAATCACCGCACGCCCCCTGCCTTAAAACTGTCACAGGCCTTATTGCGTACTTCGTTTTCTAAAGAAAGCGGAACAGCCCCGTACAGCGTGTCCTCAAAGGTGAGGAAGTCATTCACGTAAAGCGCGGCCTTGTCGGAAACACTTGCGATGCGGACTGCTTTCGGCGCGCCATCTGGCTGTACAAGCGGATTGATGTAGCGCTGCTTCACTTTCATGCTGATGTTGAACGCATCAGGGAGCGGAAAGTCCACATGCTCGATGCGCTCCATCGTACGATACGTACGGTAGAGCTTCGAGAAGCGCGTATTCTCGAAGCGGGTCGCAGCTGTGTCAAAGCGCGCCATGACTTCGGCTTCGGAAAAGCGCATCGTGTCTTCTTCAGTGAGCAGACCGAGCGCAATTGCTTCCTTAACGACTTCGGCCAGCAGCTGGAGACAGAGCTTATTTTCGTTCAGCTGCAGAATATGACCGATCAGGCAGAAATGAAGCGTATATTCCTCAGCTGCGGCTATCGTGCGGAACCCGAGCTCCGGCTGGCCGTCTTCGTTTTCAAGTACGGCAAGGTCATTATAGACGCGCTCTATCTCGTCAAACGTCCAGCTGCCGTCAAGGGCGAGGCCGGACGGAAACATGTACTCAAGTCTGTCTGCTGAAAGCTGCGGAATCTCGTTGTCGGCCACCGGATACTGATGGTAGTCGGCCACCTGCTCTGGCGTCAGTCCATCCGCTTTAAGGAGGGCGGCGAGCGCTTTGTCCCGCTTTACAATGGCGGCATTGTCTTCTTCTGTTGCTTCCTGCTTGAGCGCGTCGCCCTTACGGAAGTCGGCCACATGACTGAACACAGGCGTCGAAATGTCATGAAGGAGACCTGCCAGCGTCTGAGCCTTGTCGCGCGTAAAATGCCACACGATGAGCGCGACTCCCAGGCTGTGGTCGTAGCGGCTGTAATAAAAGCGGTTCCTGTACAAACGCGTCCAGTCTGTGCCGCAAAGAAGGCCGACGCCCTTTAAACGCTGCATGAGAGGAAGAGCAAGGTACGGCTGTATCCATTCCGGAAACTCAGGCGAGAGAATCTTGAAATAACGCGCTTTGATTTCATCCTGCTTTTCCTTCTCATCCCCTTTTGCAGGATGTGCGGTCAGCATGTACTGCCAGTCGTACCTGTCGTAGAAGTTGCTCAAGCTTCATCTCCCTGAGCATCGGCATTCACAAGATGCACATCCATCTGACTGATTGGAATGACTATGTTGTTTTCATCCAGCACTTTCTTTATGGCAATGTGGATGTCGTTTCTCGTCTTTGTGTAATCATCCGGCTTGAACCAGACCGCGACAACCATGTTGATTCCGCGTCCATCAAATCCATCGTACCAGACCGCAGGAGCCGGTTTCTTCACAACTGTCGGACACAGTTCGGGAGCTTTTGAAAGCACTTCAAGCGCCTTTTCCATGTCAGATGCGTAATCAATGCTGACCGGAATCGTCATGCGGCGCACTTTATGGTACGAGTTGTTTGTCAGGCAACTGTCTATAATCTTAGAACTGGGGATACGCACCATCTGATTGTCGTAGGTGTGCACCCTGATTGAAAGCAGCTTGATTTCATCAACGACGCCGGTAACGTCATCCACAATGATGGTGTCACCAACGTGAATGGACCCCTCGGAAATGACAAAGAGGCCGCTGATCAGATTGCTTACGGAAGTCTGTGCCGCAAAACCAAGCGCAATTCCGGCTATTCCTGCAGCGCCCCAGATTGCCGCAAGGTTAATACCGAACAGGCTCAGAATATAGAGGATTATGACCACATAAAAGAGATACTTAAGGGCGCGCTGCACCAGCTCAGAGCGGGCAGCCGGCAGCTTTTTCTCAGGAATTGAGCGTATCCCTTTGCGGATAAGCCGGTACGCTATCCAAATGATACATATAACAAGGAACGCACCAAGAGCCTTGAACAGCGTTTCCCAGGTCATCATCTGTTTGAACCAGCTTACAATGCCAGTTGTCTGCTTAACTATCGTCTCGTTTGCGGCACTGACTGCAGCACCGGAAATATCAATGAGCGTCTCTTCCATAGTTTAAATGTAATGGGGAATAAAGCGTGTGACAAGAGGTCTGGAAAGGCAAAAAAAAAAGATGACACCTGTACTTGTGCGTGTACAGGTGCCATCACCCGGATAATTACAGTTTAACGCCTGAAGTTGCAATACCTTCGATGAACTGTCTCTGGAACAATACATAGATGACAATCATCGGAACACTGGCAATAAGGGCAGCCATCATCAGTTCAGGATACTTCTGCTGATACTGACCGTTCATTTTTGCCAATGCACTGGCCAGCGTTGTCTTGTTACTGTCAGGACAGACAATCATTGGCCACATCAGGTCTTTATACGCAAAGACTGTTGTGAAGATACCGAGAGCTACAAGAGAGGATCTGGTAAGAGGAGCCATGATTCTGAGGAATGTCATTGGAATACTGCAGCCATCAAGACGTGCAGCTTCTTCCATATCTTTAGGGAGTCCCATATACGCCTGGCGGAGGAGGAATGTACCGAAGGCAGTAACGAGTCCCGGGAAAAGAAGACCAATTGCCGTATTAGTAAGATGAAGCTTACTGACCATAATGTACTGAGGAATGATGAATACCTGTGTAGGAATCATCATCTGGAAAAGAACGATACCAAACAGGAAGTTCTTTCCCTTGAACTTAAGCCGGGCGAAAGCGTATCCGGCAAGAGAAGCTGTTGCGATAGCGCAGGCAACTCTGAGTGCAATCATGAGCAGCGTGTTTCCGTACAGTTTGACAAAGTCCATTGCCTGAATGACTTTTGTAAAGTTCTCAGTCTGCCATACAGCAGGAACAATAACGAACGGATCAACCTGCATTGTTTCAGCAGTTGTCTTGAATGCTGTCAGGAACATCCAGATGAACGGAATAATCATCAGAGCAGCCATGATGATGAGGAACCAGAAAATAAGTGTGTTATTTACAGTGCTTTTCTTCATTTTCTCAGTCCCTCCTACTCGTAATGGACCCATTTTTTCTGGCCGATCAGCTGAATTACGGTCAGTATCATAGTGACTACCAGAAGCACTACGACTACTGTTGCACCGTATCCCTTCTTACTCTGTTCAAATGAATACTTGTAGAACAGATAAACAAGCGACTCCGTCTTTTTCAGAGCCGGATTGTTATAATTTATGACCATGTAGATGACATCAAATACCTGCATGGCGGCTATGATTCTTGTCGTAAGGACAAAGAAGATTGTTGGCGAAATCATCGGCAGCGTAATATGGAACAGCTGCTGACTTCCTGTTGCACCGTCAATGGACGCTGCTTCGTAAAAGTCTCTCGGTACTTCCTGAAGTCCAGCAAGAAGAAGGACCATGTTGTAACCGAGAACTGACCAGATACCGATTACCGCTATTGAATAGATGGCAATAGATGGCTCAGTAATCCAGTTAATCTTTATACCAAGGATATTGTTGATAAGTCCGAAATTGGAGTTATACAGCCATTTCCAGACCATAGCGACTGCAGCCGGAGCTACAACCATTGGAAGGAAGAATACCGTTCTGAAGAACTCTCTTCCTCTGAATTTCCTGTTAAGGAATACTGCAAGAAGCAGTGCGAGAACAAAAGAAACAGGCACTTCAACAAGCGCGTATTTCAGTGTATTCCACAAAGACTGCCAGACTTCGACATCGCCGAAGACTTTCTGGTAATTCTGGAATCCGACAAAAACGTTTCCTCTTCCAAAATCACCTGACTTGAAGAAACTCTGCCAAATTGTCTGGAAAATCGGGAAGATGTTCAGAACAAGCAGTCCTATAATAGTCGGGGCAACGAAAATCAAACCCCATTTCTGTTCGTTTCTTTCTCTTGGTGTTAATCTGCTCTTTCCCACGAGTTTCCTCCTTGCTTTTTGTTAGAGAAGAAGAGCAACACCCGCACGTGCTGCTCTTCTTCTGTATTTTTAATTAATATGGATGAAAAACTTACTCTTCTGCGAGAGCTTCGTTCATAGCTGCTGCAATGTCCTTACATACAGCTTCTGTTGACTTAGCTCCAGTCCATGCGTCCTTGAGCTTTTCTGTCATCATATCTTCCCAAACTACAGTGTTTCTTGAGTATGGGCGGAATACAAGCTTAGCATTCAGCATATCCATATGACCTGAAAGGTCGAAGCACTTAACACAGTTAACCCACTTGTCTGAGCATCCCTGGTAAGCAGCCATTGTTACACCAAGTTCAGCCTGCTTGATCTGAGCTTCTTTTGTACCGAGGTACTCAATCAGACTCCATGCAGCGTCAGTGTTCTTTCCGTTTGCAGCTGCAGCCCAACCAAGACCGTTGTAGATGGATACGCGGTCAGCAGGTGTCTTTGTGAATGGCAGAACAGCAACGTCACAGTTAGCTGCTGCGTATTCGTTGTCACGGTATCCGGCGAGCATCCATGAACCGTTGATTGACATAGCAACCTTTCCAGCGCAGAGCAGTTCGTTAGGAGCTGTCTCAGCAACTGTGTTGAGGTCTGGGCAAGCGCCAGCAGCGATCAGGTCTGTGAAGAGCTTGATAGCCTTGATTGTCTCTGGCTTATCCATACCTGAAGACTTCTTGTCATCGCTGATGACATAGCCACCCATTGAATAGATTGTGTTGTAGAAACCTTCCTGGTTGTTACCTGGCTGGATTGCATATCCCCAGTGATTAGCATTTGTAAGCTTCTTTGCTGCTGCAGCGAAGTCATCCCATGTCCATGTTTCATCAGGATAAGCAACGCCCATTTCATCAAAGATTGTCTTGTTATACCACAGTGCGATTGTATCAATATCCTTTGGTACAGCGTACTGCTTGCCGTTTGACTGATACAGCTTTACGATTCCTTCGTAGTAGTTGTTCAGGTCAATCTTGCTGCTCTTCTTGATCTTGCTTGTAAGATCGAGGAGAAGGTTGTTCTCCATGTACATCTGAGCAACATTTGAGTGCATCCAGAATACGTCTGGCAGTTCACCACCGGTTGCACCTGCTTCGAGCAGTGTCCAGTAGTTATTCCAGTCGATAACCTGGATAGTAGCCTTAATTCCGGACTGTGCGCTCCATTCGTCTACTATCTGCTGAAGTCCTGGTCTCTGGCCTTCATCCCAGATTGTTACAGTCAATTCTTTTGGTGCAGCTGGTGCAGCTTCCTTCTTGCCTCCTGCAAATACGCAGGCGATGCACATAAGTGCAACGAGAACGGCGATCAGTTTTTTCATAAGTAACCTCCTTTTGTTTGTTACCATTTCCTATTTTGAGTGTAACACCCACTTTTTCAGTTGTGGATGTTTTCTCGTGTTCTTTTTATGTCATTTTGTGACATCAGCTGGTTCCTATTCAGCCTCAATCACAGTGACAAACGACGCATAATCCTCTGAAACAGAGAATCCTTTTGCATAGAATTCCGCCAGAGTTATTCCCATATTCATCAATTCATCACCAAAATACTGCTTTCCTTCCATCCTGTACTTCAGATCCGGATCAAGTCCGGCAAGTTTCAGGAAACCTGGAAGCGAATATACTTTGGCTCTCATACAATAGAAACCGACAATTGCCTTTTTCTTATCTTCAGATACAACCATCCAGGCATTCTGCTCAGTCTCAAATGGAGAGCGCAGCCTGTAGAATGTACCAAACTGGATGAGTTCACGGTTCTGTTTCATAAACACAATCTGCTTTTTGACTTCCTGGAACTCTTCATCACTGATTTCGTTAAGGTCGAGCTCATAGCCGAATGTTCCAAAGTAAGCGACATTAGCGCGTGTTTCTATTGAAACCGTCCTTCCTGTCTGCTGATTCGGAACGGCAGATACGTGTGAACCGATTGAAACGATCGGATATCCATAAGAAGAACCGTACTGTATCCGTATTCTGTCCATTGCGTCTGTATTGTCGGAACACCACGCCTGGGGAGCGTAATACAGCATGCCGGCATCAAAGCGGGCACCACCGGATGCACAGGATTCGAACAGGATGTCAGGAAAAGCTGTGCGGAGACGCTCGTACAGTGCATAAACACCCATGATATGCTTGTGGTAAATTGTACCCTGCAGCTCTGCCGGCGCATCGTTGCTGTATACTTCTGTAAGGGATCTGTTCATATCCCATTTTATGTAACTGACCGGCGCATCCTTTAAAACCTTGCAGAGCATGGAATAAATAGCATCAACAACTTCCGGACGTGAGTAATCGAGAACAAGCTGATGCCGGCCCAAAGACGATTTCCGTCCAGGAGCTGACAGAACCCAGTCAGGATGGCGTCTGTAAAGGTTGCTGTCCGGGTTCACCATTTCAGGCTCTATCCAGAAGCCGAAATCAAGGCCGAGTGCCTTCACTTTCTTTGCAAGGCCGGCAATGCCTTCTGGAAGCTTCTTTGGATTTTCGATCCAGTCGCCAAGTCCCGCGCTGTCATCATTGCGCTCACCAAACCAGCCGTCGTCAAGGACAAAGAGCTCACAGCCCGCCTCCTTAGCCTTTTTCGCAATCTTCAGGATGCTCTGCTCGGTGAAATCCATGAACGTAGCTTCCCAGTTGTTGTTCAGAATCGGGCGCGGGCGGTTTTTCCACTTTCCGCGGACAAGATTGTTGTTGTAGAGCTTGTGATAGGTCTGGCTCAAATCATTAAGGCCGCAATCGGTCATGGCAATAACGACTTCAGGCGTTTCAAAGCTCTCGCCTTTTTCAAGCGGCCACTCGAAACGGTCAGGGTTTATTCCCATCAGGATGCGGAGCCTGTCATGATTGTTTCCTTCTGCCTGTGCAATGAAGTTTCCGCTGTATACAAAGGAGAAACCGAATGCTTCTCCTGCAAAATCATCCGTACGAGGGCGTTTAATGATGATGAACGGGTTCTGGTTGGCGCTCGATGTACCGCGCTTGCTTTCAATAAGCACCGTTCCCGTTGAGAGTTTCCTGACTTCTGGGATGCGCTCGCGTGCCCATCCGCCTGAGAACTGCATCCACTCATAATTCTGGTCGCTCAGGTCAAGGCAGCAGCTGAGCGCTTTCGTCAGCTTAACTCTTGGTGCGCCATTATTTTTGAATGTTGCATGGCGGGCAATAACCGGATATCTGTCAAAAATGGTGTATGAAAGGATGAGCGTCATTTCCGCAACAGAATCGACAAGCTCAACCTCAAGCGTCATTGCTTCTTTTTCATCTGCATATGTTGCAGGAAGACCATGAAGTGCTTCCTTTCCCTTACTGATTTTGTGGGATTTATATACAAACGAACTGACTCTTGAACCATTCAACGTTTCAATTTCAAAAGCCTGCGTTCCAAAATCAGTCGTACCAAAAGACGGATATTCCTGGCGGTTGATTTCCATAGAATAGCTTTCAGTTGCCGGATCAACAGCAACATTAGGCATACCGACGCGAATCTGGATATATGACATGTCTTCCCTGTCATGAATCCGCTTTCCAAAATAGATTCCGGCCAGTTCACCGCTGGGAGAGATTCCGAATATATAACTGATTCTGTCATTAAACAGGTGGAATTGTCCTGATGTTTTATGCCAGATGATATCCATGTATGACTCCTTTTACGGTTTCAGTATATGACCGTTATTTAAAGCCGAAAATGTTTTTTTTTGATTTTTTTATGTCAAATTGTGACTAATGGTTTATAATGAACTTAAGTATCACTTAAGTTTCATGATAAGGAGGTGGCTGATCTGGCACAGGAACTGATAGGTTGCGATTTCTGCAAGTTCGTAAACTATGAAGATTCGGATGATTTTTATCTGTATGAGCTTGGTACAAACAAGTGCGTACCACTGTATTCGTATTCTCATCTGGTAAGAAACAGAATTGTCATTCATTTTGTCGTCGCCGGAAAGGGAACTGTCAAACTGAACGGGAAAAAGTATGAAGTTGGTCCTCACCAGATTTTCCTGATTCCTGATGGTATAAGAACAACGTATCAGGCAGATAAGAATGATCCCTGGGAATACATATGGCTGCATATCGGCGGACCGAAAATTCCGCTCATTCTGAAAGAAGCTGGACTTACTGCGGATAATCCTGTTTATGTTCCGGTAGCCTGCGCGGATAAGATTGAAGAACTGGCCAGAGATATGCTGAATAATTACACCAGACAGTATTTCTGCATCGGAAATCTCTACAAAATCTGCGACTACATGATTGAGAATTCTCCTGCAAAAACGGATCAGAATGAAAAAAACACCCACCTGTACGTGAAGAATGTCATCTCATATATTCAGCTGAAGTACTCTGAGCCTGTCAAAATTGAGGATATAGCGGATGCAATCGGGCTTAACAGAAGTTACCTGACCCGTCTTTTCAAGGATGCGACAGGCTATTCACTGCAGGATTATCTTCTGACGTACCGGATGAAGATGGCTGCCAGAATGTTGGGCGAAAACACGCTGAGCGTAGCTGAAATTGCAGAATCCGTAGGCTATGGTGATACGTTTACGTTCTCAAAAGCATTCAAGCGCCATTTCGGAAAATCGCCGTCAGCTTTCCGCGGCGTAGATTACAGTGTCGCTACAGGAATGATTCCGCACAAAGCTGTCGTCAAGAAACCCGCAAAGAAAAAATAGCAGTTCACGCCGCGTCTACTTACAACCGCCCACCGTACGTCCGCCCCATTCTTGCGAATGCTGCTTTTCCCATGCAATTGCCGCGTCAAAATCTGCCTCGGGCGCACAGTTCTTCTCTATATTCAGCGCCATTCCGTGAAGCCGGCGCAGGCACTCTGACTTGTCGTTGTAGCCGAGCTTGCTTCTTTCAATGCTGTCGTGCAGAACGCGTATTGATTCGTCGTATACGTTAAGCGGAACCGGAAACGGATGGCCGTCCTTACCGCCGTGTGCAAAAGAAAAGCGCGCCGGATCAGTAAAGCGCGACGGCGTTCCATAGATAACCTCGCTTACAAGAGTGAGCGACTGCAGCGTGCGCGGACCAAGACCTGGCGTCAGAAGCAGGTTCTCAAATGAAGCAGGCGGCGTCTCGTACGCTGTCGCAAGCACGGCACCAAGACGCTTCAAGTCAACATCTTCGCGCCGCACTTCATGATGAGATGGCATGACGACACTTCTGGCAGCCTCAGCTTTTGAAAGCATAGTGCCGTCCTCCGCAGTGAAAAGCTCCAGCTGACCGGACATTTTTCCGCATTCCTTGATGATGCGCGACGGCTCTTCGTGCGCTATCTCAAGGATGGAACCACGCGTTTTATCTGCAGCGGAAGCCGTCAAATTCAGGATTTCACCCCTGTTTTCACCGACAACGCCGGCATGCGGTTCTTCAATAAAAGAGCGGAGCCCTTCTGAGCACCAGTGGTACCGCCGCGCTGTCTTTAAAAGAGGATTCATTCCCTGCTGGACGACAGTCCAGTCGCCTTCGCAGGTAAGGATGAAATTATGCTGATACAGCTGGAAGCCGTCCTGGACAGCGGTATTGTCAACTTTTGCAGTAAGCTTGCTGGCACGTACCAGTTCATCGCCATTGAGACCGGTCGCATCTGAAAGGAACATGAGCTCGTCAGGCGTGCGCCTGGAATACTTGCCCCGGCCGCCGCACACAACAATGCCGAGTTCCTTTGCACGCGCGTTCAGGCCGCGTTTCAAAGCGTACATGACACTTGTAGTGATGCCGGAAGAATGCCAGTCCATGCCGAGCACTGCGCCCAGGGACTGAAACCACAGCGGGTCGCTCAGGCGCACCAGAACTTCTTTCCGGCCATAATTCATGATGAGGCTTTCTACTATAAGCGTGCCCATGTCGCGCATGCGGTCAGCAAGCCACTTAGGCACTGTTCCCGTATGCAGCGGCAGGTCAGCGTGTCCTGTACTGCGCATGATTTTACTATACACCTGTATTGTAAAGAAAGCAATGTGTCAAATTGACTCTAATGACATGTGCCAATATGATACAACTAACGCATTGTTGCATTTTGACACAATATTGCGTGTCATTTTGACCCATCTACATCACTTTTTGAAGTATGTCCTGCCTGTTTTTTACGTCAGTTGTGGCTGTAAAAAGTAGTTTTTTGTCAATTCCCCACTTTTTTTTAATCTTTTTTCCAAAAAAGTTGGCACGCCGTTTGCAATATGATTTGTGTAAACAAAATGTGGAAAACAAAAATCCACAAGTTTGCAGGAGGCTATTATGAACACATTATCATTCTTCAATCCACGTTTCACATCAGATCTGTTTGATGTCATCGACCGCAACTTCGGCACTTTTGCAGATGAAACTACCGGCTCATTCATGCCACGCGCAGACGTTATTGAAAAAAAAGACGCTTACGTCATCGACATGGAGCTGCCAGGCTTCGCTGAAGAGGACATCGCAATAGATCTTAAGGACAGGGTGCTTTCCATTGCATCTGCAAAGAAAGCTAAGGACGAAAAAAAGCCAGATGAGAACACCTGGCTTCTTAAGGAGCGTCACGCAATGAACTTCAACAGAAGTTTCACACTGCCTGATGACATTGATGCTGAGAATGTAGCTGCAAGCCTTAAGAATGGCGTGCTGACAATAAGCATTCCACGCAAGGCTGCATCTCAGACCCGCAGAATCACGCTGCAGAGCGCTTAACGCTACATACGCAGGAAGTTCAGCTTCAGCGTGCAGTATATGCCGCCGTAGCTGAACTTCTGCTCACTCAGACTGTAATTGGCGGTAATACCGGCAGCGAGAGAATTATTACCAGTCTTGACGACAAGCTCTGCACCAGTGGTAAGGCTGTCATCAAGACTGAACGTTCCGTCACCCGCACATGAAGCAAGAGCTTCTTCATAAATGCATAATCCAGCACAGTTCATTTCAAGACGACCGATAAAGTTCCATGGGTTTTCGCAGGAAACTGCCTTTCCGCCATGTTTCATGACTGATGCAGCTGAAGCGAAATCTGCCGGGGCATCAAGATAGCGGCCCTGAAGATAGAATCCAAACGCGAGGTCGTCTTTGCTGCCGCTCAGCAGATCAATATCTGCTTCTGCACCGTATATCATTTTGTCTTCACCGTTATCGTAACCGGCAATGGCAACAGCTGATGAAGAAATGAATAATCCCTTTGTTTTTGCCGCGTTCCAGCTTTCACTTTCAAGGCTCAGACCAGCAGAACCCTTAAGAATGTACTTCTTTTCCACATCATCAGTAACGGAGAAAGCTTCGTCATCTGAACGGAGAATACCGCCGACTACATTGGTGATGGTTGACAGGTTCAATGAAGAAAGCGGTTTTGATCTGTTGTAAAACGGAGTGCTGAAACCTGCAAGAAGCAGATTTGCCTCAACAAGGTCATCTTCAACAGGAGTAATCTGACGGAGCACGTACAAGTCGTACACAGAATTGTTCAACTCTCCGGATATACCAATGTCACCGGTAAAGTTCATGAGTGTCGGATAGAACATTGCGTCTGCTTCAAGCACATACATGCGTCCGGTCATCAGCGGTGTCATTCCCAGATAAATGCCACCAAAACCAAACGACAGACTTTCATCCGGCAGAGGAACAAAACTTACCATAGGCAGGCGGAGCAGCGTTTCAGGCTTAAGGACGAATCCCTTTTCGTTCTGCAACTCAGTTACCGGTTCGCGGACGTTTTCTGCATTAACCCACTGAGCCTTATCACGAGTCGTAAACTTCTGTTTATCACCGTTGGTATACGGATAGAAATTGTAGTCTTCCGCAAAATCGCCAAATGTAATGACTTTGCCTGGCATTGAAGGACCGTTCCAATCAGGAACTTTGCCCCACTGCTGTTTTGGCTTCATTTTGATGACATTGCCCGTTGACGCATATGAACCATAGTAGATGCCACGTGCATTCTTATATGCCCAGAGCGCTGCGACAGGATCTGCTACGACCGGAGTTGAAGAGAATGTTCCGTCGCCAGTATCGGTGACTTCGTATACTTCAAGACGGCCGCGGTCATTGCTGCAGTAAGTAAGAGAGCCGTCTTCGTTCCAGGTTGGATATGCCGGATCAACGATATCGCCTTCTCCATTTGCCACTATGGTCAGACAGGAAGCGTCATTTACACCGCGGGACTTGTCTTTCATGTCAAAGACGGCGACTGCTGCGCGGCCCTGCCCTGTACGGAGAAGGGCGACTTTGCTGCCATCTGCGCTGACAGCAGGGAATCCTATATCGTACAGCGGATCATCAAGAAGTGGTGTTACATTGCCCGTTTCAGTATCAATCTGGACAAGGCGCATATGAAGGCCTTTCTGCTCAATGGCAACAAGCGTGCTGCCGTCTCTGCTTACTGAAGGCTGGAAGTAGGAAGAACCTTGAGTCAGCTGCGTAAGGCCTTCTTCGGCATTCCATCTGAAAATCTGATATTCAGTTTCCGGGCCCGGAGCGCGGTCTGCTCTCGTTATGGCAAGCGAAGCATAGACGTTTCTGTTCATGTCTGCTGTTACAGAATCAGCGTCTCCTGCTGAATTTGCTGAGAAGAGAATTGTCTCTTTTAATGTTGCCTCACCATTCTCAAGCTCTTCAAACAAAGATTCCCCGCTTGGAAGCGCAGGATTAAGAGAGACGACATCATTTCCGTTGTCATTTGAACGCAGGACAATCATGGTTCCGTCATCAAGAATGATGGCCGGCCTGTAATAATACGAATCAATTGGCGATATTGTCTTTCCTTCGGGAATAGCGCGTTCTGCAGCATATTTCTTTACAAGGCCGGTCTTTGCTTCCTGCCAGATCTGCTGGGCAGATTCTCCGGTAACGGCAAGAACAGCGTCTTCTAGAGAGCCCATAACTTCACGATTACGTTCAATGTCGGCAAGAGTGTCCAGTCCCCAGCGGTCGGCAATGCTCCGCATCATGACGTAGCCATATACGTAAATCTGCCCAGCCGGTGGTTCTGCCTCAAGACCGATTTCACCATAATTAAGCAGGCTGCCTTCAAGAGCAGGTGCCTTGTAGTTCAGCTCAAAGTAAGGGCTCCGGCCGCGGCCAGCTTTTGAAAGCTCAGTCTCCAGCACTGTTGTAAGACCTTCAAGTTCCCATCCGTTGACCTGCTGTATATCCATCATCCTGAAAAAATTGCCGAATATATCTGCAACTGGATTCTCTTTTCCTTCAAAAGAGCCATTAGCAGCATGAATCAGCTCGTGGGTAAACACATACTTTACCCAATCGTCACGAAACAGGAAATCGTTCATAAGGAACGGCGTCGTAAACATTCCGATATTGATTACCGGTCCCCAATACGTGAACGCATTCACTGTGTTTGTACGGCCTGTTACAAAAACCGTTATTTTTTCCTGGGGAAGTGAATAGACTTCTGCTATTTTGTTCCAGGCTTCATCAGCAATTTTTGCATACGCCTCTGCCGCTTCTTTTGAAGCATCTTCGTAAACGAAGGTGAAATGGTCAGTTTCTGCCTGTTTCCAGCCAGTAAACTTCGGGTCAATGTCCGCCCAGAGTCCTGAAATAATCAGAACCCCAAACATAAGGACACAAACAATTTTTTTCATTTTCTCTCTCCTGTGTATTTGGGAAAATAATTAATCCATATTACACATACGGATCATCAATAGAAATAACACATAAGACATCAGAAAAGCACACTTTTACCTGATGTCGGATTTCATCTGCGAGTTTCGCTTTCGTAAGCGTGCAGTCGTGCGGTCGTACAACATCAAAAATCAGATTTGTGTGCATTTTTCCCGGCACCATGCGGACATCGTGGAAAGACAAACCTGGAGCGACAGTCGGCATAATCTCAGATAAAGCGGCCTTACATTCAGCAAGCCGGGGGTTCTGTGTGTCGACAGGATCCATGTGAATTGTTGCATGGCAATTGAGCTTTTTCTTCAGATCAACTTCAGCATCATCCATAACTTCATGAAGGTCAAATACGTTCCGGTCACCGGGAACTTCCGCATGAACGGAAATCATCAGGCGGCCCGGGCCATAATCGTGCACGACGAGGTCATGGATATCCATAATCGGTTCGTGAGAAAGCATGATTTCCCTGATTTTATCGACAAGTTCCTTTTCAGGCGGCTGCCCGAGAAGCGGAGATACCGTTTCTTTTGCAGATTCCCAGCCCGCAAGAAAGATGAAGAGGGCCACCACAACGCCGGCAATGCCATCAACAGGCAGATCCGTATATGGCGCAACCAGTGTCGAGACAATGACGACCGCTGTGGAAATCATGTCTGAAAGACTGTCTTTTGCTGTTGCAGCCATTGAAACGGATGAAATCTTCTTCGCAACGCCATTGTTGTACACAAACATATAGAACTTAATCAGAATAGCCGCGCCCATGACGATGAGCGGAATCAGACCGCCTTCCACCGGCTCCGGATTTCTGATTGCGTCAATTGAGGATGTCATAAGTTCAAAGCCCATCAGGAAAATCAGGAACGTGATGATGAGGCCTGAGATATACTCAATACGGCCGAAACCAAACGGGTGTTCGGGATCAGGCTTGCGGCCCGCCAGTTTGAAGCCAAAGATAGACACGATTGAAGATCCCGCATCTGACAGGTTGTTGAACGCATCCGCTACCATAGCAATTGAACCGGAAATGGTTCCAAAAATGAACTTAAGGGCAAACATGACGACATTCAGGAAAATGCCAAATCCGCCACAAAGAACGCCGTACTTTTCCCTAACTTCAGGATTTGTGTAATCCTCAGGATTTTTGATGAACAGTTTAGCAAGCAGTCTAATCATTTATTTTTCCTCTTCCGGCAATGATACCGGCTCATTCTCTTTTGTCAACTCCACGACAGGCGGCTTTTCGTCAGTCAGGAAAGACGCTCTTTCACCGTCTTTTGAAAGCAAAGACGCGGCATCAGCGTTAAGCGTACTGAATTGCTGCTTGAGCCCGTCAAGTGAGAAGTGCACATCAAATTCAAGCCACTGCAGTACGCCTGAAATGAATGCGCTCAACAGGTAGAGCGAGCCCGTAAAGCCCATGACGCTGTCTATTGAGCAGAGCCGCGTCACGCCCAGAATCAGGACGATGATCCAGATAATGCCTGCAACTTCCCTGATGCCGACCCAGGAAAGGCCGATTGCAACTATCAGAAGCGCCTGACAGCTCATGTTTATACCGGGGATAGGCAGCATTTCCTTATTGCACAGGATGTTCAGGAATGATGAGATGAACAGGACGTCGCCTGCAAGCATGACAAAACGCGACGGTTTGCTGAACATGCGGCGCGGATTATTCCTGAGGATGACTGCCAGTAAAAGTAAAATGGCGAACAGCGTCGACATAAGCGACGGCGTAATGCTCGTAATGAACTGTTCGTTCCATGACCAGAACAGAAACCTCTTGGTTATCGTTCCGGATATGTTGGTAAAGCTGATTATGATGGGAATGATGAGCAGAATGACAGCCCAGTTCGTACGGGATGAAAAGAACTTCTGTATCCGCCCGAATCCTGCAAGATACACGACCACCCCCAGAATAATGAGAACAGCGTTTATCAGCACAGTGTATAATCCGAAGACAGACAGCCCGATTTTGCAGAAACGCGCCGTCACTGCTATCATAAGCGCAACGATTATTACCTCATAGATGATGAAGCCCGGAAGGCTGCCCCTGTTTTTCTTTTCGCCAGATGATTTCTTCATATACTGCAACCTCCTCTTTCTCAGTCTACCCATGGCAGCCAGGAAAAATACCTGGACCAGAAGCTTTTCTCTGTCTTCCGTCCAGTTTCCACAGTTTCGTTACCAGCATCAGGCTGTTCCACCTCTCCATCTGAAGACGGCGTGGCTGTTGCAGGTTCCGCAGCATTCTGTGTCACCGCCTCAAACTCTTCTTCGTTTCTTGCTTTTTCAAAAGCAGAGGCGAATACCTGCGTCGTTGCTGAAAGCGCCGTCGAAATGCTTCCGAGTGCAGAAGAAACAAATTGTGCTGCCTTAGTTACGTCAACTTCCCGGTCAGATGCAGTAAATATAAGCATCAGATTTTCAGCATCAAAAACGAGGTTCTGCTTTGTAAAAACGCGCTGACCGTGTGAAATAAGTGATATATCCGCTGATTCGCTCTGCTTGATATCCAGAACGCCGTACTGCCCTTTTCCTATAGCAAGATCAGAAGAACGTGTCACACCGTCCTGCACCACACTGATATAATCAATCTGCTCACCGGTGTTGTTCACGATAATTGCAGAACAGGACTTTGCAGGCGGCTCATCATGCTTTTCGTTTCCGTACATGCCGAAGAACACTTCCACAATATCAATGGAAGACTGGGGCTCAAAGTCCTCTTCCGTAAAGACGAGTTTCTGCCACGACTGTGTGAACTGCTGGAACTCACCCTCTGCCAGAACATTTCCAAAATCATCCGTGATTATCTGTGAATACGTGTTCTTTTTGCTGAATTTGTGACCACGACTATCATACAGCTCAAGTTTATACAGTCCCTGATTATCAAGAACGACAGATTTTGACTCGCCTGAACGAAGTATGAACGTCCGTCTGTCTGCCAATTCCCATTTATCAGAGAGGATTTCCTTTCGTGTCAGCGACAGCGTCTGAAAATCAGCTTCCGTTTTGTTGACAATGGTAACGACAACATTTTTGATTTCAGAGGAATAGTTTTCAGAAACAATGACTTCCTGTTTTCCACGGGCAAAACAAAGAGCTGCCTCCATACAGAGCAGCAGACATATCAGTTGTCTTTTCATGAACGTCTCCTGAAAGAGAATCTTCTTTAAATATAACACATCAGAAGACATATTGCATACAAACGCCCTTTATTGCACAGAAGATGCTGTTTGACTATACTCTTTTTCATCCATATAAGAGGCTTTTTCATGAAAAAAGTTGTATCTTTCATTAAAAAAGAGCCAGTCCTTTGTGCTGCCCTTATTCTGGCCCTTTTCGCCGTGATTTTTGTAAAGCCGGGTGTCTCACAGGTCACCGGCGCAATCGACTTCCGCGTTCTTTCACTGCTTTTCTCGCTGATGGCAATCATTCAGGCTTTCAGAAGCGTGAACGTACTGGACGCTTTCGCGGCATTTGTCCTTAAGGCCTGTCATACGGTACGGAGCCTGTTCCTTTCGCTGACAGCGCTCGTCTTTTTTTCTTCAATGGCAGTCACCAACGATGTGGCGCTGCTCACGTTTGTCCCGATTACACTCATCACATGCAGAAAAGCCCGGCTTTCTGAAAAGCAGATTGTGCTGCTCATCGTCATAGAAACACTGGCCGCAAACCTCGGCTCTTGCGTTACGCCAATGGGAAACCCGCAGAATCTGTTCCTGTTTTCCTACTACAATATGGATGGCGGCCAGTTCTTCCTTGAAACGCTGAAAATCGGCGTTCCGTCCCTGATACTGCTTGTTGCGCTTATCCTTGTGCTGACGCGCCGGACTGTCTCGCTTACAACAGGAGCCGCCTCTCCCATCAGCCCGGTAAGAAGCCCGTGGCGCACCATCGTTTACACTGCGACACTCATCACAATTCTGCTTTCTGTGTTCCGCGTACTCGACTACAAAGTTTCTCTTGCAGTAACGGTCATTGTTCTCGCAGTATGCAACTGGCGGCTTTTCGCAAAAGTGGACTATTCGCTGCTGCTCACTTTCACCGGATTCTTCATCTTTACGGGAACCATTTCCTCTGTTCCGGCAGTCTCAGAGACTCTCAGCCGGCTCCTGAAAACGCCGCTTTCAAGCTACATCACGGCAATAGCAGCGAGCCAGATCATCAGCAACGTTCCAGCCGCCCTGCTTCTTTCAGGATTTACGGAGAACGCACAGGCTCTGCTGCTCGGTGTCAATGTCGGTGGTCTCGGTACGCTGATTGCATCTCTTGCAAGCGTCATCTCGTTCAAACTGTACGCAGCAGATCACGAACGCGTTTTGGCAGCAGCATCCACTGCAGAAATAGCGCCCTCTGACAAAAGCGAAAAAAAAGACAGCGTGTCTTACTTCGCTGTCTTCTCACTGATGAATGTGCTTTTTCTTGTGGTGCTCGGCATCCTCGTGTGGCTTCTGTAGAAAATGCACAGGCACGTAATTTACTGATTATCAGTTTTTCGGGCGCTTGGAAAGTGTCGGACGCTGAGTAGATGTATCACTTTCTGAAGCAGTCGTTGAAGTTTTTCCTGCGTCAGGATTTACGGAACGCGTTGCAGATGATGCAGCTTGTTTCGATGCTTCTGCAGCTGCTTTCTCTGCAGCTATTTCTTCTTCGCTTACGGGCTTATCCGTCAGATATGCGGCATTCACATATCCTTCCGCGCTTTCATCAACTGAAGCAATCTTGTACCATCCGTCATGACTGATTTTATCCGTCACAACCTTGTCATTCCGATGAAGAACAGTCACAACAGAAGTATCCGCACCAGGTCCCTTACGGACATTCAATCCATCTGAGGCGATGTACATGTAGAATTTCTGTACACTGTCCGGCTTATATCCGGAATTTGCCGTTTCTTCTTTTTCTGAAACAAAACAACCTGTCAGAGTCAAAAGAAAAATTGTCAATAAAATGAGAACATGTCTCTTTTTCATAATAACGATAATTTTATATCCTCATGCGGAAGGTGTCAAATTATTATTCTTCTGATACACTATTATTATGGATGAAGAGGAAACAGCCTTCAGCACGGAAAAATTCACGGAAATTGCAGCGCATCTGCTTAATCTGCCGCAGCGCCTGTGGCAACCTGAAAACGAAAAGTTTGCCCTGCTCGTGAAACTGCTTGTCTCTGAAAGTTTCCACAAAAATCCGCGATATGCACAGGCTGTAGATCACCTCTTGTCGGCGGACGGGCTCTGCGGCGGAAAGCGGATTGTCGCTGTTTCTGAAACGCTTTCTCAGACGGAGAATCCGGGAGATAAGCCCGGACAGCGTTCCCGCTTCACCGCGAAAGTTGATCACGAGACAATCCGCACCAATATAGTCACTTCAGGCCATATAAGCCGCATTCAGCCATCTCCTTCAAGAAAGGAACTGCTCACGTATTTCTACAACGCGCTTTCAAACTACGTGAGCTGCTTTCAGGGAACGGCCATCTACAACCGCGCAGGCATCCAGAACATGCTGCGCGTTGCAGGCTCATACTTCGATGACCTGGACGCACTGCTGGCCGGCCGCCTTCAGACGCAGAACCAGCTGCAGATTTTCCGCGGTTTGCTCGATTCTGTGATTGACGATTTGTATTAAAAGAATTCGCAGGTTTCAAGAAATTCAAGGAAAGCGCTGCTTGATTCTTCCCATATTGCTTCACAGGAATCAAGTAATATGAAATGAGCCGTCGTTCCTTTGAACCGTGTGTACATGGGCATGGCACGGAAATACTTCACGCCACCTTCTCTCGATGTTCCACTTGCATTGATATCAAAAGGCTTTTCAAAGGCACAGTCACCATCAGGATCATATTCGCTTTCAACCAATACCGCATATCCATGGGCACCGCCACATTCCGTATATCGGGATGGTTCTTTCAGTTCATACACACGAATACCAGGTATATCCGGAAACAGCTGCACTTCAGACACAGACGAATAGTCCTGACGGACAGACTCGAACGTATCAGCAGCTGAACAAACCGGGTACGATGGCGTAAGTTCATCAATAAGCAGCACTGAATAGGTAATATTCCTGCCGTCTTTCGATATCGGTGCTGAATTAAACACCTCAGTATGTTTAACAACAGTAAGTCCAGACTGATTAAGCGTCCATTCCTCATCCGGGGAATACCATATGCCGTACAGTTTTGACAGCTTACCATTCATACCATTTCTTTCATGAAACTGGAAAATATAATCACTTACGATAGAGTCCACATCATTCATGTTATATTCAGGAAGGAGATTGAGGACGTTCCGGTACATCTGATTATTACCAATATCGTAACCGGAATAGAGCGCGTATGTATCAAACGCATGCTTTGCACTTGAAGGCATCATTGCCTGATACAATATGTTACCGTAATCCCAAAATAAATCAGGAACAAGAGCGTTCTCAGGAATCTGATCAAGAATGTAGCGGAAACAGTCAACAGCTTCTATGCTTTTGCAGGCATTACCCAGAAAAGTACCTAAAAACCATTTATAGCGGTAATCGCGCTCAGGCAGCGTTTCAATTGCAAGATAGTTCTCTTTGGTAACTTCAAAAAAACCAGGCTCATCAAAATTGTACAGGAAGTCTGAAATAACCGCTTTCAACAGCAGATATTCCTGATTTTCCGCATCTTCATGTTCGCAAAGCTTTCCATACAAAGTACGCAAAACAGCTGCAACATCTGATTTCGGCGTCGGATTATTCCATGCATCATCTGAAACCCACCACCGCATTGCATTCTGATTGAGAAGTACATAATTCAGTTCATCGCTGAATGCATTCATGTTTTTTATTGCATTAAGGTTGATATACCTTACATCCGCAGAAAAAAGGGCACCCCCCATAACGGCAAGAAGGACAAGAATAACAAATACTTTTTTTACCATACATAAACTCCCGGAAAAGAAAAATAACGTTTTCCGGAAGCTTATGCAATAGAAAAGACAGGACTTTTTTTGTCCAATCAGTCTTAGTCAGCGTATCCGTTAGGATTGTTAGACTGCCATCTCCAGCTGTCTTCGCACATCTCTTTAATACCGCGCTCAGCTTTCCAGCCAAGTTCACGCTCTGCCTTTGCCGGATCTGCATAACACGTCGCAATGTCACCAGGACGGCGTGGCTTTATGACGTACGGTACCTTTACGCCGGTTGCAGCCTCAAAGTTCTTGACGATATCGAGAACAGAATAGCCCTGACCAGTGCCCAGGTTATAGATGCAGAGACCTGCCTTTTCCTCAATCTTTTTCAGCGCCTTAACGTGGCCGACAGCAAGGTCAACAACATGGATGTAGTCGCGGACACCTGTTCCGTCATGCGTGTCGTAATCGTTGCCGAATATGCCGAGTTCCTTGAGCTTTCCGACAGCAACCTGCGTTACATACGGCATCAGATTGTTGGGAATACCGTTCGGGTTTTCTCCCATTGTTCCTGACTTGTGCGCGCCAATCGGGTTGAAGTATCTGAGCAGGATGACGTTCCATTCTGGGTCTGCTTTCTGAATGTCGGACAGAATCTGCTCCAGCATTGATTTTGTCCAGCCGTACGGATTGGTGCACTGTCCTTTCGGGCATTCTTCCGTAATCGGGATAAAAGCTGGGTCACCATACACAGTAGCTGATGAAGAGAAGATGATGTTCTTGCATCCATGCTGTCTCATGACATCAACAAGCGTCAGTGTTCCCGCAATATTGTTCTGGTAATATTCCCATGGCTTTGCAACAGATTCGCCAACTGCCTTGAGCCCGGCAAAATGGATGACAGAATCAATCTTTTCAGCGTCGAATACTTTGTTCAAAGCATCGCGGTCAAGAATGTCTGCCTTATAAAAAGGGACCTTCTTTCCGGTAATTTTCTGTACGCGCTCAAGTGACTTTTCGCTTGAATTAACGAGATTATCAAGAACGACGACGTCATAGCCGGCATTCTGAAGTTCAACAACCGTGTGGCTTCCGATAAATCCGGCACCACCAGTAACTAAAATAGCCATATCATTCTCCTTTAAAGCCCCCCGCGGCTTCTTATGTTTTCATACTAGCATCAGATATGCACGCTGCATATCGTTTTATGTTTACTCGATATGTAATTTTGTTGCATTTTCTGCTATACTGAACGCATAATGACTGATGTACTTGAATCACAGCTGAAACGATACCCCGCCACAAGTGTACTGATTATCGGGGAAGACGCAGAAGAAGACGTCGCAGCCTTTATTCCGAAAGACAAGTACAAAGCGGTCAGCGTCATCAACACGAAGAAGGAACAGGTCGTCATTCCGAACCTGCCGCAGCGGGATCTTCTTATTTCACATATACGCCTCGAAAAAATGGGGTACGGCTTTTTCCTCAATGTAGTCAGCAAAGTGAAGCCGCAATTTGTCTGCTGCAGTTTTTATGCTGAAAATCAGGGAGGAATCAATGAAGACACCCTTTCCTCCCGTCTTCTGGAATATGCTTACGAACTGTTCAACCATAACGAATATACGCTGCCGGACGGGAAAACGCTCATCCAGCTGGATTATGTCGTTTCAAGTACGGTTTCAACTGCATCAGCCCCGTTCAAAGCGTCGTACAAGACTGCCGGCAAAGAGCTGATGTCTCTTTCCGTCTACAACGTAGGCTTTCAGAAATGTGAGCCGCTCTATCAGTGGGGACCGGGCATCCGCGACCACTATCTCATCCATTACATCATTTCAGGAAGCGGAACATACGTATGCGGAAACAAGGAGTATCATCTTTCAGCCGGCGACTGCTTCCTCGCCTACCCTAACCGCGAAATCACCTATTACGCCGACAAGACTGATCCCTGGGAGTATGCGTGGATTGGCTTCAACGGCCCTGACGCCAGCCTGATTCTCGGCGCGACAGATTTCACTCAGGATGCGCCATATATCCGGAACGAGCCGCAGGGTTCCCGCATTGAAGAACTGATTCACGCTGTCTGCGATGCACGCGGAAACGGATTCACCAGCACAATCCAGATGACGGGTCACCTGTATGAGCTGTTGGCCCTGTTCGTCAATGATGCGGGAACAGAACCCGTTCATTCCGTAGCGCAACTTTATGTAAAGCACGCTGTTGAATACATTGTGGAAAACTATTCGTATCCTATAAGCATTGAGGATATAGCTTCTTACATAGGAGTCAGCCGGAGCCAGCTTTTCCGGTGCTTTCAGTCCGTGCTCGGCGTTTCGCCAAAAGAATACCTGACTGAGTACCGCATCAAGCAGGCATGCCGTCTGCTCGAAGATTCCTCGTTTTCCATGAACGCCATCGCAAACTCGCTAGGCTTTGACAACAGCCTGTACTTTTCAAAGGCGTTCCGGAAAGTTAAGGGCGTCTCACCAAGCGAATACAGAAGTGAACACAGAAAGTAAGCAGCCAGGGCAGAAAAAAAGCCCCTGCACTTTGTCAGCACAGGGGCCTTTATGTCTTCCGGCGAACCGGAAAGACTGACCTATCAGGAGAAGTCTCCCTCTCCTGAATCAATCTTACTTATAGAGCTCTACCAGCTTCAGCAGGTGTTCGTAGCGTGCAATAGCTGTCTCTTCGTTTCTCTTGAAGAGGGCTTCTGCGCGATCCGGGAACTTGCGTGTCAGTGAAGAGTAGCGTGTCTCGTTGGCAAGGAATGCCTGGTAAGAACCATCGCCTGGCTTTGAAGTCAGTGTGAATGGGTTCTTGCCTTCTGCCTTGAGAGCAGGGTTGAAGCTGAACAGGTTCCAGTATCCAGCTGCAACAGCAGCCTTCATCTCATCCTGGCAGTGGTTCATACCGCCCTTAACACCATGGAGTTCGCAAGGAGCGTATCCGATGATGAGGGATGGACCATTGTAAGCTTCAGCTTCCTTAATAGCCTTGAGTGCCTGTGCTGGGTTTGCACCAAGAGCAATCTGTGCTACGTAAACGTAACCATAGCTCATAGCAATTTCAGCGAGGCTCTTCTTGCTGATTTCCTTTCCGGCAGCAGCGAACTGGCAGACTTCACCGATGTTAGAAGCCTTAGATGCCTGTCCACCTGTATTTGAGTACATTTCTGTATCGAATACCATGACGTTGACGTTTTCGCCAGAAGCGAGAACGTGGTCGAGTCCGCCGTAACCGATATCATAGGCCCAGCCGTCACCACCCATAATCCAGACTGACTTCTTGTTGAGGTAGTCCTTCTTCTCAAGAATTTCATCCTTGCAGCTGCAGTCGAGTTTCTCGAGTTCAGCAATGAGTGCCTTTGTTGGCTCTACGTTACCAAGTGTGCTGTCTTTTGTTTCCATGAACTTGGCGATTGCATCCTTGAGTGATGCAGATGCCTTGTCACCAGCTGCAATCTCATTGAGTTTTTCGATGAGATTGTTGCGGATGAACTTCTGTCCCATGTACATACCAAGACCATGCTCAGCATTGTCTTCGAACAGTGAGTTAGCCCAAGCCGGACCCTTCTTAGAATCCTTGTTGATTGTGTAAGGACATGTAGCAGCTGGACCACCCCAGATTGAAGAACAACCTGTTGCGTTAGAGATGAACATGTTCTCACCAAAGAGCTGTGTAATCAGGCGGGCATATGATGTTTCAGCACAACCTGCGCATGAGCCTGAGAACTCAAGCAGAGGCTGGTTGAACTGGCTGCCCTTGACTGTATCTTCGTTGATACCAGCGTCTGTCTTCTTTGAGACGTTCTTGACGAGGTAGTTCCATACTGGCTGCTCTTCAATGCGGCTTTCCTGTGGAACCATTTCGATAGCCTTTGTAGGACATACAGTGACACACTCGCCGCATCCCATACAATCGAGAGGAGATACAGACATTGTGTACTTGTATGCTGTTGGCTTCGGCTTTGTATCAACTGCAACGAGTCCTGCAGGAGCTGCCTTGATTTCTGCGTCTGAAAGCAGGTATGGGCGGATTGTTGCGTGTGAACATACGAATGCACAGTTGTTACACTGGATACACTTTGTTGCGTCCCACTTTGGAACGTTAACAGCTGTACCGCGCTTCTCGTATGCTGAAGCACCGAGTTCGAACTGGCCGTCTGCGCAATCCTTGAATGCTGAAACTGGAAGTGAATCACCGTCCATCAGGGCGATTGGGTTCATCAGCTTCTCGACCATTTCTACAGTCTTTGCCTCGCCTTCGAGCTTAGCCTTTGGAGCATCTGCCGGTGGGTTAGCCCATGAAGCAGGAACTTCAACCTTGTGGAGTGCACCAGCACCCTGGTCGATAGCCTGGCAGTTCATGTCTACGACTTCCTGGCCCTTCTTGCTGAACTTGGCAACAACCTTTTCCTTCATGTACTTGACTGCTTCTTCTGCTGGAAGAACGTTAGCAAGTTTGAAGAATGCTGACTGAAGAACTGTTGAAGTTCTCTTGCCAAGACCAATCTTTGTTGCGATGTCTACAGCGTCGATTGTGTAAACTGTGATGTTGTTGTCAGCAATGTACTTCTTTGCAGCTGCTGGCAGGTTCTTGTCGAGTTCTGCATCATCCCACTGACAGTTGATGAGGAATGTACCGCCCTTCTTAACATCCTGAACCATCTTGTATCCCTTGAGGATATATGACTGGTTATGGCATGCTACGAAGTCTGCCTGGTTGATGTAGTAAGGTGACTTGATCGGTTTATCACCGAAGCGCAGGTGAGAAATTGTGATACCACCTGTCTTCTTTGAGTCATACTGGAAGTATGCCTGGATGAACTTGTCTGTGTGATCACCAATGATCTTTGTTGAGTCCTTGTTGGCACCAACAGTACCATCACCACCGATACCCCAGAACTTGCATTCTACAGTACCTTCAGCTGCCGTGATTGGAGCTGGCTTAACTTCTGGCAGTGAGAGGTTTGTAACATCATCGGTAATACCGAGTGTGAAACGTGCCTTAGGAGCATCTTTTGCGAGCTCTGTGAATACAGCGAATACGCTTGACGGCGGAGTATCCTTTGAACCCAGACCGTAGCGGCCACCGCAGAGCTTGATGTCTGCGAGACCTGCTTCGCGCAGTGTTGTTGCAACATCGAGGAAGAGTGGCTCACCGAGTGAACCTGGTTCCTTTGTACGGTCGAGAACAGCGAGCTTCTTGCATGTCTTTGGCAGAACCTTGAGGAATGCTTCAGAAACCCATGGGCGGTACAGGCGTACCTTGATGAGACCGACTTTCTCGCCCTTCTTGTTCAGGTAGTCGATGACTTCTTCTGCAACGTCGCAGAATGAACCCATTGCAACGATTACGCGGTCTGCATCAGCAGCACCGTAGTAGTTGAACAGGTCGTAGTTTGTACCCAGCTTTGCGTTGATCTTAGCCATGTACTTCTTAACAGTCTCTGGCAGGTCAAGGTAAGCTGTGTTACATGCTTCGCGGTGCTGGAAGAAAACGTCTCCGTTTTCGTGTGAACCGCGCATAGCAGGATGATTAGGATTGAGAGCGTGTGCGCGGAAAGCCTTTACAGCATCCATGTTGCACATATCTTTCAGATCTGCATAATCCCATGTCTCAATCTTCTGGATTTCGTGTGATGTGCGGAATCCGTCGAAGAAGTTCAGGAATGGAACCTTTCCTTCGATAGCTGCAAGGTGAGCTACTGGAGCGAGGTCCATGACTTCCTGTGGGTTTGATTCAGCGAGCATTGCAAAACCAGTCTGGCGGCAAGCATAAACGTCACTGTGGTCACCAAAGATGTTCAGAGACTGTGAAGCAACACAGCGTGCTGAAACATGGAAAACACCAGGGAGCTGCTCACCGGCAATCTTGTACATGTTCGGAATCATCAGGAGAAGACCCTGAGATGCGGTGAATGTTGTGGTAAGAGCACCAGCAGCAAGTGAACCGTGAACGGTACCTGCAGCACCGGCTTCAGACTCCATTTCAATAACTTTTGTCTGTGAGCCGAAGATGTTCTTCTGACCGTTTGCTGACCACTGGTCAACAAAGTCCGCCATTGGAGATGACGGGGTGATAGGGTAAATACCTGCAACTTCGGTAAAGGCGTATGCTACATGAGCGGCGGCCTGGTTACCATCCATTGACATCTTTTTTCTGGACATTATGTCCTCCTATAAAAAATATTAGAAATCGCAGACTCCCGGAACATGTGGCAAAAGCCGACACGTATGGGAATTTTAGATTTAAAATAGTCTACTATAAAGAATACAATTATCTATCGATTTCTTCAAGGGAGAATTTTTTATCGGATTCGAATTTTACGCTGCATGACGCATTCCAGCCCCATATTCGAGCATGGCACGGAGCTTCTGTTCAGCCCGGGCCATGACATTGCTCACGGTAGTGCGGGTTGTGCCAAGAGCAAGCGCAATTTCGCGGAGGCTCATCCCGGTTTCAAGCTGGTTTCCGAGGTTGTAGTAATTTTTCAGGATAAACTGCTCCCTCTCATCCAGACGGCGGATGCAGCGGTACAGCTGTTCTGAGTACATCCTTTCAACAGCCTCTTCTTCAGCATCTTCCGCAGCCGGAAGCAAATCACCGAGAGAGCAGGTGTTGCCGTCTGCATCATGGCCGAAAGGCTTATCCATGCTGGTCACATGGATGACACTGTTCTTAGGCTTATATGTCATGCCATCACCGTTTTCCTTGATGACGTCATTGAATGTGTTGCGGAGCCAGGGAAAAATGAACGTGGAAAACTTCGCGCGGGTTGCGTCATAATCAGATACTTTCTTCAGAAGTGTTTCCCATCCAGCCTGAAGGCAATCCTGATAGAGGTCTTCCGGAACATGGAATGATTCACATGCCTTAACCACGAGGCCATAATTGGCTTCTGCGAAGGCAATCTGCTCTTCTGAGAGAGTGTTTTCTGTGAATGTTGTGTTTGTTGTTTTCATACGTCTAATCTCCTTACTGGTAAAAATGTCAGTTTACAATTCACTATAAGAAAGTCACCGGGACATATGTTGTCCCGACAACAGAAATTTGCGTCAAATTTCAATCAGTGCTATGCTTTTGCTATGAATTATGCTTTGGTTACCGGCGCAGACCATGGTGTTGGTCTTGCCCTTGTCACAAATCTTCTTGCACGCGGATGGACCGTACTCGCCTGCAGGCTGAACCCGTCTGAAAAGCAGGTTGATGCCCTGAAGGCAGAATACGCTGATACGCTCGCAATCATTGAGCTTGATGTCTCAAAAGATGAGTCTGTTTCTAACATGGCCAGCATGGCTGCCTCCCTTGTCCCGCATCTTGATCTGGTAATCAACAACGCAGGCATACTCGGTGACATGGAAAAAGAATTTGGTGAAGACATTGACTTCAACCAGATCCTCACAATTTTTAACGTGAACGCAGTGGGACCCCTCCGTGTCTCAAATGCGCTTTCAGCTCTTGTAATGAAAAGTACGCTTAAGACGATTGTTGACATATCGTCAGAAGCTGGCAGCATCCACGACTGCTACCGGGTCGGATGGTGGGGCTACGGCATGTCTAAAGCCGCGAACAACATGCAGGGCGCGCTCGTTTACAACAATATCCGCGATAAAGGCGGGCGGGTGATTCAGATGCATCCGGGATGGGTCAAGTCGCTCATAAAAGGCTTTTATGAGGACGAAGCTGACATCACACCAGACGAGTCTGCCAAAGGGATACTTCACACGGTGCTCGATACTGAGCTGCCCGTGGAGGAGCGGCCGCTGTTCCTGACGTATCAGGGAGAGCGTCTTCCGTGGTGACTTATTCAGGGGCGATAATAATATAGAAACAAAGTTTAAAAAAGCACAAAAAAAAGCATAAATTTTTAAAAGTTTTCGTAAAATATTGCTACTTTTCGTAAGATAATGCTAATTCAGCGCATAAAAAAACCCGGCACCTTAATGCCGGGTCTTCTTTATCTGAGATTACTCAGATTAGTCAACATTAGTGAACAATCTTACATCTTCATTTTCAAGATCTGCATTAATGTAAGACTTGAGGAGTTCATCCTGTCCACCAGCAAAAGATTCATCAAGTGCTTTCTGATAAAGATCTTCGTCCATAGCGAAAACAACCAGATATGTGTACTTGTAGTCGTAATCTTTTTCTGACTTAGCTTTCTTTACGCCAACCTTAAGAGTGCGTGTTCTTGTCCAATAATCTGTTACCTTGTCCAGACCTGTTAATGTCAGATTTGTCATGCGTTCAGAAAGCTCTGTTACAGCCTTATCTTTCTCTGCCTCTGTAGCTTTCATGTCTGCTTTAATCTTGTCACCAATTGTCTGCTTAATACCTGATGCAATCTGTGAGCGGCCATCAATCTGGTCTGTCCACAGCTTGAGCATATCAAGGTCCTGTCCATCATTCTGAAGAACCCAGACTTTCTGTCCGTCAAGACTCAGAGCCTTCTGAACTGCCTTAAGGTTTCCATCTGAAGCATCAATAACCCAGCCAGGGATGTTTGAACCAAAAGCCTGTCCCTTGTAATCAATGATTTCAGGCTTGTTAGTACCGAGATCAACTCCTGTACCCTGAATATCAGCTGCTGTTGATGTGCAGGAAACAAAAAGAACTGCTGCCATAAGAACGGCAAGAATAACCATGATCTTCTTCATGTGATAAATTCCTCCAAAGAATTTCTGTTAGTTGTTAAGAATGTAACACCCGTAATGCCAAAATGCAACACTATTTTTTAAGATTTTGAAGAAAAAATAATTATTTATCTAATCTGTGAGTTTTTTTCTATTATTTCTCCAAAAAAAACGCTATACTCTTCTATAAACTTATGAAAACAATTCGCAGATTCTTATTAGCACTGATTTGTATCTCTGCTGTCACCATGCTTTCCGCAAGTGACTATTACACAGGAAGAGGACAGGAAGACAAAAGCTTTTTCATGCTTGAACCTGTCATGAAGAATGTTGATGCTGGCGAAAGGGCCTGGCTGCCTTCAGCAATTTCATCACCATTAAAATCAAACCTGAAGCTCTATACCGGTATGACACCTGTCAACTTTGAAAACACGGCAAAGATTCAGGAAATCCAGAAGAAAGTTGAATCTGGCGCCTACGATGCAGCAAGTGCAGTCGTTGAGGCCGGAAAACTTCAGGATGCAAACTACGGTGTATTCGTTGTCGTTACAAAGACAGGCAGCACGTATCAGCTGGCAGTAAGTATAACAAACCTTACGACAGGCCGTGAAGAAGCAACTGCAGCCATCAGCAACATCACAAAGGCTACTGACCTTCAGGAAGCGGCAATCTACGCGGCAATAATCAAACTCGCACCACAGCTTGGCGTTAAGCTTACAGCACTCGGTACGTACACACTTTCAAACAGTTCAGACGGCTCTCTTGATGAGCAGATTAACCTCGCAAAACAGGAAGCAGCCAGCTATCAGGCTACAATTGATGCATTGAACAGGGAACTTGCCGGCTTTAACAGTGCCAGTGCACTTACTGACCAGGAAGTTCTCGCAAAGAAAGCTGCGGCTGAAACTGAAAAGCAGCTTTATGAACAGCGCCAGCTGGCTGCACAGCAGAAAGCAGAAAGGCTGCTCGAACAGAAGCAGAAAGCTGATGCCGAAGCGATGGCTGCCTCTGCACGTTCTGCAGAAGCAACACAGAAGCTCGGCCAGCTGTCATCTCAGGCAGAGGAAATTGCTGCTCAGGTCCGTGCAAAGCAGAACAAGTCGCTTTCTGTTGAAGACCGCATCACCATCATCGAAAACAAAAAAGCTGCTTATATGCGCATCGTACAGCAGGTTGAAGATGAGGCAGAATCATACAGAAAGCAGGCTGAAATTGATTATCAGGCAGGATACGTTGATCCGGACGATCCAGAGAACTATCCGCCTGCGTATTATGTAAACGGTGTATTCAATGCTCAATACAGGCAGATGATAATCAATGAAAACATTGACCGTAAGCAAAGCCTGCAGAGTGAAGCAGAAAAGAACATAAAGGCTGCACGCAGCGCAACAGAAGAGACGCTTTCAACACTGCTTTCAGAAATCAAATCTGATTTGAAGTCCCTTTCTGAAGATACATTCACCCTTTCATCTCTTGAATATCCGGAAATATTCAGTGTCTCATCCTATGATACAAACAGTTATTCATGGAATTCTGAGATTGTTTTCACTATGTTCCAGGGTTCATGTCCAATAGAAAGCCTCACCCTTTCTTATGAAGATGTCACGGGAGAACCTCTGCCAACCCTCAGGACACGCGCTGACTTTGATTCTTATGCAGCTACTTATGACATCTATGACGCTATGTTCCGTATGGGAACACCGTTCCTGACACTTGAAATGGATTATTCAGTTACCCCAGATGATGATGATCATCCTTCCAATTATTTCATCAACCTCAACAGCTATAAACTCATCAGGACAACTGATAATAAAGTGCTTAAAAAGGGCTCATTCATTGATGGCGGGCTGGAACTGCAGTTCTACCCCATCACAGATATGAGGTCAACAGGCGAGACAGTTTCTGTAAACGCATCCCGCGAGGCAGAGAAGAAACACGCTGCAAATGCAAGGGCTGAAGCCGCACGCAGGGAAGAAGCAGAAAGAAAAGCCGCACAGAAGGAACTCGACTACTATTTGCAGCCTGAACTGGGATACGGACCGGGAATCTGGGCTGCGGGAACATACTCCTCTGGTGCGGGTTCCGGCATAGGCTTTGATGCCGGTCTTGACCTGAAGTTCCCGGGCTTCAGCCTGAATATGGGAGTTCACTCAATTCCAACTGCAGCAGAAACCTCAATCATCTCCATTGATTTCGGTTTCCTGCGTGACAAGGAAATCAATCTGCTGGGAAAAAAGAGCTATTGGTATTGGGGCGCCCAGATTGGACCTGGTCTCTTTTCACCATATCAGACCAGCAACTCAACAGGAACTTCAAGCAGCAGTTCATCCACCGGTTACACAATCACAGGAATTCAGTTGTCTAATGGTTCGTCCAGTTCTTCATCCTCATACAGTTCTTCAAGTTCGTACAACGCTAGTGAATTAGATGCAGGTTTCTCAATTTCAATGAATGCAGGACTCTTTTTCCCGTTGAATTACAATGTAGCTATAAAAACTCAATACTCCGTACAGCTTTTTGGCTTGGGAGATGAAACCTACTGGTATGACAGATTCTCTGTAGGTTTAGCTTTCTTCCTGCTTGAAGGCGAAAGCGCAGATGATTTCTGGGGAGAATGGTAACATGAAAAAGACATTTTACAGAATAACAGTATTACTTGTTACAGGAGCTTTACTTCTTTCACTTTCTGGCTGTGGCGCTCTCCTTAACGGAGATAAACAGCTGACAAATGACAAACTGGTATCTTCTGACAGTTCAAGCAGCAGCTCAAGCTCAAGCAGTGGCAGCAATTCTGTCAACAGCACCCAAGCTACATTACAGCTGATCAATGTGTATAAACTTACAGATGCATCTGACACATCCACACTTTGGATAACCTTCTCTCCGTATTCATCATCATATGCATTTCTATTACCATTACAGTCTAACGGAAACAACTCGTATTCGGTAATGGGTGGCTCTAATTCCAACAGTAATTCATACAGACAAAGAATATCTATACCTTCAAATGGATATGCCAGCTTTACCAACACTACTCTGAGAGATGCATATATTATCATCAAGGAAAACAACAGTACATTTAATGTTGACGCATTCTCAAATATTATCCGCAAAGAAAATGTCAAACAATTCGATGCTTCAAGTTCTTCAAATCTGTCAGTCTTTACCGGGTATACCTATTCATCAAATACATCTTCCACATTAAGTTCACAACCATCAAGCTCACACAGTACTTGTACTTCCTCTTACAAGTATCTCTGGGTAAATCTCGACAACAAGGTCTGGGTTAATCTGGGAAATGTTTACAACAACTAAGACCTTTTCATGGAGCCAATATATATGAAGAAACTTTTCACAACTGCAGCAATTGCGCTTATCATTCTCACACTTACCGCCTGTGCTTCAACGCCAAAGCAGGAGCCTGCTCCCGCGTGGATGCCTGAATCAGAAGCAGCTTTCCCACGTGCAGATTTCATCGCACAGCTTGGTGAAGGCGCTTCTGAAGCAGATGCCCAGACACAGGCTGTTCAGGCACTTTCACGCTATATCAGTACGACTGTTGAAGCAAACCTGACTGCACTCAAGACAACTGATTCGTTCGACTACACAAATCTGGTAGAACTTACCTCTCATGTTGATATGTACGGTCTTCAGCTTACTGAAGGATGGCTTCAGGTCGACAAGAACAAATGGTATGCCGTTGCATACATCAACCGTGATGAAGCATGGGAACAGTACGTACCTGTCATCGACCAGGCAAAACGCGAGTTCTACGCTTTCTATGACAAGGCAGAAGCAGAAGCTGAACCACTTATCGCCTATCAGTACCTGACAGCCGCATGGAACGCACGCCTGCCATTCCTGACAGCACTTGAAACAGGCCGTCTCATATCACCAGAACACGAAAAAGCTTACGATGCAGACCGTGAAGTAATCGCAGCGATTCCAGCACAGCAGAAGGCGATTTACACAAACGCAACGCTTCTGCTTGACGTTACCGGAGACTCATCCAACACAGTGACTTCCTGCCTTTCCAGCGTCTTCTCAAATCTTGGCTTCACGGTTTCCAAGCGCGGAATTTACACACTTGAAGCTTACATTGATGACAACGCAGAAACTGACGGCGAGCTGACACTCGTCTATCCGTCACTGGAGCTCATTCTCTCAAATAAAGATGGCCGCGTCATCTTCAACTGGTCATGCGCCCTTGGCAAATCTGCAGCTTACTCGCTCGATAAAGCACGGCAGCGCGGCCTTGCAGCCCTGACAGATACAATCAACGCTGAAGTTGCAGCTGCTTTCAATGAAGCCATAAAAGAAAACTGATATATAGGACAAGTATGAAAAAGTATTTCAAAAAATGTTTTTTTCTTTGCCTGTTGTTTATTTCTTTCTCAACTGGCATTCAGGCAAGTGAATATTACAAAGGGAATGGACAGGAATCAAAAAACTTTTTCATGCTTGATCCAGTCATGAAAAATGTAGGTGAAGTTGAAAGAGCCTGGCTTCCGTCCGCAGTATCCTCTCCCCTGAAAACTAATTTGAAACTTTTCACCGGTATGGTTTCGGTGAACTTCGAAAACACAGCAAAGATTCAGGAGATTCAGAAAAAAGTCGAATCTGGCGCATATGATGCATCAAATGCAATCATAGAAGCAGGAAAGCTGCAGGATGCAGATTATGGTGTATTCACCACCATCACTAAAACCGGAAACTCCTATCAGCTTGCTATAAGCATAACAAACCTTACAACAGGACGCGAAGAAGCAACCGCTACTATAAGCAATATCATTAAAGAAACTGATTTGCAAGATTCAGCCATCAATGCAGCAATTATTCAATTAGCGCCACAACTGGGAGTTGAACTTACCGTACTCGGATTATACACACTTTCAAGTTCTTCAGACGCGTCTCTCGCGGAGCAGATAAGTCTTGCCAGCCAGGAAGCTGCAAGTTACCAGGCCACAATTGATGCACTGAACAAACAGCTTGCTGATTTCAACAATGCGAATGCCCTGACTGACCAGGAAATACTTGCTCAAAAAGCTGCCGTAGAGGCAGATAAACAACTTTTTGAACAGCGCCAGATAGCAGCCCGGCAGAAAGCTCAGCGTCTTCAGGAACAGAAGAAAAAAGCTGACGAAGAAGCAATGGCCGCAAAAGCGCGTTCATCTGAAGCAACAAAAAAGCTGGGAGAACTTTCCTCTCAGGCTGAAGAAATTGCTGCACAGGTGCGGACAAAGCAATTACAATTGCTGTCTGCAGAAGAACGGGTTACCCTTATTGAAAATAAAAAAGCTGCATACATGAGGATATACAATCAGGTATCCGCAGAAATTGCTTCAGCCAGAACAAAAGCTGAAAATGAATATCAAGAAGGATATAAAGACCCGGAAAATCCGGATAATTATGTCTCAGGCACTTATTCAAACGGAAAGTTTGATCCGGTCTATCATCAAATGCTTGTAGATGGTAATGAACAGTTAAGGAAAGAAATAGATCTGGAAACCGATACGTATATTGCAAATCTGTATTCTTCCACAAATCCTATTCTGGAATCTCTTTTAGAAGAGATAAAAGAAGATTTGGCCTCTTTATCAAAAACGACTTTCACACTTTCATCCCTGGCACATCCGGAAATATTCAATATTTCCTCTTACAATGTTGAATCACATTCATGGACAACAGATATTTCTCTTACCCTTTTCAACAAGATGCAGGTAATCAAAACACAAGAGTTCTCCTATAAACTGATAACCGGCGAGCATCTGCCTTCCACAATAGAAGAATATAATGATTATGCGGCAACATATGATATCTACGATGCTATGTTCCGTATGAACGTACCATTCCTCACATTTGAAATTGACTATGTCATTGAACCTGACAGTGATAATCATCCCTCTTCCTATTTTGTAGTTCCTCTGTCTTACCGGTTAATCCGGACATCTGACAATACTATAATTGATAATCAGAACCTGCCGGATAATCCGTTGTCTGTACAATATGCACTTCCCACTGATATGCAAATTCTGGACCAGCCGCTCACCCAGAATGAAAGAAGAACTAAAGAGGAAAAAGCTCAGCAGGAAGAGCGGGAAAAAAAGGAAAGAGCACTCGCTTTGGATATGCAGCCCAATATTGCATCTGGTCCGTGGGGTGCATTTACCATGTCACAGGGTGCAGGTGAAGGAATTGGATTTGAAGCAGGTCTATGGAGTGATAATAAAGCATCTTGTTTCAATACGTATCTTTCTTCCCTCCCGGTAGAATCGACCAATCTTATTCTGATTAGTTCTGATCTGTATATAGATAAAAGAATTAATTTGATTTGGAAAAAGTTTTTCGTTTCTTATGGTGGCGGAATAGGGATAGCCTTCACCCCTCTTAAAATGGGAACCATTATGGTTAATGATGACGAGCTCTATACATTTTCAAAGTCATCATCAGATCTGAAAATAGGGTTCACGTACTCAGGAACTGTTGCCTTTCATATACCGTTAGCAGAAAAACTGACTCTTTTCGGGAAATATACACTGCGCGCAATTAAATTCCATGAAAGGTTCTGGTACGATACATTCTCAATTGGAATTATTCTGTAAAGGAGCACCACAATGAAAAAGATATTGATACTTCTTATTACATCTTTTCTTCTTCTTTGTACAGGTTGTGCTGATTTCCTTAATGATGGCAACACAATGACCCTGCAAGACTGTCCGGGTGCTCTTGAACCAAAGATTGAAGGTTTTTCAATGTACCTCCTCAACCAAAAGGATGCGACAAGCGGGAGATTGTACTGGACAAATACAACGACCTACCCGAATAACCTGTATATTTACTCCCTGAATAAAAAGAACGGAGTATATAAAGAAAAAGACGCCTTTTCTGTAGGAAATTCCAGTTCTACCATCCACCATTTAAGCAATCCTTTTTCGGAATCTGAACTTGCGGATGGATACATTATAGTCCACAGAATATACCGTACTGATTCTGAATATTGGGAATATGATCTTTCAAGAATTGTAAAGAAAGATGAAATTGCCATTATAAAAGCAGGAGATCCTTCCACCTGGCCTGCCGACAGCGTATTGACCAATACCGGTTCAGTCTGGGATGAACAGACACAAACGCCTCAACCATCACAAACTGAAACAAACAACCGTCTTTGGATTAATCTCAATAATAAGGCATGGATTTGTCTGGGTAGAACAGAATAATAATTACAGGAAAAATACAATATGAACTTTCTTTCTTTTGACAACGTTAGCTACACATATCCGGAGATTGGCGAGATTGAGACCGATGAAAACGGTCAGCCAATCCTGAACCAGCCTGTGTTCGACTTTTTTACAGCCGAACTGCCAGCGGGCTTTACCAGCCTGATTGGACCAAACGCAAGCGGAAAGTCTACTTTCCTGCTGCTTGCTGGCGGCCGCGTCACTCCTCAGCAGGGAAAGGTCCTGCTTTTCGGCGAAGACATTTCTCACGCTACTCCCGAAAAGCGCGATGAGCTCGCCAGTTTCATCTTCCAGAACATGGAGTTTGAAACAGACGATCCTGTCGGCCCGCTGCTCGAACAGGTGTTCAGCAACGGCTTTTTCAAAGCGGGTTCCTCAAAAAAGGCAAAAGACGTCAAGCTCAGCGCATCATTCTACAATGATGTGCTGAAAATCTTTGAACTTGGCGGCATCATGGACAGAAAGCTCAACGGCATATCCAAGGGCGAAATGCAGCGGGTACTTATGGCGTTCAGCGTATTATACGGCTCGCGTTCCGTCTTCATGGACGAACCGATGTTTGCCATGGAAGACGAGCAGAAGCACAGCGCAATGCAGTTCCTGCGCGACTTCAGCATCAGCACAGGCACGCCTGTCTGGATAGCGATGCACGAGCTTGAGCTGTCAAAGAAGTATGCAGAAAACGTCGCGTTGTTCTTCCCGAACAGAGACATTGATTTTGGAAGTCCTGCCGAAGTGCTTACAAAAGACGCGCTTGAAACAGCATATGGCGTGCCGGCAGCAATGCTCCGTGACACCGAAGCGCTCAACAGAAAGTCACTGAAGGAAGCAGCCGACGCGCTTAAAGCACAGAATCAGCAGTAAAAACTGACTCGAGGATCAGTTAATTATCTGTACGCAGATTCAGAGGCGCCCACTCATCCATATCCGGCAGTTTATACATCAGAGTGCCATCAAGGGTAAAGGCTATTTTTCCGTTTTTCGCAATGTCACTCACTTTTTTAGAAACTGATGTCGAGTTGTAAAACTGAGGTGATTTCAGAACAAGCCTGGTCGTATATGGGGAAAGATGGTCACGGACTACACTCTGGTCAACCTCAAGAAAGGCTCCGGAAAAAGTAAGGCCATACGTTGAATCTGGAAGCTGAATCTGATACGTACCAGCAAGAGATGATTCAAATGACTTAATCGAACCATTTGTATTAAGTTCAAGTTCCACTTCTATGTTTCTGCCTGAAAGCATGCCTGGAAGTGTATCAGGCAACCAGCACTTTCCCCAGAACTTGAGAGACGTTTTAGTAAACTCCATGCCATCCGGAGAAAAAGTCAAACCGCACAAATCACCCGGTCCATTGAACGGATAACTGTAACCAACAATTTCAGCAGTTCCATCATATTTCACAGACAGTGCGTTGTATAGGGAAAGTCCGGTCACGATGCAGTTCTGAGGCACTCCTATGGATACATCTGAAAGAGTAAAACTATCTTTGTCCTGTGAGCTGTAATCTGCTGAAAAAGTGAATCCGCCAAAGTACATGTAATCAAACATGCCGTAATAGTATTCATCCGGATCAAGAACGACAGAGCCGTCTGGATTGAGCGTCATGGAACCATATTCAACTCCCCCGGAGAAAGGTTCAGGAAAACCACCATACAGAATACCCTGGAAACTGTCATCAAGAGTAATGTTTGTCATGTAATCATATGGACCAAATGCATGTACCCTGATTGGACCATAAAAACTAATACCACCTTCCACTTCCGGTTCTTCATCAACATTGAAAAGAGTCATCTTTCCTACCGGGATAGACCTGCCATCATACAATAGTTCAACTTCACCAAAATCCAGATAGACATATTCGTCAACCAGGTCGCTATCAACATATGTATGTAATCCATGCCCCTTGAAAGAGAATCCCCATACATTAAATGTAAAGGCCGTATCAGGTTCATCAATATAAACATATTCACTATAGCAGTCCATGAGCATTTTGTTGGATGTGCCTGTCAATTTCAACTCAGGATACTCAAACTCACCTTTAAGTATCATTTCCTCATCTTCCCATTCAACATAAGAAACGTGACAGACTGTTCCGTTTATGTCATAGGAGTGTTTCTCTTTACACGGAGTATAAGAAAGAATGTTTCCATTCCAGTCAAAGGTGACTTTGCCTGCCTTTATCAGCGTTGAGTCTTCATCCGGATATGTTGAGGAATTGAATGAGTAAAACTCAAAATCATTGCACACAACAATACGGCCATCCGGAGTGTTTTCCAGATATGCATCAAGCAGCGAAAAATTAATCTGGCCTTCATGACAGGCATATGTATTATCTTCTATATTATTGTTGCAGATACCTGTGACAAACGTACCGTCACTTTTCATGAGTACATCATCAAAACTGAGCCAGATATCACCTGCAAGATCATCACCTAGATTAATGATGTCCGCGCATCCATGAAGTCCATCCGCTTTCAGTTCCATGGCATAAAAGGTAATGCACATGTCATCTTCGTAATAATCGAGAAATGCCGTGTACTCCTTTGTTCCGGCCGCTGTAGTATAATAGAAGTAATTCAGATCAATTTCGGCGTCTGTGTCCATTGCCTCAAAAAAAGGCAGGACATCACGAACCACAGTTTCATACTGCGCCTGGTATTCATTTTTCTTTTTAATAAAGTCTTTATCTTCCTGCAATGAATAGACGATTTCATCCCATGTCTGATAGCTGTTTTCTTCTTTTGCAAAAAGAGACACTGCATTTATACAAAGCAGTACGAGTAACAATACTTTTTTCATAATTCCACCTGTAACACCACACGTTTCGTGTGACAGGCGCTTACTATAACATCAATCTGCAGGTTATATCAATCGATACGACTGACGGAATCGCGCTCAACAAGGCTTACAGGGAAAAGGACATTTTGCACATCAACAGGCTCTCCGCGGATAAGTTTCATCAGCATGGAAACAGCACAGCATCCTTTTTCGCGAATGTCCTGATGAACGGTCGTGAGGCGCGGTGCTACAATCCGGGAAAGCAGATTGTCATCGAATCCGGTAATGGAAAAACGGCCCGGAATGGAAATGCCTTCACCGGTGAAGTACAATACTGCGTCCACAGCGTTGTAGTCAGAGCTGAACATTAATGCCGTATAAGGAGTAGACAGAAGTGTTTCATATTGAACATGACGCTCTTCCCTGTTTTTGGAAATATACATGCGTTCAACAGTCGCTCCTTCCATTCCGGATTCTGCAACTGCTTCCTGCACTCCGAGATAGCGGTAGGTGTCACCTCCGCTGCTGTCTGGAGCATACGTAAGGAAGAGGATGCGCGAATGGCCCATGGAAAGCAGATATTTTGCCATTTCATAAGCGCCCGCTTTATCTTCCGTACCAGAGTTGTAGTATGTCAGACCGTCGTCTTCAAAGTAACAGTCTATGGTAACAAGCGGAATATTTGAACTTAGCTTGATTTTACGGCAGACATTCTGAGGAGCCCACAGCATGATTAATCCGTCAAGTTTCCAGGTGGCAACAAGGCGCAGGACTTCATCCGGATCAGTTGTGGAAAAAACCATCATATAATAGCCGGCTGCGTGTATGTCTTTTTCAAGAATACCAAGCATGGAAGCGAGGAACGGATCTTCAAGTGTCGTTTCATTTGTTCGCGGTGACATAAACGAAACTACACCGATAATGCGCGAACTGTTATGCGCCATAATGACAGCTGCCATATTTGTCGCATAGTTTTCTTCCTGCAATATCTTCTTTACTTTTTCAAGCGTCTCTGGTGAAACTTTGGCATCACGCCCATGGATGACGTTTGAAACGGTTGTCGGACTTACACCGGCTTTTTGAGCAATCTGCTTTATTGTACTCATGTCCGCCTATTATCGCAGAAAACGTGCAAAATGTCACAGACATCCTGCACGTTTTCTGCTTTCGTTTATTTCAGATAATCAAGCCATGGTGACTGCAGTGCAATCATGCGGTCAAGCATCGGCTCAAGATTACGTGTCTGGTGAACCACCGGACTTGCAAGCATTGCCTGGATGGCCAGGTCCTTGCTCTTGTGGATGACAGCTTCTGCAGTAAGGTCATAGACGCTGCTGTAGTTGCGGAGCATTGCAAGATAGCCCTTTGGTACATTGCGGATCGGAATTCCATTAACACCGTTCTTGTCGATGATTGCAGGAACTTCAACAGCAATCCAGTCTGGAAGATCTTCAATCGTTCCGTTGTTCTGCAGGTTGACTGCAGACTCTTCGTAGCCTTCATTTCCAAGGATGCCGTCGATGATCGGGATGACGCGTTCTGCTGTATACAGATTGATCTTGTGGTCCACTTTCTGCTGCAGCATAAGCTTGTATGCATCGTAGAAATCAAGAATTCCGCGGTGATCAACAACATCCCATGCCCATCCGAGATACTCGCCGAAATGACTGTCTGTCGTAATTGGCAGGAGCTTGTATTTTTCAAGCATGAACTTGACGATCTTTCTGTCAGCCCACTCGTAGTTGCTCTTTTCAGCACCGTTATCCTTGTAGAACTGCTCAGATTCGTTAATCTCGCCTGTTTCGCGGTATCTGTCGAGAATGTCGCTGTAACCCGGCTCATGCAGGAAGAAACCAGGAGCGTTCTTCAGTACATCCGGATACAGATCCTTGCCGTTACGCTTATCCTTTACTTCAAGCATGCAGCTGAAATGGTTCAGACCGGCAGCCTTGAAGTAAATATCTTCAAGGTTCATGTTCAGCATGCGTGGCAGCCAGCGGCTCAGCCAGCCGATTTCATGACACATACCGACAAACTTTGCCTGTGGGAAAGCCCGCTTTACTGTAGTACAGATTGCGGTCATCGGGTTTGAATAGTTAAAGATCCAGGCATTTGGACAGATTTCCATAGCATCTTTAACGATTTCCAGGATTGGCGGAATGATGCGTAATGCATGGAACAGACCGCCTGGTCCTCCGTTTTCACCATAGACCTGGTTAATACCGTATTCGAGCGGAACTTTCCAGTCGTCATCCCAAAGCTGGAAGCGGTTTCCAACTTCGATTGATGAAATGATGAAATCTGCTCCCTTGAAAGCAGCCTTTCTGTCTGTTGTCGCAGAAACTTTGAAGTTCAGTTTATTCTGAGCAATGCAAGCCTCTGCAGACTTCAGTACATCCTTCAGTGTTTCTGCATTTATATCGAGAAGCGTGACTTCACTGCCTTCAAGAGTCTTACTGCAGAAAATATCTCCCAGGGTGCCACAACCAAACTGAGCACTACCGGCTCCAACTAATACAATTTTCATTTTTTTCCTCCAAAAAAAAAACAAGTATTGTTTTATTTTATTGCGCCATCTACCATTCCCTTGATGATGTACTTCTGCGCAAACAAGTACAGCACAATGATTGGTATCATGGCTATTAATGTCGATGTAAGGATTAAATCCCACTGCTTCAGGTACGCACCCGCAAAAGCGGTTACCGCAATCGGGATTGTCTGAACTGCTCCGTTTGAACCAAGTACAAGAACCGGAAGCAGATAGTCGTTCCATATCCAGATGCCGTTCAGGATGAGGACGGTGACGATAATCGGCTGAAGAAGCGGGAATACAATCTGGAAGAACGTTCGTGCCTGTCCGCAGCCGTCAATAGTAGCTGATTCTTCAAGTTCATACGGAATGTTCTTGATGAAGCCATGGAACACGAATATTGAGAGCGGACAGCCAAAGCCGAGGTACGCGAACACAATTCCCGTATAGGAGCTGATCAGCGGGATGTGCAGGAAGTTGCCAAGGATACGCAGCCAGCGTACCAGTGGATACATGAGTACCTGAAACGGAATGACCATAGCGGCAACGAATGCCATGAAAAGGAACGTTGACCATTTCTTCTGTTCGTTTCTAACCAGAACCCATGCACACATTGATGAGAACAACACGATTATCAGCAGTGAAAGGACGGTGATAATGGCACTGTCTCCAAATGCACCGATATAGTCTACGGTTTTGTTTGAAAAAATCAGGTGTATGTTGGTAAAGAGCTGGCCCCAGTGTTCAGGCATGGCAATTGCATTGAAAATGATTTCCTTTGAGGTTTTGCATGAATTGATGAACACCATAGCAAACGGAAAGATAAAGATTATAAACAGGACAATTGCAACAGCTTCCAGAACAAGGGAGCGTGTATAATGTGTATTGATATTCTTCTTCATATTACATCTCCACTTCTTTTTTCTTGTTCACTGATACCTGAATCAGTGAGAAAACTACCAGGACAACAAACAGAACAACTGCCTTTGCCTGTGCTTCCGCCATCTTATTGGATGAAGCTGTATTGAATATATTCATTGCGAGAAGCTGACTGGCTTTTACCGGTTTATCCATGAAACGTGTTGCCGGTCCGCCGTTTGTCAGCGTAAAGTTCATATCAAACTGCTTAAACGATGTTGTAAGCGTAAGGAACAGCGAGATGGTGAATGCATTTGCCATCATCGGAATAAGTATTTTTATGATGCGGGTGAAATAATTAGCACCGTCAACCTGAGCTGCTTCCATAAGGGAAGACGGAATGCTCTGAATTGATGCTACATAAATGAGCATGATGTAGCCTGAATACTGCCAGGTGTTTACCAGAGACATCATCCAGATAACCGTGCTCGGTTTACTGAGGAGTGATGCCTGAAGGAAAGGGATTTCCCAGGCATTACCAAAAGAAACCAGAATCTGGTTGAAAATGAACTGCCAGATATAACCTAAGACGATACCACCAATAAGGTATGGAACAAAGAAGCCTGCCCTGTAGAAGTTTCTGAAGCGGACTTTGCTTGTTACCAGTAATGAAAGCAGGAAACTCACTATGTTGACTGCAATAACGTTGATTACGGTATATAAAACCGTTATACCCATTGAGTAGATGAAGTCAGGTGTAGAAAACAGTTTCGCGAAGTTTTTGAAACCTACAAAATGAACTGTGGTATTAACGCCATTCCAGTCTGTCATTGAATAATACAAACCAAAAAAGAAGGGAATAATAATTACCATCACAAAGGCAATGACACAAGGGGCCAGAAATAATATCGTTACAAGCCTGTTCTTTTTCATTGTAATCTCCTGCACAAATCAGTAACTGAAAGCCGCCACACACGCGCCATACCATGCATGGCGGCTAAGTTAATGAGGATTATCTGTTATTCGGGATATCTGCAACAGCTTCCTTCATATCAGCGACGAACTGGTCGATGTCATCAGGATTCTGTGCAAACAGATCGAAAATAGGACCAAATACGTTCTGGCCATATCCATCCGGGAGCATTCCGAAGAATACACCGTAGTTGCCACCCTTAGCATTTGCTTCCATAAGAGCCTGGCTCAGCTGTCCGCTTGGCTTGAGTGTGACAGACTTGAAAGCAGGAATCATACCAGCCTTGTTAACGATGTAGTCATGTCCTTCCTTTGTTGTAGCCATTGCAGTCAGGAATGCCTTTGCTGCTTCAGCGTTCGGGCTCTGGCTGTTAACGCAGAACCAGCTTGGAGCAAACAGATACAGACCTGTTTCTTCAGTCTCGAGCCATGCATGTGGTGCATAACCGACCTCGAAGTCCATACCGAGCTGCTGGAGGTTAGGATCAACCCAGTTACCCTGATGCAGGAACGCTGTCTTGCCCTGTACGAAAGAACCAACCTGGTCATCATAGCTTCCGTTTACAAGGATGTTCTGGTCTGAGTACTTGTAGATGAGCTGCAGGTACTTAGCATATTCTCTGAATGTCTTTTCATCGAGCTTTCCGTTCAGAGCATCATCGATACGTGTTGTATCATTGAAATCGAGTCCGCCACCCCAGTAACATGCGAGGTTATGCTGGGCTGCAACCCACCACATACCGCCTGCTACAGAAGCACCCATTGAAACTACAGCATCAATGCCGAGTTCTGCCTTCTTTGAATCAAGAATCTTGAAAGCCTTCTCATATGCAGAACGTGTTGTCAGAGTTGAAGGATCAATACCTGCTTTTGCAAGGATTTCCTTGTTATATGCAAATCCGTAACCTTCAATTGCGATTGGGAAACCGACAACCTTTCCATCCTGAACCATTGCGAGGTCAGTATCAGCAACCCAAGGCTGATCACTCAAATCTGCAATGTAATCTTTCCAAAGGTTGTAACCGCCAACACCTTCGATAATGAAGATATCTGGCATCTGACCAGCCTGAGCCTTTGCCTTGAGAGATCCACCGTAGTCTCCGCCACCACCAAGTGTCTCAACAGTAACGGTTACACCATTTGCAGCAGAATATGCAGCTGCATATTCATCAATAGCATCCTTGATCTCAACTTTGTGCTGGAAAATCTGCACTGTTGGAGTTGCAGACTTTGATTCCTTTTTTCCGCCTGCTACACACACAGAAACAGCCAGAAGAAGACAAAGCATTACAGAAATAGCCTTTTTCATCATTTTTCCTCCTTACTTTCAAAAAGAGGAATAAGTTTCGTTTTTCTTGGTGTTACGTAACACCTAATATGTGCATAATAAACCCGGTTTTTTAAAGCTGTCAAGCAAAATTTTTAAAAAAAATCCGCTAAATCATTACTGTATAAAGTAATCTAGCGGATTTATAAGGAAGGAAAAGCCTTTTTTATATCTTCAACACGCCGTTTTCTTCAACGGTAAACGTGCTGCCGTCCTCGTAAGTAATGACGATTGTCGGGTCGCGGACAACACCATCCAGATGGATGAACGTGTCAGCGTCGTTGTCGTAGTTTGCGCCGACTGCAAAGTGGCATGTGTGGAACGCCTTCTCGTCCTCGAGCATGTTGCCGTTTATTGTTGCTGCCGGGTTAAGCCCGATACCGAGCTCGCCGATGTGGCGTGAGTTTCTGAAGAATGCATCCGCTTTTTCAGCGCTGAACGTACCGTCCGCTTTCATGGCAAGCGACTTCTGCTCGCTCGCGGTGATGGACGCAAGCAGTTTTCCGGCATCGCTTTCAGGCGACGGCGGGTTTGAGTGAGCGTCGTAGACTGCTGATATATAGCCGTCAGTGAAATCGCAGATGATCGGTTCGGTAATGATGCCGTCGGGAATGTCGGCATAGCTCATTGAGCCGTCGTACACAATGCGTCCCTTACAGCTGGCAATCTCCGGGCTGATGAAAACTTCGCCCGCGGGAATGTTGCCGCCCTTGCCGCCTTTGGTGAAATCGCCGTTGTCATCAAACGGCTTCCGTCCCTTTACACCGAACGTAATGTCGGTGCCTGCAGGGGCGGTAACATGGACGGACACAGCATTTTCAAAGCGTACAGAAAGGTCTTTGCAGCGTTTCTGAAGCAGCGCGTAGTCAATGTTTGCCGTGCGCGCGAACATGTCGATGGTGACGCCCGGAGTCCAGACACCACGGAGTGTCTTTGTAGCATCCATCTGGTAATCGAAGATGTGGTTGAATTCCTGACCCTCAAAAACATACGGATGAGCCATCGCCTCTTCATCCTTGCCGATTTTGTCAGCTGAGATGGAAAGAATGATTTCGGGATTTGTCTTGAACGCCGCGATGACTGCCTTGTCGGCAAAATCAAGCAGCGACTTCTGCTTCTGGATGATGACGACAGGTTCGCCGCCATACTCAACAGCGGCGTCGTACAGCGCCATGCTGACTGCCATTACATCCTTTTTCGGATTTGTAACGATGAGCACACGCTCACCTTTCTTCATGCCGCATACATCACGGATGACCGTGCGCGCGCCTTCCGTAATCTCATCCGGATAAAATTCTGCCATATTACCTCTTACTTGCCCACACAGAAGCGGGCGAAGATGTTTTCAAGAATGTCGTCGGGGCTCGTTTCGCCAGTGATTTCAGCAAGCGCATCAAGTGCGTCCTCAATGTCCTGGACGACGGCGTCGAGGCCGAGCCCTGTGTCAGCGTCAGGTGAAATGACTTCAAGTGCGTGGTTGAGCGAATCAAGTGCTTCATCTACCGACGCCTTCTGCCGTGCAGAGCCAAGTCCCGCCTGCTGCCGGCTTGTGCTCACCTGCTTTGAAAGCAGCTCGTGGACGCCGTTCATCAGCTCAGGGATACCCTCGCCTGTTTTAGCGCTGATACGCACCTGGGGAACGTGCGCGAGTACGCTTTTGAGCGCGTTGTCGGCTGCGTTTTCAAAAGCGTCGCCTGCTGATAAGGCAGCGTCCGCCTTCAAGGCAGCGGGCGCTTTCGTTGCATCCGCAACATCGCACTTATTCCAGACAAGGACCATGCAGCTTTCAAGACCCCGGCTTCCAGAAGCATCGTTGGCAGACAAGGCAGTACCGGCTTTCAAGACCTGAGGGGCTGCCAGCCGCTTCAGATTAGCGATATCGTCAGGAAGCAACCCCGCGCCCGCATCTGCAAGGTACAGCACGATGTCTGCATCTTCGGCGAGGTCAAGAGAACGCTCAACGCCAGACTGCTCAATAACATCGTCTGACTGGCGGAGTCCTGCAGTATCAAAAAGGCGGGCGGGAATGCCGCCGAAACTAACCCAGCTTTCTATCCAGTCGCGGGTGGTGCCTTCTATGTCGGAGACAATCGCCCGCTCTTCTTTCAAAAGCAGATTGAACAGGCTGGACTTGCCTGCATTGGTGCGGCCCGCAAGAACGATGCGCACACCGTCCTGATACAGCTTCTCGCCAGCCCACGTGTCTGCAAGGCGGGAAAGTGCATCGCGGGCTTCAATAAGTTCTGCCGGGTCAAAGGCGTCTGCTATTGTTTCCTCATCTTCCGGATACTCGATTTCTGCCTCGATTGAAGCAGTGGTTCTTATAAGCAGGCCTTTTACCCGGGCCAGTTCGTCAAACAGCGCCCCGGAAAGGCGTCCTGCAGCCCGGCTCCGGCTTTCGTCGGTGCGTGAGTCTATAATTTCGCGGATAGCTTCAGCGCGAGTCAGATCGGTCTTGCCGTTGACGTACGCTCTGAAAGAAAACTCGCCACGTTCAGCCGCGCGGAATCCGTTTTTCAAAAGCAGCCTGTACACAGCCATGACCGGGGCGGTGCCGCCGTGACAGGAGATTTCCACCATGTCCTCGCCGGTAAAGCTTTTGGGGGCGCGGTACACGCTGAGCATGACCTCGTCTATGCGCGCGGCGTCTGCCTTGCAAGCAGCTGATGCCTGTTTTTCCGGGTCGACAATCCAGCCGTAGAGCAGAGTGTAGCCGGCAGCTTTTTTCAGCGCTTCAGGTCGTGAAAAAACGTGAGAAACAAGTTCTATGCAGCCTTTACCGCTCGTCCTTATGACAGCGAGTGCAGATGGCGCAAGTGCTGTTGCAATGGCGGCTATCGGTTCTTCCGGAGTGTAACTGCTCATTCAGCAGCGCCTTCCGGAACAGAGGAAGCTTTTGCAGATTCACCAAGCCCGAGTTTTATGAAAACGAGCGGTGAAACGTACAGAGCCATGAAACAGGTAACCAGGTATCTGATGAAACGGAACAGCGCACGGAGTTCTCCTTCTGAAGGGAAGAACAGTTTCATCAGCAGGTATGGTACCAGTGTAATCGCTGCGCCAAGCAGAAAACGAAGCACTTTCTGCTTTATTGTTCCCTTTGAAGCATCAAAACCGCCCTGTTTTTCCAGCAGGATACAGCCGAGTTCCAGTCCGAAAAAACCACCTGTCATGCTTGAATCAACGTTATCAAGCAGCAGGAGAAGATACGTCACAAGCGCTGCTATAAGAATGCGGTACGAAGTACGGAGCCCTGAAAGTTTTACATCTATCTGGTCTAAGAAGAGAACAACGAAAAGCGCAACCATGTAACCCAGACAAAGGCCACTGAGCACATCCGTCGGGTAGTGGACGCCGACATAACAGCGGGAAACGCCTATGAAAAGCGGCACAACCGCGGCAACCACGATACGCACCCAGCGCTTCCATTTTTTCTCGACAACGCCCATGACAGGGAACACCGCCGCCGCGCCTGCCGAGTGACCGGATGGTGTTGACCATGATGATTCTGTTGCAAGACCTACTGAAGGGTCACGTGTATATGGGCGCGGAACACACAGACGGTTCTTTATGCCGGTGACGAGCGCCTGGGTAAAAAGCAGGGAAAAGCCCATTTTGCGGGCTTTTCTGTAATCAACACAAAAAGCGTAGAATAAAAGAATGACAATATATATCGGTGAGTTGAAAACAACATGAATGAACTTACCAAGCACATCCAGAGGTGCACAACGTATTGTCTGAATCGCGCGGATTACCTGTAATCCCCATTCATAAATATCTTCCATCTTTTTCTCCTGAATTTTTACCCGAACGGATATGGTGTATCTCCCGGGTCAGGGAATATGTCGCCATATCTGCCCGAGTTATTCCAGTACATGTAGCCATGGTTCACAGAATCACGCACTCCATATACCTCACGTTTTACATAATCCTCATCATAATACTGTTTATCATAGGACACGCCAAGATAAAATGCCTGAACCCACGGGCGGATGATGACCTTATTCCGTCCAATAACGGTATTGCGCCATGTTCCGTAATAATAGACACGGTACGGCCGTTCAATGACCGGCGTATACGTCAGGAATGTCTGCTCAAAGTGACTCGGATAGAACATCGGGCAGATGACATCAACGTAGTTTGAGAGAAGTTCTACATCCTGACCGGTACGGGCGCCGCTTCTGTACCATCCGTTTGCACCGTATATATCGATGCTGATTGGCGCGTGTATGTTTTCGCGGGCATAAGAAAGGAATGACATGAGCGCACTTTCCTTATCCATTCCCGGGTCTTTCCAGCTGTAGCGGGCATCATTCAGGTTGAGGCCATCCGTCGGGAAGCGGATGTAATCAAACTGGATTTCATCAAATCCGCGTGAAATAAGTTCGTTAGCAATGGCAACGTTGTACTGCCAGATTTCCTCACAGTACGGATCGCACCAGTATTCGTCGTAGTAGCTGATACCGCCCTCATCGTTGTGGTAGTTGCTGACACCAAGCCAGGAACCGCCGTTCACATCTTTTACAGCGTACTGTCCCTTATCATAGCGCCAGAGATTCTTATCCTTGAAGGATACAATGCGCGCAATCAGATAGAGCCCCGCTTCCTTACACTGCGGGACAAAATCCTCAAGATCAATGGCGTACATGCTCGACTGCGCCTTTTCGTTAATCCAGTCGTCTTTTGAGATGTACCGGAGCCAGCCTGCGTCATCCTTCATATCGATGACAATGGAATCAAGCTTGTTTTCCGTGCAGATATCTATGAACTCCTGAGCGTAATCACGCTTATATGCCTGTCCGGCAGGAACATAGAGCGACTTTCTGTTATCTGCGACAGCTTCATACGGACTGGCTGATTTCGTCATATCAAGCATCCACAGTTCGCTGAACGCAAGCGCCTGACCAAATCCTGTCGCTTCCGCCGGAATCCACATGCACTGCGGATCAGAGCCCTGTATTCTCGCAAGAACACGCCATTCTGCAGCTGATTCAGGTGCGCCCATAAACATATGTGTATCCAGATTGAAGGAACCAAAGCCGTTCGGGCGGACATACAGCAGGCGGTTTCCGGCAAGAGTCAGGCTGTCAATCGAAGAGATTTCCATGCTGTCTTTACCAAGAAGAACGCCTTCTTTCTTATCCCAATCAAGTTTGTATACACCCGGCATGAATGAATTGCTGATGTACACTTCCGTGACAAGCTTTCCTTCTGCATTCAGGCGGCTGGTAGTCAGGATTTCCGCAAGTTCATCCGGAGACGCCTGTGTCTTCATGACCTCAAAACCTGCCTCTATATCTGTCCAGACAGGCTTTTTTGCATTTGGGGAGTAATATGAAAGACCATAAATTGAGTGACTCAGGAATACGACCAGTTCCGTTTCATCCGGATTTCCCGCCACAGGCATTTCTGCAACAGCAACAGCTTTCGCACCGTTCGTTCTGGCTGAAAAACCAATGCTTTTCCAGGTACGTCCGGCATCATAACTAAGATACACTTCGTCTTTTGTAGTCGTAACAAGGATATCCGGATTTGAAGGGTCGGACTGCAGATCTTTCAGCTGTGCTGTCTGCTTTTTAAATGTTTTGTCTTCACCATCGTATTCTTTGATGGTCAGGACAGGAAGTCCTTCGTTACGAGGTTCAAAAGAAGTGAGGTCAGATGAGGTGTATATGCCTTCAGAAGTGAGGAAAAACCATGAATCTTGAGTTTTCAGCAGTTTATAGACTGCTCCGCCTGTCCACAGAGGAACCATTTTTCCCCCGTGCATTGTATAAAGACCTGTTGATGTTCCAACAAGAGTATTTTCCCAGATAAACGGATTGGCTGTTTCCACAGTTTCATCTGCTTTTGCCGTATCTGTTTCAAGCAGCGGAATGGTTACTTTCCTGTGAATCTGAAACTGTCCCTGAGCATCCGAAAGGAACATTGGAATACTGATACACAGCAGCAAAACTGCTGAGATTTTGATGAGTCGACACTTCATACGTTCAGTATCGGATTTTTTTAATGCGGGCTACACTGTTATAAATGCAAAATTCTGCTATAATTTATGACATGCAAGACTCTGCTGTAAAACGTTTTGGAATTCTGACATCTGGCGGCGACTGCCCCGGACTTAACGCCGCAATCCGCGGTGTGTGCCGTACTGCAATGGATGAATACGGCATGCAGGCAATCGGTATTGAAGAAGGTTACCGCGGTCTTATAGAAGGGCGTGCTCATGAACTGGGCAGAGATGCTTTTGCGGGAATCCTCACCCGGGGCGGTACCATTCTTGGCACATCACGTGAAAAACCGTTCAAAATGACTGAAGTTGATCCTGAAACCGGAAGAACAGCTGTTGAATCAATCAAATACAACTACAAGCAGTGGGGACTTGATGCGCTCGTCATCCTCGGCGGAAACGGCACCAATTCTACAGGCGCGCTTCTTGCCCGCGAAGGCCTCAACGTCATCGGTCTTCCAAAAACCATAGACAACGATATCGCTGAAACTGAAATAACATTTGGCTTTCACACCGCCGTTTCAGTTGCTACCGAAGCAATTGACCGCCTGCACACAACAGCGCACAGTCACAGTCGCATTATGATTATTGAAGTCATGGGCCACAAAGCAGGATGGCTTGGCTTATACGCAGGAATTGCAGGCGGCGGTGACGTCATTCTCCTGCCTGAAATCCCCTATAATATTGACCCTATTGCAAAGCATATAAAACAGCGCAAGGAAGACGGACACCCGTTCTCCATTGTTGTCGTCGCAGAAGGTGCACTTTCAAAAGAAGAAGCGCTTCTTGAAAAGAAAGAGCTTAAGAAGCGACGTGCCGAAATGCCGTATTCCATAGCGTACCGTGTTGCCAAAGAGCTTGAAAGTGCTACTGGTCTTGAGTCACGCGTCACCGTGCTCGGTTATCTGCAACGCGGAGGAACGCCTGTTCCGTATGACCGTGTTCTTGCAACTCAGTTCGGCACGTATGCTGCACACATGCTTGCAAAGGGCGATTTCAGCAAGCTCGTTGCCCTTCAGAACGGCGTGCCGGTTGGCGTTCCCTTAGAAAAAATCGCCGGAAAAATCAAAAGAGTTCCCTTAGATCATCCGCTGCTTATGTCAGCCCGCGAAGTCGGAACCTGCTTCGGAGACTGACATGCCTCAGACAAAGAACTTTAAATGTCACTTCTGCCCGGAATGCCTGGGCAACGGATGTGTTGGAGAAATGCCCGGAATGGGCGGCTTTGACAACAGCATCAACTTTCAGCTGAACTGCATCAACTGGCTGCATCTTGAGGCAAAACTCAGCCGCAAGGGCCTTTTGCGCCCCGAAACAGAGGATGAAATTCCCCTGCCTGCAATCCGCCTGGCTCCGCTTACCGGAGGCGTCGAGAACATCGGCTACGAGTCAGAGCGTATGTTCTACTTCGACATGCTCCGCTCGGCATATCTTGCCGGCATAAAGCTTTCCATAGGCGACGGCTGTCCTGACGAAAAGCTGCTTTCAGGCATTCTCGCCATACGCTCGCTACGCACTGAGTTCCACGACATAGACAAAGACATTAAGGGCGCAGTCTTCATTAAGCCCTATCCGGATGACAAACTCCTTGAACGGATGGAATGGTCGCGCGAAGTTGCTGAGATAATCGGCGTCGACATTGATTCATTCAACATCGTCACCATGAGGAACCTTGTCTCTCTTGAACAGAAGAGCGCGGAACAGCTGATAAAGCTTAAGAAAGCCGCAAAGGTACCGTTTGCCATTAAAGGCATTTTCACCAGAAACGACATTGAGCTCGTGAAGGAAGTGCGCCCGGACATTGCCGTCATCTCCAATCATGGCGGCCGTGTCGAAAACCGGATTGGAAGCACGGCAAGCTTCCTTTCTGAACATGGCGAAGAAATCAGGAACTACTGCGGCGAACTCTGGATAGACGGTGGCATCAGGCGTCACAACGACCTTCTTGCAGCCGGTTACTACGGCGTAAAAGAAGTCTTGGTAGGCCGCCCGCTCATATCCGCATTGTGCCACGGCGGCACGGATGAAGTCGCAGCAATCGCCCGCAAGCTCGCGCACTGAGTTTTTTTTCTTTTTCACACAAATTCTGAATTCTCGTGCTATTATATACGTTGACGCTTAGCCGTCTGGTCTGCGTCACAGCGGGCATTTCCGCATCTATAAGGAGAATTCTGTGGAAAAAAAGTACATCATAGCCCTTGATCAGGGAACAACATCATCTCGTGCCATTGTGTACGACAAGAACGCACATCCGCTTGGCTCAAAGCAGAAGGAATTCACACAGTTTTTCCCTCAGCCGGGCTGGGTTGAGCACGACGCTGAAGAACTGTTCAAGTGTCAGCTTGAAGTAATGCAGATGCTGCTTATTGAGAAAGAAATCAAGATGGACGAGATTGCTGCCATCGGTATCACCAACCAGAGAGAAACAGTCGTCCTCTGGGATAAAAAGACAGGCAAGCCTGTGTACCACGCGATTGTCTGGCAGTGCAGAAGAACGGCGGCACTTTGTGAACAGCTCATGAAAGACGGATATGAGGATGTCATCCGCGAGAAGACAGGACTGCTTATCGACGCCTATTTCTCTGGCACCAAAATCAAATGGATCCTGGACAACGTGCCGGGGCTCCGTGAGCGTGCAAAGAACGGTGAAATTCTTGCAGGAACAATTGATACGTGGCTTATCTGGAAGCTTTCAGGTGGCGCGCGTCACGTAACGGATGTGACAAACGCAAGCCGCACCATGCTGTATAACATCTACCAGCTCGACTGGGATAATGACCTTCTGAAGCTGCTCGACATTCCGCGCTGCATGCTGCCTGAAGTCCGCGATTCAAGCGAGATTTACTGCAACACAGACTCTGATGTGTGCGGCTTCACCGTTCCGATTGCATCAGCCATCGGTGACCAGCAGTCAGCACTTTTCGGTCAGGGCTGTTTCGAGAAAGGCGACGCCAAGAACACATACGGAACAGGCTGCTTCATGCTCATGAACACGGGAACAAAGCCCGTTTATTCAAAACGTCTCTTAACAACGATCGCGCTCGGCATGAACGGAGAAATCCAGTACGCGCTTGAAGGAAGCGTCTTTATCGGCGGCGCTGTCATTAAGTGGCTGCGTGATGAAGTCAAACTGATTTCATCTGCTCCGGAAATTGATAGGGAAGCAGAGAGCGTTCCTGATACAAACGGCGTGTACCTGGTGCCTGCGTTTGTCGGACTGGGAACACCTTATTGGGACATGTATGCGCGCGGAACGATTGTCGGTCTGACACGCGGAGCTGGAAAAGCGCACATCTGCCGCGCCGCCCTTGAAGGCATTGCATACGAAGTGCGTGACGTGCTCGACTGCATGATTGAAGACTCTGGCGCTGATATAAACGTGCTGAACGTTGACGGCGGCGCATGTGTCAGCAACATCATGATGCAGTTTGAGTCTGACATCATGAACGTACCAGTCTGCAGGCCTAAAAACGTTGAGACGACAGCGCTCGGGGCGGCCTATCTTGCAGGACTTGCCACAGGTTTCTGGAAGAGCAAGAAGGAAATTCTTGAACGACGCGAGACTGATAAACTCTTTACGCCTTCAATGGACGAAGAAAAACGGAATAAACTGTACGCAGGCTGGAAGCGCGCCGTTGAGCGTTCCCGTGCCTGGGAGGAGGAATAATGATATACGATGTTGCCATCATTGGTGCCGGAATAATCGGCGCTTCAATTGCGCGGGAACTTTCGCGCTATAAACTGCAGGTGTGCATGCTTGAAAAAGCAGACGACGTTTCCTGCGGCACATCAAAAGCAAACTCAGGCATTATCCACGCAGGATACGACCCTGAGCCGGGTTCCCTCATGGCAAAGCTTAATGTTGAAGGTTGCGCCATGTACCCGGAATGGGCTGAGCAGCTGCATTTTGACTACAAGAACATAGGTTCACTTGTTGTCGGCTTCTGTGACGAAGACATGGCGCACATCAAGAAACTGTACGAGCGCGGTCTTAAGAACGGAGTACCCGGCATGAAGATCATCGACCGGGATGGGCTTGTGAAACTGGAGCCTAACATCAGCGAGAACGCGGTCGGTGCGCTTTTAGCAACGTCAGCAGGTATCATCAGCCCGTACATGGCGACATGGGCTATTGCTGAGAACGCTGTCATAAACGGCGTAAAGCTCTTTGTTGAAAACGAAGTACACGGCATCACCGGCCCCGAAGAAAACGCGGATAAGCTCTGGGTTCTTCACACAGGACAGGGCGACATTCAGGCAAAGTGCGTCATCAACGCAGCGGGCCTGTACGCAGACACTATCAGCAAGATGGCGGGCGCACGCGACTTTGTGATCAAGCCACGTCGCGGTGAATACTTCCTGCTCGACAGCAACTGCACGAGTCTTGCACACCACACGCTGTTCCAGACACCTGATGCCATGGGAAAGGGCGTTCTCGTCACTCCGACAGTCGACGGCAACATCCTCGTAGGCCCTTCAGCCGGAGATGGCTCTCCTAAGGACAACACAGCAACAACAAGAAGCGGCCAGGATCTGATTTTCGACAAGGGCGAAAAGACCATTCCTAACATTCCGCGCAGAAACATCATCAACTCGTTCGCAGGCATCCGCGCCATCGCTTACAATGCAGACGGCACGCCGGTGAACGACTTCATTATAGAAGAAGACGCCAACAAGAAGGGCTTCATCAACGTTGCGGGCATCTGTTCACCAGGCCTGACGGCAGCACCGGCAATCGGCGTCTATGTCACAAAGCTCGTTGAAAAAGCAGGCATCGCGCTCGTCCCGAACAAGGACTTCATCGCCGTCCGTAAGGGCATTGAGTCTTTCAAGAACGCAACGGCTGAGCGCAAGGAACAGCTCATTGAAGAAGATCCGCTGTACGGCCGCATCATCTGCCGCTGCGAAATGATTACCGAGGCAGAGATTGTCCGCGCAATCAAGTCACCTGTAGGCGCACGCGACCTTGATGGCGTCAAGCGGCGGACAAGAGCCGGCATGGGACGATGCCAGGGCGGTTTCTGTTCACCACGCGTCACCGACATCATAAGCCGCGAGCGTGGCATTGAAATGACGAGCGTCACCAAGAACGGCGGCTGTTCGTACATCCTCAATTCAAAGACGAGATAAGGAAGGCAGAGTTATGGCACAGACAAAACTTGAATACGACATCGTCATAGTTGGTGGCGGCCCTGCCGGTCTTGCAGCCGCTGTTGCAGCAAAAAAAGCAGGAACTGATAAAATCCTGATCCTCGAGCGTGATACACGCCTTGGCGGCATCCTGCTACAGTGCATCCACAACGGATTCGGCCTGCACCACTTCGGCGAAGAGCTTACCGGACCTGAATATGCGGGCCGCTTCGTAGATGAGGTGAAAGAGCTTGGCATTGAGTACAAGACAGACACCATGGTTCTTGAAATTGCAGCACCAAAGGATTCACCAGTCCGTCAGGTTACGGCAATCAATACAAAAGACGGCCTCATGCTGATTGACGCAAAAGCGGTCATCCTCGCGATGGGCTGCCGTGAGCGCACCCGTGGCGCCCTCGTCATTCCAGGCACACGCCCCGCCGGCATATTCACTGCAGGCTCAATCCAGCGGTTCGTCAACATTGACGGCTACCTGCCGGGAAAGAAGGTCGTCATCCTGGGCTCCGGCGATATCGGCCTTATCATGGCACGCCGCCTGACACTGGAAGGAGCTGAGGTAAAGCTCATCTGCGAGCTCATGCCGTTCAGCGCAGGCCTTACACGCAACATCGTACAGTGTGTCGAGAACTTCAACATTCCGCTTAAGTTCAGCCACACAATCACTGAGATTCACGGAAAGGAGCGCGTTGAAGGCGTTACCGTCGCGGCTGTCGACAAAAACAGAAAACCGATTCCGGGCACGGAAGAGTTCGTTGAATGCGATACGCTCCTGCTTTCAGTCGGTCTGATTCCTGAAAACGAGCTTTCAACAGGCGCCGGCGTTGCCATCGATTCAAGCACGTCAGGTCCGGTTGTCAACGAGCACATGGAAACGTCTGTCGACGGCATCTTTGCATGCGGCAACACCGTTCACGTTCACGACCTTGTCGACTTCGTAACTGCAGAAAGCTTACGCGCCGGCGAGAATGCGGCTAAGTTCGTGCAGGGCTACAAGCCTAAGAACCCGCAGCACATCACGCTTCGTCCGGGAAACCGCGTACGCTACACCGTGCCCCAGTTCTTTGAGTCAAACGAAAGCGACTCGAACGTTTCGATTATGTTCCGTCCGACGGATGTATACCGCGGCGTCACCATCACCGTATACAGCAACAACGAGCGCATCAAATCGATGAAGAAGAAGATTGTGCGCCCGGGTGAAATGCAGGTTGTCGAGCTCACACCAGAACAGCTGGCTAAGGTAAAGGACAACGTAACCGTGGCAATTGAGATTCCAGAGGAGGATGTAGAGTAATGGCAGACGTAGTAACTGAAACAAAATCAATGACATGCATCATCTGTCCTATGGGATGCACCATGGAAGTCACGACAGAGGATGATGGCGTTCAGAAAAAGGTCGTCAAAATCGTGGACAACAACTGTCCGCGCGGACCTGAATACGTGAAGAAGGAGCTTCTGAACCCGACACGCACGCTTACCACAACGATTGAGGTCACCGGCGGAAAGCAGGTGCTCGTTCCGGTAAAGACGAAGGGTGAAGTTCCAAAGGCCCAGCTCATGAACTGCATGCAGGTCATCCGCCGCGCGTGTGTTGCAGCACCGGTAAAGCACGGGGATATCCTGATACACGACATCCTGGGCTCAGGCGTCAACGTCATCGCTTGCGCAGATGTGGAAAAACTGTAAAATAACCAGGTAATGACCTGGATTTTACTTGTTTTACTCTACGGGCTTCTTAAAGGGGCCCGTGAAATCGCTAAAAAGAAAGCAATGGAGACGAACTCCGTCATGGAGGTTCTTGTCGTCTACACATTGCTTTCTTTTTTATTTGTCATTCCTCAGGCACCGGAAGCAGGCGGCGTTACCGCGCAACAGCTTGCTTTCATCGCGCTCAAGTCTTTTGTCATCTTCCTCGCATGGATATGCAGTTTCCGCTCGCTTAAGAAGCTGCCCGTAAGCCTTTTCGGCATTCTTGATCTGTCGCGCGTGCTTTTTGCGACGTTCTTTGGCGCCGTCATCCTGGGCGAAGATATGGGGCCGTGGCAGGTCGCCGGACTCATCGTCGTATGCGCGGGCCTCGTCATGCTGAAGTTCCGCCCCCGGAAAGCGGGCAACGCGCAAAAAGCGGATGGTGCCCTGACTGCAGACCCAGCGCCCGCACAGGAAACCGCGCCCGCCACAACGCTCTACGTCATCCTCGCGCTTCTGTCGTGCATGCTGAACGCCGTTTCAGGCTTCCTCGACAAAGTACTCATGAAAGACATCACGAGCGCGCAGCTCCAGTTCTGGTACATGCTCTTCCTCATATCCTTCTACCTGATATACGTACTCGTCACGCGCGAGAAAATCCGTTCATCCGTGTGGAAAAACTGGTGGGTCTGGCTGCTCGCCATCATGTTCGTAATCGGCGACAAGGCACTGTTCGTCGCGAACGGCTATCCGGAAAGCAAAATCACCGTCATGACGCTCATCAAGCAGAGCGGCTGCATCGTCGCAATTCTGGGCGGCAAGTTCATCTTCAAGGAGAAGAACACCACCTGGCGCCTGATATGCGCACTCGTAATTATTGCGGGAATCGTGATGGGTGTGGTTTAATAAAGGAAGGAGATTTTCATGGCAGATTCAGATACCCCATTCTGGGCAAAAGACATTCCAGAAGGTGCATTTATAAGTCACGCTCCCTCATACAAAGTGGGAACATATTTTTCTTTATTTGAGGAACACATTTTCAAGAACGCTGAAACAGGGGACATCAGGTATTATGTCTACGACCCGATAAAACACGGCGCTTCACCAGACGGCGTTTATCCGGTACTGTTCTTTTTCCACGGAGCCGGCAATTCGCTTCAGGGAATCAATGTCATCAACTACAGCATGGCTGAGCTGTACGCTTCTCCCGCCTATCAGAAGACTATCGGCGGAGCATACATCGTCGTTCCCGTCACCAATGAAAGGGTAACCGCTGACGGCCAGCTCGAAAACGGATGGAGCGGCCCGTACTATGAACCGGTCATCACCATAAAGAGACAGTTCTTTGACGCCCACAAGGCAAACGCCGGCAAGGGCTTTTTCCTGGGAACAAGCGATGGCGCATTCTTTGTGTGGGGCATGCTCGCCCGCTATTCCGCTGAAATGGATATAGCCGTTCCCGTCTCTGGCGGTTTCATCCCCGATGAAGAAAAACTTGCCGAGATACAGGCAAACGGCACACTCATCCTTTCAATGCACGGAAAGCATGATGAACTCGTTCCGTTTAATGATCTGGTGACGCCGCATCTTGAAAAGCTTAAAAAGTTCAGCAACATCATCCTCTATCATCCGGACTGGGTCAGAAACGGAGATGGAGGCATTGCGCAGATGAATCCCGGCGGCATGCAGATGGGCCAGCACTGCCTGTGCAATCAGGTTGGAGCAAACCTGATGTTCGATGACGGAACACCATACGATGAGGTGCTTTTCCCGGAAGGCATGACTGGCTGGATACGGGACCACAAATAAGGAGATTAAAAATGATCCGTTTCAACAATGATTACAACCACGGCGCTGTGCCCGAGATTCTTGAGGCGCTCGCTGCTACAAATAATGACGCATACGCAGGCTACGGCCTTGATGAATGGTGTGACAAGGCGAAAGAAGCCATTGCACAATACCTCGATGAGCCGGATGCCGCCATCCACTTTCTGATTGGCGGCACGCAGGTGAACTTCACGGCAATTATCGCTGCGCTCCGCCCGTACCAGAGCGTACTCTGCGCGGACTCGGGCCACATCAACGTGCACGAGACAGGTGCCGTCGAGAATACCGGCCACAAGATTGAAGCGCTGCCTGCTGTTGACGGCAAGATTACCGCAGAGCAGATAGACCGCGCCGCAGCTGCCTACGAAGCAAGCCCCATCCCGGAGCACATAACGCAGCCGAAGCTCGTCTACATTTCACAGCCGACAGAGTACGGCACCATCTACTCGAAAGCGGAACTCGCCGACATAAGCGCGGTTTGCGCAAAGCACGGCCTTTTCCTGTTTGTAGACGGCGCCCGGCTCGGCTACGCACTGGGCTCGGATGAAAACGACGTTACGCTGAGCGACCTCGCTTCCCTTACGGATATGTTCACGATTGGCGGCACTAAGTGCGGAGCCCTGTTCGGCGAAGCGCTCGTCATTTCAGACCCGTCGCTCCAGCCTGACTTCAGAAGCTACATAAAGCAGAACGGCGCCATGCTCGCAAAAGGCTGGCTGCTCGGCCTGCAGTTCTACACGCTGTTCAAGGACGGCCTCTACTTCCGCGTGACGGAGGGTGCCACAAAGCTCGGCCTTCAGATCCGCGACGCATTCCACAAAAAGGGCATCAAGTCGTACATTGAAAGCCCGACAAACCAGCAGTTCGTCATTGTGGATAAGGCGCAGAAAGCCACGCTCGCAAAGGATTTCATCTTCGAAGAGGAACTGACGCTCGATTCAGAGCACGACGTCATCCGCTTCTGCACGGGCTGGAACAACACGCAGGATGAGGTGGATGCGCTGATCCGCGCAATTGAGGCGCTGTAAAAGGGAAAAAGTCAGAACACTTTTCCTAAAATGGCGTGGATGCAGCCGGGCGTGCTGAAGCCTCACCACGCTTTTTAAAATCAGCAATCCTCGCATCAGTGATAGAACCACCGTCTACTGTCAGACAGCGGATCCAATCACCTTTTTCGTATTTTTCAAGGATTATTTTTCCGGTACCTCCGGCTTCCAGAGGTTTTGATAAGGAAAATGTCTTTGAGCCGGCAGGGACTGATTCGTTTACTCCCAGGGCAGGCAGCTCACAGGAACCGAGCAGGTTCCATTGCTCTCCCATGAAATGAAAATAATCGTAGAAGGCTATCCGTAAGATGCCGCTTTGTGCATTGCCGGAGTTCAATATCCTGCCATACGTAATGGTGACGGAATTCAGGCTGTTGGCCCTCTAGGTCAGCTGATTATCAGGTATGCCGATGTACCTTTCCGGTCCGGATGCGCTGCCACACCAGTTACAAGTCTACATAAGTTCCTCCGGATGTACGCTCAGTAAAACACGAAAAAGGGAATTCAGGGGATGAAGACGCAAAAGCTCGCAAAGAAAAAGAACAGAAGGAGAATATGAATTAATGGAATCTTTTTTCTTTGGATGTTATAATGAAATATCAGTTACAAACGAAGAATTTCAAGAGGTTTATTAGATGGCTATTAGTAGTAAAAAAACTTCATAGCAATAGAACAAAAGTATCAAGAATGAAAAAATATGTTTTTATACCTGCCATTTTGCTTTTGCTGTTTTTCCATATCTCAGCTCAAACTCCTGAATACATAACAGTAAACATAGATGGCGAACCAATCACAGTATTGGCAACAATACAGCATGAAATTGTTTATGATGAACGGGGATATGGAGAAACTTATTCGAAATATTACAACAAATTCAATTCTAGTACAGAAGAATATTGGTATGAATATGATGAGAAAGGAAACTGTATTACAAAGAGATCCTCTTTGGAGCAACAAGACACTTATGAATACATTTATGATGATGCGGGAAGAGTTTTATCCTGCACATCTAAAATCGATACAAGTACATATGAATATGATTCAAATGGTAATTGTATAAAGTACGAATCTCCTTATATCGTATCGTATATAGAATATGATACAGACAACAATCTGATCCATGAGATAACAACGGTATTCGGAATGAAATCTGAACATTGGATTGAATACAATCCAGATGGAAAAGTACTTTTAAAAAATACTGTTTTGTCATCAGGAAACATCTCTACAACAGAATACACCTATGATGATAAAGGACAGTTAATTTACAAGAAAGAGACAGATACATGGCCCGATAAACCCGAAAGAACCTATGAAACTTGGTATGAATATGATGATGAAGGTTATGCTATTTACAAAAAATATATAGACAGTTATTTTTCAACAGTAGTTGAAAACTGGTATGTTGATAACAAATTACAACAGAGTTTATACGATTTGTGTTTCCACAATGGAATAAAATACAGCGAAGAATGGACACAGTATGATATGTATAACAACTGGACGTATACCAAAACGATCCGATATAACAGCAGCAATGGTTTACCAGAAAGAGAAAGCATTTCTTATTCAATTTATGAGTACTGGGACAACGGAAATTTAAAAAGCCAGAAAATAAACGACCCTGCATAATGACATTTTACGTATGACTCCCCTCCTAAAAATGCGTGGATGAAAATCAGAGAATTTTCAAAATGAAGTTTATACATGTATCATTCCATTTTGACCCCTGATACACATCCAAGATCTTCAGTAAAACATGTCTGCCTGGGCGATTGTCTATTTTTATATATTGCGGAACAGCTGTATCTTCCAATGTGATTATCTGGTGATAGGAAGAATCATTTGCATCCGTCAATTCAATTTGCTTTACGCGATTATTGTATCCGTACAAATACTCCTTTTCGGAAACATAACCATTGG
>JAGHRS010000008.1 GCA_018066285.1 Candidatus Treponema caballi
GTATTTATAACCACAAGTCCCTTGCTCATATTCTGAAAGTACTTTCAACTTTAAGTCAATCGGATAATGACTGACAAACAACATAAACCAACCTCCATAAAGTGTCCAACTTTATGGGGTCAGTTCAACCGTACCGGAGGGGCGTGAGACCCCGGAGCCACGGAAAGCCCGGTTTTTGACGCCTCTGGCGGCAAAAATGCCCCCGTAATCCCGCTATTTGCTGGCCAGTGCTTCCAGGACTTTATCTAGCGGTGCGCCCATTACTTGTGCAGCTGTTTCAGGTTGTTCATTATATTTCTGAATTAAAGTAACGGCAGCTTCAATGGCTTTATCTTCACGGGCTTCTTCACGCTGAACAGCTACATCGGTTTCATAATCGTATTCTGCCAAAAACATGTTAATCACCTCCGTGGAGTTCTTGATCAGGTAATTCTTAAGAATCCCCTTTCTAATGGCTTCTTCTATCGCCTGCTTATAGGACTCTGATTCGCCGGGGACGGCGTACTCGCGGACAATCTCGATGAAGTCACAATACTGCTTAAGTATATCACAGCCGTCTTGAAACTTCCAAGTCTGCTCTGGCCCGATATTTATAACTCGCACGGTCAATTCAAGCTGAGGAAAGCTTGTATCATCGTAGTCCCTCATTGAGAAAGAATCAGATAAATGCAAAACCTTTTCATCCGGGTATTTTTCCAATCCGTTGTAGAAAACATAGAACTCAGGTGTAGGAATCTGAATCCTCTTTTTCAGATAACGGTCTCTAGAGGGAACTATTCCTTCATAAATGCGCGTCACATACTCGAGCAGCCTGAATGGCATGTTTTCGTTGATTGTAGACTGATGCTCGATCATTACAATCAGCTTGTTGTCGATGAGCATGCTCACATCATTGTGGAATGTCTTATACATTGACTGGGGAATCGTTTTGTTTTCGATGACGGTTTCCTCGTACTTCAGGTGCGTACCGTGAAGTGCGTTGTACAGGCTCAGGAAGTTCCTCTTGCCATCCTGTTCGTTGCTGAAAAGATCTGCGAATACTGAATCTTTTACGTTTCTGTTTGTTTGCGCCATGCCGGCCTCCTGTAGAATTTTGTCTCTGTAAATATTTAGGCAGGCGGTGGGCACTTTTTTCAAAAAAGTGGGGTTTTTGTCAGTTTTTTTCTTTACAGGGACAAAATATGTCCCTCAGAGCATCATATCCTGCAAATAGTAACCAAAATCCCTGAACGTGGTGGGGTAAGGAGATATGATGTCCAACTTGAAGCTGGAAGTTTTTGAATCTGACAAGCCGGTGGAGCCTGTCCTGTTTTATGTGTATGGCGTTCAAGCCAATGAAATGGGAACTACAGTACAGCAGCGCATGAGGAGCGCAGCCTGGAAAATCACAAAGCAGTCAGGAATACAGGCTTTTACAGATGATGTAAAGATTTATACTCTTGGCAAACTTGATAATCTTGAGTGTGATAAAGCTTTTTCGCTTATTTATGAGGGGGAAGAAAAGCTGGATGTTCAGTCTCATCCGAAAATATATGCCAGTTATGCAGAGTATCTGATAAAAAAGAATCTTGGTACACGGGTAGTACCGAATAATTATAGAAAATATAAAATCACAAAAACTGTAACAACACCGTGGATTTTTGAACTTGGGAGCGTTCTTTCTTCGGATGACAGACAATTCAGGCTGAGACGGAAGTTTGATTTTACTGTAAAGATTGCTTCTGACTGCAAGGTTCAGCTCTGGCTGAATATACGTTCTGAATTTGAGACGGATAAGACAATCTACAATTTGCTTCAAGCCGGGCAGATTGTTGAAGGCCTTGAGGTAAGTAATAACTGGGGAGGTGGTGAAAATGGAGTTATTACATCTGTCGGTCCGGAAACGGTTATCGATAACCTGCCTGATTTAAAGCCATTGAAACAATACATGATAGAAAACAGGCATCAGGATAAGATTGCAGATTGTCCGGATGACAGCCCTGTAATTCGTGTCAGGCTTCATAATAAAAAGAAACTGTATTATTATCCGCAGTCTTTGAAGCTGGTCGTGACTCTGGAACGGATTGCCCATGATGATCCCTCTTTTTCAAGAAAACTTGAGAAATTCACAAAACTTGATATGAAGTCACGGCAGAAAATAGCGGCAGAGTTCCTGTCGGATATCGGTCCTCTGTCTGCATTAAACGGGATTTCGTTTGTTCCCGTGTACGCTGATGCTGAAAGAATCGGATTCCGGGAACAGAAAGTAGACTGCCCGGCAATTATCTGTGGTAATGGAAAAGAACTGAATTATGACAAACAGTCTATGGTTTTCGCGAATGGTTTTTACAAGCAGCCAGATAAGCCTGTTCGGTTTGCTTATTTCTATCCAGCCGGAAAAGAACAGTTGATGCGCAGTTTCTCCATCGCAATGACTGATTTCCTTCAGAAAGGAAAGCTGTTTGGCGATTCCAGGTTTTTGAGATCGGGACTTATGGAATCAGAGCTAAAAGCAACATGCGCAAAAGAATATGAACTTGGTGATCCGTTGAATTATAAGAAGATGGTACGTTCGCTGACCGAGGATGAAAAATGCGATATTGCCATAGTTCTGGTTCCGACAGAGGAGGATGAGACAAATCCCTACAGCACGTTCAAGACAGCGTGGGCTGAGAAGAACATTCCTTCTCAGATGATAAGCATTAAGACTGCGGAAATGTTTGAGCGAAAGGATTCAAACGCTGTCTGGTTTATGCAGAACATTGCGCTCGGTATTTTTGCAAAATCTGGCGGCATCCCCTGGATTGTGGATGATGTTCCTGGTGACATTGACTGTTTTGTAGGTATTGATGTCGCAACGCTTGAGAAGGGAATACACTATCCGACCTGTGCAACCGTGTTCGATAAAAACGGCCGTCCTATAAGTTTCTATAAGCCTAAGAAAGCTCAGAAAGGGGAAAAAATAAACGTGGAAATCCTGCAGGAGATTTACGATGAAGTCCTTCTGGGCTATGAGGAAGCAACCGGTACAACTTTGAAAAATATCGTCATTCATCGTGACGGCTTCAGTAATGAAGATGCAGAATGGTACGCCAACTATTTTGGCAGAAAAGGAATTGATTATTCCGTTGTAGAAGTGAAGAAGTTCGTATCATCAAAAATGCTTCGTGATGTAGACGGCAAAGCTGTAAATCCGGTATGTGGAGATACGCTTATCAACGACGATGAAGCTTATATTGTTACGACAGACATCAGGGATGGAAGGGCTTCACCAAGACCTCTTCACATAAAAAGGCAGGTAGGTGATATACCGATGGAAAACGTCGTCAGACAGGTGCTTGCCTTAAGTTGCATGCATTTTGGTGCAACAAAGAAATCGCGGCTGCCGGTTACGACATATTATGCAGATAGAATCTGCAAGAATATCGATTACGTTCCTGAAGGTCAGTTTGGTAACAGATTGTTTTTCTTGTGAGGGAGAAATCTTTTTCTTGTTTCATTGACATACATACAAAACATACATACACTATATATATGAGTGCAGTGGAGAATGTGGCGCGGAAGGGCGCGGGGAAACAGGCGATGAAGATGGTGACGCTGTATCTAAGTGACAGGCAGTATCAGCGCTACCAGATGCAGGCGGAAAAGCAGGGACGGAAGGCGGCTGAGCTTATCCGCGATGCGATGGATGAGTATGAGGCGTCTCATTTTACTGACAGGCGGCCCTGGTCATCGCTTTCGTTTGACCATCTTGTGTCGCAGAGGGAAGGTGCGCACGATTTTCTTGAGGATGACTGGCGCTCTGACTGTATGGATGACCAGCTTGCGCACAGGATTCAGTGATGACCGGCATTGATTCGTGTTTTCTGATTGACCTGTACTGGAAGGATTCACCGCGTCATGCGGGAGCGCTTGCTCTGTACGAATCGCTTGCATCCGGTGATGAGCAGATTCTGATATACCATAATGTCTTCAATGAGTTTATCCACGTCATAACGGATGCGCGTCGGTTTGCCTGTCCGTTCACTATGCGTGAGGCGCTCGACATCAGGGACGGATGGAGCCACCTGGAGCGCGTGACGGTCGTCTATCCCGATGACATGAGTTTCGGCCGCGAGACGCTCTGGCTTTCTCAGTTTGGCCTCGGACGGAACCGCCTGAACGACACTGCCATGGCGGCGTGCTACATCCAGAACGGGGCATCGCGCATCATCACGGCAAACGGCGCGGACTTCAAGCTGTTCAAAGGACTTGAGGTGCTCGGGTACTGAGGACAGGGCCGGAGATTTCCTTATTTACACAATCCGCCTCTTTTTCGTATCTTTTATATATGAGTAACTTACAGTGTGCGTTCAATTGAGAGAAGGGCGCGTTCGCGGATGTCGCGGTACATACTTATTTTGGTGATGGGGTGGAATCACTTCCCGTACAGAGTTTCGATGAGGTTTTTGCATGCGTGGAATCTGGCAGGGGTGCGTTCGGCATGGTGCCGATTGAGAACAGCACGACGGGCTCCATCTACCAGAATTACGACAGCTTTTCTCATCATGATGGCGTCGTGATTGCAGGCGCTCTTGCCGTCCGCATCAGTCATGCGCTTCTCGCTCCGTCGGGAACGTCGCTTGCAGATATCCGGACGGTCTATTCTCAGCAGAACAAGGTCAGCGCGCTCTATGATTGTCTTGGCGTCTGTAAGGATGCGGGGCTAAACCTGACGAAGCTTGAATCGCGTCCCATTCCCGGCTGCCCGTGGAGCTACCGCTTTTTCGCCGATGCAGCGATTCCTTCTGGTTCGGAAGGACCTGGACATGCTGTAGCTTCTTTCACTGAATTGTTAAGAAAGGTGACTGAGGAAATCAGAATTCTTGGCGTTTACCGGGAATAATGCTTGCAAATGAAAAGGCCTGACACTTGTAACGAAAAGCGTCAGGCCTTAGTTTGTATGTAAAATATACTAGAATAGGAGGCCTCTAGTATAATTTTGCCTTTGCTGCATCTCCTGTGGCGAACGGACCGGGGATGACTTCTGAGCCGCGGTGGTTTCCGAGAAAGTCTGCGTTGAACGTGATGGGCGTTCCATCCGGGTTCTCAAACTTCTGCTGGGGCTCGAACGCCTTGCCGAGTGTCCCGGTAGAGATCATGTCTGCCTTGAAGTTCTTGAGAACGTCGTAGATGTTCGTATCAAGGTAGTAGCTGCCGTTTGTCTCGACGACATCGACATACACTTTGCCTGAGTTGTCGGTGAATGCGTTCTTCTCGTTCTTCCAGCCGGTTGCACCCTGGAAATAGGCGTTTCCGTCAATCCAGACAGGAAGATGTGCGAAATGGGCGCTTTCGTGCTTCATCATGTTCGGGTACGTTTCCTCAATGTCAAACTGTGAAATCCACTCATCGTATGTAGGATACTCGTCGAAGCAGTACGTACCGACCTTTCTGTTCTCAACCTGTTTGTCATCAGGATTTGTCTCGTTTACCAGCACCAGGTCCTCAGACGGCCACTTCTGGATGAAGATGTTGTTGTAGAAGCGGTCATCGCCGTGCAGGATTGTCATGAAGCCCATGACTTCCGTTCTGTGCGGCATGTGGTACGGTGTGTACCGCCAGGTTGTGCCTTCTCCGACCATGGTGAAGGAGCCCGCGCACAGGTTATGAACCATGGCGACGCCCTGGGTTGCGATGCGGAGGGAAACGTCAGACAGCAGGATGTTGTTGTCGATGAGCGTCGGGCCGTGTCCGACTTCAACGAAGATGTCCTGACAGGTCATGCCGCCTTTCAGCTGCTTTGCGAATGACGGGCGCTCGTTGTCATGCAGCAGGTTCTGCGAGATGCGCGTTCCCTGAGCTTCCCAGTCGCACCAGATACCCATGGTGCAGTGGTGGATGTGATTCCGCCTCATGATGACGTCAATTGCGGCGTGCATCTTGATGCCGGCAATTTCTGCGCCTCCCAGCTCCATCATGTTGTTGATATGGTGGATGTGGTTGTCTTCAATGATGCTGAAGACGCCGCCCATGCGTCCTATGATGCCGCCCTGCTCGCAGTGGTGGATGTTGTTCCGCCGGATGATGTGGCCGCCGATCTTTTCCTTGAGCCAGCCGTAGTACTGACCGCGGCAGACTGAGTCGCGCTCCATCTGTGTCGGGCTCTTTACGTGCTTTGTCGTGTAGAAGTTGCTGTTCTCAGGGTCGTAGTAGCGGCCTACACAGATGCCCGCGCACTTGCTTCCCCAGATTTCACAGTCTTCAATTATCCAGCCCTTTGACCAGTGCGGGCTTATCATGCCGTCCTGATATGCTGCAGGTGGTGCCCATGTCGTGGCTGCCTTGTTGATGTTGAAGCCGCGTACGGTAATGTAGCCGACACCTTCCTTTTCAGGCATGAAGCATTCACGGCGTACGGTAATCTCAACGTTTTCCCTGTTGGGGTCAGCGCCGCCGAAATTGGCGTAGATGACGGTCTCATCCTTTGCTGCATCCTGTTCCGCATACCATTTGCGGCGTGAGTTTTCCGGGTCCCAGGAGCATTCGTACACATTTGCCTCAGCGCATTCTTCTATGCTCAGTGCTTCATACAGCGCCGTGTCATTAAGCCAGACGCAGCCCGTGTGCTTGTTCGGTGTCGCAAAGTACCAGTCGCCGTAGACAAGTGTGGTGTACGGGTTATAGGTGCCGAAAACGCTGTTCTTTACACGGGTGACCCAAACGTTCCCCCTGTGTTTTTCCCAGCCTTTGACGACTTCTGCTCCTGTAATGACGGCGCCAAGCGGTTTTTCGCTTTTGTAGACAATCCGTTTTTCTTCAGTTCCTGGATAGACGGGATTAACATATTCCCTGTAGGTTCCCGGTGCGACACTGATTTCATCGCCCGGAAGAGCCACTCTGGCTGCCTCGTTGATTCTTCTGAACGGAAGTTCTTTTGTTCCGTTGCCGTCATGTGCGGCATTTCCATCTACGTAAATTGTCATACAAATCCCTTCTTTTTACGACGGTTCATCCATCGTTTTATATTTTATGTGCGAATAAGCGATAAAGACTCAGCCCTTAACAGCTCCCGCAGTCACACCCTTAACCAGTTTATCCTGGAAGAATATGAATAATACTATCATAGGAAGTACTGAAAGTGTCAGAACTGCCATGTTGATCGGAATGTTCAGCGAATGTTCTCCCTTGAACTGACCGAGCGCAAGGGGAAGCGTCTTGTTTTCCGGCGTAAGGAGGAATGTGTTTGCAAACGCGAACTCATTCCACATTGCGACACCGTTATAAATGGCAAGCGTTGAAAGGCCCGGCTTTGAAAGTGGCAGAATCATCATGAAGAAGTTCTGGTAGCGGTTGCAGCCGTCAATTTCTGCAGATTCCTCAATCTCTTTCGGAATGGTCTTCATGAATGCCGTCAGGATGAAGATGGACATTGGCAGGGCAAATGCGACATATGGTCCAATCAGAGACTTGAGTGAGTCGTATAAGCCGACTGCTGTCGTAAGCTTGAAGATTGGAATCAGGGTGACATGCATTGGAACCGACATCATGGCGACAATCGTTGCATAGATGAAAGGATTCAGCCTGAACTTCATTCTTGCAAGCGGATAGGCTGCAAAAGAAGAGACCACAAGCATGATCACCAGACAAACAGCCACGACAATGACGCTCCTCAGGAAGTAGCCGAAGAAGCCGTGTGTAATGACCTCAATGTAGTTCTTGATGTACCACGGATCCGGAAGATGGAAGACTCCCTGCTGCAGCATGTCGAACTGCTTGCGGAAGGAGTTCATTATCATGAAGAAGAATGGCGTGAGCGTAATCGCCAGCTGCAGGAGCGCAAAAATGAAGGCGATTGTCCACGCGATTCTGGATTTTATTTTTGATGTGCGATAATCAACTGTCATATTAATAGTCCTCCTTAACCCTGAAGACTTTGTTAAAGAGAAGTGCAATAGCCGTAATCAGGATGAACATACCGGCCGCTACTGTTGAGCCGTAGCTCATGTTGAACTGCTGGAAGGAAAGCTTGTACATGTAGGTTGCCATAAGTTCTGTGCTTCCTGCAGGGCCTCCCTGGGTCATGGTCCAGATCAGGTCGAAATACTTGAGTGAGCCGATGAGCGACATGGTGCATGATGTCTTGAAAATAGGACCGAGCATAGGGATTGCGATATGACGGAGGTACTGGCCCCGCGTCGCTCCATCTATGACTGCCGCCTCATAAATGCACGGATCAATGTTTCCGTAGCCGGCGATAAAGTAAACCATATAAAAAGGGGTGAACTGCCATGCTATGACACCGATGATGGTGAAAAGGGCATTGGGCGAGCTTCCCAGAAGGTCAATGTTTGTTTTCTTGCCCATGATGAGTGTGGCAAGAGAGGAGACGAGTCCTCCGTTCGTGGCGAGCGCATACACGAAAAGGAATGCGATGGCAACCGAACTCATGAGGTATGGCAAAAACCATACTGTCTTGAAGATGTTGAACTTTTTTCCTCCGGCATCAAGGAATGTTGCCAGAAGCATGCCAATAGGAATCTGCAGCAGAATGGAAAAGACCATTACTACCAGATTGTGCGAAAATGATTTCCAGAACATTTCATCATGGATGAGTGTCTTCCAGTTTTCAAGACCTATGAAAACCTTGTCAGATGAAATGCCGTTCCATTTAAACCCGCTTATGATAAACGTGTCTATGACGGGATATACGATAAAGACAGCTATTAAAAGCAGTGCAGGCGTCAGAAACACTACTGCCGCTTTGGATATACTCCTGGCCCGCGCTTCGGCAAGACCGATGTTTTTATTCTTTTCCATATAGTTCCTCTTGTTATGTAATGTTTTTTGTTTCACTTATGGAATAGCCCGCAGAAAACACGTTTCCTGCGGGCAGTGATAATCTGACCGGAACCGAATCAGATCAGTCTGTACTATTCAGCAAGAGCCTTCTTCATTGCTGCGTCCTGTGCTTCTCCGATTTCTTTTGGAGTCTTTACAAGACCGAAGAGCTCTGTCATGCAGTTCTTGTGAACTTCTGTAACAGATGCAGGCAGGTACTGGTCGTACCAGAGCTGGACGTTTGATGCGTCAAAGAAGATGTCGATGACTGTCTTGTTGTTAGGATCATCGATGTTGGTGTTGAATCCCTTGATTGAAGGAACGGTACCTGTGTCCATCTTTGTCTTGTTGTAGATGTCATCATTGAAGTACTGTGTTGCGAGTACATAGCATGCGTCGAGCATAGCCTGGTTGACTGAACCGTCTTTGTTGAAGCAGTTGAATGAGAAGCCAGTACCGATTGCAGTACCGATTTCTACGTCCTGTGGAACGCCAGCTGCCTTGGCTGCAGTATCTTCAGGGAAGCGGAATACGCTGATGTTTTCGTTGTACCACTCTTCGCTGTCAGCCTTGATGCCTGAAACCTGCCATGAGCCGTGGAGCATCATAGCTGCAGAGCCATCATAGAGGAGGGCGCGGTCCTGGTTGTCATCAGCTGAAAGTGAGTTGACGCCATCAGGGAAGTATCCCTTTCTTACCCATTCCTGGATCTTCTCACCTGCGTAGATGAATGCAGGGCTGGTGAATGTTCCGCCGTTTTTCTGTGTGTAGGCTGCATCGAATTCAGCATTTCCTGAATGGCGGGCAACAAGGTACATGTAGTACATGGAACCTGTCCACTTTGATGCGTTTGCAAGAGAGAATGGAGTAATGCCGTTTGCCTTGAGTGTCTCACATGCAGCTTCGAGCTCATCAATGGTTTCAGGAACCTTGATGCCGAGGTTTGCAAAAATTGTCTTATTATAGAAAACGTCACATCCTGAAAGTCCGCCGAAAGGAATGGCGAGCATCTTTCCGTCGTATGTTGACTGACCTACAGCTGCATCAATGAATGCAGGATGGTCGTACTTTGCATACATCTCTGTGATGTCGTTTACGAAACCAGACTTGTAGTATTCAGCCATAGGACCGCCACCCCAGTGGATGTACATGTTAGGTGCCTGTCCTGAGCTCATTGCAACTACGAGCTGCTGCTTGTAGTTATCGTTCAGTTGGTGAACCTGCTTGACCGTGATGTTCGGGTAGTCAGCCATAAATCTCTGTACGGCTGCCTCATCAGCTGCCTTTCCCGGGTTTTCAGTTGAAATATCCCACAGGATGATTGTCATTGGCTCTGTTGTCAGAACCGGGACGTTTTTGCCATCAGTCTGCTTTTTAGCAGGTGCCTGAGCCGTTGTTGCCTCTGCAGCTTTACTGTCAGAAGATTTTCCGGTACAGCCGGTAATCATTGTAACAGCTAAAACAGCTGCAATGAGAAGTACCAATACCTTCGTTTTCATTGTTGTTCCCCCATTTGCTGGTTTTGAATTGTTTTGAATCAGTTAACTGTTCCTTGCTACTTATTACTCTAGATGCGTTTTTTCAATCCTGCTTTCAAAAAGTTGCTTTTTTAGCATACAAAAATTGCTATTTGTTGTGGCGTTTTTTCTTATTTTGGAGATATTTTACGTAATAATTTATTGTTTTAAGGAGAAAATACCATTTTTTGATGAAATTACTACTGATAGTAAAGCAATTTTTAACTTGTGCAAGCAGAATAATATTGCTATGATTTTTGTAGTAAAGGTATCAGGATATCGGAAAGGGTGACAGAAGTATGAATAATCAGTATGCGGAATTCGAAGAAAGCATCCGGCACAAGATCAACAGCAGCCTGCGTGTGTTCATAAACCGCCTGCATGCAAATTTCCCGCCCCACTGGCACACGGATATTGAGATTATCTGGCCCAAAGAGGCTCCATATAAGGTAGTTTGCGGTAATCAGAGCTATTACGTTGATATCGGGGATATTATCCTTATTTGTCCTGCCATCATTCATGAGATTTTTTCCCCTTCGCCCGGAGCCAGGGTGTATATTCAGGTTGATTTTTCAAAAGTTTCAGTGCTGAAGGAGTTGAACAGTGCCTTCCGCATGATGTCGCCGGCCCTGCACATAAGGAAAAGTGTGTGTCCGCCTGATGTGTATGAACAGCTCTGTGACTATATCAACAGGATAATGAAACTGTACTTTGGTGACATTCCGTCCCTTCATGCTGTGGATGGAAAAGGGGATCAGGAAGAAAGCATCATAGCTTTTACGGAACTTGAGCCCTATGACAAGCTGGAAATCTATTCGCTCCTCATGCAGTTCATTGCCTTCTGCGGAAAGAACATGCATCTATTCCAGAATGCAGGCGCTGGGTCTGCTTTGTCGGTGCCCCAGAACAACGTGCTGTTGAACAATGTGTGCACCTATATTTCAGAACACTTTACGGAAGACCTTTCCCTTGAGGGAATTGCAGCGTATGCCGGTTTCAGCAAGTATCACTTTGAGCGTATTTTCAGCGAGTACACCGGCGTAACGTTCTATCAGTACCTGCAGCAGATGCGGATTAACTACGCGCAGACGCTGCTGTCCAATTCAGCGCTTTCCATCACCGACATTTCCTATCAGGCAGGTTTTGCAAGCTCAACGGCATTCACCCGTGCCTTCAAGAAAGGAACAGGATATCCTCCGTCAGAATTCAGAATGCTGAACGAGGACCAGCACCCGATTGCGGTGTATCATCAGGACGCTGACGGAAAGAAGGAATAAGTCTACAGTTCGCCTCTGAGGTTTGTTTCCATCAGTTTGCAGATAGCTCCGGTATCATATCCCTTACTGAAAAGGTAATACATTTTCGCAATAGCAGCTTCTGTCGTCATATCCTTTCCGCTTACGGCTCCTGCGGCTTTCAGCGAATTACTCGTTTCGTAGGCTCCGAGAAGTACCGTTCCCTGCGGGCACTGTGTACAGACAGTTACGACGGTACCGTTGTTGAAAGCTTTTTCGATGATAGGAAGGAGGGACTTTGCGTGACTCGGAATGTTTCCAGCTCCAAAGGTTTCCAGAACAACTCCTTTCAGGCTTTCTGTCATAATGTTGCTGAATAAATCAAACTGGATGCCCGGAAAGACTTTTATGACGCCGATGGGGATGTTGTCGAGCTTCTGAAAAGAAAACTCACCTTCTGGTTTTGGTAGAAGGATCGCCTCATTGTAATTGATTGTAATTCCCGCTTCTGCAAGAGGTGGAGCATTCGGTGACTTGAAGGCCATGAACCCATCTGCAGAATATTTGATTGCCCTGTTTCCACGGAGTAGCTCGCCACGGAAATAAATGCATACTTCATTTACTTTTCCCGAGGATGCAATCATCATTGCTGCTATGATATTGTCCTTACCGTCGCTTCTGATTTCGCAGATTGGAATCTGGGAACCTGTAATGACGACAGGTTTTCCAAGATTCTCAAACATAAACGATAAAGCTGATGCCGTATAAGCCATCGTGTCTGTTCCGTGAAGAATGACGAAACCATCATACCTTTCATAATTCTGGTCAACAATCTCACCGATCTTATTCCAATCTTCAACAGTCATGTTGGAAGAATCAAGCAGAGGATTCATATCAATGATGTTCCAGCCGCAGATACCAAAGTCGCTTAATTCGGGCATCTTGTTAAGGTTTTCACGGAACTTTTCAGGATTCGGGATATATCCGCGATCCGATTTAGTCATTCCGATTGTGCCGCCTGTATTGATGATTAAAATGCTGCTCATAGTTATTGAGACTTATAGTATCACTCTTCAATGAAAAACTCAAAAAAAAGAGGGGATGAGTTTATTTTCCGACGCCTGCCACCTCAGCCATGCCGCGTACCTCATCCTTCCAGCATTTGACGAACCACTCAGGCGCGGTGGGGCGGGCGTAGCGTCCCTGGGCGAGCACCCACTCAAGCACTTTCTGTGACTGCGCGGATGTGAACGTAATGGTCGTTGTGAGCGCCTCGTCATCGTCGGTGATTACCTGGTCGTCAGCCCAGATGCAGTCTTTCACGTACTGGCGGCCCGACCCCTTAAACTCAATGGCGTATCTGTCCGGGTGCGATTCCATGAAGGCGCCGAACTTACCGCCTGAACAGCGGGATGTGAAGTCGAAGTTTTCAGGCAGCTTGAAAGTCGTGCCCGTTCTTGTAAGATTCTTTATCCTGTTCATGCAGAAAAGGCGTTCAGCACCTTCAGGGGCCGCTTTGTTTCCTTTGTTTGATGCATTCTCATCCCAGCCGAACAGGAAGTACATGCCGTCCTCGAGCAGAATCTGGTACGGGCGCACGCGGCGGTGGGTGGTGGCTGTGTTCCAGCGGCCGTTGTAGTCAAACTCGATGATGAAGTTGCCCCTGAGCGCGTTCATGACAACGTGCCACGTGTCGTCGTCGATGATGACTTTCGGCGTCGGTGGAATGGCGATGCGCTTCAGAAGGGCAGACTTTCCTGCTGTCTGGGTGTCGGTCACAAAGTCGATGACGTCCGCAATCTCCCTGTACATGGGCGTTCCTTCAAAGCTTGAAAGCAGCGTCTTCGCGGATGAAAGGTAGAACACCTCGTCCGTTGAAATCTGGTTAAGAGCGAACTCCCAGTTGTCATCCATGTAATAGTAGCCGTTCCTCTGGCGGTCAAACTCGAGCGGCGCCTTGAAGTTAACCTGCAGCGTGTTGATGTCGCGGTAGATCGTTGCCTCGCCGACATCCTTGTATCCCGTTGTCGAAAGGTAATGCTTCTTGATAGCCGCGATGTTCGGGTACACGCCTGATTTGATCAGGTTATGCATTATGATGATGCGCTCAATCATCTTCTTGTTGAGCTTGCGTTCGTTTGCTGTCTTGTCTGCCGCCATGGGCCACCTCCTGCGCATCTAGATGAGTGTTGCTCATCTCTCTTTCTTACACCCCGCATTTCGCATTCTCGAAATTGGTCATCACTTCGTGCATGACAGGCGGGGTGCGTTTCATGAGCTCGTCCATCAGTTCCCCTGGAATGCCGTACATCGCTTCTGCCATGGCGGCGGCGATATCCGTGAGCGTGTCACAGTCACCGCCCAGGGACACGGCATTCCGCACTACATCTTCGAAGTCAGTTCCCTCAAAAAAGGCCGTCATCGCTTCCGGAACCGTTTTCTGGCACGATTCCTGATGGAAGTAGGAAGGGCGGATCTCGTCACAGGTGCGTGACAGATCATAGCCGAACTTTTTTTCAACGTATGCCTTTATCTCGTCCTTTGTCTTGCCGTGACGTGCCAGCCAGATGACGGCAGCCACAGACTCGGCACCTTTCACGCCCTCAGGATGATTGTGCGTAACTTCGGCCGTCCATCGGGCGACTTCGCGCGTCCTCTCCAAGGTGTCAAGAAACCATCCCGCTGCTGCAACGCGCATCGCTGAACCGTTCCCGTAACTGCCGTACGGCTTCCGGTCGCGGCCACCAAGCCAGAAATAAAACTTCTGGCCGTATCCTGCCCACGGGAATCTGTTTCCCCAGTCGTGCATCGCATCAATAATGGCGTTTTTCATATCCTCTTCGCCTGCATCAAGTCCGGCATTCAGGATGCCTTCGCAGACGGCGATGGTCATCACGGTGTCATCCGTCAATTCAGAGGCTTTACAAAAAAGAGGAAACACCTTGCTCTTGTTTCCCTTGTCAAACTCATACGGGGAACCGATTATATCCCCAAGCATTGCTCCGTACATACATCACCTCCACTTTTATTATAGGGATTTAATGCTGAGCCTGCACACCTTAAGCAGCTCTTCTACCGATTTCACGCCATGCTTTTCCGTTGCGAGCCTGATGATTTCTCCGCAGGTGCGAGAATCTTCGAGTGCATCGTGAGCAAGATAGTCTATGCCGAAGTGTTCTCCCAGCGTGGTGAGCCTGTGGTTATCGAACTCGGGCCAGGTGCGCTGGGCAACTCTGAGTGAGTCGAAGTACTCCAGTTCCGGCATGTCCATCCCGAAGTAGCGGCAACAGTCGCGGATAACGTTCATATCAAATGTGTCACCGTTATGTGCGACAAGCGGAATGTCCGGCGTCTTGTTGATGAACGGCATGACAATCGTATCCCAGACTTCAGGAAAGTAAGGCTTGTCGCGTACATCGTTGTATGAGATGTGATGAATCTCTGCCGTGAATCTTGAGTTGAAATACATCTTGGCAGGATGAATCAGTGAGCTGCACGCATCCGTCTCCTTTCCGTCAATGAATCGGACAAGGCCGACAGAGCAGGCGCTGTTCCTGTAGTCGTTCGCAGTTTCAAAATCAATGGCAATGTAATCAAGTTTGTTGTTCATGTCTCTAATATAGTGGAGCGGGCTATCATTCGGTGATGGGGGAAATTAAAATTAAATGAAAATGTTTATTAGTTTTTCAGATAGGTGTTTAAAACAAAAATGTCACCCAAAAATTGGGTGACATTTCAGGTGACATTAAAAAACTGGGGGTAGCACTGTTTTACGGATGGCATTTTTCCAGTTTAATTTGATATCCGAGACAGCGTAATACAGATGTAAATGTTGTGAGAGTTACTTTTTCTGCATCTTTTGATCGCAGCTTCTGAATGACGGTAGGAGAGACATTTGCCTGTTTTGCAAGTTCACGGATGGAAAGATTTTCTTCGGCCATTTTTTCAAGCATGAATTCTGAAAGAAGGAAGTCATTATATTCCTTTTCATAAAGAGGCTTCTGTTCTGGATTTTCTTCAAAAAATTTCTCAAAAGTTGTCATTTCGTTTCCTCCGTATCAGGATTCCTTGCAAGATAATCTGCCATTTTCTTTAATGCCAGATCTTTCTCACTTTTTGGCAGTTTTTTACTTTGTTTCCGAAAAGCATTTGTAACTATGATTTTCTTCCCTTTCTTGAAAAAACAAAGATATCTGTCTGGCTGTGGTTTGAATGCATAAATTCCATCTGATTCATTTCGGAATTTCTGTTTATCAAGAATCTTCCCGAAATCTCCCATTCGCTGACATAGCATCAGGAATTTTCGTTTCTGAGACATATCACATTCCTGAAAGTAATCATAGGGCTGACTTTTCCCATCGGTATCGTAATACCATTCAATCTGGAAAAAAGGACCTTTATAGATTATGCATTCATCTGCAGTCATATTGAAAATGTAACACTTTTGTGGTACAGTGTCAATGAATATTATTTGAGTATCAGCTGATGTAAGGGCTTCCTCGCTTACTTTTCTTTCTCCCGGTAAAAATCCTGCACTTCATTAAACATATTCTGTATGGCAGAGTAATTGTCTTTGACAGGGATGTGATAGTCCCTTGATTTCGGCCCCTTTGAAGTGTGAAGAAGAAAATCCTTTGAAGTTGCAAAAAGAGTTCTGTAGAAATCCAGGCTGTACGGAAGCTTCTCAACGCATTTCGTAATCTCAGGTCTGAATTCTTCAATCCTTTCAGTTGCTTCTGTATACCATTTGAGGTGTTCTTCAAACTGCGATATCAGACTGGCTGGTAATTGCAGAAGTTTGAAAACATTGTCATCGCTGATATGAAAATATGGACCAATCGGAGCATGATCAGCCTTGATATACACGCGGTTGAGCAAGTGGTTGTCTTTATTCGAGACAATCACCATATCCTGAAAGAGTGGGGAGAATTTATAGGTAATCTGTATATACCTTGGAAACTCATCGACCCGGATATTTTCGCCTTTTATTTTCCTGTACTCGGGGAGTATGGAATATGAATGGTTTGAATAAAGCTCTTTCTTCTTTGGATTTGTTCCATATTTCCCCACAGATTGTATCCGCCCAATTGATGGCGAACCTTCTCAACATGATAAAGGGCACGCCCGTGTACACGCAGGCGATTGAAGTGTTCATGACTTTGTCTACGAATATCGAACAGGATATGAGGCTGAACGCAAAGAAGCTTTCAAACCGCATCCTGTTCCTCGGAATGAATCCTGTTGATATCGAGAATGAAACATGGGCCAGACTTGAAGAGGCGATGACGAAGAACTGCTACATCTCGTTTGATTACGAAAAGAAGGGCAAAACGTACAAAGTGACGATGGCGCCGTATCAGCTCATCTACTACAACGGGATGTGGACCTTGTACGGCTACCGGACGGATTCTGCTTACAAAGGAAACAAGTTCTTCAATCTGCCGGTAATCAAGAACATCGTGTTGCGTAAAGAAACGTTTACTCTGCCTGAAGACTTTTCGTACGAGCAGCACGCTATCGGAAGTTTCGGCCGCCATATCGGAGATGAGACATTCACGTTCAAGTTGAAGATAACTGCGCCGTGGGTTACGGATTACGGAAAAAACATACACCTGGGCACCTGATCAACAGTTTGACGAGTTGCCGGAAGGCGGCGTTATAATGACATTTACCAGCAATCAGTATTATCCGGTTTTGGACTGGGTACTTGAGAAAGGACAATACTGTATTCCAATAGAACCTGAGCAGCTAGTGAATGATTGGAAAGCTAACGTAAAGAAGATGATGGCGAACGCTGGAATAGGAGGATTGGAATGAGTAAGAAGTATTTGTACGAAGAGGATTTTGGAAAGATTAAGTCCATTGAAATTGCCAGAAGACTGCTGAAAGATAAGTCTGAAATTACATATGGAATGGTTAAATGCCGTGAAAAAGGCTATTTTAACGAAGATCACATGAAACTGATCAATGCTCACCAGAACGATGCCAAAACCCGTTCCGCTGAGAAAAAGACATTCCGTAATGCCATATTTGATTCGTGGAGTATTATTGGCATTGATTATGAAGTTAATATTGAACCTCATACAAAAAGGAATATTGATGTATTGTTTAACTATGATGGACAGTTATGGCTAGGTGAAGCAAAAGGACCGAAATCATCAGGAGATGAACCTTTGCTCAAAGCTATTCTGGAAATCTACACCTATTCTCAACTCATCAATAAGGAACAATTATTCAATGATTATCAGAACAATTTGCTTTGGGTTGGAGACGTATTAAAAGATAAATCCAACCTTAAATTAGCAATCATAGTCTTTGAAAATAAGGATGGTAAGCCATCTCCAATGTTCAGGCAGCTGGTAAAGGAGGACCAATACGAGCCAGTAAGGGAACTGATGAAACAGCTGAAAATATACGCAATCAAGGCCGAAAGCTTCTGCAATGGAAAGGTAGAGTTCTTCGACGGTTTCTCGCCGAGGGAATATTAAACAGTCGCGTCATTTGCGGATAAATATTGAATTTAGAAAAGATACATAAAGAAGGAGAAATTGTCTAATGGATACATCTATACTTAAAGGAAATAAAAAGGAGATTTACGACTATTTATGGAAGGACAGTGTTTTTGATTTTGATGTTGTAAAAACAGGGGAAAGTGATCCCTCGTATGAATTTGAATTTGGTGGAAAAGATCTAACAACAATTGTTGGTGAATCTTTGGCAAATAATTTTGCAATATCAGAACCGGATAAAAAAACATTTATAGAAAAATTCAAAATGGCATGTTCCGGAAATGGTGAAGAATTGCGAAAAATAACAACTATGCATTCCTCATCACTTTGTGCTTTGCTGTTTTTCTTCAGAAATAAGAAACTTCATATGATTGACTGTGTTTTCGAAGAGTCTTATTTCGAATTCAAAAACAAAGTAATTGGTTATCCGTCAAATGTAGATATTGTCTTGTTAGGAAAAAATAAAGAAGGAAAAAAAGTCATTCTTTTTCTGGAATCAAAATTTTCAGAGTATATAACAGGAATTACTAAAACAAAGAATAAATATGAAATTGGAAAATCATATTTTAAAGAAGGCTGTTATAGTGAACCAATTTATAACGAATTATTCAAAAACAAAATGCTGATTAAGCAAGATGATACTCATATATCTGCTGAAAAAGATATGTACATTGAGGGCATAAAACAGATTATTTCACATTACTATGGTATTCGTAACTTTATGAATAAAAAATACTATGAAAAGGATAATGATAATTTGGAAAAAGTAAAAGACCACGGAGCAGAGGAGTTTATCCTTGGGGAAATAGTATTTGATAATTTTAGTGATACTCTTAAAAACAAGTATTTAGTCCACTATGAAAACGACTATTCAACTTTAGCAGGTATTATTAATAAACAATGTGATAAGGAATGTCCAAATTTAAGAGTTTTGGAAAAAACTCTGCATTATTCTGATTTACAAGAATTTATATCAGATTTGCCTGAAGTACACAAATTTTACTTTGGAAAGTAGAGGGTACTGTTGAACTACTCTTTTCAATCAAACTCTTCTTCATGTTCCTTGAAGAAGTTTCTGTATGCTCTGACGTTCTCAAGTTCAGTCCATTTCTGGACGTCTACAGGGCAGACATCAGTCGGTCGATCTCCGAAGCAGTTTTTGAAAAACTTGCAAAAAACGTATAAATGATGATAAGATAAGGAGTTGTCAGAAAATGACAATTCAGAGGTCGACCGAATTTTTGCGGGGTTTTATGGTGGAGTTTTTCAGGATGACCCCCGATAAACCCCGAAAACACTGAGGTTGACGATGTACCTATAAGGAATCCTTCTCTTTTCTAATAAACTGACAGCTTTTCTTCTTCTGCCCTGTAGTAATTATCAGAAACTACAGGGGTCAGATATGTTCATCATCCTTACGTATGACAATGGACAGAAGCGTGTTGGCAAAGTACTCAAAACATGCCGCAAATATCTGACTCATGTGTAGAAATCTGTCTTTAAGGGAATAATCAGCGAAGCAAATTGGTGTTGTGGCGGCTCCTCCTCGTACCTGCTCGGCGCTCACTCCGTTTCAAATCCCGGTTGCCCAACAATTCAGTTTCATCAGCACATAAAAAAAGAGAAGCCTCATCAGCTTCTCTTCAATATTCTCTCGGGCAACCGGGATTTGAACCCGGGACCTCTACGTCCCGAACGTAGCGCGCTACCAGCTGCGCTATTGCCCGTTTTGTTCAAAAAATAAGCCCATCGTGAAGATGGGCTTCTGCGGGAGCGACGGGGCTTGAACCCGCGATCTTCGGCTTGACAGGCCGACGCGATAAACCAGCTTCGCTACGCCCCCGTGATGGTTGACACTATATAGATTATCAAAAAAAATGTCAATACACTCTGATTCTTTTTTCCCTTAAAACGCATCATCTCTGATGACTTTATCAGGATATTCCCTCGTATTCATCAGACGCAATTGCATCCACATGAGTGAGCTTTCTTTGGATGACGCGGCTCCGCGTTTCGGCTTTCTCTATTTCGCCGGCGGCAGATTCCAGTTTCTTTTTGGTTGCAGCGAGTACATCTCCGAACTTACCGAACTCAGTCTTTACCGTTCCGAGCAGTTCCCAGACTTTTGACGTTTCCTTCTGGATTGCGAGCGTACGGAAGCCCATCTGCAGACTGTTGAGGAACGCGCCAAGTGTCGTCGGACCGGTGATTGTCACCCTGTATTCATCCTGAATCTGCTGGAACAGGCCCGGCATCCGCATGACTTCGGCAAAAAGACCCTCGAACGGCAGAAACATGATACCGAAGTCAGTAGTGTAGGGAACGCTGATGTATTTGTCGCGGATATCCTTTGCCATGGAGCGGATCTCAGTTGCAAGCGCTTTCTTGAGCGCCTCTATCTGCTCTTTGTCAGCCATCTCGTATGCCTGCGTAAGCTTATCCCATGCTGTGGCTGGATACTTTGAATCAACGGGCAGAAGAACGAACGCACCGTCAGCTGTCTTGCTCGGGATTCTGACAGCAAACTCTACAACGTTATTCAGCTTTGAAGGATTCGGATGTGCGTTCTTCTCGTACTGGTCTGTCGTCAGAATCTGACTTAGGAGCGCTTCAAGCTGGACTTCGCCTAGATTTCCTGCCGTCTTCACATTGGTAAGTGCACGCTTTAATCCGCCTACATCACCGGCAAGCGCCTGCATTTCGCCTAATCCCTTGGAGACAGCCTCAAGCTGTTTGGTGACAAGCTGGAATGAGCCGGAAAGACGTTTCTCAAGCGTAGACTGAAGTTTCTCATCCACAGTGACGCGCATCTGTTCAAGCTTCTTTTCATTGCTGTTCTGCATTGCGGTAAGACTCTGCTGGACAGTCTGCAGAAAGGATGAAAGATTGGTAGTTATGGTAACCTGCGTCGTCTTTGTCATTGACGAAAGCTGAGCGTTGACTGAAGCCTGAAACTTGGAAAGACTGTCTGACAGTTCTGCGCGTGCTTTTGCACTGGAATCTGCAGATTCCCGCCTGTTGCGCAGGAACTCATCCTTCATGCCGGTTTCAAACTGGTTGAGACGTGCATCAAAAAGTGTCATCTGTTTCTCAAAAGCTGCAAGTTCTTTGACCAGCTTTGTTCCATCTGCCTGCCGCCCTCGCGCAACAAGCACAAGAAGCAGCACCATACACAGTAAGCCTATGATTAAAAGAGCAAAAAGAAAAAGTGTGATATCCATATATTTAATATAGAAAGAACTTTTCTTTTGGCTCCGTAAAAATGAGTCTGCTTAAAATGTATGCTACTGATTTTTGTCAGTTTTCCCGTCTGACGTAGGTGACTTTTGGAACGACACGGATTTCAACGCGGCGGTTTGCAGCCCGTCCTTCTTCGCTGTCATTGTCTTCAATGGGCTTTGTGCCGCCGAATCCGTGGACAGAGATGAATGCTTCATTAAGACCGCGTGAAATGAGCTCATCTGCAATCTTCTGGGCACGTTCTACAGAAAGCATCATTTCGCCTTCAGGCTTTCCGACAGAGGCTGTGTGTCCTTCAATCTCAAGCGTGAAACTGCCGTCATTTGCAAGATTTGCCAGTTCTTCAGCAATGGCATCAAGCCGCTCGCTTTCTGCCTGGAGCAGGATTGCAGAGTCAGCCTGGAACTTAATGTTCTGTATGGAAATGCGGATGCTGTCCGGTTCGTCGGTAATGGAAATATCCTTGATTTTGCGCTCATAGGTAAACTGCTGAAGATCGCGGAAAACCGTATAGTAGGCATCATCCTTTACAGGCGCTGCAACATTCTTTACGAGCACATCCTCATCAAGCAGGATGACGATTTTTCCCTGATGAAGAAGTTCAATGTTTTCAGGTACTGAAAGGATACGGAGCGCGTCACGTCTTGAAATGACAGGATCCGTACGGTTCGCACCATATATCTTGCGTGCTGAAATGTGAAGCGGGTCAAGGCCAACAATATCGCGGTACAGGGATTCATCCTCAGAGAAAGAGTAGGTGACGATTCCCTGTGTTTTTGCAAGATCTGCATCCATCATGTTGCGCTCATAGAGAAGGTCCATCGTCTCATCCCAGATTTTCGGGAAGAAGCATGGTTCAGCCTTGGACTCAACGAACTCGCCCTGAACAGAAAGGATGCCGCGTGCATCAATGACGATTCCTGTGTACGGACGGGAAGAAACTGTCTCTATAGGAAGTGTCGGAGTATACGGTGTGTTGTGCATGACCATGAGGGAACCGACTTTATCAAGCTCAAACTGATGGTGGACGCTGATGCCAGTCATATCAGTGGTAAATACAGCCGGGCGGGAATAGCCTGCGTTGATAATTTCCGTCAGTTCCTCAAGTGTGATGGTGTTTTCAAGGACAATGTCACTCAGACGGTTTGCTGAATCAACATACAGTGAAAGAAGCGGATCTTTGATGAGGGAAGGAAGGCGTGTCATGATCTGGTTGACCATGCCAGTTCTTGCGGATGGATTTACTGCACCTGTCTGTGATGTGAGTGAAAGCGATGAATAGAAGGTCTTTGTCGTCCAGTCAATGGAGCTTTCGGATGCAATTGTCCGTGATGACTGTGCAGAAACACTGAATGTAAAGAAAAAGACGGCCGCTATAATGGCAAAAGTCTGAAATGTGCGCTTTCTGAGCATGGCATGACCTCTGAAATATGACTATTCACTTCTTTATCGGCACAAAAAGCTTCTGCCCTATACGTAAGATGTCATTTTCTTTGATATTATTTGCATCGCACAGTTCCTGAACGGTAATTCCGTATTCCCTGGATATGCCCCAGAGTGAATTGCCTTTTTGAACAATGTACAGATCTGTTTCCTGCCTTTCCATGGTAGCGAGCGTTTCAGCGGCAAGTGCTGCATTTTCAGCCGGAACTCTGAGCTGATAGTCTGCATCGAACGGTGTCACCAGATACAGCAGGGCAGGATTAAGCGAAACAAGCGTATCAAGCGGAATGCCGGATGCGTCTGAAAGCTGCTTAAGCGAAAGCTGCCCTTTGACGGTTATTATTTCAAAAGCCGTAGCGGCGCTTTCATCGTATTCGGGCAAATCCATTTCATAGTAGACGGCGTTTGTACAGAGGTCGCTTATTGCAAGAAACTTAGGGACATAAAGCTTTGTCTCATTTCTCAGTTCTCCTGCGTCAGCCAGTTCCCAGAATGTGGAAAGACCTGTCCTCGTCATGATTTTCTTAAGTCCGTTCGCACCCATGTTGTACGCGGCAAGGGCGAGCAGCCAGTCTCCGAACATGTCGTAGTTCTGCTTAAGCTTTTTGAGTGCCGCATCGGTAGAAAGCCATGGGTCATTGCGCTCATCCATCCAGCTGTTCTTTGTGAGCAGACCTGCAATGCTGTTCTGCATGAACTGCCAGAGCCCCGTCGCACCAGACTTTGAAACGGCCTTTATCTTGAAGTTTGATTCAATAACGGGAAGATATTCAAGACAGAGCGGCATATCAAGTTCTTTTAAACGCTGTCTGATGTACGGCCGGTAGGGGGCGCCACGTTCAAGTGTTGCCTTGAGCCACTCCCGGCTGTAGTTTGTCTGATATTCAGTGTGGTATTTAAGGACAAGCGGATGGTCCGGGTAATCTATGTCGAGCGGAATGTATTCGGGGATGTAGTCAGGAACGTAATCATCTGACTGGTGGAGTCTGCCGTCATAAGCGTAAACAGCAGATTCTTCTGCTTCAACAAGACCTTCCGCTTCGATAATCTCAGTAACGTCGATTATTTCTTCGCCTTCAGGGATGATGACTTCATCAGTTTCCTCTGCAGAAACGCAGCAGGGAAAGACAGCAAGAAGAAGAAAAGCGGCTGCTGTGACGGCGAACCCCTTTTTCAAAGCTTTTCTCCGTAGTAAATGCCTGCCCATTCCCAGCGGCCGTTGATTTCCGGATCAAGCGGGAAATTGACTTTTCTGAAATACAGATACCAGACGTTTACGTATGAACTCCAGCCCCATGTACGGAGGAATGCTTCATCCGGAGTGGAAGAGTCATCAAGAGCATCGTTGTAGCGGATCCTCTGACCCTGCATGAAGTCACGCATCGTGAAGTTTGCAAGGCTGTTGTCCTGTGTGGCGTCCTGGCGCCATGACATCGAGAAGAAGTTGACTTTTGAACGGTATTTTTCGAGCGTATTGTAATCGTATGCGGAAATGGCGCGCTTGACTGCCGTTTCAAGTGCATCAAGGCTGTCGAACGTCCAGTTCTTTGATGAGTTGTTGAAATCTATAAGGTTGCGTGCTGTTGAATACGCATTGGGAATACCTGCAATCTGGATTGTGGCTGCATCGCTTTGTGCCAGGAAGTCAGACCATGATTTCAGAACCTGGTTCCATTCGCCAAGCTTTTCGTATTCCACTGCAAGACGTGCATACAGTTCCGTCTTGTTAACACTGTCAGGGAACTGCGAGACAAGACGTGAAAAGTATTCAGTCGTATTCTCAGGATCATCAGAAATGCGGATAAGGTTCTGCAGGCACATCATGTGCACTGATTTTCCCTTTATGTAAAGGTCATCGTAATTGTTGATTATCCGTTCAAAGTAGAGCTCTGCCATCGGCTCGGCTCCTGCCTGGAGATATGCCTGTGCCGTCATGAGAAGCCACCAGGCATTATATTGGTCTTCGGGATGGGAGTTGACCCAGCCTGTCAAAAGCAGGATGACGTCATCAGTCCGGTTTTCGTTAAGCATGGTCTGTGAAAGCTGGTTCAGTACGGAAAAACGGCTTTCATCTGGAAGTTCTGTCTGTAAAAGGCTTGAAAGTTCCTTCGTGTAGTCTGATTCAGATTCTTTTGAACATGAACAGAACAGAAACATGATTATGAGGAGTGCCGCACATGCTTTTTTTGCAATCATGGCGTGATTTTAGCATGATGATTTCTTATTGGCAAGACACGGAAGTTAGTGTATGCTTATTATATGGCCCTGAATAAACGTTCTCTTAATCTGCTGCTGGCAACAGGCATTATCTGTATAGCCGGCGGTGTGTTTCTTCTGTTGTGCATGTTCGCAGGTCAATCGCTGACGACACCGATTCTCATCCCCCTGCTGACGCTCGCAGTTGGTGTATTCATGATATGGTATGCTTTTGCATGCTATAAGACAGTCTGGACAATCTTTATCGGTTTTTTCCTTACGGCATCATGCTTTTTCATGATGATCTGCAATTCGGATATGACCGTCAATTCAATGAAGCAGTTATGGCCCGTCCTTTCGATAATCTGTGGCGGTTCATATTTTGCGTCCGGTCTGATTGCTCATAAAAAAGTTCATCTTTCAAATGCAGTTTTTTCTCTTGTAATGATCTGCATGGGTATATTCTTCCTCCTGTTCTCAATGCAGATAATCACCATTCCATTCAGAACTTTTGCAGCCTGCTGGTGGCCGCTTCTTCTGATTGTTTTCGGTCTTTTGCTGATTGTGGTATTTGTTTACAAACAGAGAACCGGTGACAGAGAAAACAGAATTGTTTATGACGACAGCAACGAGGTGTAAGGTTCACCTCCGGCTGAAACTGTTTTTCTTACTGCTTTCAGTTGTCATTCTTCTTTTTTCATGTGCATCATCAGACTCTGATACAGGGGCTGATCTTAATGCCGGACTTCCCGCAGTCGAAGCGACATCCGCTGAGGCAGCATCATCCGTTTTGGGCCAGGATGGTGCGGCGTCAGAGGATGCCGCTCTTTCTGCAAATACGCCCGCTCAGACGACAGCCGGAACAGGCCCGCAGACTGCAAAACTCCCGGGTCTTTCACAAAAGGCGGCTCCTTTTTCGCGTATTGATTCTCGCGTAATGGATGAAGCCCGGAAAGGTTCTCCTTCATCCATACGTTCTGCCGCCGCTTCCCTTCATAAGCCGTCTGATCCTGCGTGTACTGATGACGAGCGCGTTCTCCTCGCCATGCTCGACGCAATGATGACTTATGCGTATCCTTCTGAAAAAAACACGATATCCGTTCCTGCTGAACTTCCGGAAAATACATATTCAGGCATAATCGGCTCTCTGAAAGCCGGCCTGTACGACTCAAACGCCACAGACACGGATTTTTTCACGCTTGTCATGCCATCACTCATTCTTGTGGCAAATCCGAACAAAGATGGCTTTTTTGATGAAGCTGAAAATGCACTTTTAAAAGCATGCACTCTGAACAATGATTCAGTTCTGGTACACTATCTGCTTGGTGTGCTCTATACGCGAACCAGGGAATACGAAAAGGCGGCTCAGGAACTGCAAAGGGCCTGCAGACTTGATCCTGCCTGTTACGAAACCTCGGTTGCCGCCGCCGGTGCGTACATAAAAGCCGGCTGGACTGGTGATGCAGTTGCGACTGCATCAATGCTCCTGGCAGCATATCCTGACCAGATTGCCGTACTGAAGCTTTGTTCAGAAGCTGCATTTTCTGCAGATGATATTGATGCTGCAGAGAACTATGTTGCTCAGGTTCTCCAGAAAGAACCGAACAACATGGATTACATCCTGCTTCGTGCAAAGATACTTTTTGTCCGTGGAGAATACCTGAAAGTATCGTCACTGCTGGACGTCTATCAGAAAAGCGGGAAGAGCAGTCTTGACTATCTGCTTTTGAGGGCTGAACTTCAGCTTAAGTGGAACAAGAACACTGCTTCTGCTGCTGCAACAATCCAAAGCGCAATAGAGCAGTATCCTGATTCAACGGATGCCATGCTGTTTGCTGCCGAGATTGCCATTGAAACGGGAAATCCTGTTGCAGGACTGACTGCGGATGAGCTTATAGCACCTGTATATGAAAAGGAACCTGATAACGAGCGTGTCCTGAAAATCATGATTTCAAGTGCACAGAGCCATAAAGACTGGAATTCTGCATATCAGAAGAGTTCTGTGCTTATTACGCACAATACGTCTTCCGAAGTCATCATCCAGCATATCAGCCTGTGTCTTGAGCTCGATTTCACAGGAGAGGCACTGAGACTCTGCAAAGACCTGTACAGAAAGTTTCCTTCAGATGAAGAAGTACAGAAAAGCTACATCAAGGTGCTCATCGCCACCGGTTCTCATGCAGAAGCACGCTCTCTCATAGAGCAGCTGCTTCCGTCTGCGCAGGCAAAAATGAAGAGTTCACTCTATTATGAGCGGAGCAGGTTGCAGACTGATGAAAACCAGGTTCTTGCCGACCTGCGATCCTGTCTTACTGCTAATCCGCGTAATGAAGATGCGCTCTACGCACTGTATGAACTGTACTATGCACGCTCTGATTACCGTAAGGCTCAGTACTATCTGAAACAGGTCATTGCAATGAAAGCAAATGATGAAAGACTGAAAGCTCTGAATGCTGAGCTTGATGAACTTCTTTCTCATTGATCTGAATGGAAAACTGCTAGACATAACAACAGTCTGTTGATAGAATGGTCGGAAAGTATTCTCATCAAAAAAGGAAGGTGCTCGTATGTTTAATTTCCTGCTTCAGACTGAACAGGTTTCAATGACTCCAACACTCATCATGTTTGCGCTGATTTTCGTGATTTTCTATTTTTTCATTATCAGACCGCAGAACAAGAAACAGAAAGAAACAGAGAAGATGATTGCTTCTCTCAAGAAGGGTGATAAGATTATTACAATCGGTGGAATTCATGGAACCGTTGCTGCAACAAAAGAGCAGACTGTAATCATCAAGGTTGATGACAACACAAAGATTGAATTCAACCGTACTGCAATTTCATCAGTAATCGTCGATAAGCCTGCAAAAGAAGAAAAGGCTGAAAAGGCAGACAAGAAGGCAAAGAAGGCTGATAAAGCTGAAAAGGCTGAAACTGCAGAAAAAGAAGAATCAAAAGGTTCAAAGTTAGAATAACATACAGAGGCTGATATAAAGCTTCTGAGAAATAAAAGAATATTTTCGGGGTAAAGTAAAATGAGTAAACGAAACCGTTTATTGCTCATCCTGGTGATCGTCGCCATCTGCTTTGCCTTCCTGTGGCCGTCAATCAGCTGGTACGCACTGACACCAAAGGAAGAGCAGGCTCTGGCCCTGAGCTCACTTGAGAACATCAGAGATTATGCCAGTCAGGTAGCTGCAAAGGAAGTTGATTCCCTTGTTGCTATGGCTCAGGCTGATAAAGCTGCTCCTCTGACTGACGAGTATTCCTATCTGCTTAAGGTTGCCAAAAAGAACTATAAGCTTGCCGGCAAGAAAGCACCTAAGGAAATGACCGTATATGAGGCTGTCAGTTCTTTCACATCAAAGACTGAGCTGGTAACTGCCGTTGAGAACCACTATCGTGAAGAGATTCTTGCTGCAAAGAACAAGTACACAAACTCTGTAAAGCTTGGTCTTGACCTTTCAGGTGGTATGAGCATCATCATCAAGGCTGATCTTGATGAAGCCCTTGCACAGCAGGGTGGTGCAGAAGCAGTTGGTGATGTAGAGGAATTCAAGGCGGCTGCAATGGCTCAGGCTATTGAGACACTTACAGGACGTATTGATAAGTTCGGTCTTTCCGAACCGACAATCCGCCAGCAGGGTGAAGACCGCATCTATATTGAAATTCCTGGTGCAGCTGATGCAAACCGCATCAATTCAATCGTCATGGGTAAGGGAATCCTCAATTTCCGCCATGTAGATATGGATGCAACAAATGCATTCAATGAATACTATGCCGCAAATCCTACAAAGACCTTCACAGCAAGTGGTGAGCTGCTTGATCTTTCAATCATTCCGGAAGGAACTGAAGTACTTGGATATTACACAAAGGATGAATATGGCCTTGACCAGCGCGTAAGCTATATGGTCGTTGACAAGGAAATCATCCTTGATGGTTCACATATCAAATCAGCTTCTGTAACAAGCGACAATATTACAGGTCAGCCACAGGTTGCCCTGACACTTGATTCAGAAGGTGGAGATATCTTCTACAACTATACTGCAGAGCATGTAGGTGACTACCTCGGTATCGTTTCTGATGACAAGGTGAAGTCAAATGCAAGAATCAACGAGGCAATTCCTGGTGGAAACGTTGCCATTTCAGGATTTAACCTTGATGAGGCTCAGAACCTGCAGAAGGTTCTCCAGACAGCATGGCTGAACGTTCCTCTTACTGTTGAAAGCCAGCAGGTTGTTGGTGCTTCTCTTGGAGCAAAATCAATTAAGGAAGGTCTTACAGCACTTGTTGTTGGTCTGTGCGCCGTTCTCGTATTCATGCTCATCTGGTATAAGGGAGCTGGTGTTAACGCTGTTGTTGCCCAGATCCTCAACCTGTACTTCATGTTTGCAATCCTTTCTGCATTCAACCTGACAATCACCCTGCCGTCTGTTGCAGGTATGATCCTTACCATTGGTATGGCAGTTGATGCGAACGTCATCATATTTGAGCGCATTAAGGAAGAACTTGCACTTGGAAAGAGCCGCGCAGCTGCAATTGCTGCTGGTTTTGACCCGTGCGTTCTGGGCAATCATGGACTCTAACATTACAACATTTATTGCTGCAATCTTCCTGTCTCAGCTCGGTACCGGTTCAATCCAGGGCTTCGCAGTTTCACTTGCAATCGGTGTATGTTCATCAGTATTCACTGCTCTTTTCGTATCACGCCTCATCTTTGACTTCAACACTGACGTCATGAAGAAAGAAAAGGTAAGTATCGGCTGGAGGACAAAATAATGAAAAAGGTACTTAAGTTCAATAAATTCTTTGTTCCTGCAGTACTCATAAGTTCAGTGCTCATCATCGCGGGAATCGTCGGACTCTTTACAGCCGGTATTAATTTCGGACTTGATTTCGAGCCTGGTATGATTGAAAACATCCGTGTCGTTCCAACTGCAATTGAACTGACATATAGCGGCAATGCTTCTGTTACCGTAGAAACTTCAGCTCAGAAAGTTGATTTCATCATCAGCGGTTCTGGTGCTGACAACGAAACAAAATCATTTGCATACATCACATACGAAACAGTTGGTGATATGGTAACTGCAATGAATCAGGTAAATGGTGTTACAGCCAAAGCAGTTGCACCTGTTGCAACAAAAGCTGCTGATTTCTTTGCAAGTTCTGACAAAATTACAAAACTTTCTTCAGAAACATTCCGTCTGTATTATGCCCCTGAAAATGCAGACATTATCCCGATTGAAGATATCCGCACACTGTTTGACGACATGGAAGGATGTTCTGTAAAGCAGAGTGGTGCAGTTTCTGAAAATACATTCCAGATCCGTACAAAGGATGATGGAGTTGAGAATGAAGCAAGCAAACTCATGCAGGAAGAAGTTCTTGGACGCTTTGTCAGCCAGTATGGAGTAGCAAACGTAGCAGTCATAAAGACTGATTTCGTCGGTTCAAAGTTCTCAAGTTCACTTGCAACAAAGTCAATTTTCCTTGTTATTGTTACTCTGGTTCTGATTTTCCTGTATGCGACAATCCGCTTCCACTGGGACTTTGCTCTTGGTTCTGTCATCGCACTGCTGCATGACTCACTCATCATGATTGCTTTCATCGTTGCAACACGCATGGAGTTTGACTCTCTGACACTTGCTGCAATCCTGACAATCGTCGGTTACTCAATCAACGCAACAGTCGTTATTTTCGACCGCGTTCGTGAGAATATCCGCAACGGTGTATCAAAGAACTTCACAGAAATCATGAACATTTCGCTTTCTGATTCACTGTCAAGAACAATTATTACAACTGTAACAACACTGCTCGCTGCAGTTGCTCTGTACATCTTCACATCAGACAGCATGAAGAACTTCGCAATGCTGCTGATCGTCGGTCTTGTTTCTGGTGCTTACTCATCAATGTTCATCTCTGGCGCTTTCGTTTCTGCCTGCCGCAAGAACTGGAAGCCTTCTGATGAAATCAAGGCAGATGCACAGTAATTAACCGCTTCGGGGCTTTCATAAAGCTTCGTGCAATAGCGCAGGATGGAAACATCCTGCGCTTTTTTTTGCGGTCGACAACTCGCCTTTCATTTGTTAGAATAAACACAAATGTCAGATACAGATAAACAGTTTAACGATATAAAAGATGCTATCCGCCGTCAGGGACTTATAAAAGTTCCCGCTCAGGAAGAAGAAAAAGGAAAAGAAAGCACATACAGACGCGTGGCAAAATTCCTGCTTCTCATCGGAGTTGAGGAAGCAGCGAAAATCATTCCGCACCTGCCACAGGATCAGGTTGAGAAAATCGTTCCAGAGATTGCTTCAATACGCAATGTGTCACAGGATGAAGCGGTCGTCATTCTTGCAGAATTCCAGTCACTGCTGAATAAGTCTCGCGAACAGGGCGGGGTAGATACCGCACGTGACATTCTTGTAAAGGCATACGGAGAAAAGCGTGCAGATGCAGTTTTGAAAAAAGCTGTTCCGTTTGCTGAAGGAAAACCGTTCGATTATCTTCAGGATATTGAAAGCGACAAACTCTATATTCTTCTGAAGGATGAAAGTACGCCTGTACGTGCATTGGTTCTTTCACAGATTCCGCCTAAGACGGCAGCTGAAACGATTAATGCAATGAATGCAGATGAAAAGGCTCAGGTGGTCTCGTTTCTTGCAAAGATGAAGACAATAGATCCTGAAACACTGCGTCGTGTGGATAAGTCCATGCACGAAAAAGTACTCGCGGTCAATACTCAGAAAGCAGACAGAATTGACGGCCGTGGTGCACTTGCTGATATCCTTAAGCGCATGGATGTATCAATGGAAAACTCTATACTTGCTTCTCTTGCACATGATGATCCGGCGCTCAGCGATGACCTTAAGGAACGCCTTTTCACCACAGATGATTTCCTGAACGCTGACGACAGATTCCTGCAGGATTACCTTCGCGGAAAGCAGGATGTTGAAATTGCCTACATCATTGCCGGAAAGAAAGAAGATTTCCGTATGAAGATATTCACAAACCTTTCAACAGGCAGGGGTGACATGGTGCTTGAGGAAGAACAGCTCCATAAACCCATGCTTAAATCCGATGTGGATGCAGCTACGAACCGTTTCTTTACAGACATGCGGCGTGCCTGGGAAAAGGGAGACTTATTCATTAAGGGAAGAGATGACGACATTTACGTGTAAATAACACGGATTCCCTCTTGTGGAGTACATAATGAAAAAAAACGAAATCTATAATGGATGGCGTGTTCTTGATATTCAGGACATGAGCGAATATAACTCGGATGGCATCTGGCTCCGTCATGAAAAAACAGGGATGGAAATTTTCCACCTTCTGAATGATGATGAAGAAAACATGTTTTCTTTTGGGTTCAGGACAATTCCCAACGATTCAACAGGTGTTGCACACATTATTGAGCATTCAGTTCTCGCTGGTTCCGAAAGGTATCCACTGAAAGACCCGTTCATTGTGCTTAACAATCAGAGCATTAAGACCTATCTCAATGCCATGACCTTTCCTGATAAGACCGTGTACCCGGCTGCTTCATTTGTTGAGAAAGATTATTTCAATCTTATGGCAGTGTACGGGGACGCCGTTTTCTTTCCGCTCTTAAAAGAAGTCATCTTCAAACAGGAAGGTCATCGTGTAGAAATAGATGAGAAGGGTGAGCTTTCCATTCAGGGTGTTGTATACAATGAGATGAAGGGAAATTACTCAAGTTTTGAGGGATTTGCCGGAAATATGGCAGTTCTCGGTGTGCTTGAAGATACCGTCTATAATAAGGATTCCGGCGGCAATCCGGCAAATATTCCTGAATTGACCTATGAACAGTTCAAGGCCTTTCATAAGGCTTATTATAATCCTTCCAACTGCCGCCTGTTCCTTGCCGGTAATATCCCGACAGAAAAGCAGATTGATTTCATCAATGAACGTTTTGTAGAACCCTGGATTGAAAAGAATCCTGGTTTTACAACACCGGAAGTACTCAGAAAAACTGCAGAGGCACAGGGATTCCGCTTTGATACAGGTTCTGTTGATTCATTTGCTGAGCCGCGAAAAAAAGACATTATCGGACCAGAAGGCGGCAAAGATTCTGATAATAAGGCAACAAGTGTCGTCAGCTGGATTATTGGAAATACATCTGACTGTGAAACGTATATGAAGACTGCTTTGCTTGATGAAATACTGCTTGGGCATGATGGCGCACCGCTCATGCGTGTGCTGCTTGAAAGCGGGCTTGGCGAAGATGTTGCGCCTTCATCAGGAGCAGATGCCGATCTTGCCTGGATTACTTTTTCAGCAGGACTTCGCGGCGTTCCACTCAACGATACAGATAAACTCGGGAAAGTAATTTTTGATGAGCTTGAGCGCCTTGCAAGAGAAGGCGTTCCCCAGAGTGTAACAGATGCTGCAATGATGTCTCTCGAATTTGTGCAGAAAGAAATAAGGCGAGGCTACGGACCGTTTACCATGACACTTATGGAACGCTGTTATCGCGGATGGATGAACGGCAAGACGCCATATGAAACCATGTACATCAGAAAAGTTTTCGAGCAGATGAAGCACGATATTGCAGAAGATCCGGATTATATCAGGAAGCTTGTTTCTGACATGCTCGTTACAAATAAAAAGCGTTCGCTTCTTACAATAAGGCCTGATGCACAGTTTGAGGCTGAGCAGAAAAAAGCGTATGAGGCTCAGCTTGAAAAAGCACGTGAGACACTTGATATTGAGGAACTGAAGAAAACACAGGAAGAGATGCATGTTTTCCAGGAAACTCCTGAAAGCGAGGAAAACCTGAAAAAGATACCGCATCTGCGTATCGATGAGCTCGATGATGATATTCAGCTTATAGATACGGAAATTAAGCATGTTGGAAGCGTTCCCCTTTATACGCATGTGCAGCCGGTAAACGGCATTACGTACATATCTGCTGCAATTCCTGTAGACTTGTTGCAGCCTGAAGATTACCAGTATCTGCCGCTTTTTTGCGAAGCACTTACAGATATGGGAATAGGCGACCAGAACTGGGTTGAGGTTTCAGAGCGTATAGCCGGAATTATGGGAGGTTACCACGCGTCTCTTCATACTGAATCTGTTACAAGAACAGCGTACGAGTCAGCTGGCCTGAAAGAAGACACGATGCACTCGGGAAAGGAAAGAACCCGGCTTCTGTATATGAAGAATAACTGTTTGGGACGCGCATGGCTTAACCTTAGCGCAAAAATGCTTGATGAAAAGGCAGAAGAGGGTATTGCCCTTATGTTCGACAATCTCAGGAACGCTGATTTCAGCGACAGAAAGAGACTGCACGACCTGCTTCTTGAATACAAGAATGATTTCATTGCAAGTATTGCCCCATATGGAAATCAGTATGCTTCCTCCAGAAGTTCATGTACGGTGACACGGGCTAAAGCCATTGATGAAATATGGAACGGCTTGAGCCAACTGTACTTCATAAAAAAACTTGATGACATTAATGAAGATGCATTGATTGCACGCTTTAACTCAATAAAGTCAGTACTTCTTGAAAGCGGCATTGCAGTCAATATCACTGCAGAGGAAGAGCCCTTACGTGCTGCATGTAAGGTTATAGGTCAGTATCTTGAGGAATGGAATGGTCCGGCAGAACCGCTTTATATTGATGATGAACCGTTTTATACGCTTGCCTGCCCAGAAAAAGATGCAGTCTGGTTCGATGCCCATACACAGGTGGGTTTTGCGGCATTGTCACTTCCTGCTCATACATTTGGAACTAAAGAATCTGTGTATGAAGAACTTCTTGGAAGGTACCTGTCAAATACCATCCTGTGGGAAAAGATAAGGACTGTCGGCGGTGCATACGGAGCAAGTTCCTATGCCAACAGCACGGAAAATGTCTTCCAGATGTCCACATACCGTGACCCGGTTCCAGAAACTTCTCTGAAAGTTTTTGAGGAAGCGCTTAAAGAAATGACCGAGAGAAAACTGTCAGATGAAGAACTTGAAAAAGTCATTATTGGCTGCTACAGCTCATCAAAACAGCCACGTACGCCGTCTTCTAAAGGAACTACTGCATGGGTACGCCTGTTATACGGAATAACCGATGAGGATAGGGCACACAGAATGCATGAAATCCTTTCTGCCACAAGTGAGGATATCCAGAATGCGGCCAGAAAGTTACTGAAAGAGTTTGAAAAGAAAAGTTATGCAGTAATTTTTGATAAAGGCCTGAAATTCAGTGGCAAAAAAGTGGAATTGCCTTTATAATTACTTTGATATTCACTATCTGAAAGCGGAGAAGTAGTATGGATAAAAAACTCAAGAAATGCGCTGAAAATCTGAGACGTCTTGTTTCTGATGTTCAGGGAGCTCCATACCCTGGAGAAGTTGATCCCGAACTCTACATGATTTGGTATGAGCATATACAAAAGACAGCAATAGAATGTTTTGAGTTTCTGGATGAAAATATTCCAGATGATAAATCTGAAATCGACAAGGCTCTTGATGGAGTAAAATAAAAAAAAGGTTCGCTTTTGCAGAACCTTTTTTTTGCCCGGAAGAAGATTAACGGGTCTTTATTGTTTCAGTGTGCAGGAGTTTTCCGCTTTCGTTGATGAACTCAAGCTCAATTCTGTCGGTATATACAGTTGCTTCAAGCCATCCGAAATCAGTATTGTTCTGCCAGAGGGAATAAGGAGAAGTGTAGATGAGGTCTTCATCAAGCTTTCCACCCATTGTTCCAACAATACTGTACGATGTATTTCCGTTTTCAAGATATTCAAAGAAGTGGTTGTGTCCGTTTACTACAAGATCAACATTGTATTTTTCAAGAATCGGACATATCCATTCTGTAACCGCCGGAATATCTCCCCAGTTGAATCCTGCGGCTTCATCATAATAGCCTGAACCATACAGGTAGCAGTGAGAAAGAACGATGACAGTATCTTCCTGAGGAATGCTCTCAAGCTGAGAAATAAGCCATTTCTCCTGCTTCTTGTTGAACTCATGTTCGTCCCACAGGACACGGATGACAAGAATATGAACATTTCCTCCATCCATGCGGTAATAATCAGGTTCCTTTTTCTGGCGGAACATTTTCTTGAAATGGGGAAGTGCGCAGACGAGCGTATCATGATTACCTGGAATTATGCGGAGAGGCACATCTGAAAGATGAGTCTGAAGATCGGCAATTGCCCTGTCGTAATCATTGAGGATACCCATTTCTGCAATATCACCAAGAATGAAAACGGCATCGTTTCCAGATGAAGCAAGACCATCAAGAACCTGATAACGTGCATCTGCGTTTTCGTGAGAAGCTCCCCAGTGCGGGTCACTGCCAAATCCAATCTTCATGGCTGGTGTCTTTGTATCATTTGCCTGAACTTCATGAACGGGAAGAGGGTCAGAAGCTGTCAGCAGATCAAGACCGGATGCAGGAGTCCCAAGGAGATTCATGATGTTTATGACAATGAACATCATGATCCAGACAAAAGCTGCAATTCCTGAAAAGACATAGGAAATGATTTTAGTAGTTTTATTTTTCCAGATCAGCCATGGAATTAGTGCCAGAACCGGAACGAGGCAGATGGCAAAAAATCCCTTGAAAAGACTGTTGTAGAAAATGTGCCATGTCATGAGACCTTGAATACCACAATTTGTGTAAAACCAGATGGAGCAGAGAACTGTTAAAAGAAATGCAATGAGTGCAATCTTGAAAACGCGTTCTTTCAGTACTGTAATTTTCATAAAATGTTAAAACCTCTATTAATTCTATCGGAAGAAATGCCGAAAGTATATATAGGGATTTTTATTCCTGCATTTTTTTTCAGGGGAATATCATGCAGCAGTTTGAGCAGAGAAATATGTACATGCTGAGGGGCTCTCTTAAACGAAAGGGCTATGACTGGTGGAGACATTTCTTTACAGGTGTAAACAAACAGACTGGTGAGCAGAAAGCTTTTTTTCTTGAGTATTTCGTCATAAATCCTGCACGCTCTCCGCAAAACATTGTCATGGGCAATAATGGGGAAAACAAACCGTCATATGTTATGGTCAAGGCTGGAACTTGGGGACGGAATGCGTGTCAGATATGTAATTTCTATCCTTCAGAGGAATTGCATATATCAAAACGCCATCTTGAAATTTCTGTCGGCTCATGCTGCCTCTCAGAAACAATGCTTGCTGGAAAAGTTGAAACGACATCAGCAGATATCCTGAAACATCCTGAATGGAAGTCAGATGCAGGATGTATTGCCTGGAATCTGAAAGCGGACAAGAAAATTACACAGAGCATCGGAAAATATACAAACTGGATAGCACGTAACCTCAAACATTCAGATATGTATTGGCATGCTCAGGGAATGAAGACTGAGTTTTCGGGTTTTGTCATTTTCAACGGAATTGAATATATAGTTACTCCTGAGCGCTCATACGGATGTTCAGATAAGTTTTGGGGTAAGAATCTCATAAATCCATGGATATGGCTTTCAAGCAATCATCTCGTAAGTCAGATGAACGGACAGAATCTTAAAAACTCAGCGATAAGTGTTGCTGAATGTAATCCTGCCAGAATCGGAAAAAAGAGACGCGTGATGGTTTGCTTTGTCCTTGAAGGGAAGAAGTACGAGTTCATAAGCAATGGCAGTAAAAAGAACAACACGATAAACTACAGTTTCTTTGAAAATGCTGATAATCTTCATCTCTCAATGACAGCTTCAAACAGGGAAAGTCTCATAGATATTGATATATTCTGTCCAAAAACAGATGCTCTGTCGTTGATGCGTGAAAACCCGATGGGCATATCATGTTTCCAGAAACTCTGGAACTGTGGAAACGCAAATGGCAAACTGAAACTGTTCAAAAAGAATAAAAAAGCATTGGAAATATTGGAAGATGCAAAAATCTACAATTGTGGATTTGAGATAAATGACTGATAGCTGAATTCAAAGTGCACTCAATGGGGTGCACTTTTTTTATAGATTATAGCTCTTGTAAAACTGAGTAAGTGAATGAATGAGGGCTTTCTTCTGTTCAGCATCAAGCTGCGTGAGCGTTTTAATACCTGAAACAGCCTGCGTCAGTTTGAAGTTATTGAAATCATAAAGAGACGAGACACCCATATTCTTGAATACGTCAAAAATGGCATCAATAAGGTTTTTCCGCTCTTCTAAGCTGATATGCGCAAGCCAGTCCCTGAACGAACGGTCAAGGCGTTCTGTTTTGGGAGAGTCAGAATCAACACGGACAAGCTGCGTTCCCAATATTTTCCAGGTAAATGGATCATGAGACAAGAGTCCTGCATCGCTGCTTGAAATGAGTATGGTTTCTTCCTCATGATTGAACAGCCGTCCTATAATTGAAGCGGAAGGAAGAAACGTCTTCATTTTGGGAACGAGAGGCACCGACCATTCTTTTGGGAACAGTTCCTCATTAAAGCCTGGCCCATCGTTGCTCCAGATAATGCTTATATGCTTCTGTGTGCGTTTTGAGCAGTGGATTGCCGCATACTGTGCAACGTTGCCGCCTTTTGAGTGGCCGCCTATCATCAGTTGACGTGAGCGGTTCCACCAGGGAAGCTTCCTTGTCAGCTGCTCAAGATAATGGACACCCTTTGCCTGGCTGGGAATGGGAGCTTTGTAAACCATGTTGAAGTCTTCAATCAACCCGGTTACTGAAGAGTCGGTTCCTCGGTAAACAACGTAGGCACATCCCCTGTCATAAAGATAGGTAACTGCACAAAACTGACAGTCTTCTTCCTCATTGAATACATCAACATAGCCGGTGAGACGTACATCCTTGAAACGACGTGTCCCCGCGCATTTTTCGAGAAGAGCGTAAAGACGCGGGTCTGGAATTTTATGAAGCGTGAAATCAGCTTTTGCTACTTTCTGTATTGTCAGAGATTGTGTGAAAACTTCGGGAACTACATCTGTGTAATTGATGTAGGTAAGCAGGTTGAAGATAATGTTATCTGCTTCGTTAAAAGGGGACTCTTTGAAAGAGATGTCACCGCGCCAGTCTAAATAATCAAAAATATCGCTCATCAGTAGGTACTCTCATCCATCTGGATAAAAGTATCGCATACTGATTGAACTCTTGCAAGTTCTCTTTCTATTGTTTTTCCGTAATCAAGTGAACCGTTGAAAATCCTTTCGCGCTCATCTTCCCAGAACTGCTGATCTGTTATGAAGAGAAAGTTGAATTTCTTCTGATTAGCCTTCTCAGCCCAGTTTTTTGCTTCCTGCCAGTAATAAAGGCCGGTTTCATAGCATGCATACGCGGTTTCAAGGTCACGCAGATATTCTTCTTTCCAAGGTTCATCGTAGAAATAAGCAACCTGCTTATCCCAGGTACGGCCTAGGCGGAGGTGCTGTTCTGCGAGCTTCAGGTTGACGTGCATCATGAAAAGGTAACGATATTTTTCCCACTCATCCTCGTTTTCAATATGCGCCAGCGCGTACTGCGGATTGCAGAAATCAGCCGCTACAGCGCGTTCAAGCCAGTAGATGTTTTCCATGACGTCTTCTGGATACTGCTGGTAGTGTGTGTGAAAAAGACGGTAATACTGTTCCTTGTACGAAATTGCGTATGAAAAAAGCTGTGTTGAGGTAAGACACAAAAACAGCAGGATTGCTGCAACGCGTCTGAGAAGCTTGTGCATGTAGGTGTCTGAATGCTTTTTCACGTTTTCAGTATCGGCATTCAGAAAAGAAAAATAAGAAAAACTGTCAGAGTCCGTATGTTTCCTGAAGAGTTTTCCAGATGACGCTGAAAACCTCATCCGGCGATTTGGACGCATCTATCTCAACAACGGTCATGCCGCTGTCTGCTTTTTCGCGGAAGGACGCGACCACTTTCTCATACTCAGCTTCTGTTTTCTTAAGGAAATCAACTTTCTCGTAGATTTCTGTGACTCCGCGTCCTGTAATGCGGGCAAGCGAGACTTCCGGCGTAATCTTGAAGAAAAAGAGGATGCGCGGCAGGGGGAACGTGCTGTTCAAAAGCCGCGGCAGATCTTCGCCGCACGTTGCAGCCTGGTACGCAAGGCTTGAGAAAAGATACCTGTCTGAAAAACAGAGGATTCCCTCGCTGTCTTTCTGGACGATGCCGTCTTTACCGTACAGATGCTCGTTTCTGTCTGCGGCAAAAAGGAACGCTGCCGTCCCCGGATGAACGGGTACTTCTCCTGAGAGAATACGGCGCAGAAATTTGCCTGTTTCGCTTGTTTCAACTGGCTCTGCAGTGTAAAATGCCCGGGTGGTTCCGAGTTTTTCCTTAAGCTTTTTGAGCTGGGTGGAAGTTCCTGCTCCATCTATGCCTTCAAGTACGATAAAGTTCTGTAAAATCACGGTAAAACCTCACTTTTAGTATAACAAAACTTTGTGGATTTCATCAATTAATGCCGAAAATTAATAAGTAAGAGTATACATGAAAAACCGGGTCCTCTCTGCAGCTTTAAAAAGCACAGCCATAGTCCTCATGCTGCTTTCAGCATTTGCTATAGCTTTCCCTTTGATGCATCACATCAATGGAAAACTGTATCAGCTGGAAAACTATGCCCTGACCCAATTAAGGACACAAACAGGTCTTTCAGTCTCTTACGGATCCCTTTCTCCTGCAATCCTTTCAGGCCTTAATCTTAAAGATATAGACATATCTGACGCTGAATCTGATACAATACTCTTACACATCTCATCCGTCAGGGTAAGTTACAGGCTTATTCCGCTTTTACGCGGAAATATTGAGGATGCTATTGGCTCGGTAACAGTTGACGGTCTTGATTTTTCTTTCAATGAACAGAAAAACCGTCATGTGCTTGAAAGAATTCTTTCTCTTATTGCAACAGATGAAAACAAACCTGATGATGCAACCTCCAGTGCGGAAAAGAATGGATTCATCATTCCTTTCCCTTTAAAAATCAAGAACTGTACGTTTATTGTTGATGCACGCGGCATGTCAGGCCGTCTTGCACTTGATTCGATATCAGTTAAAAGCAGTTCAACTGCTCCATATACAACAAACATTGAAACAAAAGGAAACCTGTCGTTTATCCCGGATAATACTCTTACACCAATTATTCCAAAGCTGACGACAGGTCTCAAAATTCAGGCACGTATTACACCGGACCTGAACGGTACTTTTGGACGTTTTGAACTGAAGAATGCTGATGGAGGCAGCTTCTCGTTCAACGATGTTGAGTTTGTCGCCGGAATGGAAGACAACAGGTTGTCGCTTTCAATGTTCACACCGGACGCTCCGTATGGAGTGGAAGCATGGTGGAATCTTGAGACAGGAGCAGTACATGCAGAATTCAATGCGACAGATTTTGATCCGTTCACCGTTGTTACCGTAAAAGACAGAAAAAAAATAGCAGAACGGATGACCGGAAGTGTCATTGACGGGCGTTTTTCGGTTGACGGAATACTCGATACGGATAAAGAGAATCCAGTTTCAGAACTTGCGTATGATGTAGACGGTTCTGTATATCTTCCTCCGGGCATTTATGACGGTGGTCTTGATGTAACTGCTGCTGTCAGGGGAAATCTGGCAAAGGTGAGTGTGGAAGATCTGCAGGTTTCAGCAAAACAGTTCAGTCTCAATTATTACGGAGATGTTGATATTGCGGATTTAAGCCTGTCCGGCTACCTCAAGCTCGGCCACTATCTGCTTCCTTCTGGAAAGCGGCTTGAGGGCGAGTTCTATATTGAAGACCTGGAACACGGTTTTTCTGCATTCTCTCCGCAGGTCATGCTTGGAAGTGTGCCGCTCACTGCAGTCCAGCTGGAATGTGTTTCTGACATGAGTTCGGCCGATTTCACTTTTGAAGCGTATGACTATTCGCATTCCGAAGCGGATGTTCCCGGCTTTATTGCACTTGAAGGAAGCGTTCTGTATGGAGACGAAAAGTATCTGCAGGCAAGTCTGTCACTGGAGAACGAATTTCTGGACAGCATTCTTCACTATGTGGACAATGCTGTTTACGAAGGGCAGGGATTTGATTCTTCGCTGTATGAAACGCTGTCTCAGTACATCCTTTCGTGTGATGTATATGGTTCTACAGATTTTGATTCTCTTTCATTCAATGTTCCGTATGCTGTTGTTGCAAATACACAGAAAGACGGAGAAATGCTCCTTCTTTCCATGGATGGCAACGAAACGACAGCGCAGATTTCCCAGTTTGAGCTTCTGTATGGCGGTCAGCAGCTTTCTGCAACAATAAATGCAGATGCAAATGAAGACTATTCTCAGATATTCTTCTCTACAGACTTCCTGTTCAATGAAATGCCCTATTCATTCTCAGCCGTATATGATGCAGGAAAAGAACTTGTCATTAACGGCGACTATGATTTTGAACTGCGCTTTGACCTTCGTGTAAAGAATCAGATCCTCTGTTCTCTGTATATGGACACAATTCCTGTACGGATAGGGGATTACATCCTTTCAGTTTCTCTTGATTCTGATATTGATTTCATAACTCTTGAAAAGTTCATGGTAACATTCAACAGGTTTGAGGTAACTGAAAGTTCAGGAAAGATTCATGTAGAGCCACGAGTGGAAATGACAGGTTTCGCAGACAATTACGGACTTATGCTTGAAACACTGAATTATGGTGATTCAGTGTCAATTCTGTCTGGTAACGGATCTGTGTCGTGGATTCTGACTGAATCAGCTCTTGATTCAATTGCTGCAAACATACAGCTTGATAATCCGATTGGTGAAGAAAGCATACTGATCGATCTTTCCTGTTACAATCCGGAAGGAACGCCTTTCAGTAATCGGGATTTCATTAAAGAACTGTATGTTTCCGGTTCTGTTGATGTTGATTCGTTCTTTATGTCACGCTTCCTCGAGCATCAGCAGCAGGAAGACAGAATATCCCTGCATGGAACCGTTCTTGGACAGCTGGAAAATCCGTTTGCATCTCTTGAAATTCCGCAATTAAGTCTGCATATAAACGGCTATCCGCTGACGGCTTCACTTAATCTGATGCTCGATGACAAGATGCTGTCAGGAAACGGCATTAACCTTTCGTATGATCTTACTCATATAAACAACTGTGGATTTGATTTTGCGCTGGAAGAAAAGAATGGAAATGGAAATGGTACCGTCAGTCTGAATATGGATCCGCTTTACAATGCGTCTTCTCCATTCCGTCTGACTCTCGCTCTTGATGAGGATACGGATGACACAGAAAACGGTTTTAACCTTGAAAAAGCTTCTTATGAGATTTCTTTATTATTTGAGGATATTACGTCCAATTATGATACAGAAGTCAAAAATTACGAAATTTCAATCAGACATGATGAAGGTATGTGGTATCTTTCTGCAGGTACGACGGGCGGTATATCAGGCTATCTTCTTGATTCCGGAGAATTCTATCTTTCTGCTCTTGCAGATTTCCCAATTACATTCAATGCGGATGGAAAGATCAGTGAGAATGATCTTGATGTCAGCATAACCGACATCAATGGAAACCTGAATCTGCTGAAACCAATGTTTGGCGATTCATTCTCAATTGAAGATGGCGCATTCGAAGGAAATCTTCTTGTCGGTGGAAACTTGTCTGACCCTGATTTTGAAGGAAATCTGACTGTTCATAATATGGTCCTGCTTATTCCGGATTTCATAACAGAGCCTCTGGTTGCACCTGTCTCAATACTTATGGCTGATGGAGACATGTTTACCGCGCGTAATGTTGAGTTCTTTACAGAAAATGCAAAAGCTTATGCGAATCTGACCATGCAGATGGACCGATGGGATCTGAATTCAATTACTGTAGATGTAAAGACTGCGGAAAACACTCATGTGCCGGCAAAACTGAATATTTCCTATGCAGATTGTACAGCAGAAGCAGATGTAAATCTTACAGTCAACATGACTGGAGATGACATGTCAGTTACTGGTGGCATAAGCTTGTATGATACGGTTGTTGAACTGCATACAGGTGGCGCTGCAGAAACACAGGAAGACGCTGAGTCGTATGGACGAATGTTTATTGATATCAGCCTGAATATGAATCAGAAAGCGGAGTTGTATTATCCGGATAAGAAAAATCCGCTCATCCGCGGACTCGTAACGACGCAAGAACCGGTAAGGCTGGTCATGGATTCAGATACTGCCGATATCAATGTGTCTGGTACGCTTGTACTGCGTGGAGGAGAAATCCTTTACCTGAACAGAAACTTCTATTTGAGGGAAGGTACGCTTGAACTGAACGAATCGGGAAGCGATTTTGACCCACGCATATCGTTCCGTGCAGAATTGAGGGAACGTGATGCTGAAGGTGAGCTGGTTAAAATCAGCCTTTCAGCAGACAGACAGAAGCTGAGTGAGCTTTCTCCTGTCCTAAGCTCAGACCCGGCTAAGACAGAAGATGAAATCCGTATGCTTCTTGGTGCCGCGCTTGTTGCTGAATCAGGCTCAACGCCAGGAGAACTGCTCGCAAACGTAGCTGCAAGCGGCTTCGATTTCCTGCTGCAGAACAGCCTTTTCAGGCAGGTTGAAAACCGATTGCGTGATTTATTCAATTTTGATATATTTTCATTTAGAACTCCCTTTATTCAGCAGGCGCTTTTGTCGGCAATGAATAATTCAGAAGAACAGGCGAGCCTTGGTAACTATTTTGACAACACAACTGTTTATATAGGTAAATACATAGGTAATACCATTTACCTTGATGCATTGTTCCGTTTCGTGTATCAGGAAAACAGTAGTGAAGGAAATATCTACCGCAGACTTGCATTCCAGCCTGAAGTGGGTCTTGAACTTCCGTCACCGTTTGCCACCATACGATGGAGCATTGCGCCGGATATAACATCAGCAAAAAATTTGTGGGTTCCCTATACCTCAATTAGTTTGTCCTGGAGTTTTAAGTTTTAGTTCAAAAGGGGATTAAAAATGCATCTGAAAAAGGTTATTGCAACTGCAGTATGTCTTTTATGTTTTGGGTTTGCACTGTTTGCACAGTCTGATGGCTGGTACTACGGGAAACCGATTAAGTTTATTTCTTTTAAAGGTCTGTCCGCAATAAATTCAACAGATATCGTGCCATATACTGATCAGTATCTTGATAAAACTTTCGATGATGAACTGTATCTTGATATCCTTAATACCGTATACTCGCTTGAGTATTTTGAAGATATTTCAGCGGAAGTTAAACCTGCAGATGCAGACGGTCTTACACTGAATCTTGAATTCACCGTTGTTGAATACCCTGTAATAAAGGATATCAAGTTTGTCGGTAATGCAAGACTGCATAATTCAGAATTGAAAAAAGCCCTTTCCATTGAAAAGGGTGATGTATTTATAGAAAGAAAAGTATCTGTCAATGAGCGTAAGCTCAGAGACCTGTATCTTGAAAAGGGATATACAGAAGTCCGTGTAACATCCTCCATTGAGGAAACAGAGCAGGGAATTGAGATTTCTTTTGAAATAAATGAAGGAAGTATGAGCATCATCAACCTCATCCAGTTTGAGGGTAATGTTGTGTTCGCTTCAAAGACACTCAAAAAGCAGTGTTCATTAAAAGAAGCCTCTCTTTTCCAGAAGGGAGCATTCAAGGAATCAGTCCTTGAACTGGACAGACAGACTCTGCTTCTGTATTACCAGAACAGAGGTTATGTTGATGCAGAAATCACCGACATCAGACGTGAAACAACATTCAATGCTGAAAAGAATCAGAATGAGCTGACCATTACATTTGTGATAGAAGAAGGTGATCAGTATCATTTTGCCGGAATATCTTTTGAAGGAAACAGGATTTTTGAAACAGAAAAGCTTGCTTCTCTTATAACTCTGAAAAAGGGAGATATCTTCAACAAAACAAAATTTGATGAAGGTATCGAAGCAGTATTCAATCTGTATCTGGAAAACGGATACATTTCAAATGGATTTGATTATACCTACGATAAGGATGTAGATAATAACGAGATTTCATGTGCCGTAACCATTGTTGAAAAAGATCGTGGTCATCTGGAATCTATAACAATAAAAGGAAATACTAAGACAAAAGAGTATGTAATCCGCAGAGAACTCGGTCTTGAAACAGGTGATATCTATTCAAAGACAGAAATTCAGAATGGATTGCGTAATCTTTACAATACACAATTCTTCTCTGCAATAGAGCCTGATTTCACTCAGGGTTCTGAAATGAACCTGATTGATATGACACTTAATGTAAAAGAAGCCCAGACTGCAGAAATAGGTTTTGGTGTAACATTCTCCGGTATTGAAAATGTTAACACTATTCCAATGTCCGCAAAAATTGATCTCAGTGATTCAAACTTCAAGGGTTATGGTAAGACAGTATCAACAAAACTGACCGTTTCCTCAATTGAACAGTCTCTTTCTCTGGGATTTGATGACAACTGGTTCCTTGATAAGCCACTCAGCCTTTCTTTGAGTGTTTATGCAAGTAATGCTACAAAGAACTGCCTTCAGCTTATGCATCTTACATCTGGTCCTGATATAAGCCACTATTATATGGATTACAATGAATTCAAACTTGGTGCATCAGCTGGAATAGGAAAGCGGTGGAATCCTAATTTCGCAATTGTTACCCTTACTGGTGGAGTTTCAACAGATTTCATACGTAATTCTTATGATCCTGATTTATATACTCCGGTCGATGCCTCTATCAGCATGAACCTCAATAAGTGGGGTGTAAAAAACAGCCTGTGGACAAGTTTCTCAATGGATGACCGTGATGTATACTATGATCCTTCAAAGGGATGGTTTGCAAGCGAGAAGATTTCTGTTGTAGGATTGCTTCCGAATCTTGAAAATGAGTACTACATTCAGTCAGATACAAAGGCTGAATTCTATCATACCCTTATAAATCATCAGTTCTCAGAAGATTTTAAGCTTAATCTTGTTCTTGCAGGATATACAGGATTGTCATTCCTGACTGAAACAACAAAATCTCCAATCGGAAATCAGAATCTTCTCTATGTAGACGGAATGTTTAATGGAAGAGGATGGACTGATCTGTTTAATGAACGCGGTAAAGCAATGTGGTCTACGACTGCAGAAATCCGCTGGCCACTTGTTCCTGGAATCTTTGCAGTTGATTTCTTTGCTGATGCTGTTGCTGTAAAACCAAGCGTCAAAGATATTTTCACGAATCTGAAACTTGAAGATTTCTACTTCAGTTATGGCCCGGGATTGCGTTTCTCAATACCACAGTTCCCTCTGCGTCTGCTTCTTGCAAATACATTCCAGATTGTAGACAACAAAGTGGAGTATACAAATCAGTGGTCATTTACCCTGTCATTTAATCTGCCAAACCGTTAAGGAAGTGTTGATATGAAAAAGATAACAGTCATTTTATTACTGACCTTCATTATGCTGGTTCCTGTAGTTGCACAGGCTCAGCTTACAAAGTTCGGAGTAATAGATACATCACGTGTTTATAATGCTTATTTCAGAAATTCTACAGGATCAAGAAATTACGAGCAGAAAAAAGCTGATTTCCAGGCCGAAGTTGACCGCATGACAGAAGAGCTTAAAGCATTGCAGACTCAGAAACTGGAGCTTGAGGCAGCTGGAGATGAAGACGGCGCACATTCTCTTGAAACAACCATTAATACAAGAACGGCCGCGCTGACACAGTATACAAAGACAAAGAATATTGAACTTGAAAACCTGAAGAGCAATCTTGCGTCATCAGACGAGTTTTACAACAATTTGTACTCAGTCATTGAAAAGATTGCAGAATCAAATGGATTAAGCCTTATCCTGAGTTTACAGCAGGCAAACGCCGTCATATGGTACAGTGAATCTGTAGACATAACGCAACAGGTAATTGACGCACTCGGTTCAATGTAATGGCAGAAACTACGCCGCTGATGGAGCAATACGCGGCAATAAAAAGTCAGTATAAAAACGAAGTTCTGTTTTTCCGCCTCGGTGATTTCTATGAAATGTTCAATGAAGATGCGGTTGAGGTATCGCGTCTTCTGAACCTTACGCTGACACACAGGGCGCAGCAGCCTATGTGCGGCATCCCGTATCATGCTGCAAAAATCTACATTGCACGCCTCTTGCGCCTTGGTAAGAAAATCGCAATCTGTGAGCAGCTTTCACTGAATGCTCCCGGTAAGGGACTTGCGGAACGTAAGGTTATTGAAGTCATAACTCCGGGAAATGCTGTTGAAGATGAATATCTAGAGCAGACATCAAACAACTGGCTCGCAAGTCTCTGTGTTTCTCCCGTAAAAAAAGACACTGTTTCCTTTTCTTACATAGACATTTCCACAGGTGCGTTCTTCTGCGCCAGCTTTCCAAAAGCGGATATGGCGGAAGAGTTTTCAAAGCATCTGGGCCGCGTGTCTCCTTCCGAGCTGATAATCGCATCGTCTCTTGAAAGCGATTCCGCGGTCCGCCTTGTTCTGGAACAGTTCCCTAATATGGCTGTTTCCTGGGAGCAGGACTGGCATTTTTCACAGGAACTTGGCTACAAGCGCCTGACAGACCAGTTTGCAATGACGAGCCTTGCGCCGTTCTCACTGACAGATAAGTCTCCTGAAATTGCAGCCGCGGGCTATCTGCTTGAATATGTGTCAAAGACAGCGAATACCATGCATCCAGAAAGCGGACTGCCCCAGGTCACCAACCTGACCGTTGTTTCGGATGAGCAGTATGTCCTTATTGATGATGCAAGCCGCCGCAGCCTTGAGATTGTGACAAATCTTCGTGATGGAACAAGTCAGTATTCGCTGCTTGAAACGCTGCTCTACACAGTGACCGCAATGGGAAGCCGTCTTTTGAAAACGCGGCTTTTGTATCCGCTCAGAGATGTTGCAGCCATTAAAGCGCGTCAGGACCGCATCGAACTTTTCTATAACGACCGCCGTTCCCTTACTGATGTGCGGAACGAACTTTCACGCATCCTTGATGTTGAACGTCTTGCAAGCCGCATTGCCATGGAACGTGCCCATGCGAAAGACCTTGTCGCGTTGAAGACCAGCCTTACAGGCCTTGTTCAGGTCCGTGACTGCATTTCAAAGCTGGGGCTCGTAAACGGTATTGAGCTTGATACGGCAAAAGCCATCATTTCCGACATTCAGAACGCCATTCTTGATGATCCTTCGACGAGCCTGACAGAAGGCGGCATCATACGTGAAGGCTGGTCAGAGGAACTGGACAATCTCCGTGACCTTCAGCGGAACTTCAACAAATATCTTGACGAATATCTCGCAGAAGAAAAAGCAAAAACAGGCATATCAAACCTGCGTATCAGATATAACAGAAACCTTGGTTACTACATGGAAGTAAGCAAGGGAAAACTTGATGCCGTTCCCGAGCATTTCATACTTCGCCGCGCTCTGGTAAACGGTGACCGCTACACAAGCGCACGTCTTCAGGAACTTGAGCAGGAGCTGGTGAGCGCTAACGAAAACATCATCGAGACTGAAAAACGCCTTTTCCTTGAACTCCGCACAAAAATAGGCGGCTGCGTCAGGTATCTTCTGAAAGCGGCTGCTGAAATTGCAGAGCTGGACGTTACTGCGGCTCTTGCGCACGCAGCCCATCTGCATGGATGGACGCGCCCTGATGTTGACGACAGTTCTGCGCTTGAAATAGAGGCGGGCAGGCATCCTGTCGTTGAATTCCACATGGAAGAAGGAACGTTTGTCCCTAATGAAGCGGATCTCACGGATAAGCGGTTTGCGCTTGTCACCGGCCCGAACATGGCTGGAAAAAGCACGTACCTCAGACAGAATGCGCTCATTGTGCTTCTCGCGCAGACGGGTTCGTATGTTCCGGCAAAAAAAGCCCATATCGGCGTCGTAGACCGCATTTTCTGCCGTGTAGGAGCTTCGGATAACCTTGCGCGCGGTGAGTCTACGTTCCTTGTCGAAATGACAGAAACGGCACGTATCCTGCGTTCTGCAACAGAAAAGAGCCTTGTCATCATGGATGAGGTAGGTCGTGGAACTTCAACGGAAGACGGTCTTGCAATCGCATGGGCTGTCTCAGAGCATCTTCTTAATGTCATAAAGGCAAAGACATTCTTTGCGACTCATTATCATGAACTGACACGCATGGTTCATCCACTGTTACAGCAGCTCTGTCTTGAAGTCCTTGAAAATGACGGGAACATCGTCTTCTTAAAGCATATAAAACAGGGCGCTGTCGAAAACTCATACGGCATTCATGTAGCGAAACTTGCGGGCGTTCCATCAGCTGTCATCCAGCGCGCCGAGCAGGTGCTTTCAGGATTTGGTGATTCATCTGAGCACAATGTACCGACAGAAACTCAGACTCCGGCGCAGAAACCGCGTGAGGCGGGCCTTTTCTCAGACGAAGAACTTATCCTTGACGAAATCCTCTCTCTTGAGCCCGATGACATGACGCCGCTTCAGGCACTGCAGGCAGTCGCCCGCTGGAAAAAAGCGCTTTCCGGCAGATGATTTTTTGAAAAAAGTGCCCACCGGCAACCTAATATAAAGCATGAGATTTGCTTTTTTTGCTGGCCGGGCAATGGTGCGCGTCCTCCGTAGTTTTTTTTCTGGTTGTGTTGTCTCCGCTCCTTGCGTACTGTGTGGTGGCCCGGCCGGCAGCATTTCTCTCTGCAATGAATGCAGACGGTTGCTCGACGAGGAAGCAGACAAAGCTTTACAAGATTACAAAAGATGCGTGCACTGCGGACGACCTCTTTTATCAGAACACGGTGTCTGTACTTCATGCCGTGAGAATCCTCTTTTTCAAAACGTTGACGGCGTATTTCCGCTTTTTCCGTATGTACTTTCCAAAAAGAAACTGCTTTATGGATGGAAAATCGGCCGACAGCACAATCTTACCGAAATATTTGCAGCGTATCTGGCGAAAGTCATAAAAACTCATTATCCGGATGCCGTTGTTGTTCCTGTTCCGCCTCGTCCCGGAAAAATAAAGAAATCAGGCTGGGATCAGATAGAAGATATTTCACTTTACCTTGAGCATATCCATCATATCCGCGTTGTACGTCTTCTACGGCGTACAGAAACCATGCAGCAGAAAAAACTGAGCAGGGAAGAGCGAAGTGAGCATTCAAAGCGTTCGTATATGCTTGATGAAAAAGTATCCGGATGTATGGGAAAAACACTGCCAGAACATGTGGTGCTTGTGGATGATGTCATTACGACGGGAAATACCGTACGGGCGTGCGCAAACGTATTGAAAGAAACAGATTTCATAAAAAAAGTATCAGCTGCAGCTCTTTTCATTGTACCTGGTTGACGTGTTTATTTCTTTTATGGTAGTATAAATAGAACATTATATTATTCTTTAATACAATGGAGTCGTTCAAACGACTCCTTTTTTGTATACGGAGAAAAAGTGGAGTATATCTCTCTAGACACAATTAAGTACTATAAAGAGTGTAATGCCCTTATCCAGCCGCTGGGTTATCAGCTTATAGAGCTCAGAATTACACCGCAGAAAACACAGTACAAGATTCTTGCCGTAGTTGGCTGGAAGACTGGTTCCGCTCCTGCTGACGGTGCAGGTATCGGCGTGAATGACTGTGCAAAGGCTCATCGTCTTATTGAGCCTCGTCTTGAGACACTTCTTGGTACAGAAAACATCTACATGGAAGTTACTTCTCCAGGAATGGAGCGTAATATAAAAAATGCAGCAGAGTTTGCCCTGTTTACAGGACTTGCTGCACGTGTATGGGATGCTCAGGTTTCAGACTGGGTTTCCGGTACAATCGTTTCATCTGATGAAACGGCTATTACTTTAAATATCCCAGATGCGGGAGAACAGACAATCCCGTATGATCGCATTGCAAAAGCGAAACTGGTACATGTTTGATAGGGGAGGCATTATATGTCATCTGATATGTCAGAAGCAATCCGCCAGCTGATTCAGGAAAAGGGTTATTCAGAAGACTCTGTCCGCAGCACAATTGAGAACGCAATCAAGGCGGCTTACAAGAGAAAGTTTGGAACATCAGACAACTGCGTCGTTCAGATTAATGATGATATGAGTGACGTTTCAGTATATTCACGCAAGGTAATTGTTGACGGTGTTTACGATCCTGTTACCGAAATTGAACTTGAGGATGCAAAGCAGATGAGTGACGAGTGTGAACTCGGTGATGAAATCGACATCCTTATTGATCCGAAGACAGATTTCGGTCGTTCAGATGTTCAGACTGGAAAGCAGACAGCACATCAGTCACTTACTGAAATCCAGAAAGACAGCCTCTATGCTGAGTACAAGGATAAAGTCGGTGAAATCATCATCGGTTACTACCAGCGCGAAAAGAACGGTACCATTTATGTTGATCTCGGAAAGGTTGAAGGTATTCTCCCTAAGAAAGGCCAGTCAGACCGCGAGGTTTACCACAAGAACGACCGCATCAAGGCTCTCATTACAGAGGTAAAGAAGGCAACAAACGGTCTTCAGATCATCCTTTCAAGAACTGATCCAGAGTTTGTACGCAACATTCTTGAGCTTGAAGTTCCTGAAATCTACGACAAGACTGTTGAGATTCACAATATCGTCCGTGAAGCTGGCTACAGAACAAAGATTGCCGTTTCATCACACCGCGAGGATGTTGATCCGGTTGGCGCATGTGTTGGTCTCAAAGGTGTCCGCATCAAGGCTGTCATAAGTGAACTCGAAGGCGAGAAGATTGATATCCTGAAGTATGATCCGGATCCACGCGTTTTCATCAAGAACGCCCTTTCTCCAGCTGAAGTTGCTGGTGTAGTTATTCTGGATGAGGAAAAGAGACAGGCTCTTGCTGTTGTCCAGGAAAACCAGTTCTCACTGGCTATCGGAAAACAGGGACTCAACGTCCGCCTTGCAAACAGACTTACTGACTGGAGCATCGACGTTAAGACAGAAGAGCAGTATGCTAATTCTGATGAAGCAAATGAGTCCTGGGAAACAGCTCAGAAACTCTTCTCTGATGAAGGCGACGCTGAATACGACGAGATTTCTTCAATCAAGGAACTGCCTGGTGTTGACCAGCGTGTTGCTGAAGTTCTTGCTGGAAACGGCATTGAAGGCATTGAAGCTTTCGTTGAGGCTGAACAGAATGGTGCGCTTGCAAATATCGAAGGCCTTTCAGCAGAAGATATTGCAGCAGTTTCAGATATCATTTCTAACTATGTTGAGTTTGTAGATGATGAGGAAACAGCTGCTGAAGAAACACCTGCAGAACAGAGTGAGACTGCAGAAAATGCAGAAGAGGGTGAAGAATACTATGAGTGCCCTGAATGTGGTGCACGCATCACTCTTGATATGACAACATGCCCGAACTGTGGTGTAGGATTGAGTTTTGAAGAGGAATAATCCCGAATAAGGATAAGAGGTTAATAGTAAAACATGGCAGAAGATTCAGAAAACAAACCAAAATTTATCTTAAACAAGCAGAAAAGCGATTCTCAGCCTGCTGCTCCGGCTTCTGGCGAACCATCTGAAAAAAAGAAGGTTGTCGTCATCAAGAAGAAGCCTGTAGCAGCTCCTGCACCGGCTCCATCTGGAGAAGGAAAGGTCGTAACTGCAAAAGTAGTAAAGAAAGTCTCAGAACCGGCAGCCGTTAAACCGGCGGCACAGGAGGCTGCACCAAAAGCAGCTCCTTCCGAACCTTCTGATTCTGCACAAGCAGCGAAACCTGCACAGAGCGCTCCTGCTCAGGGCAAACCTTCTGCCACTTCTTTTGAATTAAGCCCTTCAAGACCAAATGTAAAGATGGGTAACCTTGCTGACAAGGGCCGTGGCCGTGATGGTTTCGGTTATCGCGGTCAGAATGGTGGCCGTCCACAGGGAAACGGCGGAAGATACCCGAATAACCGCGGTGGCTCAGGCTTTACCGGAGCTCAGGCTCGTGAAGGTTATCAGAACCGCAATGGTGATAACAGAAACGGGGACAACCGCTTCGGAGACAGACAGGGTGGTTATCGCGGTCAGAATGGCGACAGACCATTTGGAAACCGCGGTGGTTTCAATGGCAACAGACCTGCTGGTGGACAGGGAAGACCGGGCTTTGGCGGAACACGTCAGGGCGGCGGTTTCGGTAACAGACCTGCTGGTGGTGGACAGGGAAGACCAGGATTTGGCGGAAAGCCAGGCTTTGGCGCTTCTCCGGAACCAATGGCAGAAGCCAAGAAGATTCCTGCAAAGAAGACTTTCACTAAGAAGAAGACCGTATATTCACGCAAGGATAAAGAAGAAGATCTTGAGGACAAGCTGTTCTTCCAGAAGAAGAAGGCTCAGGCCAAGCTTGATGCTGTTCCAGACAAGATTGAAATCATGGAGACAGTTTCAATCCAGGATCTCGCAAAGAAGATGAATCTGAAGGCAGCCGACCTTATTGGAAAGCTGTTCTCAATGGGTATGATGGTTTCCATCAACCAGTCAATCGATGCAGATACAGCAATTCTTCTTGCATCTGAATACAACTGCGATGTCCATATCGTCAGCCTGTATGAAGAGACTGTCATTGCAAGTGAAGAAGATACGGATGATGCAATTGCACCTCGTCCTCCAGTCGTTACCGTCATGGGTCATGTTGACCACGGTAAGACGAAGACTCTTGATGCAATCCGCAGCGCAAACGTTGCAGCTACAGAGTTTGGCGGCATTACCCAGCAGATTGGTGCTTACATGGTAGATACTCCTAAGGGACGCATCACATTCCTTGATACACCAGGTCACGAAGCATTCACCATGATGCGTGCACGCGGTGCTGCAGTAACTGATATCGTCGTTCTTGTTGTCGCAGCTGACGATGGTGTCATGCCGCAGACAGTCGAAGCAATCAACCACGCAAAGGACGCTAAGGTTCCTATCGTAGTTGCTGTAAACAAGATTGATAAGCCGGAGGCAAATCCTGAAAAGGTAATGACTCAGCTTTCAGAACTCGGCCTTACTCCGGAAGAGTGGGGCGGAGATACACAGTATGTAAAGATCAGTGCCCTCAAGAAACAGGGTATTGATGACCTGCTTGAGGCAATCCTGCTGCAGGCTGAAATCCTTGAACTCAAGTCAAACAATCAGTGCCGTGCTGAAGGAAAGATCATTGAGTCCCGCATTGACCATGGACGCGGTGTCGTTTCAACAATCCTCGTCCAGCGTGGCTGCCTGAAAACTGGTGACGCTTATGTTGCAGGTATTTACTCAGGCCGCGTCCGCGCTATCTTCAATGACCGCGGACAGAAGATCAACGAAGCAACACCAAGTATGCCGGTTGAAATCCTTGGTCTTGAAGCAATGCCAAATGCAGGCGATCCGTTCCAGGTAACTGAAAGCGAGAAAGAGGCTCGCGCCATTTCCGCCAAGCGTCAGGAACTCAAACGTTACGAAGCTGCTAAGGCTGTTAAGAAAGTCAACCTGGACAACCTGTACGATACAATCGAACAGGGCGAAGTCATGGAACTCAAGGTCATCATCAAGGCAGATGTCCAGGGTTCTGCAGAAGCGCTCAAACAGTCTCTCGAAAAGCTGTCTACACGCGATATCCGCCTGGTTGTCATCCACTCATCAGCAGGTGCTATCAACGAATCAGACGTCGTTCTTGCTGCAGCTGACTCAAATGCAATCATCATCGGATTCAACGTCCGTCCTACTCCAAAGGCAAAACTGCTTGCTGATCAGGAAAAGGTTGATATCCGTAAGTATAACGTCATCTATAAGTGTGTTGAGGAAATCACCGCAGCTATGGAAGGAATGCTGCAGCCTGACCTTAAGGAAGAAGTCATCGGTACTGTTGAAGTACGTGATACATTCCGCGTTCCAAAGGTCGGTGTCATTGCCGGATGTTACGTTCTCGACGGTGTCATCAAGAGAACCTGTACTGTCAACATCATCCGCGAAGGCATCGTAATCCACAGTGGAAAGATTTCTTCACTCAAACGCTTCAAGGATGATGCCAAGGAAGTTACCTATGGCTATGAATGCGGTGTCGGTATTGAAGACTGGCATGATATTCAGGTTGGCGACCAGTTCGAAGTCATCGAAATGGTTGAGGTAGCCCGCAAGCTTGGTGAAACACTTATTGAAGAGCAGGCCAAGAAAGAAGCCGCTGCCAAAAAAGCGGAAGGAAAAACAGAGAAATAATGTCTGAACATAGACTTGAACGGCTGGGGGAGCAGATTCGTGAGGAAATCTCAACGATGATTCTCCGCCAGCAGATAAAAGACCCGCGCGTTTCAACGTTTTTAAGCATTAACCGCGTTGAAGTATCACGCGACCTTGCGTATGCCAAGGTGTACGTTTCAAGCTTCATGAATGCCAAGCAGACTCAGCTTGGCATTAAAGGCCTTGAAAGTGCTGCAGGCTTCATTCAGTCAACGCTGAGCAAGAAACTGCGTCTCCGCCAGTTCCCGCATCTTTCCTTTGTTGAGGATAAGAGTATAAAAGAGGGAATTGCCATGGTTCACAAACTTGAGGCAATTGTGGCCCAGGATCAGGCTGTTGCTGCAAATGCGGCTCCTTCTGATGCAGATAAGGCCACAGAAGGATCTTCTGAAAACTAAGCCAGCAGTCTTGAAAAACGCCGCTTCTGCACCATCAGGAATAATCCTCTTCGCGAAACAGCCCGGAAAAACGAGCTTTTCTTCTCTTTTTACAGTCAAACACGCCCTTGATACGACGAAGGTCGGTCATACGGGCACGCTCGACAGTTTTGCACAGGGGCTCATGGTTGTTCTGTCCGGGAGCATGACGCGGCTTGTTCCCTATATCACTGCATTTGACAAAACGTACGAAGCGGTCATTGAATTCGGCTCAGAAACTGACACGCTTGATCCGACTGGAAGCGTCATAAAAACAGCACCACTTCCCGACGCCGCTTCTCTTACGAACGCCATTTCAAAGTTCCGTGGTGAACTTGACCAGAAGCCGCCGCTTTATTCTGCAATACACGTAGACGGAAAGCGTGCAAGCGATGTCGCTGTCAAAGGCGGAACGGTTGATATCCCTTCACGAAAGATAACTGTTTGTTCATCTGATATACTTGAGTTCCGCTCTGAAAACGGAGAGGTTATTCCGCTAGCAGAGACTGCTTACGTACACTTGCCCGTGAAGTATGCACACGTACGCTTTCATGTTTCAAAAGGTACGTACATCCGGTCGCTCGCACGTGATATAGCTGATGCATGCGGTTCTGCCGGTCATCTGGCGGGCCTGCTGCGGACAAGCGTCGGCAGTTTCTCGCTGGCAGATGCAGCAGGAGCTGGCCTCTTACGTCCGTTCTCCATTGAAAGCGTTCTTGAGGAAAATGCGGAACTTGCGCATAAAGAACTTGCAGACACTGAAAAAGAAGCCCGCCCTAAAGCAGTCCGTACACCAGATGATACCGAGCTTACACTGAGAAGAGAAGTTGTTTCAAAGATGAAAGGAATGTCCCGGAATGTTGCCCGGGAATGCGGACTGACTCCTGTAACACTTAAGAAAAAATACGAGGATGTGTATTTCAACGGACGTCCGCTACGCCACGGAATGTTTGATTCAGTGGAGTGTTTCCGTCATCCTGATAAACAGGAAACATCCGAAAAAGCAACAGATAATTGTGCCGCAGTCTTTACAGAAGACGGCCATTTTTCAGGTGTCATATCTGTACATGGAAATCGCGTTTCATATCAGTACGTTGTTCACCGTGCAAAGACTGCTGCCATGAAAGTGTTTTCATGGGAAGAGATACTGGACGCATATAAGGACAATAACAACTCCATCCGCTCATATTTCAAGGATGGCAGTGCGCTTACCATTGGCGGATTCGACGGTCCTCACGCAGGTCATATGAAACTGTTTGATGCTGTTATTGAGCATGCGGCTTACGTTGAAGCTGAAACAGGCCGCCGGCTCAAGAAAGGTGTCGTCACATTCAGGCAGCCACCTCATTCTGTATGCACTCCAGAGAACTTTCAGGGTGACGTGTCGACCCTTGCCCTGAAGACCGATTTATTTGCATTAAAAGGGTTTGACTTCGTTATAGTAATTGACTTTTCCAGTGATTTCAGTAGAATGAAAGGTAACGATTTTCTTTCAATACTGAAAGATTGCTGTTCTATGCAATTTGCTGCGGCTGGAGTTGATTTCCGCTGCGGACATAAGCTTGACACCGGCGTTGCCGAATTGTCAGCCTTTGCCCGGCAGAATGGTTTTCAGTTTCAGGTTGTTGATGATGTTACCTATAATGGGAAACGCATCAGTTCCAGTTTAATCCGGACATGTGTTCAGACGGGAAAAATGAAGGAAGCAGAAATGCTTCTTGGCCGCCCTTACACAGTGGATGTACGGAATATTGCCTGTGAAATCAGAAATGAACTTCATTGTCTGCTTCAGATTGCAAACGGAGATGTACGCCAGATACTGCCTCCAGTTGGAGTGTATACAGTAAAGGCAACATCTGCTGGTGCACGGACCTGCAATACGGTTCTGCATGTGGACTCATCACTCCTTCGCCTGGAGATTCCACCTGAATGGTCAGATTCTGGAATTGAAAAAATCGAATTCACAACATTGGTATCTTAAGGGATTACAATATAAGGAGTAAGTAATGGCACTTACAAAAGAAAAGACAGCATCAGTTGTCGGCACATTCGGTGCAAACGAAAAAGACACAGGAAACATCAAGGTTCAGATTGCTCTTCTCACAGAGCGCATCAAGCAGCTTACTGACCACACAAAGCAGTTCCCAAAGGACAAGAGCGCAGCCCGCTCACTGCTTAAGCTGGTTGGACAGCGCAGAAAGCTTCTGAAGTATCTCCAGAGAACAAACCTCGAACTGTACCGTTCATTCATCAAGGAACTCGGATTACGCAAGTAATCAGAAGGTAAGCATGGTACAGAGAGTAACCTACAAAATTGGAGACGAGGAGCTTATCCTTGAAACCGGACGCCTCGCAAAACAGGCTAACGGTGCAGTATATGCACAGTATGCAGGTTCTGCAGTTATTGCTACTGCATGTGCGTCAGGTACAGCACAGGAAGGACTCGACTTCGTTCCTGTCACTGTAGACTACAATGAAAAATACTACGCAGCTGGAAAGATTCCAGGCGGCTTCATCAAGAGAGAAGGAAGACCAAAGGACAAGGAAATCCTGGTTTCCCGCCTTATTGACCGCCCTATGCGCCCGCTGTTCGATGTTGCATTCGGACGTGAAATTCAGATTGTTCCAACCTGTGTTTCATCAGACCAGATCAACCCTCCGGACATCCTCGCAGTAATCGCTTCATCTGCTGCAGTTACCATTTCAGACATTCCGTTCAACGGACCAGTTGCAGCTTGCCGCGTTGGTTATGTTGACGGCGAATACATCATCAACCCGACATACGAGCAGATTGAAAAGGGCGACCTTGAAATCGTCGTAGCAGGTACAGCAGACGGCTTTACCATGGTTGAAGGTGGCGCTCAGGAAGTTTCTGAAGACCTCATGCTCGGAGCTCTTGCCAAGGCAGAAGAGTTCATCCGCGAGATGTGTCACCTTCAGGACAAGCTCCGTGAGCTTGCAGGAAAGGAAAAGCTTCCTCTTGCACCACTTAACGTAGAACTTGCCAACAAGGAAGCAATCGAGGCTGAGGCTCTGCCACTGCTTCAGGTTGCATGCTACGAAAAGTCAAAGTTCGGCCGCCACGATGCAATCGCAAAGGTTCAGAAGGACATTGCAGCAAAGTATGCTGAGCAGCTTGAGGATCCTATCCAGGCTAAGTTGTTCAACTCACTGTTTGATGACCTGCAGTACAATATCCTCAGAAAGGGTATCCTCGACCGCGGTCAGCGTGTTGACGGACGCGGTCTTGAAGACATCCGCCCGATTACATGCGAAATCGACGTTCTGCCACGTCCTCACGGATCAGCAATCTTCACACGCGGTGAAACACAGTCTCTGGCTGTTGCTACACTGGGTACAGCACTTGATGAGCAGGTTTACGATGATATCGACGGAGACCGCCGAGAGCACTTCATCCTGCATTACAACTTCCCGCCATATTCAGTTGGTGAAGTTGGACGCATGGGAACAGGACGCCGCGAAATCGGTCACGGAAACCTTGCACGCCGCTCTCTGGAGCCAATGGTTCCGAGCCGCGAAGAGTTCCCGTACACAATCCGTGTTGTATCAGAAATCATGGAGTCAAACGGCTCTTCATCAATGGCTTCTGTATGCGGCGGCTGTCTGTGTATGCTCGCAGCCGGCGTTCCAATGAAGAAGCCTGTTGCCGGTATTGCAATGGGACTCATCACTGAAGCTGAAGGTGACAACCCATACGGACGCTACGCAATCCTGTCTGATATCCTTGGTGAAGAAGATCACCTCGGTGATATGGACTTCAAGGTAGCCGGTACTGAAGACGGTATTACAGGCTTCCAGATGGATATCAAGATTGCCGGTGTTACAACTGAAATCATGCAGAAGGCTCTTGCTCAGGCAAAACGCGGCCGCCTGCACATTCTCGGCATCATGAAGCAGACAATTGCAAAGCCTGCTGAAAAGATCAGTGAGTATGCACCAAAGATTGAGACAATGAAGATTGCCATCGACAAGATCGGTGCCCTCATTGGACCAGGCGGAAAGACTGTAAAGGCTATTTCCGCACAGTATGGTGTTACAATCAACACTGAAGATGACGGAACAGTCACCATCTACGGAAAGACAAGCAAGGCTACTGACGGCGCTAAGGCTGCTGTCAAGGGCATTGTTGAAGATCCTGAAGTAGGTACAATCTATAACGGTACCGTAAAGCGCATCATGGAGTTTGGAGCATTCGTAGAGATTCTTCCTGGAAAGGAAGGACTCTGCCACATTTCAAAGTTCAGCCGCAAGAAGATCGGTGCCGTAAGCGACGTAGTTAAGGAAGGTCAGCAGATTCCTGTCAAGCTCATTGAGATTGACAAGATGGGCCGCCTGAACCTTTCATACATTGACGCTATCGAAGCTCAGGATAACAAATAAGCTGAAATGGCCGTGAAAGCGGCTTGTTCCCAGTAAAAAGAAAAGCCGGTTTTGGCGAAAGATATCGCTAAGACCGGCTTTTTGTTTTATAATGAAAACGGAGATTTGTATGAACGTAGTGGATATAAAATGTGTCATGAATGAAGGAGCAATCCTTCCTGTTTATAAGACTGAGGGCAGTGCCGGAGCTGATGTATGTGCCCTGCTTTCCGAACCACTCGTCCTTAATCCGGGAAAGCGTGCCATGGTGCCCACCGGGTTGTTCTTTGAGATTCCTCAGGGATATGAGATTCAGGTACGTCCACGCTCAGGACTTGCAGCAAAAAACGGCATTACCTGCCTTAATACACCAGGTACAATCGATTCAGATTATCGTGGCGAAGTCAAAGTCATCCTGATTAATCTGGGAGATGAGCCATTTACAATCAACTCTGGCGACCGTATTGCCCAGATTGTTGTTGCACCGGTAACCCAGGGACATTTTTCTGTAACAACGTCGCTTTCAGAAACTGAACGCGGGACAGGCGGCTTCGGCTCAACGGGAGTTGCCGGATAATGAAGAAGATTGCGCGGCGGACTTTTACGCGGTATATCTATCGCGAACTGCTGCTGTATTTCAGTGTATGCTTCCTCTTCTTTTTTCTTGTTTTTTTTGTAAACCAGATTCTTTTAACCATAGAAGATCTTCTGAAGCAGCACGTTCCTATATCCGGTATTATTAAGCTCATTACGTATTCACTTCCGGCAATCATTGCACAGTCAGCACCATTTGCAACTCTTGTTGGTTTTCTGATGTGTCTTGGACGTATGGTGACAGATAATGAAATACTCATCCTCCGTGCTACAGGTCATTCATATTCGTTTATCTTGATTCCTGCTATAGTACTTGGACTGATAATATCTATAGCTTCATTTTACGTGAACGATTATCTGCTTCCGTTGGGAAACGTCCAGTATAACCGGCTGTATCAGGAAATCCTCTTTTCGGACCCCTCTGTTACAATTGAGTCAAATTCAATAAAAAGAACAAAAGATACCATCCTGGTAATAGGGGATGTTGAAGATAATGTTGTTTCTGATCTCCTTATGTTCAATACGGATTCAAAGGGTAACCGGCGGATCATTATTTCGGGTGAAACGGTCATATCTGCTCCGGAAGATCCATCTATCCTCATGCAGCTTGATTTAGGTCATCCTGTAACAGTGTTCCTCGATTCAAATAAAAAGGAATCTTTTGATTACCTTAATTCTGATAAGGCAGTCATGAATGTTTTTACAAGTCAGCTTTTTGTTTCTTCTGGCGGAGATAATCCTCGTGAAATGACTTCTGGTGACTTGAAAAAACTTATTGATGAAATGCGGGAACAGGGAAAAGTAAGCAAACAATATCTGAATATATATGAACTGGAATATTACAAGAAGTTTTCAATGCCATTTGGTTCATTGTTTTTTGCCCTTCTCGCAATTCCACTTGCAATAATTTTTGGAAAACGGAACGGCCAGACAATTGGCCTTATAATAGGCATTCTGCTGTCAGTCCTGTATTGGGCAATGATGATTATGGGGCAGACACTTGGAATAAGAAACGGCCTTAATGGTTTCTGGACAATGTGGTTGCCGGACATCCTTATAGGTGTGCTGGGATTATTCCTGTATGTAAAGGTGCGTGTAAAATGACACTTGTGAGTTATCTTCTGAAAAAGTTCATTCCCGCGTTTCTCCTTACAATGCTTTTCTTTGCTTTCATCATTGATCTTGCGGATATACTTATAAATCTGTGGAACTATATTCAGAATCAGGTCCCTGTTTCGCAGATACTTAAAGTCATGGTGCTGTATTTCCCGAAATCCCTCTGGTATGCTGCACCTCTTTCAGTGCTTTTTGCAGTATCCTTTACCTTAAGCGGCCTGTATGCTGACAGCGAAATGACGGCAATCTTTGCATCGGGTATTTCCCTTTTCAAATTTTCAATTCCGCTTCTTGTAATTTCTGTTATCCTGAGTTTTGGCTTTTTTTATTTCGAAAACACCTATGTGGTTCCCTGTTACAAACAGAAAGTTGAACTTCAGAACAGCCTTCTTGGAAAGGACCAGTCAAAAAACAATGATGATGTTGTTGTCATTTCTGAAGGTGGAAGCATTGTATATAAGGCTTTGTTTTTTAATGATAATGAAAAGCGCATTTATTCATTGACTGTAGTTGTAGAAGAAGATAATGCATTGAAAGAAATAATCCTTGCAGATTCTGCAAGCTGGTCTGAAGAAAAGGAAAGGTGGGAACTGTTGAACGGCATCGTTTATCGTTATGATGGTTCTTCATTTTCAGTCGATGAATGCACGGAAAGTGATCTGAACCTTCTTACTGAGTTACCCGAAACATTTCAGAATTCAGAAATATCCGTAGATGAAGTAAATGTAGATGATGCAAGAAAATATATAGAATTGCTCAACAGAACGGGACTCCCTTCCGGAGAAGCGGAATCTGTTTATTATAAAAAATATGCATTCCCGTCGATTATCGTTCTTGTTGTTCTGCTTTCCATTGGCCTGACTGGCCGCTCAAAACGCAATGTAATGCTTGTAAGCCTTATTCTGTGTGTGTGCGCTGCAGTCCTTTTTTATGTAACGCAGATGGTCACTATGTACATGGCAAAGTTTGAATACCTTTCAGCTTTTGCAGGAGCGTGGCTGCCTGTCATTGTCTTTTTCATAATAAGCATTATTCTCCTTAAGTTTACGCGGACATAGGCTTTTCAAGCCTTTAGCACAATACTTTTTCATCCGATAAAAGAGACGGAATACTATGAAAGAAATATTTACACTTTATCATAATGATGCAAAATCACGGGCACGTACAGGATGTATCCAGCTTGCCCACGGACCGGTACAGACACCTGTCTTCATGCCTGTTGGAACAAATGCGACCGTAAAAGCCATGACAAAGGACTGGCTTGAGGAAATCGGATTTGAGATTATCCTTGCGAATACATATCATCTGTACCTGAGACCGGGAGCCGACCTTCTGGAAAAAGCGGGCGGACTGCACGGTTTTTCAGGGTGGAAACGCAATTTCCTTACTGACTCAGGCGGATTCCAGATTTTCTCACTTTCAAAACTTAGAAAGATAAAGCCTGAAGGTGTTACCTTCCAGAGCCACATAGACGGCTCCCGTCATTTCCTGACGCCGGAGTCCATTGTTGATGTACAGGCTCAGTTCAACAGTGACATCCAGATGCAGCTTGATGTATGCACGGGATATGGAACTGAATATAAAAAGGCAGTGGATGCATTGAAAATAACTACTGACTGGGCCAAACGCGCAAAAGGGGAGTGGCTCAGAAAAGTGGATGAAGGCTATACGGGCATGCTGTTTCCGATAGTGCAGGGTAACTTCTATCATGATCTTCGTAAACAGAGTGCAGAGTTTGTGGCTGACCTTGACTGTCCTGGAATCGCCATTGGCGGACTTTCTGTAGGTGAGCCTCTTGATGTTTACTCAGAATATCTTGCTTATACTGCAGAACTCCTGCCTGACAACAAACCGCGCTATGTCATGGGTATCGGCACACCGGACTTCATTCTCGAAGCTGTTGAAAACGGTATTGATATGTTTGACTGCGTCCTTCCAACAAGAAATGCGCGGAATGGCTCTTACTTCACACATGACGGTCCTCTTTCCATAAAGCAGGAACGCTATAAAGACGACTTCTCTCCAACCGACAGCGAATGCAATTGCCGTGTCTGCCGTGAATATAGCAGATCGTATCTCCGCCACCTGTACAAGAATGATGAAATCTTAAGCTCAATGCTTGCCTCATATCACAATCTGTACTTCCTGCACAGCCTTGTGGATGATATACGTAAGGCGATAAACGAAGACAGATTTGTTGAGTTTAAAAAGCAGTTCCTGGATCGTTATACAGGAAATAAGGGTAACTGATATGAAGAAGATTATTGCCCTGTGTCTGAGCTTCATTCTGTGCTTCAGCATTGTTTTTGCAGAAACAGAGGATGATGAGCTGACTGAAATTCAGAAGCGTAAAGACACACTTACGTATGGACTTGAATCAGAGATAACCAGTCTTCTTGATACCTTGATAAAGGAAGAAGATGCAACAATGTCTGATGACATCTACAAGGTGTTCCTTTCATCAAAGAATGTAAATGTAAAAGATAAGATAATCAGTTACTATACAACAAATAAGGATGCGCGCCTTACTGATTTTGCAATCAGCGTCATATCAGACCCATACGATGAAGAAAAAAGCACGATAAATGCGCTTATCCGTTATTGTGGTGCCTTGAAAATAAAAAAGGCGGCTCCGTATCTTACTGATATGCTTGAAAATGAGCAGGAAGATTATTTTGATGCGGCTCTTTCAGCCTTAGGTGATTGCGGCGGTCCTGATGAAGCAGTTTTTCTTGCTGATTTTCTTGATAATGACATACTGTCAACGGCGAGAAAACAGAATCTCATGAAAGCTCTTGGTGCAATTAATGCTGTTGAAACATGGGATAAACTGGTTGAAATCATTGAAGATGAAGACCAGAACACGTATGTCCGTATGTACGCTGCAGAAGCAATCGGCGTCATGGAAAAGAAGGAGTCCGTTGCCGTTCTGATAAAGCTGTTCCAAAACAAGGACTCAAATATACGTACTTATGCAGTGAAAGGCCTTTCTTACTTCGATACTGATGAAGTTGAGCAGTTCATGATTGAAGCGCTCCGTGACAACTATTACAAAGTACGCCAGGAAGCAGCCAAAGCCGCTGGTAAATGGCAGTTTACCGCATGTCTTCCAAGTTTGATCTACCGCGCTAAGAATGACACAGAGACAACCGTAAAATATGAATGCTATGCGTCGCTCGGCATGCTTCATGAGCAGGAGGCGTTTGATTTCCTGACTGAAGTAATGCAGGACGAGAAAAAGGGTGATGTAGCGCGGTCAAAAGCCGCAGAGGTTCTTCTTAAGGAAGGAAGAACTTCAGAAAAACAGCTTGTCTTAGAAATTGCACAGAAATGCCTTGAAGACGACAAGAAAAAGACCTTACGATACAATATTGGAAAAGAGCTTGCAAAGTATGAGGACTTTAACTTCCGTACTATCTGTAAGGGGTATCTTGAAAGCAGCGATCCTTCAACCCAGGGAATTGGAATAGATATTTTCAGTAAAAACATGTTCCATGACCTTCTTCCTCAAGTACAGGCAATAGCAGATAATCAGAAGAGCGGACTCAGGTCAAAAGCAAAGCTTGCTCTTGAAAAAAACGGGGAATAACAGCAGCCTCACAGTTAAAGGTCTGACGAAGAAAAAAAGCCGGGTGCCAGATAAAGCGTACTTCACTGACAACCGGCTTTTTATTTGCCCTGTCATGCAGGGCAACGAATCTTACAGTGCAGCAAATCTTACAATGCAGCGACTGCAATTTCCTTAACTTCGTAAGCGTAGTCATGTTCGTTGATTTCGAACTTGAGCTTGTCGTTTACCTTGCTGTTGAGGATTGCATTTCCAAGTGGTGACATGTAAGAAATGATGAAGTTCTCCGGATCTGATTCCCATGGTCCGAGGATTGTGAATACTTCGTCCTTGTTTGTATTGGTGTTGAGCAGTGTAACCTTTGTACCGAAAGATACGCGTGCCGTAGTAACTGTTGTCGGGTCAAATACAACTGCGCGGTCAATCTCATCCTGAAGGCGGGTAATCTGAGCATTAAGCTGTGTCTGGCGCTCACGTGCTGCCTTGTACTCAGCGTTTTCACTCAAGTCGCCCATTGCAATAGCATCTCCGATTTCCTTGGAGTTCTTTGGAACTTCAACCTTGATAAGGTTCTCAAGCAGATCTTTCTTGATTGCAAGCATCTTTGATGTAACGATAAGTCCGCGTGGTGTAACAGCCTTTTCTTCTGAGCCTGGGAACTTGAACTTTGGCATCTTTTCAAGGATGCGGTTACGCATTGTCATCTTGATTGCCGGGTCGAAGTCTGAAAGGTCATCAACCAGTGTATAGAGACGTGTAATGGTCTCTTCATCATGATCAAGCATGTACTTGAGCATCGTATCGTCCTTGAACAGGAGCTGCTCAATATTGTGCAGGATCTTCTTGTTTTCTGTCGTATCACAGTGGTTGGCAATTTCCTTGTAACAGATATCCATGATATGGATAAGTGTGATCATCTGCTTTTCATAAGGAATGTTTACAGCCTTGAACCATTCTTCATCCTGTGACTTGCCGAAGAACCATACTGTGGCAGCACGGAAATCGCGGTAGTTCTCAAAAGCAGTTGCAACGAGTTTCTTGAGCTTGTCCTCAAAACCGTTGTTGATGAGGGTCGTAAGCATTTCTTCCTGCAGAACGGTCGGGAACAGGCGGATATAGACATCAGCCCAGTCTGGCAGCATTCTGATGCAAGTGAGGAAGTCCTTGCGCAGTGAAGTGTTCTTTGTATCTTTGAGTGAAAGATAGAGCTCGTTCGGGTTTTCAATATGGCTGAAAATCTCGCCGAACATTTCAGGCTTAAACTCTGGGTCAAGGTTTGAATTCTTCTGAACGATGCTGCGTACGGTGAGGTATGCGGCAAGAGTCTGTTCAGTAACCTGTGTGAAAGCCTTGATGTAGCCGTCGAAGTAATTGAACATTTCAATGAATGAGTCTGATTCAGAATCAAGCTCAGCAAGTCTCATGATGATGTCGATGCGGGCAAAGAAGTTCTTCTGAGCCTTGAACTCATTTGCAAGCTTCTCTTCTGGGGTAATCTCGTGGTCGCGGACAACGTACATATTGATGTCGTTAGGGCTGATACCGAATGACGGATTGCTTTCGAGAATCTTGCGTGCCTTTGTGCTCCAGCTTGTCCATTCTGAAGGAGTCAGGATTGAAGGAACGAGCTCAGCCTTGATGCGCTTGAAGTCGCAGCAGTTGTCAAAACTCTTGATGACAGTCTGCAGTGTCCACAGCGGATCGTCCTTTACGCGCTTTACAAGGTCAGGCTTTTTGTTGGTTGCCTTGATAACCCAGATGTGGTCCTTCTTAAGAGGAGTGAGGGCGCTGATGGCCATTTTGAGAGCCATGTCCTTCTTGCCTTTCTGAGCTCCAAAGTTGATGGTGATTGAATCGTTTGTTACAGCAATGATTCTACCAACTCCCCATGAGCGGTGGAATACGAAGTTGCCCTTATCAAAAGCGATGTGTTTTTCAAAATCAGCAATGGCTTCGAAAACGTTGCGCCATGACTGAGAAAGGTTTGAAACGCGGATGTAGTCATCGAGCTGACTGTGGCCGGCAAACTTTTCGCGGTAGCATTCAACAATTTCACGTCTTGCCTGTCCGTCTTTCTCATCGATTGAAAGAATCAGCTTGAGAATGTCGATTGCTGTATCCCATTTCTGCTCTTTCTTGTAGTATACATACAGGTCCTGCATGAGAAGGGCGCTCTTTTCTGCGTTGATTGTCTTTGAGACCTTTCTCTGAACCATGAGGAAGAAGTCGATTTCTTCAGGAATAAGTGAAATGAGTTTCTTCCACATTTCCTGAACCTGATTTGAAGACTTTGCATTTACGTAGCGGACGAGCGCCATCTTGTAGTAGTCGATTGCAGTTTCAGTGTCGCCGTCTTTCTCGTATTTTTCAGCAAGAAGCTTGACAATATCTGCTTCATCATGGTCAACACGAACGATTGTCTCGTAGATTTCCCAGACTTTATCGACATTCTTTTCGCGATAGCAGTCTGCAAGTGTATGAAGTGCGAACTTGTTGTTTTCGTCTTCATCAAGAATTGATTCACAAAGATAGGTGACAATATCATTCTTATGATTGTCAGTGAACAGATCAATGAGTGTAATCAGAGCTGAATTATCAAGAGCCTTCTTCTTCAGACCAAGCATTCCTGAAAGATACAGTGCGATAACACTGTTCTTTGTGTGGGAAAGATGCTCATCACAGATTTCCTTGATTTCATCGATGCAGTTCTCTTCATGTGCCTTTGCTACTGTAGCCGCCAGCTCGATAAAATTGTTCTTTGAATAGTTGGAAATGGCTGCGCGTGTCCACTTTTCTTCATTCAGCTGATCCTGAACGAGCTTAACAAGTTCTTCTGACATAGAAATTACTCCTGTGCTACCTGACGTCATGCTGTGTATCTGTCATATACACGCGGGTCAAGCAATTTTATTTTCAATAAGACTTCGTTGATTCTGGCTCTTTCTTCATTAGTGTTGACGTAATAATCAATAAGCCAGAAATAATGATTGATAAGCCTTGGGGTAAGTAACGAAACCTCACTCCCGGCTTCCTTAATTTCATTTTCCAGGGCGAACACGTTCTGTTTCAGCTTTCCAGCTTCCAGAGCGCGAAGTTCGCGTGTTACACTGAATACTCCATACAGAACACCATAAACGGGAATCCATTCTTTCAGAATTTTACCTGTGTATCCGGCTTCCTGTACCTGCTGAATGAGTCTTGTAACAATTTCTGCATCAAGGAATTCAGTTTCAATTTCTTGAGCATTTATGTAAAAAGCTTCTCTGAAAAAAGCCTTGGCGTTTTTTTCTTCTCCGCATAAAGCGTAGCAGTCAGCCAGTTCAGCAAGAATTGCCGCTGAATCAGACTTAAGCCCATACGCTTCTTCAAGAAGATAACGTGCGCTTTCATAATCACCGAGCTTTTTAAAACAAAGACCCGTCTTCCTTTTTATCTCTGCCTTTTGAGCATTTGTACCATCTGGAACTACTTTGTTATAGTTCTCAAGAGCAAGCGTGAAGATTCCGCTTTTCATGGCGTAAACTGCACGCTCATTCTGCCTGTCACCGATATATGCGGAGAATTCCTTCCATTGTCTGACAAGGTGCTCTCCTTTTTCATAAGGTGAATCAAGCTTTGTTATGATATCCAGAGGTTGCCGCCAGTGATTTGCGCACTTGATGGCAAAGACTATTTCTGCATTCTCGAGGTCTTGAGACAGCGTTTCTTCAAGTACGCTGACGGCTGCGGAAGGGTTTCCGCCTTTCATCAACTCGTATGCCTGATGCAGTCCGTTCTCTGGTAAATTACTCATAGTGCACTGTCTATTATTGCAGAAATGAAGACTTTAGTCAATAAAACACAAAAAAAAGTAAAATGAGGACAAACTTTATAATATATTCACTTGAATTATGTCAAGTCCCGATTTGCATAAATTTCGAAAAAAAATGCAAATATTTTCACTAAATAGATTTTTACTAGACATTAAAGAAGTGGTTTGCTACTATTAATGTATATGAAAACTCCTATTCTGGCTCCGTCTCTGCTGTCTTCGGATTTTTCAAGGCTTGGCGAAGCTGTTCAGAAAATTGAAAAAAATCATGGTTCCTGGATTCACATTGATGTCATGGATGGCACCTTTGTTCCTGAAATAACTATCGGACAGCCGGTAATACGCTGTCTGCGTCCTCTTTCAAAACTTCCCTTTGATGTACATCTGATGATACGTAATCCCGAAGAAAGGGCAGATTCTTTTATTGATGCAGGTGCCGACTATCTTACATTTCATTATGAGGCATGTTCTGATCCTGGAAAACTGATTGATCATATCCATGAACGCGGAATAAAGGCAGGAATAAGCGTTAAGCCTGAAACTCCCGTGTCTGTTCTGGAGCCTGTTCTGGAAAAAGTTGATCTTATTCTTGTAATGACGGTAAATCCCGGATACGGAGGACAGAAAATCATTCCCGAATGCATTGAAAAAGTCGCCTGTCTTGAAGAGATTAGACGAAAACGCAATTTGGGATATATACTGTCAGTAGACGGTGGCGTTAATGAAAAGACTGCAGGGGATGTAATCCGCGCAGGTACAGACGTTGTCGTTTCGGGAAGTTCGTTCTTTGCAGGAAAACTTACCCTTGCCGATTTGACAAAATATGCAGGATGAGCTGCAGTGGCTTTAATGGAGTACGTATGAGAAAGAAAGTTGTTACTATAGTTGCAGTCTTCTGTCTGCTGTTCTGCCTGAGCGGCCTTTCAGCGGAGACATCCCAGAACAGTCTTCTCGTTCAGGGACTTGAGGCTTACAGACGTGGAGACTGGACAAGTGCCCTCTTCTTTCTGAGAAAAGCAGGTACTCAGCCTGAAAATATAAATGCCGAAACATGGTATATCCTTGTAATGTCAGAAATGTATGCAGGTGATTATGAATCAGTTCTTTCTGATGGCACCTGGTTCCTGACTCATTTCCCCGGAAGTTCGTATGTCCCTCAGATTGAGTATCAGATAGGACGTTCCCATTTCATACGTGAGGATTACGAAGAAGCCGTTGAGACCTTTACGTCATTCTGCAATTCCTATCCTGAACATGAACTTGTTTCTTCAGCGTTGTTCTGGATGGCTGAAGCCCTGTACCAGACATTTCATTTCGATGAGGCGGCTCCCATTTTTGAGCGCATAGTAAAGGAATATCCTGACAGTCCTAAAGTAACGGAAGCTGCATTCCGCATTGAGTTGCTGAACCAGCGTGTCCGCGAGGAGAAACTTCTGTATCTCCTGCGTGTGACCGGAGAGGAATATCTGGCTGCACGTGAAGATTATGAACGCCAGATCCGTGAATCCCAGACGGATGAAATGGTTAACATGAAAACCGCGATTACCGCATTACAGACGCAGGTGGATGAACTTCAGAACCAGCTTGAGGTTGAGCTTTCAAGAAACCGCATGCTGACTTCACGTATTGAATTCCTTGTGCAGCAGAACAGCCAGTTGCAACAGATTGCGGAAGATGCACTGACAAGCCAGAAAAAACAGGCTGCAGAATCTTCGCGTTCTGAGAAAAACGGAACAGCAGTTGTTTCTGGAACTTCTGAGACTGCATCGCAGAATCAGGATGAACTTGATCTTCTGAAAAAGAAGGAAGCGCTTCTGCGTATTCTTCTTGATTCCGGAGATCAGGAAGGAGAAAGCAGATGAAAAAAATCAAGCAGCTTGCCTGCATCCTTGTTCTGATTTTAACAGTTTCTTTTGTTACGGCTGAAAATGTGGTCCTTGAATCAGATGCCCTTAAACTGGAGTTGCATGAGCAGACCGGTTCCTTTACTCTTTACAGGAAAACAGGCAGTAAAGGCAAACTTCTTGCGCTGAATGATGTTTCAGACAGCTCTTCATCTACTTTTTTCGCGGTAAAGATGAATGGTGTAACACGACCTCTCAGCAGGTCTTATGATGTTACGGTCAACTGTAAGGCAAATGCAGACGGTTCTGCTTCTCTCGTATGGGAAATTTCGGGAACGCTTTCTGTAGAAGCCTGCTTTACGCTTATGCCGGCTGTTTCGGGTACAGATGCAGATACAGTGCGTGTAGATATGGTTGTCATGAACCTTTCTGAAAAAGATGTTGTCTGTTCATTAAAGGCTGTAATTGATACTGTGCTTGGAGAAACGGGCAGGACTCACTTTACGACAGCGAAAGGAACTGCAGTCAGCAACGAAAGGGAGTATACCACCATGGTTCTTGATAAATGGTTCTCATCCACTAATGGAACTGACTCGGTAGCTGTTATTCTCGCCGGAAGCAATGCTACGAATCCTGATTATGTTCTTGCTGCAAATCGTGACCTGCTGCTTTCTGATACATGGAAGCCGGTTGCAAACGAGGGACGGACTTTTGACACATTCCAGAGTCCGAACAATTCTGCTCTCGGTATATGGTATGAGAATGTGAAACTCCGCTTTTTCGAGACATTTAGAAGGACCTTTTTTATAACTACTGCATCTGATGACGAAGCCCTTCCTGTCGCATCACTTGTAGGTCCTGTTTCTGAAACAGAAGAGTATGTGGCAGATGAGGGTACTGTCGAAGCCGCGGCTCAGATAGTTGACGCTGTTGTTGAGGCGGCGGTTTATCAGAACCTTTCTGAAGATATCAATACAAGTGCCGTTGATTATGCATATATACAGTCTCTCCTTGACCGTATCGCAGAACTTGATGCATCCGGAAACCCGGATGCAGAAGAGATTTCACGCCTTAATACTGAAATTGATGCTCTTTTGCTTGAGTTGACCAGATAGGAGAATTGTTGTGGGTGAGCAGAATCCGTTAAGAAAAGCAAAAAAACTCCTGCATTTAAGGCAGTTTCCCAAAGTCATTGCTCTTCTTGAACCGCTTGTCATTGAATATCGCGACTCATTCAGTTTTCATTACATGCTGGGAATAGCCTGTCTTTATGTAGGAGACAACGGAGGAGCAGAAGCATATTTCAAGCGTGCACGGCAGCTCCGTATAACGGATCCGGATATCATTGCGGCACAGGGAACGCTTTATCTGCGCCGCGGTGAGGTTTCGCGTGCAGTTGAATATTATCTTGAAGCCCTTCAGTATGACGGTTCCCACAGAGAAGCCAAACGTGGACTTCGTTTTATAAAACGTCACTCTGTTCCTGATGAAATGTCAGAAATCATCATGACATCCCGCATAAAGAGGTTGTATCCGTCTCTGGGAATGCATCCAGCCATAATTCCGTCAGTGCTGGCTGTGTGTCTTCTGGTTGCGGCCGGTTACTGGTTTATGCAGAATTACCGTACTGTATTCGGAATCAACGGCGCACGTGCTGACCTGGCATACCTTGACCTTACGACAGATGAACGGTCTCAGCCTCTGGATGTTGATCTTGAATCCGGAGTCTATCGCTATATCCTTACAAAAGATGAGATGATAAAAGCTGAGGAGGATGCAAAGAAATACTTCCAGCAGGGAAATGACAATGCGTCCCAGGTTGAAATAAACCGTATCCTTAATTCAAATGCAAAGAATTCCATCAAGCAGAAAATGACTCAACTTATGGAATATCTTGAAAAACCGACATTTGATTCACTTTCTGATGCATTTACCTATGCCGAAGTGGCAAAAGATCCCTATCTTTATATGGATTGCTGGGTAATCTGGACGGGAAGACTAGCAAATGTTACGGAATATGCGAATGGAGTAGAGGCAACGCTTCTGGTCGGATATGAGAATCTGACGAGTAAGGAAGGGGATGTGCCTGTGTTTATTCCTGATACGATATTCCTGGAATATGGAAAACCGATAAAGATGCTTGCGCAGGTTGCTGTACGGGATGGCGGTCTTCTGCTGAAAGCTGCTGCGGTATATCAACCGCTTAATGGCGACGAATTGTAAAAAAACATCTTTTTTTTGAAAAAAAGTGGTGCTGCACGCCTAATAATATATGGGAGGAGATTAAGGTGGCAAAAATGAAGACAGAAACAGAAATCCAGAACGAAAAAGAGGAGAAGCTCAAGGCTCTGGAAGTTGCCCGTCTGCAGATTGAGAAGCAGTTTGGACAGGGCTCAATCATGAAACTTGGAACACATGCCAATGCAGCAGGTATTGATGTTGTTCCTTCTGGCTCAATACTTCTTGATGAAGCGCTTGGTATTGGTGGATATCCACGCGGAAGAATCATTGAAATGTACGGACCGGAATCATCCGGTAAGACAACGCTCGCACTGCATGCTGTTGCCGAAGCTCAGAAACTTGGCGGTATTGCAGCATTTATTGATGCGGAACATGCACTCGATCCTGTATATGCGAAAAATCTTGGTGTTGATATCGACAGTCTCTGGGTAAGCCAGCCGGACAACGGCGAGCAGGCTCTTGAAATTACCGACCAGCTTGTAAGAAGCGGCGCAATCGACATCATCGTCATAGACTCCGTTGCAGCCCTTACGCCTCAGAAAGAAATTGAAGGTGAGATGGGTGACAGTGTTATGGGTCTTCAGGCCCGTCTCATGAGTCAGGCTCTTAGAAAACTGACTGCTATTGTCGGTAAATCAAACTGTATCGTCATTTTCATCAACCAGATCCGCATGAAGATTGGTGTCATGTTTGGTAATCCTGAGACAACGACAGGTGGTAACGCACTGAAGTTCTACTCAACAATCCGCATGGACATCCGCCGTATTGAGTCAATTGACGGAAAGGGTGAGGAAGAAGCAGTCGGTAACCGTGTCCGTGTAAAGATTGTAAAGAACAAGGTGGCGCCACCATTCAGAAAGGTCGAGCTCGATATTATGTTCGGCAAGGGTATCAGTGCTGTAGCAAGTCTTCTTGATGCAGCTGTAAAGCATGGCCTTATCGACAAGCGTGGTGCATGGTTTACTGCCGGTGAGGAAAAAATCGGACAGGGCCGTGAAAATGCCATCAATTTCCTTGTTCAGAACAATGAGTATCGCGAAAATCTTGAGAAGAAACTCCGTGAAATCATGTTCCCTGGTCAGGAAATCAAGGCAAAGGAAGCTTCTGCAGACGCAAAAGCAGTTGCTGCAAAGGTTGCCGGAACAAGTGCCGGAGAAAACTGAGGCATGACGCCTGTTGTTCTGGGGCTCGGCTCCAACCGTGCGCTTTCAAATGACCGCGCGGCCCTGAGCCCCTGTGATGTGCTCGCTCTGGCCTGCAAAGCCTTGAGTGATGTGCTTTCCGGACTTACTGTAAGTTCTGTATACTTAACTAAGCCTATGTACGTTACGGACCAGAACGATTTCTACAACATGGCGGTATTCGGTTTCTACGACGGCACTCCCGAAAGCCTGCTTGAAAAAACGCAGGCGATAGAAGCTGCGTATGGACGGGACCGCTCAAAGGAAATCAGAAACGGGCCGCGCTCCCTCGATATTGATATAGAGCTTTTCGGAAATGAGCAGATAGACACTGAAAAACTGCTTGTTCCTCATCCTCGTATATATGAACGGGCATTTGTTCTTGTTCCGCTCCTTGAGATTTTGCCGGATTCTGCCGATATTCCAAGCAGGGAACCCTTTGAAAAGGCTCTTAAATCAATTGGAATGCAGGGAGTACAGAAATATGGCAGAATTTTCCCTTGAAAACGCTACAGAAAATATCAGTACAGGTATTATCTCATCGGAGGAAAAGAATAATGCAGAGCAGGGACGTCAGTTCCGTCTTGGAGAGTTTGAAGGTCCGCTTGACCTGCTGCTGTTTCTTATCAAGAAAAACGAGATAAACATATACGACATTCCTATTGCTGAGGTAACGGAGCAGTTCCTTGAGTATCTGGACTACGCCGTGACCACAGATCTTGACAGCGTGACTGAATTCTACGCAATGGCCGCGGACCTGCTCTATATTAAGAGCCGCATGCTTCTTCCTGTTGAAACAGCCCTTGATGATGAGGATATGGAAGATCCGCGTCAGGAACTTGTTGATAAGCTCATTGAATATCAGAAGTACAAGAAACTTTCTGAACTTATGGAAGAACGTGAGGATGAAAACGAGTGGTCTGTTGAGCGCAAGAAGATTCAGCGCGTTCTGCCATTTGAGGAAGAAGGACTTTGGGAACAGGTTGATACCTGGAGTCTTATGAAAACCTTCTCGAAGCTTGTTTCAGCGTATTCTCACGACAAGATTCTTTCTATGTATGAAGAAATTTCTGTCAGTGAAAAGATAACTTTAATGAATGAACTGCTTGACGATAATGGCGAATGTATGTTTACTGATTTAATCGTCCGCCGTGATAATCTTATGGATATTGTCTGTGCATTCATGGCAATTCTTGAGGCGGTAAAATTCAAGATGGCCTGCATCTACCAGAACCGCATGTTCGGAGATATCAAGATCCGCCGGTTTGAGGCGGCCTGAGCAGGAACATCAGCATGGAGTTTCAGTTGGAAAAAGAAACAGCACTTGTAGAAGCAATACTCTTCCTTGAAAGCGAACCGGTAAACGAGGATGCGCTTGCAGAAATTTCACAGCTTTCAAAAGACGTCGTTGTTATGGCTCTTGAAGAGCTGAAAGAACGCTATGCTTCCGAAACAAGCGGCATTGAGCTGCAGGTTATTTCGGGCGGATGGGTCATTACCCCGAAAAAAGACCTTTGGGGCTTTCTTAAAGAGCGTTATGGCAAGAAGAACGAAGGAAGACTTTCCCGTTCTGCTATGGAAACGCTTTCCATAATAGCGTATTCACAGCCGGTAACCCGTGCTGAAATTGAGGCTATCCGCGGTGTTTCCGCAGATAATATGGTGCGTCTTTTACTTGAGCGTAACCTTATCAAGGAAGTTGGTAAAAAGGATGTGCCGGGAAAACCTGTACAGTATGGTACGACAAAAGAGTTCCTGAAGTTCTTCAGGCTTAACAGTATATCAGATCTTCCAAAACTCGATGAAACAGAAAGTGAGCGTTTCGAACTTGCAAGATAACAATTCAGAAAACGAAGAAAGAAAGGAAATGCGCCTTCAGGTGTATCTTGCCCATGCAGGTGTTGCGAGCCGCCGCGCCTGTGAAGAGATTATCGCCGCCGGCCGTGTCGCTGTAAACGGAACTGTCGTAACTGTTCCGGGAACAAAAGTCATTGAATCAGACACTGTAACCGTTGACGGCAAACCCGTGCAGCAGGAAGAGCAGAAGCGTTACGTGCTCCTTCATAAGCCGGCCGGCTATGTCTGTTCCCTTGCAGATGAAAAGGGCAGAAAAACAGCCGCGGAACTTTTGAAACCGCACTTTACCGAGCGCCTTTACAATGTCGGCCGCCTTGATATGTTCTCTGCGGGTCTTATCATTTTCACCAATGATGGAGATTTTGCAGCAAAAGTCTCTCATCCTTCCGCAGAGATAGAAAAAGAGTACATTGTAGAAACAAGTCTTCCTATTCCGGAGGGGCTTGTTGAAGCGTTCATGAAGGGAATACGTATTGAAGGAGTCTTCTATAAATGCAAATTTGCTGAGCAGATTGGTGCACGACGTATCCGTGTTGTGCTTATTGAGGGAAAGAACAGAGAAATCCGCCGTGTCTTTGAACACTATGATGCTGCAATCAAACGTCTTACGCGAATCCGTATAGGACCAATTCAGAATGACGGACTTCAGGCGGGCCAGTTCCGCGAACTGAAACCAGATGAAATAAAAAACATTTTAAAAGGAGTATCTCATGATAGTCGCCATTGATGGACCTGCCGGTACAGGAAAGAGTACCATTGCAAAGCTTATTTCAGAAAAACTCAACATTACATTCCTTAATTCAGGAAGTTTTTATCGTGGTATAACGCTCACAGTGCTTAGGCGTGGTGTTGACATTACAGATAAGGAAGCTGTACTCCAGGTTGCAAAAGACCTGAAAATGGATTATGTGAACTCTCATCTCATCCTTGATGGTGAGGATGTTGAAAGCCTGCTTCATTCAGATGCCGTGGATGCAAATGCATCTCAGGTTTCAGCAATTGTTCCCCTGCGTCATGTCGTTAACGAGAAGCTCAGGGAAATTACAAAAAAACTGAGTGTTGTCTGTGAGGGAAGGGATATAACGACTGTTGTATTCCCGAATGCTGAATATAAGTTCTATCTTGATGCTTCAATTGATGTTCAGGCTATGAGACGTTTCAAGCAGGGCGTAAGCGATCTTTCTCTGGAAGAAATCAAAGAGGCAATCCGCAAACGTGATGAAATGGATAAAAACAAGGAAGAAGGTTCGCTTAAGATAGCGCCGGATGCGTGCTATATTGACACATCGGACTTGACCATAGAACAAGTTTGTGAGATAATTCTAAACAAAATTCAACTATAAGGGTTATTTATGGATCAGATGGAAGTGGTAGCGAATGAGTCTCAGAACTCCAAAGAGAACATTCAGACACAATTACAGGAAGAGTATCTTAAAAGTTTAGAGTCCCTCGAAGAAGGACAGTGTATCGACGGAACTGTCATTCAGGTAACACCGGATCAGGTTTTCATTGATGTGGGTTACAAGTCAGAGGGCAAAATTCCGACATCGGAGTTTTCGGAATTACCAAAAGTCGGTGATGTAGTAAGTGTTGTTCTCATTCAGAAAGAGAACAAGCATGGCGAAGTAATCGTTTCAAAGCAGAAGGCTGACTTGAAACAGCTCTGGAAGAACCTGCGTCAGGCTTTCCAGGACAAGGCTCCTGTAGATGGCACAATCAGCAAGGTTGTTAAGGGCGGTTATGATGTCGACCTCGGCAGTGATATACATGCTTTCCTGCCTATCAGCCAGTCTGACAGTCAGAAAGTAGAAAAGGCTGAGAAGCTTATCGGCCTTAAGGGTAAGTTCTATGTAGAACGCCTTTATTCAGACAACAAGGCAAACGTTGTTGTCAACCGCAGAAAGTATCTCGAAGAATCAATGGAAAAGAATCGTACTGATTTCTTCGATAAAATTCAGATTGGTGACACTGTAAAGGGAACTGTAAAGAGTTTCACAAGTTTTGGTGCTTTCATTGATCTTGGTGGATTTGACGGACTGCTTCATATCAATGATATGAGCTGGGGTCATGTAACCCGCCCGAAGGACTTCGTTAAGAAGGGCCAGGAAATTGAACTCAAGGTTATCCGCCTTGATGCAGCAGAGAAGAGAATCAACCTTTCACTCAAGCACTTCTCAGAAGATCCATGGCTGCACTTCGAAGACAAGTATCATGTAAATGATATCGTAAAGGGTAAGGTAACAAAACTTACTGATTTCGGTGCTTTCATCGAGCTCGAAGAAGGTATTGAAGGTCTTGCTCACATCAGTGAGTTCAGCTGGACAAAGAAGATCAGCAAGCCGGGCGATGTTGTTAAGATCGGTGACGAACTTGAGTGCATGGTTCTCGGATATGATATTCAGGCTGGCCGTGTTTCTCTGGGCCTTAAGCAGGTTACAGAAAATCCATGGGATACAATCACAGAAAAGTATCCTGTAGGAACAAAGCTGACACGCAAAGTTGTAAAGATTACAAATGCTGGTGCATTCGTTGAACTTGAAGAGGGTATTGATGCATTCCTTCATGCAGATGACCTTTCATGGACAAAGAAAATCAAGCATCCTGGTTCAGAACTGGAAGTCGGCAAGGAAATCGAATGTGTTGTAACTGAGGCTGATGCAGAAAATCACCGCATCCGCGTTGGTGTAAAGCAACTTTCAGAAGATCCTTGGAAGGCATTCATTGACCAGTATCCTGCAGGTTCAACACTTGAAGGTGAAGTTGTTTCAATTACAGACTTTGGTGTATTCGTACGCGCTCCTGGTGGAATTGAGGGCCTCGTAAACAAGGCAAACCTCAGCGAGAACCGCGAAGAAACATTCGAAGACGCTGTTAAGAAGTACAACGTTGGCGACAAGATTAACGTCTTCGTCGTTGATGTTAAACCGGAAAAGCAGCAGGTTGCATTCTCTGTCAGAGAATATACAAGAAAGCAGCAGAGAGATGAGATTTCTCAGTATATGTCATCAAATGACAATTCTGAGGATGACGGATATACTCTCGCTGACATGCTTAACACAAAAAAGAACTAAATCTTTTCGATGAGTGTGAGTAATGACCTCAAGTATAGATGAAGAGAAAATTAAGACACTCATCGAAATTAACACGCTGATAAATTCAGCGTTCACCGACGTAAACGCAATGCTGGTTTACATTCTTGAATCAGCAATGCGTCTCGTCGCTTGTGAATCATCATCCATCCTTTTATACAATAAAGCAGCAGATCAGTTATATTTTGAAGTAGCTCTGGGTCCTAAAGGTCCTGAATGCAAGTCTATTCCTGTCTCAAAGGGTAGTATTGCCGGTTATGTTTACGAACATAACAAAAGCCTTCTGATTGATGATGTTGCTCATGATCCGCGTTTCTTTTCTACTGTTCAGGAAAAGACAGGTTATGTTTCAAGAAACATGATTGCTGTTCCGATGCGCGTTCAGAATGTCTGCATCGGTGTTATAGAGCTTCTGAATAAATCTGACAATCTTGATTTTACCAGTTCAGATCTTGAGATTATTGAACTTCTTTCAAATCAGGCAAGTATTGCGTATCAGAATGCAAAACAGTACCGTCAGGCTCAGAACGAAATCAGCGTTCTTCAGAATACAATTACACAGGGTTCAGAATATCATTCTTTCATAGCAAAAAGCCCTGTTATAATGGATCTCCTCTCAGTAATAAGCCAGGTTGCACAGACTTCTTCTTCAGTGCTTATTCTTGGTGAGAGCGGAGTAGGAAAGGAGATTTTCGCTGAGCAGCTGCATCTGAAGAGTCCACGCTCTAAGAAACCTTTTGTCCGTGTAAACTGTGCAGCTCTTTCTCCGCAGCTTCTTGAAAGCGAACTGTTCGGTCATGTGAAGGGCGCTTTTACTGATGCTGTTACAACGCGGAAGGGCCGCTTTGAAATGGCTGACGGTGGAACGGTCTTCCTTGATGAGATTGGTGAGCTTCCGCTTGACCTGCAGGCAAAGCTGCTTCGTGTCATTCAGACAAAGAGTTTTGAGAAGGTCGGTTCAAGTGAAACGCAGAGCGTAGATGTCCGCATTATTTCAGCAACAAACCGTGATATAGAAAAGATGGTTCAGGAAGGTTCTTTCAGAAGCGACCTGTACTATCGTCTGAACGTTCTGCCTCTGTATATTCCGCCGCTACGGCAGAGAAAAGAGGACCTTGAACCGCTGGCCATGTTCTTCTGCAGAAAGTTCAGTGTTGAAACAAAGAAGAATTTTACAGGTTTCTCAGCTGATGCAATTGACCTTCTGTACAGTTATTACTGGCCTGGAAATATCCGTGAGCTTGAGAATACGATTGAAAGAGCGTGCGTTCTTGGAAAACCACCGTTTATAACACCTGTTGATATGAGGCTTAATGTAAAAGGTTCAATAGAAGATACCGTAGCCAATTCTGCTGCAGATGATCCATCTGACAGAACATTGAAGACTGCAATCAACAAGTTTAAAAAAGCATATATCACTAAGATTCTGTCAGAAAGCTCATGGAATCAGACAGAAGCTGGTAAAATACTCGGAATTCAAAGGACTTATGTATCCCGGTTGATGAACGAGTTAGGAATACGCTAAAATAGGATATTACATAAGGAGTTCTTAAATGGATAAAGAAGAAAAAAAGACAGCATCAGAGAAATTCAATGCCTGGCTTGTAAAATATCGGTTTGTTCTGCTTGGCATAATCGGAGCAATTATCGTATGTGCAGTTGTAATCGGCGTAATTATTACCGTTGATGAAAGCAACCGTGAAAAGGGTTTTGCAGCTCTCGACAAACTCGAGACAGAGTATTCTGAAATGCTTGCAGATACAGAAATGAGTTCAGAGGGAAAGGCTGATAAGGTTGCCACATTTCGCGACGAACTTGCAGGTCTGACTAAAAAAGGCGCTGTTGGTTCCCGCACATACATGATGCTTGCTGACATTGAATTCAACGAAAAGAACTATGATGCAGCAATTGACGCATGGCTCGCTGCTGTTGATGCAAATGAAAAAGCTTACACAACACCACTTGCATGGTATAACATAGCAATCGCATATGAAGAAAAGAATGATATTGATAATGCCATTACCTATCTCCTGAAAACAGTTGATGCTGAAAACTTCCCTCTTAAATCACGTGCTCTGTTTAATGCAGGCCGTCTTGAGGAAGAACGCGGCAGATATACAGAAGCAATTGACTGGTATACACAGGTAAATGATGATTTCGCCGGTGATTCTTGGGCTAATTTTGCAATGAGCCGCATAATCACTCTTGAATCAGAAGGAAAAGCTAACTGATAATAATCAGAACAGTTACATTTATCATTTATTGAAAAAGGACAGCGTATGCATACAAAAGAAATACGGAAGTTATTTTTGATTGTGTGCCTCGGCTGTCTTTTTTTATGCTCCTGCGGACTTGACGAATATTACGTTATATATCCACCAGCGTGTGATAATCCACATCCCTATAATCAGGATGACCAGATGTTCTATCGTTTCAGAACAGCAACAATTACAACGCTTATGTCATCGCAGGTTTTACTGAAGGGAACTGCAATATATTATAAAATCTATCCAGTATCAAATGAGAGTACAATGATATCGGATATTGAAAAAATAAAAACAGCTAATACAGAATTTTCATCTAACGGATATTCAAGAATTACCGGTACTTACAAATATCAGGCAGTGAAGTTTATTTCCGGAAGTAATGAAGTTGAATATCTGTCTCCGACAGGTTCTGATATTGAATGGACAATGAATCTTTACTCTAATCTCGTAAGGGGAGATGGAACAGGTCCTCTGAAACTGATTAAGGCAGAATCAGCATCTTCAGTTTATGATGGTATGGTTGAAATGCCTTCAGCAACTGGTGATTATTATATAAATGCCTACGCAGTAACTGTCGGAGATGTGTCTTTGCAGTCACAGTATAGTCAGCTTGCTCCACTTGGAGTTTTGAAATTTACCATACAATAAAACATATACAGGATAGAGAAAATGAGTAAAAAAGGAAAATCAGCAATTGAAGGTGGAAATCACGCAGCATTATGGCATGGCCGCTTTAAGGAAGGTCCTGATGCTGCTGCCGTTGAGTTTGAGACGTCCATCTACGAGGATATGCGTCTTGCAGAAGACGATATAAAGGGCAGTCGCGCTCACGTCCACATGCTTGGAAAGCAGGGTATCATCCCGGAAAGCGAGTCAGAGGCCATTGCTGAAGAACTCGCTAAGATTGCAGAAGAAATCCGCTCAGGTGCGCTCCAGATTGACACGTCAGCAGAAGATATTCACTCATTTGTAGAAGGTGTGCTCACCGACAGGCTTGGCGACACAGGCCGTAAAGTACATACTGGAAGAAGCCGCAATGACCAGATTGCGCTTGATGAACGCCTGTATCTGCGCCACGCCGTGCCAGAACTTCAGGAAAACGTCAAGACACTTATAAAGACACTTATCACCATAGCAGAAGAGCACACCGGAACTCTTGTTAGCGGCTATACGCACATGCAGCGCGCACAGCCGGTAACGCTTGCACAGCATCTTTGCGCCTGGTCCTGGATGCTGAAGCGGGATTATGAGCGCCTTTCCGATGCTGTAAAGCGCATCGGTCTTTCACCGCTCGGTGCAGGCGCGCTTGCCGGAAGCGGATTGCCTCTGAACCGCGAGATGGTCGCAGAAGAACTGGGCTTTGATGGTCCGACACAGAACTCTCTTGACAGCGTTGCAGACCGTGATTACTGCATTGAACTTGCGGCTGATTTCTCCATCCTGATGATGCATCTTTCACGCTTCTGTGAGGAAGTAGTGCTGTGGTCTACGGAAGAATTCAAGTTCATCAACCTGTCAGAAAAATGGTCTACAGGTTCAAGCATAATGCCACAGAAAAAGAATCCTGATTTCGCTGAGCTTATCCGCGGAAAAACAGGACGCGTTTATGGAAGCCTCGTTGCCCTGCTTACAATAATGAAGGGCCTGCCGCTTACCTATAACCGCGACCTTCAGGAAGACAGAAAGAACCTTTTTGAAGCGTACGATACTACATCTGCTTGCGTTATGATTTTTACTCAGATGATTGCTACTGCAAGCTGGAATGAAGACAGAATGAATGCAAGCTGTTTTGGCGGACACGCAAATGCCACTGACCTTGCTGATTATCTGGTAAAAAAGGGAATGCCGTTCAGAACTGCACATGGCGTTTCAGCTCGTGCTGTACGCTATGCAATTGAGAACGGCATTAATCTGGAAGATGTTCCGCTTGAAGAATACAGAAAGCTTTCAGAGCTTATCTGTGATGACGTATACGCCTGTCTGCCGCCTAAAGCATGTGTTGATGCAAGAAAAACAACTGGCGGACCGGCAGAAGTGCGCGTTCGTGAACAGATTGCAGCTCTAAAGGCTTTCTGCGCAGAATAATCAGCCCAGAATCTTCTTTACGATGGCGCTCAGTTTTTCTGATGTAAATGGCTTTACAATCCATCCAGTCGCGCCAGCAGCTTTTCCTTCCTGCATCTTATCATCCTGGCTTTCTGTTGTCAGGGCAATAATTGGGGTGAATTTGTATGCAGGCATCTTTCTCAGGTTTCCGATAAGATCGATTCCGTTCATGTGAGGCATGTTGATATCAGTAATGACGAGATTGAAAGCATCCTTTTCTGCTGCCTGAAGGCCAGTAATACCGTCATCAGCTTCGGTTACTTCATATCCCTCGTTTGAAAGAACGAATGATACGCTCTTTCTGATTGTAATGGAATCATCCACAATCAAGATTTTCTTTCCCATTTGTTCCTCTCCTTAGTAAATGGTTGTTCTTCTTACTATTTCTGCAGGTATTTCCCGCAGTGGCAGAATAGTGTCTACCGCACCAGCTTTTATTGCTTCGTTGGGCATGCCAAAAATAACGCACGATTTTTCATCCTGTGCGATAGTAAAGGCACCCGTTTGTTTCATTTCCAACATTCCACGTGCACCATCGTCTCCCATGCCGGTAAGTATGACACCAACAGCGTTTTTACCGGCATAACGCGAAGCTGAGCGGAAAAGGACATCAACCGAAGGCCTGTGACGTGAAACCAAAGGTCCTTCCCTTACTTCAACGTAATAACGTGCACCGCTTCTCTTTATGAGCGTGTGCTTTCCTCCGGGTGCAATAAGCGCAGTTCCCGGGATAACAGAATCGCCGTCTTTAGCTTCCTTAACATGTACTTTACTGATGCCGTCCAGTCTGTTGGCAAAGCCTTCAGTAAAGTGTTCCGGCATATGCTGGACAATGACCATTCCCGGTGCATCAGAAGGAAGAGCTGAAAGAAGTTCAGCAAGAGCTTCTGTTCCACCTGTACTTGCACCTATGACGACAATTTTCTCTGTTGTATCGAGTGCAGTCGGGCCTTCTTTTTCAGTACGGGCAGGTCCTGCCGGCAGAATGACATCTGCAGTAAGTTTAGGATTTACTGCAAATGAAGACTCGGGTTTCTTTCCTCTGCACCTGCCCCGTGCAAGATAAGCTGCACGTACGGCGTCGCATATGAGAATGCGTGATTCTTCAAGAAAGACCTTGGTGCCTATTTTAGGTTTCAGAATGATTTCTGAAGCACCGTACTCAATTGCCTTCATGGCATTGTGAGAGCCTTCTTCAGCCATGCTGGAACAGATGACGACAGGAATTGGTTTCGTTTCCATTATCTGCTTGAGGAAGGAGATGCCATCCATTCGTGGCATTTCAATATCAAGCGTTATGACATCCGGCGTAATTGTTTCAAGTTTTTTAAGTGCAATAACAGGATCTGCTGCTGTTCCCACAACTTCAAAATCTTTCTCGTCTGAAAGGATTTGAGTAAGTGTTTCGCGTACAACAGCAGAATCGTCAATAATGAAAACCTTAATCATACTCAGCAGATCTCCTTCCTGTACGCAGTCGGACCCACAGTTTTTAACGGAAGATCCATAGAGAACACTGTTTCTGAATGTCCCAGGAAAAGGTAGCCTCCCGGAATAAGGTGATACAGCAGATGTTTGATTATCTTTTCCTGCGTCGGTTTATCAAAATATATAAGTACATTGCGGCAGAAAATTATTTCGAATTTTGCGGGAATTTCCCAGGAAGAGTCCATGAGATTAAGTCGCTGGAAACTGCATTTTGCTCGGAGTTCTGGCTTTATCCTTACGGTATGCTGTTCCTTGTCTTTGTTTCTAAGGAAATAACGGCGTTTCATCTCAAGAGGAATGCCTGAAACATCGGCTTCTGTGTACACTGCATTGACAGCTTTATCAAGTACTTCAGTTGAAATGTCTGAACCAAGAATGCTGAAGTCAGAAAAAGACTTTGAATGCGTGCGCATGTATTCACTCATTACTATGGCGAGTGTATATGGCTCTTCTCCGCTTGAACTTGCAGATGACCACAAATGAATTGTTCTGTGTCCTTTTTCCGTAAGATCAGGAAGAACGATGTTAGCCATCGTTTCAAAATGATCAGCTTCCCTGAAAAAGTCGGTTTTGTTTGTGGTCAGTGCATTTGTCATGAAAATCAGTTCCTGACCCGAAGTGTCTTTATTGAAGACAAAGTTCAGGTATTCTTCGTAAGAATGCATTCCAAGTGCACGGAGACGACTTGCCAGACGGGATTGCATCATGACTTTTTTCCCTTCCGGCATGCGGATACCGACGTTTTTCTGGATATAGTCAGAAATTATAGAGTAATCTTTATCTGTCAGTTCTACTGGTGTAAAAAAGTTGGGCATTGTCAGTATCTCGTTATTACGTGTTGTTTGCGTCAAGCTCCTTCACTATTTCGGAAAGCTTGTAGATATCAAGGATGAGGGCAACAGAGCCGTCTCCAAGAATTGTTGCACCAGATATGCCTTCAACATTCTTGTACAGTTTTCCAAGCGGTTTTATTACTGTCTGGTGGTTTCCGATAACATTGTCTATGACAATACCGATCTTTGTATCCTGATCGTTGACAATAACCATCTGCTGCTGTTCAGGTCTGCCTTCTTCCATACCGAAGAACGTGCGGAGGTCAATGTACGGAACCATCTCGTCGCGAATCTTGATTGATGAACAGAACGCGCCTTTCCTGGTAAGAGAAGGGTCAAATGCGATGCACTGATCGACATTTGAAAGCGGCAGAACGTAATAATGCTCTCCGTTTCTGATGAGGATTCCTTCAATAATGGCCAGTGTAAGTGGAATCTTAAGTGTAAAGCAGGTTCCTTTTCCAGCTTTTGTCGTTGTGGTGACTGTTCCACCCAAAGATGTAATGTCTTTCTTTACAACATCCATGCCGACACCGCGACCTGAAATACTTGAGACTTTATCCGCGGTAGAAAAGCCCGGTCTGAAAATCAGGTCCGCAGCTTCTTCATCAGTCAATTCATCCTGTGGGCTGATAAGTCCACGTTCAATTGCTTTAGACTTTATCTTTTCAAGGTTAAGACCCGCGCCATCGTCTTCAATGGATATAAGGACGAATGCGCCGGCATGCTGTGCACGGAGAGTGACGGTACCAACCGGGTTCTTTCCATTCTGTTCGCGGACTTCAGGTGCTTCAACACCGTGGTCGCAGGAGTTTCTGATAAGATGAACGAGCGGGTCGTTAAGCTTTTCAATAACGGTCTTATCAAGTTCAGTCTCAGCTCCTTCTGTGATAAGTTCAATCTGCTTGTTTGTCTGAGAGGAAAGGTCGCGGACAAGGCGTTTGAAACGGGTGAAGATTGTGCCGATCGGGAGCATGCGCATATCCATTGTGGTATCGCGCAACTGCAGGATAAGGCGTTCTCCCTGTTCACTGAGAGTGGAGAGGGCAGAGCTGTCAATCTGTGTGGAAACCTGTGCCATGCGTGCGTTGAATGTGACAAGTTCTCCTACGAGGTCAATGAGCATATCCAGCTTTTCGGAGTTGATCTTGATAGTCTGGTTGCTTACTTCCTGTGTTTTCTTTTCTGTCTGTTCACGCAGGTGCTTCTGTTCCGCAAGAGCTGACTGAACAGCTTCCTTACTTACAAGTTTGTTTTCTGTAAGAATGGTTCCCAGTGGTTTCTGGTTTCCGAGTGCGTGATCAATCTCTTCCTGTGTAACGAGATTTTTCTCAATGAGGATTTCACCGAGTTTTTTGGGAACCTGAGGTCCTGTTTCATCTACTTCGGTCAGTTTGCTGATTTTTACCTTACTGCCCGGATCAAGGAAGATGAAAACATCATTTATGTCGTTTTCAGGCTTAGAAGTTGTGAGGATAATATCCCATGACATATAACACTGACATGGATCAATATCTTCGAGCGAAGGAATTGCACTGAAGAACGGCGTGATGGAGACTGCACCCATTTCTGCCAGTTCAGCGAGAAGCGCGTGCGGGCGGGTTCCGTTCATGAAGATATCGAGAGCTGGTTCAAAAGAAATGCGCCATGTTTTCTCGACTTCTTCCTCATTATTGTCAGGAGCGGAAGACTGTGCCATCTGGTCTTCCGGAGCTGTTTTCTGTGGTTCTGGCGTTGAAATGACAAAGGAAGAACCATTTCCTTCTGCAGGCTTTCCCTGTGGCTTTTCAGCAGCTGCCGGAACTGGCTTTTCTTCCGGTTTTGAAGCGGAACTTGTATCATTCTGCAGAAGGATGACCTGGAATTCGCTTATGAGGCGTTCAGTTTCCGCATTGATTTCAGGACTGTTCTGGTCATCAAGCATGTTACGGATGTGGTCACGTGCCTGAAGGGTAAGTGTGATGAGCTTTGAAGTGACAGCGAGACGTCCGTTTCGAACTTCATCAAATGTTGTTTCTGCTTCGTGACAGAAGTGAGAGACCTTGTCATAACCGAACATTCCGGCAGAACCCTTTATGGTATGCATGCTTCTGAAAACAGCAGAGATTGTTTCCATATCATCCGGATGTTCTTCAAGATCGAGAAGATAGTCTTCAAGCTTATCAAGCAGGTCATTTGCCTCGTCTAAGAAGACGCCGGCCATTTTATCAAGTGATTCACTCATGTGCTGTCCTCATTTTTTCTTCTGTTGCTTTGATGACTTCCTCATCACCGAGGTTGGCATCAGGAATAATTCCACAGGTAAAAAGACGCTGTTTTACGCGTGGAGAAAACGGTCCCTTTGCTGTCAGCTTATGATCCTTGCAGCTTGAATAAAAGCTGTAAATAAGCTGTACAGTTGAGACATCTATATCTTCAAGTGCTGAAAAATCAAGCAGAATATCTCCTTTTTTCTGAAGTGCAGAAATCAGGATTTTCTTCAAATCATCTGCATTCTGAACGGAAAGTTCACCTTTCATCTCAATTGTAGTCACTCTGCTTCCTCCTGTTGCTGCTTTTTTTTACTTGATTTATCAATCTGAATGCCGTAACATTGATTGTACGGAGACAAATATGAACGAATCAGCAGCAAATGCATCTTATTTCACCTTTATGTTTGGTGATGTTTCTTACGCAATTGAAGTTACTTCTGTAAAAGAAGTACTACCTTACGAAAAAATCACACCTGTACCCCGTGCTAAGGAATACATGAAAGGTGTCATGAATATCCGTGGAACCGTGATATCCGTGATTGATTTCAGAACGCTTTTCGGCCTTCCGGTTAAAGAACCGACAAAAGCGACATCCATTATCGTTGCCGAAGTGGAGCAGGAAGATGCATCCGAGCTTTCCTTCGGTTTTATTGCTGATGACGTGAGCGGTGTCGGTCCACTTGAAATGGAACCGGCCGGCTCAGGATCCAAAACACCGTTTGTAAAAATGCTTGGCCGCACGGAATCAGGCATGGTACTTATCCTCGATATGGATAAAATCTTCCAGTTTATCGAGGAAGATACGGAACCTAAAACCAAGTAATGTTGCCAGCACTCTTCCTTGATTCCTGCAAGGAAGACTGATAATTTTCATCCCGCTTTGTGATTGCCTCAATCGCATCTCCGGTTTTCTGGATGCGCTTGAGGTACACTTTGCTTGTCAGCGGGTTGAAGTATATTTTCCGCGGAAAAATTCCGCCTGTATCATTAACAAGAACCGGTATCTTTTCTTCTTCAAGATATGAAAGCGCAAAGTTGATGTTGTTGATGCCGGTCATGTTCATCTGTTCATTAGTTGTTTCCAATACGCTTGATCCACCAAAAACCTTTGCACGCAAATCTTCATGACGTGAACCGTTTTTCAGCATATCGTTAATCAGAAGTTCCATGGCAAAATCACCAAATCGTCCTTCATCTTCAGAAGAAACCGGAGAATGCTTATTTGATTTTGGAAGCATGAAATGATTGAGTCCGCCGAATTTGTTTACGGAATCATACAAGGCAATGCTTATGCATGAACCAAGAACGGTCGCGATAAACAGATCGTCCTTACTGGTGAGGAACTCGCCCGGGTGAATGGTGATTATATCTTTCTGAAAATGCGGATCAAAATGCCTGTTCACTCAACCTGCCTCTAAAAGAATGTTATGTCTCCGGCGTCTGTGCCTTGCTGGACATCAACACCAGCGACGCTGCCTGCTTCAAGTTTGTCTTCTGTAATGGTGAAATGCCCGATGAAGTCGAGAATATCCTGGTTGTGGATTTCAATGTTTTCAAGGCTGTATTCATTCTTGACTTCTGCACACTTGTTTTCGTGATATTCGAGCAGTTCGTTGACAGACTCTGTTGCTTCTGTAAGTTTTTCTGAAAGTTCCATGAGGCTGCCCATAAGTTCATCTATACGGTTGTATGATGTGAAGAATTCCGGAGTATAGATGGTAACTGACTTAACTGATGAAGTAAGTTTGTCATAAGCAGATTCAAGTGCACTTGAATAAGACAGTTTCTGCTCATCAACGGTACTGAAGTTTATTTTGTCTGCTGCAGACCTCTCAAGGAAGAGATCGATTTCCTGCGTGACGGCATCAGTATAGTCAGAAAGCTTCTTCTGGGCAGTGTTGACGTCTTCCTTGGTACTTTCAATGATATTGGACATGTGTTCTACAGTGTCCTTGATGCTTGCAATGGCTTCGTTTCTTGCAACTTCAATGCGCTGTGCAATTGCTACATAGTTGAGCATTGTAGTAATAGGCATGAAGCCTGAGAATACTTTTGACATGTTGGCAACATCATGCTGGATGTTGTTGACTGCTTCCATGACTTTGTTCTGAATGGTCTGATATGACTTGAAAAGGGTAGAGAACCGTTCAAAATCCTCAACTGCCTCAACCATGCGGCTTTTAAGCTGTTTAAGTTCGTTGTCTGTGTTCTCACTGGCGTTTGTGAAGCTTTCAACAGTGTCGTTTATGTCGTAAAGTATCTGGTTTGCAGCCATCTGATTTGTAGTAAACGTGTTGATGCTGTTATCAAGTTTTTCCTGGATGCGTGAAAGGCAGCGGGAACAGATTGTTGCAAGTCGTGTATTTGCCGTGTATTGCTCAAGTCTGGCAATTGGATCTGCATCGTCAGCAGGATCTGTAATCTTGTTGATTGCGATGAGGACATCATCAAGTGACTGTCTGATTATGTCCTGCATCTGAATGCCTTCCATAGCTTTGATGATAGGATGCTTTACTTCCTTTGCCTGTTCAATGATGGTGCCAAGCTTGTCGGTGATGCGGTTTGATGCTTCAAGCATACCTTCGTTTGAATCGGTTATCTTCTTCTCACCGTCTTCGTTTACGCTGTCAGTTGCCTGAATCTGAGCCTGGAAATCAGCGAGTGATTCCTGAATGCTTGACCTGCAGGTAAAAAGAGCTTCTGACTGGGTAATCAGACGCAGAGACATTTCCTTAAGGTTGGAAGTGATGTAACTGAATGCCTGTCCGGCTTTTCCTGAGTGAATGGATACGACCATTGCATTGAGGGAAATGACTTCCATTTCCTCACTGCCGTCTTTTATTCCAAGGATTATCTGCTGGACATCGTCAAGAAGATGCGTGTTATTGGTAAAACTTGCGAACAGATCAGAGTTTTTGGTTCTGATGGAGTTAAGGAATGCTATGTTTTTTGAAAGAAGTTCTTCCTGCTGTTTCAACAGATGCTGGAGGTCCCTCTGTATGTGGCTGAATTCCTCAAATGCAGCGTTCGAGTGCCCGCTTTTTCCTGTGGCATCAATTTCCTGGATAAGGACAGGAAAAGTGTCGCTCAGCTCAAGGAATTCCTTTTCGCTTTCGTCGCTGATGTATTTAAGCTTTTCATAAATCTCTCTCTTGTCAATTGCCATTTTTTTACCTGTCTCTCTCCTGATGTTCGTAATACGACTTGATTATCTCCTCGAAGTTTTCCAGTGCTTCTTCGAGCCTCATATCTGTATGGTCTGATGCGGCCTCTATTCGTTTAACTACTGCGGGAAGAGCCTGTGAAAAAGCTGATCCCGGATTAAGAAGGCAGAGTGGCTGTCTTCTTGCAATTGAAATACCAATGTTCTGGTCATAGGGCACGAAACCGATTACTTCCGGATTGATTGAAAGCTTATTACGCGAAAGTGTCAGAAGTCTGTTTCCAAGAACAGCATCATCGCCTTGTCTTCCCATGTTCATGATGATACGTGGTTTGAAAGATTTAAGCTGATTGAGTGCAAGTTCGGCACTCTCTGGAAATGTTGCTCCAATGACAGAAAGAATCTGTTCGAAAGAGTATTCCTTTCCTTCCATACGCTGCAGTACGCTGTTCTGGAGTATCTGACGTTCCGGGCTTTTTGACGGGAATGTGCGGTAAAGAAGGCGGAAAACAGTCGTCTTGAGAAAAGAATAAGCATTGAGAATAGATGTAAGTTCTGGTGTAACGACGATGATTCCGTCGTTGGTTGTAATGAAGAAATCTACTATATTGTAAGTTGAACCTGCTCCAAGGTCGAGGATGATGTAATCTGCATCAAGAGCCTGAATGTTTCTGAGTATCTTGCATTTCGTAAAGAAATCCATATTTGCGACACCAGGGTACAGACAGTCTCCGGCAATGAACTGAAGATTCGGAATGCCGGTGGCCTGGAGAAGATTTGAGAAGTCTGTTTCCTGCTTTGTAATGAATGTGCCAATTCCAGCCTGATTATTTTTAAGGCCAAGCAGTGTATGCAGATTTGCACCACCAAGGTCTAAATCAACGAGAATTGTTTTTTTGCATTGTTGGGCCAGTGTAACAGCCAGATTGAGCGATAAGACACTTTTTCCAACGCCGCCTTTTCCACCTGCAACAGGTATCAATACAGCCATAATTCTATATTAGAAGTGAATTCATGAGCCCGCAAGAAAAATTTTAATGTAATGGGTATTAAATTATCCAATGAATAATAACTGTTGACACCTCCGCGTTTCGATTTATGATGAAAATAAAGTGAGGGTTTATATGCGCTTAAGAAGAAAGTTGGGACTCAGTATTATTTCAATCTGTCTGATAATGTTTGTCATGCTTATCTTATCAGTGGTAAGTTCGACACATACCATACAGAAACTTATGGTACTTGTCACAGGTTATTTACAGACTTCTTCAGATTCTGCAGAAAATATTGCGTCATTCCAGATGTCATTAAGTTCTTATGGAAGTGTTCTGAAGACGCAGATGTCGGTTGTCATTGTCCAGGGAGCACTTGGTTTACTATTGAGTATTCTTATTGGTTACCTTATGGGTAAGGCAATTGTGAAACCCCTGAATTTGTTCCTTAAAGAATTCAGCTGCCTTACTAAGGGAGATCTTACGCTTGATGGTATCTCTGAAAAAGATAGAAAGAAGGTTTCCGCCCAGAAGGATGAGCTTGGAGAGCTCGGCCGCGGCATTGATGTCCTTATCGAGAACTTTGCCAATGTTCTGTATCAGGTTCAGGAATCAAGCAAGAATGTCGCTGTTGGCGCAAAGGAAATAAGCAAAGGAAGCCAGGCTATATCATCAGATTCTTCGACTCAGGCGTCTTTCGCTGAGGAGATTTCTTCTACTGTTGAAGAAATGGCTTCAAATATACGTCGCAACGCTGATAACTCATCTCAGTCAGATGCCATTGCGCAGAAAGTGCTTGAAGCTGGAAAGCGTGGTAGTGAGGCTGTTACTCAGACAGTTGATGCCATGCATCAGATTGCCGATAAGATTTCCATCATTGAAGATATTTCAAGTCAGACAAACAGACTTGCCCTTAATGCTGCTATTGAAGCTGCCCGTGCTGGAGAAGCCGGTCGCGGATTTGCTGTTGTTGCAAGTGAAGTAAGAAAACTTGCGGAACGCAGCCAGAATGCTGCAGTTGAAATTGGCGATCTGTCACACAACAGTGTTGAGGTCGCTGAGGAGACAGGCCGCATCTTTGAGGAAATGGTCCCTGATATAGCCCGCACTGCAGATCTGACTCAGGAAATTGCGGCCGCAGCGCGTGAAGAAGATGTTGGCGCACAGCAGATTAATAAGGCTGTTGTTGAACTTGATACACTTGTTCAGAAAGGAGCAACGGCGTCCGAAGAGTTTGCTTCAGTTTCAGAGGAACTGTCTGCTCAGGCAGAAAAACTCGTTGAAGTGCTTGGTTTCTTTAAGTTCACAGCAACTCAGCCTAAAAAAGAACAGCCGAAAATCGCCGCTCCATCCTCTCGTAAGGCGCTGCCTTCAGCTCCGAAACCAGAGACTCCAAAGGCTGCTCCAAAAGCCGCCGTTAAAAGTGTGGCAGAGGAAAAGCCTGTACAGAAGCCGCCTGTACAAAAGCCAGTTCTTGCTCCGGAACCGAAGGAAGAGCCTGTTCCAGGAAGTGAGACAGCGGCTGCGGCTGAGCCTGCAAGCCAGGATGATGATCCATTCTTCAGCTCAAAGATAAGCCGGCAGGGAAGCGGATATGTTCCGGCAGAATTTGTTTCAGATTCAGACTTTGAGGAATTCTGATTACATTTTTATTCAGTTTAAGACTGGCCAAGTTGAATAAATATTCATAAATCTGTATACTCTCTCTGGAGAGTGTTGTTAAAAAACACTCCCAGAGGAGTAAAATTCATGAAAAAACTGATTACTGTTCTTCTCGTTATCCTCATGGCATCAGCAGTCGTATTTGCTGGTGGAAAAAAGGATACAGCAGATAATTCACTTGAAAATGTAAAGAATGCAGGTGTTTTCACACTTGGACTTGATGATTCTTTCCCACCTTATGGATATCGTGATGAAGACAACAATATTGTTGGATATGATATTGATCTTGCTTCTGAAGTTTGCAACCGTCTTGGTGTAAAGCTTGTCTGCCAGCCGATTGACTGGGATTCAAAAGAGCAGGAACTTAATACAGGTAAAATTGACTGCATCTGGAATGGTTTCACTATTACTGATGAACGTCTTGAAGCAATGGAGTTCACAGCTCCCTATGTTGATAACTCACAGATTCTCGTTGTAAATAAGGACTCTGGAATCAAGAAGCTTGCTGATATGAACGGCAAGAACCTCGGACTTCAGGCTGGTTCAAGTGCTGCAGACGCTCTTGATGAAGCTGCAGCTTTCAAGGCTACACTCCGCAATGTCGTTGAGTTCAAGGATAACCTTACAGCACTCATGGATCTTGAGATTAAAGGTGTTGATGCTGTTCTTCTTGATATTGGTGTTGCTCAGCAGGCAATTGAGAAGGAAGGAAAGCCATTCGTCATTATTTCAGAAGCTGTAGCTTCAGAGCAGTACGGAGTAGGTTTCCGCAAGGGTGATGTTGCTCTTCGCGATGCTGTTCAGGGTGCTCTTGAAGAAATGGTAAAAGACGGTACAATGGAAAAGCTTGACCAGAAATGGTTCGGTGAATCCAAATCTGTAATCGGTAAGTAATGCAGAAACTGCTCGTAATAATGCTTCAGGGAACGGTAACGTCCCTTGAAGTATTTTTTCTGACACTTCTATTTTCAATTCCTCTTGGACTGATATTCGCTTTCGGGCGGATGTCGAAGCATAAAGTCCTTTCAGCAATAACGAATTTCTTTATGCTTATCGTCCGTGGAACTCCGCTCATCCTGCAGCTTATTTTCATATACTTTGCCCCATATTACCTTTTCAAAATATCATGGGACCGTTTTACTGCGGCTATTGTTGCGTTCGCAATCAACTACGCCTGTTATTTTGCAGAAATCTACCGTGGTGGCATTCAGTCAATTCCACAAGGACAGTATGAAGCTGCAAAAGTTCTTGGATTCACAAAAGGACAGACTTTCTTCAAGGTTGTTCTTCCTCAGGTGGTGAAGAGAATCCTGCCTGCAATGGGTAATGAAGTAATGACACTTGTAAAGGATACAGCTTTGGCTCAGACGATTGGTGTCGCAGAACTTTTCCGGGCAGCACAGAACGCGGCAAGCCGTCAGTTCTCCACTGTTCCTATTTTCATAGCCGGTGTTTTTTATTTTGTAATGAACTGGGTTGTTCATTCTGTCTTTGAACGGATTGAGAAAAAACTCTCGTATTATAAATAAGGTATCGCATGGAAGTTGTAAGCGTTAAGAATGCAAAAAAAAGTTTTGGTGATCTTGATGTACTGAAGGATATCTCCTTTTCCGTTCACAAAGGAGAAGTTCTTGGTATTATAGGGCCGTCAGGTTCCGGAAAATCAACAATGCTCCGCTGCATCACACAGCTTGAAAAGCTGAGCGGCGGCTCAATAGAAATTTGCGGTGACACGCTTGTAACAGAAGATGCTGACGGAAACCCTGTTTATTCAGATAAGGAAACATGCCGCCGCATTCTGCTTAAGACGGGCATGGTGTTCCAGAACTTCAACCTGTTCCCGCATTTCAGCGTTCTCAGAAACATAACAGAAGCCCAGGTATCTGTCCTCGGCATTCCAAAAGCGGAAGCGGAAGAAACTGCCCGCGCGCTTCTTGCTAAAATGGGGCTTGCAGACAAGGCAGACGCTTATCCGTGCCAGCTTTCTGGTGGACAGCAGCAGCGCGTTTCAATTGCTCGCGCCCTTGCCCTTAAGCCTGAAGTCCTCTTCTTTGATGAGCCGACAAGCGCGCTTGACCCGGAACTTACCAGCGAAATTCTGAAGGTAATAAAGGAACTCGCTGCTGAAAAAATGACTATGGTCGTTGTAACGCACGAAATGGCTTTTGCCCGTGATCTTTCTGACTACATCATCTTTATGGATGGTGGCGTCATTGTAGAGCAGGGTGAAGCTAAAGAACTCATAAATAACCCTAAAGAAGAGCGCACAAAAGCCTTTCTCAGCAAGTATTAATCCGCATATATTGAAACAATTCCCGAAAACTGATATAAGTATTGTTTATACTGTAGACTAGCCCTAGGTGTGTCTATAGCAACTATTTTGGAGGAAACAAAGTGGTAAGAATCAGACTTAAGAAGTTTGGAACCAAAAAGCGTCCATTCTACCGTGTTGTAGTTCAGGACTCACGCAAGCCTCGCGATGGTACAACCATTGAAGAAATCGGCACATACTGCCCGATCGAAGTTGAGGAAAAGCAGTTCGCTGTAAATGCTGAGCGTGTTAAGTACTGGATTGGTGTTGGTGCCCAGCCATCTGACACTGTAAAGAAGCTTTTAAACAAAGCAGCAAAAGCAGCAAAGTAATACTGAAGGAGTAATTGGGAAATGGAAAAAGACCTGATTGAATACATTGCTAAATCATTGGTCGATGACCCAAGTGCTGTTTCGGTACAGGAAGTCGAAGGCGAGAAGTCAATGGTCATTGAACTTCGTGTAGCCCAGGGCGATATCGGCAAGGTAATCGGCAAATACGGCCGCATTGCAAAGGCTCTTCGCACTGTGTTAAGCGCAAGTGCAACAAAATCTGGCAAACGCTACAGTCTGGAAATTCTTGACTGATGGACAAGGCTTGCGGCTTGGTGACAGGTATTATCCGGACGGCTCATGGCCTTCAGGGTAAGTTCAAAGTAGAGAGTTCTTCTGGTGAGGTTGATCACTTTTTCGAACTGACAGAAGTAACTTTGAGGAAGGGAAGTTTCGAGAAACTGTATCAGGTTGATTCAGTTGAAGGAAGCGGTGCCGGCCTTATCATGAAACTTGCGGGTATTGATACCCCTGAAGCTGTGGATAAACTCCGCGGCGCAGAGATTATCGTTCCGCGTGACAAAGCTTGTCCTTTGAAGAAGGATGAGTGGTATGTCGAAGATCTTAAACAATGTACACTCATTTATGACACTACGTCAGAAAAGGGTGTTAATATTAACGGATTGCCTGTTGAAGGAAAACCGGCGTGCATTGTAGCCGGTCATATCACAGACGTATTGGAAGGCGGAGCTGGTGACCTCCTTGAGGTTGCGGTTTCCGAGAATTTGCACGGTGATGTTGAGGGTATTGATGGTTCAGGAAAACAGAAGGTACTTCTGGTGCCATTCAAAAACGAGTTTATCGGTACTGTTGATATCAAACGCAAGACTGTGCAGTTGATGCACCTCTGGATTCTGGAGATTTAACCATGAACTTCCATGTGCTGACCTTGTTTCCTGAAATACCGCGAGCTTTCTTCGAAAACTCAATCATGGCTAAAGCGGTAGAGAAGGGAATTATTGCCTACGATTTGGTGAATATCAGGGATTTTGCCTTTGATAAACACAAGACATGTGATGACAATCCGTACGGGGGCGGTGCCGGAATGCTTATGCTTCCAGAACCGCTTAGTCTGGCGCTTAAGTCTGTTTGCAGAAAGATTAACGCTGAAGCCAAGGAAAGAGGCGTTAAACCAAAGAAGCGCGTTATTTACGTAACGCCTTCAGGAAAGCCTTTCACACAGAAACTGGCACAGGACTTAAGTCAGGAAAGCGACCTGGTCTTCATCTGCGGCCGATACGAAGGTATTGACCAGAGGATTATAGACAGCTGGGTTGACGATGAAATCAGCATCGGAGACTATGTAATGTCATCCGGTGAGCTTGCTGCAACAGTAATCATTGATGCAGTGTACCGCCTTGTAGACGGTGTGATTTCTAGCGAAAGCCTTGAAGAGGAAAGCTATACTGACGGTTTGCTTGAATATCCGCAGTACACTCACCCGGAAGTGTTCGACGGCATGAAGGTTCCTGAGGTTTTACTTTCAGGACATCATGAAAACATACGGAAGTGGCGTCTTAAGATGCGGCTCCGGAAAACGCTCAGAGTGCGGCCTGATCTGGTTGCAAAAGCGCGTGAACAGGGGCTTTTATCAAAAGAAGCAGAAAAGATGATTGAGGAAATTACTAACGAAACAGGAGACTGAGATGGATCTTATTAAGACTATTGAAGAATCACAGAAAAAGGCTGAAGTAACATCATTCAAAGCTGGTGATACAGTAAAGGTTTTCTTCAAGATTATTGAAGGAAAGACAGAGCGTATCCAGGTTTACGAAGGCCTCGTAATCTGCATCAAGGGTGAAGGCGTTCGCCAGACATTCACCGTCCGCAAGAACTCATACGGTGTTGGCGTAGAACGCGTATTCCCACTGCACTCACCACGCATTGAGAAGATTGAACTGGTCCGCCCAGGTAAAGTTCGCCGCTCAAAGCTCTACTACATCCGCGAGAAGATTGGTAAGGGTGCTAAGATTAAGGAACTTATCGTAAAGAAAGAAGGCGATGCTGAGTAATTACCGGCAATAGCTTCAAAAAAAGGTCTGACTTCGTTATAAAAATGAGGTCAGGCCTTTTTTTTTCTTGAATATCGAAAAAAAAGGGGCTAGAATATAATGTAGGGTTAGTAAACTCAGGGATTTGAATCACAGTGGATACTTTGCAGCAGGTTAAGATTGATACACTGAAAGAAGGGATGATATTCTCTGCACCTCTCTTTTTTGATGACGGGAAAAATATGTTCCTTCCTAAAGGGCATGCTATTTCCGAATATCACATGAGTGTTTTGTCACGCTGGAAAATCCCGTTCATCCTGACATGCGGTCATCTTGTTACAAGCAATGAGTCTGATGCTGAGCCGGTTGATCTTGAAGTGATTGCCGAGCTTGATGAAGTTGAAGAACTCAGCGATGCTGATGAGGTCGAAGAACTTGAAGACCTTGATGAAGTTGATTACCCTGTACCTGTTGCAGAGCAAAAAAAAAAATCTGAAAACTACGATGAACTCTACAATGCAACTGTAGAAAAGATTGCATCCGTTTTTAATTCATACCGAAAGAAAATTCCAGTTTCTAGATCTGATGTTGATGAGATTTCTGAAGATGTATTCAACATGGTTGAAAAAGAACAGACGCTTGCCATGGCCTATATCATGAATAAAGGCTGTAACGATGGATATGCCTCTTCTGCGCTTAATATAGCAATCATATCAGCGACTGTCGCTTTCCATATGCAGATTCCGAGACAACGTATCCTGATGCTCATTACAGCTGCACTGCTTCATGATATCGGTATGATGCAGATTCCTGAATCTGTTGTAAATAAGAAGAATATGCTTACTTCCCAGGAATTTGAGCAGCTGAAACTTCATACACTGTATTCAGAGCGTTTCGTATCAGATACGCTTCTTTTCCCCCGTGAAGTTTCAAATATCGTCATGCAGCACCATGAACGATGGGATGGATCAGGATATCCAAACGGAAGGAAAGGAAAGGAAATTGATACAGGCGCAAGAATTCTTGCTGTAGCAGATACTTTTGAAGCACTTCTTGGAAAAAAACCGTATCACGATGCCATAATAAGTTATGAGGCAATGAAAACACTTCTTGCCGAAAGCGGTACTCATTTTGACTCTGAAGTAATGACAGCGTTTGTTCAGACGATGGGTGTGTATCCAGTGGGGTCAATAGTCCAGTTGAGTGACGGTTCTGTTGCGAAAGTTATTGAAGCAAGTCTTGATGCTCCGTTCCAGCCTGTTGTTAAACTGCAGGGAGAAAACGCTCCTGTCATCAGATTGCAGCAACAGAAAGCTTTATTCATAGTGAGAGTTGTTGCCCCTAAATAAGGGGGAACAATGGAAAATCCTGAAAACACAGCAGCACAACATCATGAAAGCACCAGACAGATTGGTAATGAAGGTGAAGATACAGCTGCAGCATATCTACAGCAAAATGGATACGCAATCATTGACAGAAACTGGCGGACTAGACGTGGCGAGATAGATATTGTCGCAGAAAAGGATTCATTCATTGTATTTGCAGAGGTTAAGAGACAGACTTCTTTTAATCTTGAAACCCTTCGTGAAAAATTAAATGCAAAAAAACAGAAAACAATTGTTGAAACCGCTAAATGTTACCTGGCAAAACATCGACAATATAATTGTAAGTACGTTAGATTTGATGTGCTTGTTGTGGATATGCCGGGCCTTGAGCCGGTTTTTCATATAGAAAATGCCTTTTCGGAGTAAGTATGAGTTCTACTGCCTTGAAAAATACGTCTGAGGAAGAATTATCTCCCAAAGTTCGTGAGTTGCGGTTGAAAATCCATGATGAAAATTATATAAATAATGCTATCCAGAGAATTGCGGTAGTATTGAGCAGACGGATTGTCGAAAAACCGCAGAATCTTAAGGAAGTAGTGAATGGATCATACTAAAAATCGCGGCGGCAACAGACATTGGAATAATCGTCACGGTCAGGATAAACGCGGTAAGAAACCCGAACTGACAGCTGAAGAAGTGGCAAACCAGGAAGCCATAAAGGCAATGAAGCAGAAAATGCCTGAATGCCCGATGTGTCATCAGCCAATTACCGAGTTAGTAACAGCACTTGCAGACAAGGAAAGCGGCGAGCCCGTGCACTTTGACTGCGTCCTCAATAAAATCCAGGAACAGGAAAAACTGCTTCCTGGTCAGAAAATCACCTACATTGGTCAGGGCCGTTTTGCGGTAGTTTATTTCCCGAATGTTCATGATACGCGGAACTTCCAGATTGAACGCATTATCGAGTGGGAAGAGCGCGACAAGAAGTTTGAGTGGAGATCAGAAATAGCCGGTCTTTACAGTCAGGTACATTAAAAAGAAAGCCAATCCGCTGAGGGTTGGCTTTTTTTATGCTCTTTGAAGAAGAAATGAGTAGTGTGCTTTTTCGGCGGCGTTCAGTTACCGTACAGGTGGCGTGTGTTCGTAAGTACAAGCTCTGCCAGCTTTTCCGGAGTGATGCCGCGCCGTTCAGCAATATACGCATACGTGTGTTTAATAAGCAAGGGGGAGTTCGGTTTACCGCGTTCTGGTACAGGAGCCAGATACGGCGCGTCGGTTTCCAGAAGCAGCATGTCATCAGGAATGTAGCGGATAAGCGTATCCATAGCTTCCTGCTTGCTTTTCTTCGTATAGGTGACGCCGCCACCAAGCGCAATGTACCAGCCAAGGTCAAGGAACTTTCTGGCTTCTTCAATGCTGTAGGAAAAACAGTGAATCTCGCCATTGTTATATCCCATGTTTTTTATTGAATCGTACGAGTATTCAAAAGCGTCGCGCGTATGAACCATGACAGGCAGATTAAACTCACGTGCAAGCTCTATCTGCATTTCAAAGAGCTCGCTTTCTGCGTTGAACATGGCGGCAGAAGCGAAATCAGCTTCATCCCGATGGTCGGCGCCGGCAATGTTCCAATGGTGGTCGTGGCCACATTCACCAATGCAGCATACAGAAGGAAGTCCGTCTTCTCCCTTGAGTGAGCGTTCCACGACCGAGCGCAATGTTTTAATCTGGGCTTCTCTGTCTTTTATGGCATCAGGGTCAGGCCATATGCCGGCTGTATAGCGGATGAGAGCGAGAGCTTCTTTTTTGATATCTTCAGGTGAGCGGCCACTGGCAGAAATCATATCTGAAAGAGTACCGTTCGTTGAAATGCGGGAAAGGGCATCGGTAATGAGTGCGATGCGCTCAGAAAGATCGCCAGCTTTTGTTCCCGCATCAATGACGCAGGGTACATGGGAAAGCGCAAGTTCTGCAAGAACAGCAGAAAGATCAAATCCGCGTTCAGAGAGATATGAGAGATGGCAGTGTGTATCGGTGAACATGAGGTTATTGTAGCGAATAGGGTGCATGCTTGCAATAAAGGGGTATTTCCGTTAATATTACAATTACTGCCGGAATGGTGGAATTGGTAGACACAAGGGACTTAAAATCCCTCGGCTGTATAAGCTGTGCCAGTTCAAGTCTGGTTTCCGGCAAATAAAAAGGGCTGTTCTGAAGAACAGCCCTTTTTATTTGCCAACGAGTTTAGTAGTCTGCGGTGCAGACTACTAAACGTCGACGGGAGGGTAGACAGTAGAGTAATGCCATAAGGCATCACTCTACCTGGGGCATTGACTTTCTCCGTCGCTGGCGCGACTAACGGGCGACAAGAAGGCAGATTGGCTTTTGGAAAGACTTATGAATCTGCCTTCAGACGCGCAAAAACGGGGCGTAGACGCGTTTTTTAGAGCGGACTGGCATATTTTACGGTTATGCGTTTTATGGACAGTCCTGACTGGGCAAATCTGAGGGAGAAGAGTGTGTGCTTGCCGATGAGCTGCACATTGTTTGAAATCTTCTTAACTTTTCCACCCGTTCCGTTGAATGTGTAGGTGCAGATCGGAATACCGTTCAGCTGAAGCAGGACAGGCATCTGGGCAAGTTCCGGAGAATCTGATGATGCCTCAATCGTGACCGTGTAGTTTCCAAGGTCTGTAATATCAAGGCATGATGACCAGGTGCTTGCTGCGGATGTGTCTATATCCTTTGCGTCAATTTTGATGGATGGCGTTTTCACTTCTACAAGTGACGGAATGGTGTAGTAGGCAACATCCTGGGTGTTTGTCGTACAGGCAGTTTCAGGGCGGTTGATTATTTCAACAAGGTCACTTCCTTTTGGATGCTCTCCGTCGTTCATCCGCTTCCATGCAGGCGTCTTCTTAAGATACGTGATGATGTTGTCGGCAGCACGTAAAAGCTCGGCGCGTGTCAGCGTGCCCGCCTTAAGTTCTGCTTCAAGATTGTCACCGTGCAGGTTCTTTGATGAATCAGGACAGACCATGTATATGTCGTTCTGGGCACGCACCATGCTTGCAAGGTCGCTTCTGGAAGGGCCTTTTGTCTCATCGTTTACCTGAGCCCACCAGTCTGTCATCGTGATTCCGGTAAATCCCCATTCTTTCCTGAGGATAATGGTGTTGAGGTCGTAGCTGCCGGCAGTCCATGTTCCGTTGACCGCGCCGTATGTCGTCATGATGACATCAGCACCGGCGTTCTTTACGGCCATCTCGTATCCTTTAAGATAAATCTCCCGTAAGGCGCGCTGGCTTACGGTACTGCTTACGGAATGGCGGCCGGTCTCCTGGTTGTTGCAGCAGAAGTGCTTTAACGAGCCTGAGACACCTGCGCTATGAAGGCCGCGGATCGTAGCGGAAGCGAATGTTCCCGTTATTAAAGGGTCTTCAGAGAAATACTCGAAGTTTCTGCCATTCAGCGGGTAGCGGTGAATGTTGACTCCAGGGCCTAAGAGAATATCGACCTGATGCCAGACCATTTCCTTTCCGGTACATCCGTAGAGTTTTTCTATCAGTTCAGGATTCCACGTGGAAGCCATCATGGTACCGCACGGCATGCTGAACGCTTGGTCGCCCGTGTCGAGCCTCATGCCGGAAGGTCCGTCGTCGCAGCAGGCGCACGGAATACCGAGCTCTTTCATGTGCTCTGTGACACCGCCGAATCCTGAAGCTGTTCCCGGCGTGACGCGCGGGCTTCCCATGCCTTCACCGTGGACGATTGAGATAAGGTCGTCATCGGTGAGCTGCTCGAGAAGCGGAGCGTTTTCAAGGCTTGAGAGCATGACGCTGTATTTAGTCTTTTCTTTGGAGAGCGCTTCATCCCTGTGCTGTACCTGGCAGGGCTTCTTTGCAGTAAGACGCTGTCTGGTGAATGTGTAGCGGTTGCCATATTTGTCGGGAGTACCTGTCACATCAAGTTTCCCTGTCTTGCCAATAAGGGATGGATGGAAGCGGTCAAACGTGACGGAAGGAGCAAGCGCTTCGTGCAGTGTCTCTGTCACCACCGGCTTTTCAAGTTCAAAGGCTCCGATTAAAGTTGCGCTTCTTACATCCGTGCCAAGATAGAAGCTGTATGTGCCTTTTTCAAGGACCATGCATGATTTGTTTCCTGTGACGCCCGTGTCATCAAAGCTTGCGAAGTCTGCAAAAGACACTTCAAAAGCAAGGTTTGCCGTTTCTTCCGGAGCAAGCAGTTCTGTTTTCTTGAAGCCAATGAGGCAGCGTGAAGGCTGACCAAGAAGCCCCTGCGGCTTTTCTACATAGAGCTGGACGGTTTCTTTTCCGCTGAAAGCAGTTTTTCCTGTGTTGGTGACCTCACAGCTTACCTGAAGCGTCGGAATCGCAGCTTCAATACCTGGAAGCGGTTCAATCACTGAAAATCTGTGCGGCCGTATGCTGAAATCTGCGTAACTTAAGCCGAACCCAAACGGATAGAGTACCTTTTCGCGTGCTGCCGTCTCGAAATAACGGTAGCCGACATAGATGTCTTCCTGATAGAGCGCAATGTCGGTATCTCCGAAGTTGCCGTAAGCGGGATAATCTGTGATTGAAGAAGCGACCGTATCGGTCAGCTTGCCGGATGGAGACACTTTTCCGGTAAGGACATCAGCTATGCCAAGGCCTCCGGTCATGCCGCCCTGCCAGGAAAGAAGGACTGCATCAGGTGAAAAGTCGCCGATGAAGCTCATGTCGATGAGGTTTCCTGTGTTAAGGACGACGACCATGCGCTTGAAAGCGGAGCGCACCGTAGAAAGCATCTCTTCTTCTGTTGCGGTGAGCTGGAAGGAGCCTGCGTCTGCAGTGTTGTCGTGGTCTTCGCCTGCGGTGCGGGCAATGATGACGAGGGCTGCGTCAGTACGGGATGCTGCGGAGGATGCGAGTTCTTCGCTTACGGACATTTCTGCCTGACTCCAGGGCTCCGCGCCCCAGCCCATGCCTTTCACGACCGGATTTGCCTTGTCCCACGCGTCGTACACGGAAGCGAGTTCAGCGTCAATCGTAAGATGCGGCTGATCAGCTTTGGAAGAGCCTGCAGCGGCAGGTGCGCGCTCTGCTTCGAGTGCTTCGACTATGCTCCAGATATGGTCTACGTTTACCATACCGCCAGAGCCTGTGCCGCTGTTGTAGTAATGTGTCTGCATGCGTCCGAAAACGGCGAGGCGGGTGCCCGTTTCAAAGGGAAGGGCGTTTTTATCGTTCTTCAGCAGGATGCAGCCTTCGCGTGCTACCTGGCGTGAAGTTTCAAGATATTCGTTCCAGTCAAGAATGTGCTTTTCCATAAGCGTAGTATACTCCATAAAAGAATTATATACAAAAGTTACAAAATGTAACCTGGGTGCACTATACTTTATGTCGGAGTTTCTTGGAAAAGTGCAGTCAGTATAAAAAAAATATGCTATACTTTGTTCCATGAAAATCACGATTTTTACCGTTCAGGACAGGCAGAATGCCCTTGATTTCATCCAGAAAATAACTAAAGAATGTGACCAGATTGCAGCTCTTGTGCAGGTTGGTTCCGGTGCAAAGGGTTTCACTGATGCATATTCAGATCTGGATTTTGTCATTGCGCTTGATACAGCAGAATCCATGCTCAGCGTCATGGATTACATGCATCAGAAAATAACGGAAAAGTATGAAGTTGTTTATTTTTCACAGGAAGAAACGCGGCATCTTCAGTGCTATGTTTTGTCGAACCTTCTTGAAATAGACATTGGTTTTGGCAGTTACCAGAATGCAGCCGCCTGGAAACCTGCGTTCAAAGTGTTGTGGGATTCAACCGGTGTTGTTGAAGACAAAATGATTACATCGCGCGAATGGATGGACAATGTCATTTTTGGCGATAAGCAGAAAAAAGACGTAGCCGCTGCATGCGATTCAGTCTGGGCACGCTTAATGCATGCTTCCGTTGCAATAAGAAGGGGTAACTTCCTCCGTGCAGTTGGTGAACTTGAGAATGCCCGCAAAATGTACATCGACTTACTTGGTAACCGTTACCGGCTTGAAAGCGGCCTTAACCGCGAAATGGACAAACTGCCTGAAAATGAAAAAGTTGCCATAAAAAGCACATTTGTCATGAGCGAAAAACCTGAAGATTTGTGGACTGCCTTAAAAAATCTTACAGAGCTTGTTTACAAAGAGCTTGAAGGAAATCCTGTCGCGATAACAAAAGACATGTTATACAGGTATTATGATAACGGAACTGTAGAATGAACTCGATTGAAGAAAAGAAACACAAGACGATTCGTGAAGCCCAGTTTGACCGGCGCCTTCAGGAAACAAAAAAGCAGATAGACCAGATTTTTGACGGTATTGAGATAAAGAAACATCTCGGTGAAAACAGCTACGTCCATCACACGGGAACAAAGGCGTTTTACCTTGATGAAGTAGTGAAGTGCTTTGAAGGAAAAGGGTACATTGTAAAAATGATGCCCACTGAATCTGTCGTATCTTACAAGATATATGTGGGATGGTAGCCAGCCGGTCGTGCGGCGTCCTGCCGCCCGACCTTCCCGAGTTTCGAGCTGGCGCTCAAAACTCGTCTGCTTTATGCGGCCGTCCATGGCCGCAGACATGTTATTTAATCTCGTAGATCCAGCCGGTCGGGGCTTCCAGGCGGCCCATCTGGATGCCAGTCAGGGTGTCGTAGAGCTTGGTGAGAACTGGTCCCATCTCGTTCTTGCCTTCGTTGAAGACAATTTCCTTTCCGTGGTCGTTGATCTTGCCGATCGGGCTGATGACTGCTGCTGTACCGCAAAGACCGCACTCAACAAAGCTGTCGAGCTCGTTCTTGTTTACCGGGCGCTCCTCAACTTCCATGCCGCAGTAATCCTTTGCTACAGAGAGCAGTGAGCGGCGTGTGATTGAAGGAAGGATTGAGTTTGACTTAGGTGTAACGAGCTTGCCATCCTTTGTTACGAAGATGATGTTTGCTCCACCAGTTTCTTCAATGTATGTGTGGGTTGCAGGGTCTGTATACATGTTTTCAGCAAATCCGCAGTTATGTGCGTCAACGATGTTGTGAAGGCTCATTGCATAGTTGAGTCCTGCCTTGATGTCACCTGTTCCGTGTGGTGCAGCGCGGTCAAGGTCTGACATGCGGACGGTGATTGGCTTTACGCCGCCTTTGAAGTATGGTCCGACCGGTGTTACCAGGATGCGGAACTGATATTCTTCAGCTGGCTTTACACCGATGACCGGACTTGAACCGAACATGTACGGGCGGATGTAGAGTGTTGCGCCTGTTCCGTATGGTGGAACGTAGTCGATGTTTGCCTTTACAGTGTCGAGAACGGCCTGAATGAATCTTTCCTTAGGGAATACAGGCATTTCAAGGCGCTTGCAGGAGTTTTCCATGCGCTCTGCGTTAAGGTCAGGGCGGAAGGTAACGATGCGTCCGTCAGCCGTTGTGTAGGCCTTCATGCCTTCAAAGCATGTCTGTGCGTACTGAAGTACACCTGCGCATTCGCTGATGACGACTTTATCATCATCCGTGATGGTTCCATCATCCCATTTGCCGTCCTTGAAGTTAGCGACAAATCTCTTGTCTGTCTTGATATATCCGAAAGACAGGTTTGACCAGTCAAGATCTTTCTTTGCCATGGATAGACTCCTTTTATTATTGATATTTTCATTGTAGCGTAACTTTAAAAATAATGCAAGTACTTTAGTATTGTTAAAGATTTGCCACTTATCCCGAAAAATGACCACCTGTCGCTGAAAAGCGTACAGGCGGGAACTGCTCAGTTATACTCAGAACCATGAAAAGAGTTACAGTTTTTTTACTTTTGGTCGCACTTATGTGCAGCGTTGGTTTTGCAGAGGACATGAGCTTTGCAGAAGGTACGTTCGTCAGCGGAGGATTCTGGAGTTGTGAAGGCAACAGATCCGGTGGTTTCGGTGAGTTCGGTTTTGCCCTTGTGGAAGAAAGCAAAAATGGTTTTGTACTTCGTGACTGCATCACTCTCGGTGGCTATGGAAATACTGTTACTGACAGCAACGGTATGAAGTTCGGAGAAGGCATCATCGGGGATAAGCTCATGATTGGCGGTGTTACAGACTGCTCTCTGTTCAAAGTGCGGAGTTACGGTTTCATGGGAGCGGGAATTGGCCTGTGGGGAGATGAAACTTACGGATTTGCAGAAGGAGCTCCTATGCTTGAACTGTCTTTTGGCGGCGGGTTTGAGTTCCAGTATGCAGCATCAACCGCGTTTGTCATTGAGTTCGGAGGGCGCTGCGAAGGACCTGTAGGAAGCGAGAAAGACCGGTATCAGGCCTATACAAACTCATCTCCTCTTCTTACAATTGGATTCAGAACACTACAGTAGGCATACTGCCAGATTGTCGTTCATCAGAGAGGTGGTTTTGAAAACTGAAATACAAATCGAGAGATGTACTGAGCCATTCTGTGTTATTCATGCAGAGGAAAAAACATCCGGCATTATGGAACTGGCAGAGAAAATCAGCATGTTCAACCCGGATGGCAGAACAGTTCTGCTTAACGGATGGGATGGAGACTATTGCATTCAGCTGAAGCCATCAGACATATTCAGGATATTCAGCCAGGATAAGAAGGTCTTTGTTCAGATCCGGAAAGAAACACTGCTCTTCAAAATGCGTCTGTATGAATTTGAGGAACTGGCAAAGAAATGCGGCTGGACGAGATTCATCCGTATATCCAACACGGATATCGTTAATTTTGATAATGCAGAGGGACTTGATATGTCCTTGAGTGGCGTCATCCGCGTCAATCTGAACAATGGTGAATATGCTGTTGTTTCCCGTCGTTTTGTCAGCAGGATCAGAGGTGAGTTATGTTTAAGGAAATAGTAAAAAGAGGCCTTTTAGGCTTCATGATAGGAGTATTCATTGGGGAGACGATGTTGATCATCAATTCCCTGCTTGCTGGTAAAGGTGTTTTCTACCCGATTAATCCGCTGCTCATTTCAGGAAACGGAGCGCAGCTGTCCCTGGTCGTCATCCAGTATATAATGACCGGCATCATCGGCATGACGTTTGCTGCTTCATCCGTGATTTTTGAAATGGAAAACTGGGGATTACTCAGGCAGACGGCCGTTCATTTCATCATTACATCTGTTGTGATGTACATATGCGGCTTCATCTGCAACTGGTTCCCGCACAATTTCAAGAGTACGGCCATCTGGTTTGGTGTGTTCATTATAATCTACCTGCTGTTCTGGACAGGCTTTACCATCTACTACCGGGTTGTTATCAGAAAGATTAACGATGCAATGTAATTGCGGGAACTTCAGCTTTTCCTGAGCGTGAACAGGTACTCGTTCACGTGGATGGGCCGGTTCTTCAGGTTCCGTGAGCCACGGAACGTATTGTAATTGAGTGCCGTTGTATTTACCGTTCCGTACCGGCCCAGCATCTGCTGCATCTGGTCAAAGCTGTTGTTCTTCATTGTCCTCTGTCACTATTGGAAGCAGCGGCGGTACATCATATAGTTCCTGGGTCAAATGTATCTATTTCCCTGACACAATCAGTACTGTAAGTTATACTAATGGCGATTCTTACACTAACAACCCAATGAACTATATTCAGCATTTCTATGTAAAAGAGAAAGGTGCTTCTGACTATCACACCGTACTTGATAGTGATGGATGGTATATCCTAACCCGTATTGATTGAATATGAAAATAAACACATAAGTGTGCTATAAACCGTAAATTATTATTTTGTATCTTTGAAAAAGTATTTTATAGTGTACTTGTATGAAGAATCGGATAGCGGTTTTTGCATCTGGCTGGGCATCTCAGATTTTATCTCAGTATTTTGAGGGCTTTTCAGCAGCACTGAAAGGTTCAGTAACAGACACATATCTTTTTCTCTGTTATCCAAGTTGGGCAAGCACGCCGGAAGACCGCAACGGTGAATTCAATATTCTGCGTCTTCCCCATCTTGAAGACTTTACCGCAGCAGTCATCTTTTCAAACGGACTTGAATTCAATGATCAGATAGACTACATAGTGAATGAATGCCGTAAGGCTGGAATTCCCGCCATTTCGCTCGGAATTAAGTTTGACGGTCTGTATTATGTTGGCGTAGACAATGTTACAGGTATGCGTGCTCTGTGTGAGCATCTTGCAGACGAACATGGCATTACGCATCCTTTCTTTCTTGCCGGCTCAAAAGAAAACGCTGACTCAAAACTAAGGCTTGATGTGTTGAAAGAAGTCATGAAGGAACATGGCAATGCTTTTGATGACAGTCAGGTTTTCTATACAAACTGGGAAAACGCACGTACGATTGCCTTTATAAACGAATGGTGTGAATCCGGAAAGGAACTGCCTGATGCGTTTGTCTGTGCAAATGACGGCCTTGCAATGAATACCTGTCTTGCCCTTCAGGAGCATGGTTATTCCATACCGGATGATGTATTTGTCACCGGATTTGACAATCTTTTTGATGCGCAGGTTTATGCTCCTTCAATTTCATCAGTAAATCAGAATTATGCGGTGCTTGGAAGTGAAACTGCGAAGCTTATCCTTGATGTTGCATCAGGCAGACCGCGTGAAATGGAACTGATAATACCAAGCCGTTTTGTCATAAGCGAAAGCTGCTGTTCGTCAAAAACAAAGGAAATTGATATCCTGCGGCGTAAGCTTTGCCGTGACCATTACATGCAGAAGAATGCAGATACCCAGCTTGACAGAAAACTCAACTATCTGGAACGGATGCTTCTGACCGGCAGGAAGTATGAGGATATTCATGAAAACCTGAAGGCCGCACTTGATTACGAGTTCAAGTACGAAGGAAATTCCTTTCATCTGGCTTTGAACCCGGGTTATGAAATGTCCATCTATGACTCAAACGTAACGCTTGATTCCGACGGTTACAGCAGTACGATGCATGCGGCCATCTCCATGGAAAACGGACGCATATCAGAAGTAAGGGATTTTTCTTCACGCGAACTTATTCCCGATCATAGGGAAGATGATAAGGAACATCTGTACGTATTCCTGCCAATACATAGTCAGCAGGAAACTTATGGTTATTTCATAATGACTGACTGTTATGCAGAAATTGACGGACATTTCCTTTCAAGGTACCAGCAGCGCCTCAATATTGCGTTTGAACGATACCGCCAGAAACTGAACCTGGATGAGCTTAACAGGCAGCTGACTGAAATAACACGTATAGATTCGCTTACGCATGTAAAGAACCGTATGGCTTATGATGCAATGGCGCGGGATATGCTTTTCTCAATGAGGAAGATACCTGATTTCCACTTTGCCATTGCAATGTTTGACATCAACAATCTGAAAACAATAAATGATGTCATGGGTCATAAGGCAGGAGATGTGTACATAATCAACTGCTCAAGGCTTATCTGCCATACGTTCAAACAGTCACCGGTATTCAGGATTGGCGGAGATGAATTTCTTGCCTTGCTGACAAACGAAGATTACATCAACCGCAATGTTCTGCTTGAGACAATGAAGGTGCAGATGGAGCAGCTGAAAACTGCGGATGTACCTGATACTGAAAAAATATCAATTGCGTCCGGCATGGCAGAATTCATCCCGGAAAAAGACCGTACGGTGGAAGACATTTTCAAACGCGCTGATACAGACATGTATGAGAATAAAGTCTCAATGAAGGGCGAAGATGCCCGCTGACAGCCGAACCGGCTTTTTCAGTTTTTCCTGAGCGTGAACAGGTACTCGTTAACGTGTATGGGCCGGTTCTTCAGGTTCCGTGAGCCGCGGAACGTATTGTAGTTGAGTGCCGTTGTCTTTACCGTTCCATACCGCCCCAGCATCTGCTGCATTTCATCAAAGCTGATGAAGCCTTCCGAGTTGTACGAGACGATGATGAACTTTGCATCAAGCTGCCTGATAATCTGCTCAAGGGAAGCGAGCGCGTACCGTTCCTTGTTGAAAGACGACCTGTTCCAGTTTGAGAGGATGCCCGACACGCGGCTTACGGGGCAGTCAATCCTGTTGTTGAGGATAAGGTTCAGCATGAAGTAGTTTGAACCGTACGGATGCTGGTTGTACGGCGGATCAAGGTACGCTATGTCAATGTTGCCGAGCATTCCTGAAAGCATGACGGCATCCTCACGGAAAAGGCGGACATCTGAGTCGAATGCGCTTAATACGGGTTCCGGCAGCGTGATCTGACCACAGATGCGTGAAAGTGCGTTCCGTCCGCTTCCGCCGAAGCACCCGAGCCCCGTTTTTGTGTCCTTGTAAAAGCCTTTGAAAACGCCGCTTGTGTTAGTGTGGATTGAAGCTTCGGTAATGAGCGGGGCGAGGAAAAAGCGCCTCATGCTTCTGTCAGTGACTACGCTTTCAATGAGGGCTCTGTACGTGTCGATCCTGAGCGCATTTTCCCGCGTGTAGAAGGCGCGCTCTCCCTTCTGGATGTGTTCATCATCCTTCGGGGCATAGTTCTGTGCAATAATGCCTTCTATGGGGCGTGCGTCCTTCAAAGCGCCGCCTGCTTCAAAGCGCATGCTCATTTCCCTGTCAATGTCAGCCTTGAACGCATCATATGCCTTTCTGTCAAAATCGCACGTATTCGTCAGGTAGCAGGAGTTGAGCACGTATGAATACTGCTCAAGGTCGTTTGCAATGAGCACATCAGCGTGCTTCTTCATCATACGGGAAGCGATGCCGGAGCCCGAGAAAAGGTCAACGCACGTGCAGCGCTCTTTTCCAAGCTCCTTCTTGCATGAAATGAGCTCTTTCTCAATGTCTCCGATAAGCGCGCGCTTGTTCCCTATGTACGTGATGATCTGGGATGTGAGGAAATCTGGGTTTTCAGACTGCAGAACGTTTTGCTCCGGGGCTTTGCTCATGAATATATGGTACAGGAAAAGCGGAATTCCGCCAATCCGGTAAAACTGTGGTATACTAGTACGTAATGAAAGTTCTGATTGTAGAGGATGAATTCAGAATCCGCGAAGGCCTTGAAAAACTGACTGCACGTCTCAGCAGCGACTATGAAGTTGTCGGAACCGCTGAAAACGGCGTTCAGGGACTTGAGCTCATCAGGTCAAAGAGGCCGGACATCGTCATTACCGATATCCGCATGCCTGAAATGGACGGTCTTGAGATGATTACCAGGGCGGTGGAGGAAAAACTGCCGGTTAAGGTGATTGTGCTCAGCGCCTATTCAGAGTTTGATTATGCGCGACGGGCCATGAAGCTTGGAGTGACGGAATATCTGCTTAAACCGCTTTCATTTGGTGACTTTTCCCAGGCTATGAAGAATGTCACCGCACAGGTAGACGCTGAGAAAAAGCGGAAACCCGCGGAGATAGGCACCATCAGCCAGATGTTCTCAGACATCATCAACAGGCGCATAGAACTTTCAGATGATATAAAGAAGTACCTTTCTAATACTTATGGCGTGGAAAACGACGGAAAGTTCATTCTTGTCTGCCTGTATCTGGGAAACGACTATGACGCTTCTGCTGAAACGGCCAAAAGTGATTTCAGCAAATTCCTTGCGTCGTACCGCACTCAGGATGAGCTCAAGTTTACTCTTGCTGAATGCGGATCAAAGCAGGCCGTTGTCGCTGTTGTGTACAGGTGTGCTGATTTTGAGGACCTGAAAAAATGGATGATGACAGCGCTCAGTCAGTTCCCGCTGGAAAGGGCTTCCATAGTGTGGAACGTTGCTTCTGGAATTGATACTCTTGCTGCTGAACTTGACAGAATGTATCCGTACATGGACTGGAACATATCCTTTGAGTGCGGAAAGCTCATCCTGTATCCTGAAATCACGAAAGTAAAGACAGATTCATGCATATATCCCATCCTGCTTGATTCAAAAGTAAAGACTGCGGTCGCTGAAAGCAAATGGGATGTTGCCCGGGAAGTCATGGCAGATTTCCACAAGTGCTTCAGGGACGGACACGTGTATGTTCCCAAGGAAATAAAGGAATGTTACGTCCGTTTCCTGTGGGTTGTCATTGCAATGGCAAAGGAGATAGGCAATGCCAATGCAAAGAAGGTAGAACAGCAGGCTTTGCTCAACATGATTATGAGTGCCAAGGTAAGGGAAGAACTGGAGGATGCATCTGAGTCGCTGTTCAAGACGCTTGAGGGAAATCCCGGTGAGGATGATGAACTGCTGCTCATAAAGAAGGCGAAACGCTATGTGACGGAAAACCTGCGCCAGGGCGTAACGCTTGATGTCATTGGAAGCAAACTGAATGTTACGCCTGAATATCTTGGAACGCTTTTCAAGAAGGAAACGGGCATATCCTTTTCCACATACCTCAGGAATGTCCGCGTCGAGAGGGCAAAGGAACTTCTGTGTACGACTGACATGAAGACCTATGAAATAAGTGAAGCAGTCGGATATTCCGATACAAAGTACTTTTCAAAAGTGTTCCGCGAAGTGACGGGACTGCTGCCGCGGGCCTACCGTAATACCGTTAAATAACTTTAGATTGTTCCCCCTTTTTAAAGATTTTTCATATTTCTGATATTCAAAACCCCGCCTTACTATGACACTAAGAGAATGCAAGTAAAAAATAAGGGGGATTCTGGTGAAACGCAATTTAAAATCAGCATTCGGACATGAACAGGCAGGGCTGCTGTTTGCATTGCCTGCTGTCATATATATGCTCATATTTGTCGGATATCCGATTGTAAGCAATATCATATTAAGCATGCAGAACGTAACTGTACGCAACCTGGTGAAAGGCGAAAAGGCTTTTATCGGATTGAAGAACTACAGTACTCTGTTTAAGGACGCAGTGTTCTGGCAGTCTTTGAAGAACACTCTTGTATTCACGGTATCGTGTCTTATCGTTCAGTTCATCATCGGCTTTGCGCTTGCGCTGTTCTTCAACAGAAAGTTCAAGTTTGCCAAGCCTATCCGCGGTCTTCTCATGATTCCGTGGATGATTCCAATGACCATTACGAGTCTTATGTTCAAGTTCATGTTTTCTACTAAAGTAGGCATCATAAACTACTTCCTTCAGGCAATAGGCATCATTTCTGAGAACATTGAGTGGCTTACTGACCCGAAGACCGCAATGATAGCTGTCGTCATAACTAACATCTGGATCGGTATTCCGTTCAACATGATCCTCATATCAACTGGACTGACCTCAATCAATGAGGAGCTGTATGAAAGCGCTTCCATTGACGGCGCCAGCAAAGTACAGAAGTTCTTCAAGATAACACTGCCGCTCATGCGCTCAACAATAGAATCAATACTCGTTCTGGGATTCATCTACACGTTCAAGGTATATGATCTTGTATGGGTCATGACGAGCGGCGGTCCGGTCAACTCGACGCATCTCATGTCAACGTATTCATACAAGCTGTCATTTGAGAAGTTCCAGTACAGTATGGGTTCCGCAGTTGCCAATGTGCTCCTGGTAGTCCTGCTTCTGGTCGGCATCCTCTATCTTAAAATAACAATGCAGGGAGAAGGAAAAAATGAAAGATAAGCACGCTTCAATTGATGTAAAGGCAACAGGAACCAATGTTCTTGCTGTGGTAATTCTCCTGGTCATCCTGTTTCCGATTCTGTGGATGCTTAATACCTCACTCAAGACAGAGGCAGAGATTTTCCAGTATCCGCCGACGTTCTATCCGCATGAGCTCAACAAGAAGTCCTATGCAGCTCAGGTTGAGACAGGCGACTTCAACATGTTCCAGTCTTTCGGAAACAGTTTGGTCATTTCTCTGGGAGCAATGCTCATCGCCGTTGTGCTCGCCGTTCCTGCCGCGTATGCAATCGGTTCGTACAAGTTCAAGGGAAGGAAGACAATCCTGCTGGGCTTTCTTGTAACGCAGATGCTTCCCGTTTCAGTACTTCTTACGCCAATGTTCATCATGTTCAAGAAACTGCACCTGTACAACACGTGGGGAGCAGCCATCCTTGCAGATGCAACGATCGGCATTCCTTTTTCAGTGCTTATCCTGAAGAATTACTTCTCATCCATTCCAAAGTCACTGGAAGAAGCTGCCTATATTGACGGCTGCAGCCACTTCGGGGCATTCATAAGGATCCTCGTCCCTGTTGCCATGCCTGGTGTCGTCGTATGCGCCATCTTCTCGTTCCTGTATGCATGGGGCGACCTTGCGTACGGCATGACGTTCATCCTTGACCAGCCTAAACGGCCTATAACAGCGGGAATATTCAACTTTATGGGCCAATATGGTACCAAGTGGAGTTATCTGTCCGCTTTCGCCATAGTCACCATCATCCCGGTAGCAATAATATTCATTTTCATGCAGAAATATATCATTGCCGGTATGACAAGCGGTGCAGTAAAGGGATAATCATGCTACAATAAGACATATGGAACGCAGAAGGAATCAGAAGCTAAGTTTCAGGCTAAAACTTCTAGTATATTTCGGTATTCTGACAACGGTACAGGTTCTGGTACTGCTTGCGTATTCTGCGTTTCATGTGTCTCATATCCTCAATGACAATACAGAACAGCTTACCCAGATAAACCTTGCCCAGACAGCGAAAAACCTTGACTTGAGCTTTGACTCCTATATGGATGTCATGTACCAGCTGTGGACGGGAGACGATTTTGTTGCCTGGCTCGACAACATAAATACGGATACAGAGCCGAGCGTTACGACGAATCAGATGCGCCGGCAGATGAGCGCTATCCTGAACTCAAAGGAATATATCAAATCAATAACCATAATAAGTGAAAACGGGAAAGTCATAACCTACGACACTCTGACGCCTGCGACTTATGAAAACTCATGGCTCGGAAACTTCAGCATGATGCAGGATGAACTGTACACAGAAGTGTCAGCCGACAACAAGATGCACCTGTATCAGACAGAGTACGCAACGACGTTCATAAACAAAGACCATTACCTGTTTCATCTTGCACACAGAGTCATTGACTGGAAAAAGCTTGAGAAACAGTGCGGCATCGTCATTCTGTCGCTTGATGAAGCAGTGCTTTCAGACATAATCCAGCCAGATACCATGGGAGCGGATAATTACGCGCTTCTTTTGGGAAAAGACGGCACCATCATATCCAGTGCGGAAAAAACCTTGCTTGGAAAAACTTTTGATATAAATGAAACGGCAAAAACGCATGCTGTCTATTCTTATGTAGATGAAAAAACAGGCTGGACAATTATTCATGTCACCGACAATTCAGAAAATGCCAGAAACATTAGGCAGAACCTGCTCGTTTCCATGCTGATCAGCCTTGCCTCGCTCCTGATTACTCTGCTGTTCATATGGAACATATCTGGGCAGCTGACGCATTCCATCCGCGATGTTGTGCAGGGTATGCGGCGTACAAAAGAGGGAAGCCTGCCTGATGCAGTATCCATAGATAAGGACATGCCGCCTGAAATTGTTTCCATAGTGTCTCAGTACAACAAGACGATTGCACGGCTTGAGATTGCCATCCAGAAGGAAAAGGAAGAGACTGAGAACCGTCAACAGGCAGAAATCCGCATGCTTGAAGCAAGAATAAACCCGCATTTCATTTACAATACGCTTGATACAGTCAACTGGATGGCAATAGACAAGGAAGAGTATGACATGAGCAATGCCATAAGCTCTCTTGCAAATATCCTGCGCTATGCAATAAGCAACAGCAGCAAGATTGTCACCATCCGGGATGAGATTGAGTGGCTGAAGCGCTATATATATCTGCAGCAGTACAGGCTGAAGAATCAGTTTGAATGTAATATCAACGTTGCTGATGAGATTCTGGACATTCCTGTGCACAAGCTCCTCATTCAGCCATTTGTAGAAAACGCCATAATCCATGGCTTTGAGAATGCGGAAGGTGTTTCTGTCCTTGATGTTGAGATGAATTTTGAGGGAGGCTTCCTTTCCATCGTCATCCGCGACAACGGAAAGGGCATGAACGAGGGCCTTGTACGCGAGATAAACTCGCTTTCATGGCAGCAGGAAAGGGGTGCTCTCGGAATTGGAATGTACAATGCACTGATGCGTCTGCATGTGTATTGCAATGGACAGGAAAGCGTCGCCGTTTCTTCAGCTCCCGGAAAGGGAACTGAAATAAGGGTGACATTTCCTGCAGAAATTCCCGAAAAAAAAGAGGAAACAGTTTAGGTTTGTCCACCTTTTTAAAGATTTTTCCGATTTTTTCCTTTGAAAAGGTGGACTTAGAATAACATTACAATCTTATATGAAATCAAAAAAAGGAGGATTATCATGAAAAGATTTGTGATGGTTTTAATGGTATTGAGCCTTGCCTTCTGCGTTTTTGCAGGCGGTAAAAAAGATGCAAAGGCTGCTCCTGCAGAAGCAAAGGGACCTGCTGGCGAAGTTGTTATCTGGTATTATTGGGAAACAGTTGGTCATCAGAAGTCTCTGGATCATATCATTACAGAGTTCAACAACATGCAGAGCAATATCAAGGTAAGTGCAAAGTACGTACCTTTCGCAGATTTCAAGAAGCAGCTTTCAATCGGTGCTGCAGCAGCAGAGCTTCCTGACCTTGTTATTCTGGATAACCCAGACCACGCCTCATATGCAAGCATGGGTATCTTTGCTGATATTACAGACAAGTTTGATGTAAGCACATACTATCCGGGACCAGTAAACTCATGTACGCTCGATGGCCGCCTCTATGGTGTTCCATTCGGAAGCAACGACCTCGTTCTTTTCTACAATGAAGACATGCTGAAAGAAGCTGGTGTTTCAGTACCAAAGACATGGGATGAACTTCTTGATGCAGCTGCAAAGTGCACAAAGGGAACTGTATCTGGTTTCGCACACAGTTCACTGCAGAACGAGGAAGGAACGTTCAATTTCCTGACATGGCTGTGGTCAACAGGTGCTACATCATATGAAATTGGTACTCCAAACGGAATAAAGGCACTTACACAGGTTCAGAAGATGGTTCAGTCTAACGGCATGACTGTTGAGGCTATCAACTGGACTCAGGGTGACACAATGAACCAGTTCATCTCTGGCAACCTTGCCATGATGATCAACGGTACCTGGCAGATTCCTACAATGCGTTCAGAAGTTCCTGACATGCACTGGAATGTTGCTCCAATCCCAATGGATAAGGTACAGGCTTCTGGTCTTGGCGGTGAGAACTATGCAGTCATTGCAGGTGGAAACGAAGATGCAGCAATTGAGTTCCTCAAGTATGCAACATCACGCGACACCTGTCTCTACATGATGAACAACATGGGTTACATTTCTTCAGACTCAACAATCGCTGAAGGACAGTTCGGTGATGACCCTGTATACGCAGTATTCGTCGATCAGATGAAATACGCTGGTGCACGTGGTCCTCTTCCAGAATGGCCAGAGATTTCAGATGCTCTTTCACTTGCATTCAACGAAGTCATGACTGGTGCTTCAACACCAGAGAAGGCAGCTGCAAAAGCACAGGCTACCATTGACGGTATCCTCGGCAAGTAAGCTGATTCTTTAGAAAGTTTATCGGGAGCCATGAGGACACAAGCTCATGGCTCTTTTTTTGTAAAAATACAGACAATGGAAAGTCAGATTCATGAACAGCATACAGATTACTGATACTTTTTTTTCAAAATACAGAGAACTTGTCAGAAAAGAAATGATTCCCTATCAGTGGAAGGTTCTCAACGATGAAATTGCGGTCAATATAGAACGGGAACGCAATGACGACACCATACCAAACGAAAAAAGCCACTGCATCGAAAACTTCAGGATAGCCGCAGGCCGCTCTCAGGGCCATCATTACGGCTGGGTTTTCCAGGACAGTGATGTATATAAATGGCTCGAGGCTGTTTCATATTCGCTTAAGGAAAAGCCTGATGCCGCACTTCAGAAACTTGCAGACAGCGTCGTTGACCTTATTGCTGATGCACAGGAAGATGACGGCTACCTTTCAACATATTTCACCATAGAAGCTCCCCAGCGCAAATTCCGTGACCTTGCAGAAAGCCACGAACTGTACTGTGCGGGGCATTTCATGGAAGCAGCCGTTGCCTATCATGAAGCAACCGGAAATGAGACAGTACTTGCAACAGCCCGTAAACTTGCGGATTGCATTTACCGTTGGTTCAGTCCGGAAGAAATGGCGCATCCGGGAGCAGACGGTCATGAAGAAGTGGAAATAGGCCTGATGAAGCTGTATCACGCAACAGGAGAAAAACGTTATCTGAAACTGGCAAAGCATTTTCTTGAAGAACGGGGAAAGAACCCTGACTTTTTCAGGGAGCAGCGCAGTTCTGAAGAAAACTATATAGCGCTCCTTAATGGAGTGGACCATTTTCCCCTCAGCTACTTTCAATGGCATAAAGACATTTACGCTCAGGATACGGCTGAAGGACACGCAGTTCGCCTTATGTACATGTGTACTGCCATGGCAGACGTCGCTGAAGCAACCGGTAACAGCCGGATGTATGAAGCGTGCCGTAAGATCTGGCGCAATATCGTTGATAAGCGGATGTACATTACAGGCGGCATCGGCTCTACAGTGACGGGTGAGTCGTTCACCTTTGATTACGACCTGCCTGATGACACCATGTACTGTGAGACATGTGCTTCCGTAGCGCTCATGTTCTTTGCGCGGAACATGCTTAAGAATGAAACACGCGGTGAGTACGGCGACATAATGGAGCGTGCGCTTTACAATACGGTACTCGATGGCATGGCGCTTGACGGCAGGCACTTCTTTTACGTGAACCCGCTGCAGGTGTTGCCCGAAGCTTCTGCCAAAGACCCCGGCAAAAGCCACGTAAAGCCTGTCAGACCAGAATGGCTTGGCTGTGCATGCTGTCCGCCAAACCTCGCGCGTCTGCTTGCTTCCCTTGAAAAGTACGCTTTCCACGAATACAAGGGCGCTGTCTTTGCCGACCTGTTCATGAGTTCTTCTGCTCAGTTCGGGACACTGTCAGTTGTAGAAAAGACGCGCTATCCGTGGGAAGAGGCTGTCACTTTCACGCTAGATTCATCAGATACTGCGGAACACGCTTTTGCCGTACGCATACCGTCGTGGACATCATGGGGAAAGGGAGTGACGCTTACAGTAAACGGCGCGCACTGTGACCTTCCTGCACCAGGACAGATAATCTGCTGTCCTTCAGCTGCTGGCGATGTCCTCTGCTTTTCTGTAAGCGAAGGTTATCTGTATATCAGGGGCCAGTTCCGTCAGGATACGCTTGAGCTGACGTTCGATATGCCGGTGGTAAAAATGGCTGCAAACCCGGCTGTACGCTCAGAAAACGGAAAGGTTGCCGTCATGCGCGGCCCTGTCGTCTACACGCTTGAAAGCGCTGACAACGGGGAAGGGCTTTATCGCCTGTTCCTTCGCGATGATACAGATTTCAGCTACGAATTCAAGAAAGACATGCTGAACGGTGTCGGTGTCATTACCGGAAAAGGCTACCGGATAGCAGGAGCTGTGTGCGGTGAGTCCACACCGGCTGATACGCCGCTTTATGCACCATACACTGATGAAACAGAAGAACGCGCAGAACAGGTCCGCCTCATCTGGATTCCATACTACGCCTGGGCCAACCGCGGAAAAGGCGAGATGGCCGTGTGGATCAGGCAGAAGTAAAAATGGATGAAACTCTTACTTTCATGGTATACTGTTACTATGGATGGTAAGAAATCTCTTTCTGAACGTGACATAATCACAAAATACATTCTTCCCGCAATAGAACAGTCTGGCTGGAACAAGCAGACTCAGATAAGGGAAGAAGTATCTTTTACAGCAGGCCGTATTTTTGTAAAAGGAAAAAAGACAAAACGTGGTGAGCAAAAACGTGCTGATATAATCATCTATTATAAACCTAATATTCCTGTTGCTGTTGTTGAAGCAAAAGATAACAATCATACTGTCGGAGCTGGAATGCAGCAGGCTTTGGAATATGCAGGAATTCTTGATATTCCTGTGGCAATTAGTAGTAATGGTGATGGTTTTGTAATTCAATATCGAAAAAACTGTGGAAATACAGTTACAGAAAATGCAGATTTAGATTACTTCCCGACTCCAGATGAACTTTGGGAATGCTATAAAAAATACAATGGAATCGTGACTAAAGAAGCAGAAGAAACATCTCTTTCATCTTACTTTTTTGATTCCAATGGCCGCTCTCCTCGTTACTATCAGCGGATTGCAATCAATAGAACTGTAGAAGCCATTGCCCGCGGACAGAACCGCATTCTCTTAGTAATGGCTACTGGAACTGGTAAAACTTATACAGCCTTTCAGATTATTTACCGTCTCTGGAAATCAGGCTGTAAAAAACGAATCCTTTATCTAGCTGATAGAAATAATCTTATTACTCAAACAAAAAAAGGTGATTTCAAGCATTTCAAAGATAAGTGTCATATCATCAAGCATAAAAAAATTGATAAATCATATGAAATCTATCTGGCACTTTACCAGGGACTTACAAATTATGATGATGAAACTGATGCTTACAAACAGTTCAGCCCGGATTTCTTTGATCTCATTATTGTAGACGAATGTCATCGTGGTTCAGTTGATGAAGACAAAGCCTGGCACAAAATCCTTAATTACTTTACTTCTGCAACACAGATTGGTATGACCGCCACTCCAAAAGAAACAAAGGCACTTTCAAATATTGAATACTTTGGCGAGCCACTTTATACATATTCACTTAAGCAGGGAATTGATGATGGCTTCCTTGCTCCATATAAGGTTCTTCGTGTTGGAATGAATGTTGATTTGGAAGGTTATCGCCCAGAGCGTGGTAAAACTGATATTGACGGCGAACTTGTAGAGGACCGTCTTTATAACACAAAAGACTTTGACCGAAACATCGTAATTGATGAAAGAACAAATCTTGTTGCTAAAAAAATAATGGAATATCTTACCAACTCTGATCCAATGTCAAAGACGATTGTTTTCTGTGTTGATATTGAACACGCAGAACGAATGCGACAGGCTCTGTTAAAATATGCACCTGAAGAGATTACTGCAAAATCTGATAAATATGTGGTTCGCATTACAGGTGATGATCCGGTTGCAAAAGGATATCTGGAAGATTTTATAAATCCCGAAAGCCGCTTTCCTGTAATCGCCACAACTTCCAAATTAATGAGTACAGGTACAGATGCACAGACTTGTAAATTGATTTGTCTTGATGAAAATATTGGTTCTATGACCGAGTTCAAACAGATAATTGGTCGTGGAACACGAATCAATGAAGATTACGGAAAACAGTATTTTACAATCATTGACTTTAGAAATGTTACAGATAAATTTGCAGATAAAGATTTTGATGGAGCTCCTGTAAAAATTAAAGAATCTCGGCAGGACGATTCACTTTCTGAAGATATGATTGATGAAGGAACTGGCGAAGAACAGATTGACCCTGTTACAGGTGAAGGCATTGTTTTTGAAGAAGAAGTTTATGGATATAATGACGAGCCTTGCATCTTGGGGGAAGATGAGCCTGAGTATGGCAGAAAGAAAATCTATGTAGCTGGAGTTGATGTAAGTGTTCTTAGTGAACGCCGACAATTTCTTGATGCAAACGGAAAACTTATTACCTGCAGTTTAAAAGAATACACAAAAACTGGAATCCTTACTTCTTACCGTTCGTTGGACAGCTTCCTGCAGGCCTGGAATGATGCAGAAAAGAAAAAGATAATCATTCAGGAACTGGAAAACCAGGGACTGATTTTTGAAGAATTAAAAGAAGAAATAAAATCAGATTTAGATATCTTTGATTTAATCTGTCACATTGCTTGGGATGCTCCAGCACTAACAAGGAAAGAACGTGCAGAAAATGTTCGTAAGCGCAATTACTGGACTAAGTACGGTGAACAGGCAAGAAATGTTTTGAACGCATTGCTCGAAAAATACGCAGAAACCGGAATTGAAAATATCGAAGATATGAAGGTCCTTACAGTTGAACCATTAAAGGATTTAGGAACACCATCGGAAATTGTAAATATTTTTGGCGGTAAGCAGAATTATCTTGCAGCGTTGAAAGAACTGGAAGATGAGATTTATATGGTGGCGTAAGAATTATACCTTTTAATTACCCAAAACCTAGTATATACTAAAAATTAGG
>JAGHRS010000054.1 GCA_018066285.1 Candidatus Treponema caballi
ATATTACTGTCAGAAATAGCCTGCTGGGTACTTCACTTTATGACGCGAAATGTGTATATTTTTTTATAGATATCAAATCCCCGCGCGTTCTGCATCGGGGCAAGGAGTTTTTCAATGATCAAGACAGTAAAAGATGTAGACCTGAAAGGCAAACGCATCATTATGCGCGTTGATTTCAACGTTCCTATGAAAGACGGTGTGGTACAGGATGATACACGTATCATGGCTGCACTTCCAACAATCAAATATATCCTTGAGCAGAGCCCGCGTTCACTCGTTCTGATGAGCCACCTCGGCGATCCTAAGAAGGATGTAAAGAAGGCACAGGAGAAGGCTGAAAAGGCTGGTAAGACATGGACTGATGCAGATGCAGAAAAGTTCATCAACGGCAAGAACCGCATGGCTCCAGTCGTAAAGTACTTCTCAGAGAAGCTCGGAAAGGACGTTACATTCCTTCCTGACGCACTCGGCCAGAAGGCAGCAATTGACGCTCTTCCAGAGGGTGCAGTTGCAATGCTCGAGAACGTACGCTTCCACAAGGAAGAGACTTCAAAGGACGCTGCAGAGCGCGACGTAATGGCAAAGGAACTTGCAACATACGGTGACATCTTCGTAAACGATGCTTTCGGTACAGCTCACCGCGACCAGGCTTCAACAGCTTCTATCTCAAAGTTCATGCCGGTTCCTTCAGTCGGCGGCTTCCTCATGGAGAAAGAAGTAAAGTACATCCAGCCAATGGTTGAAAACCCACCAAAGCCACAGGTAGCTATTATCGGTGGTGCAAAGGTTTCTTCAAAGATTGCCGTTCTCGAGTCACTGCTCAAGAACGCTTCTGCCCTCGTTATCGGTGGTGGAATGGCATACACATTCCTTAAGGCTCAGGGCTTTAAAGTCGGTAAGTCACTCGTAGAGGATGACTTCATTGACACAGCAAAGAAGCTGCTTTCTGATGCAGAGGCAAAGGGTGTTAAGATTGTCCTGCCAGTAGACCACGTTGGTGCAGCTGAGTTCTCAGCAGATGCAAAGCCGGTTGCAGTTGACGGAAAGGACATTCCTGACGACCTTATGGCAATGGATGTTGGTCCTAAGACAATTGAAGCTTACAAGGAAGTTCTTGGAACAGCTAAGTCAATCGTATGGAACGGACCGGTTGGCGTATTCGAGTTTGACGCTTTCGCAAAGGGAACAGAAACTGTAGCAAAGCTCGTTGCTGAAGCAACAGGCCGCGGTGCAATGACTGTTGTCGGCGGCGGTGACTCAGTTGCTGCTGTAAACAAGTTCAACCTTGCAGACAAGATGAGCCACGTTTCAACAGGCGGTGGTGCATCTCTCGAGTTCCTGGAAGGAAAAGTTCTTCCCGGCATTGCTATTCTTGCAACTAAATAAAAGCGAACATAGCCCGCGAGTTTGTGCTTCGCACAAACTCGTAGAGCAACCGCTAGGTTGCTCGCTATCCTTGCTACAAAGTAAGCTGAGCTTGATTGGCTTTTAAGAGAAGACGTTCCCATGCGGGAGCGTCTTTTTTTATGCTTAGAGCTTAAGATACAACAAAAGTGCTGCCCCGTGTGGTTGCACATGCGGTTATGCCGAGCAGGCAGAAAAGGCAGAGCAGGGCGCAAAGCCACTGTGCTGATGTACTGATGAAATGCTTTTTCATAAAATCTTTCTCCTATTTCAAAAACAGCTGGTCGTAGTGACCGGCTGTTAATGTGTTGTGTTAATCTGTTACCAGTTCAAGCTTGAAATCGGTAAAGGTGATTTCGCCATCGTAGAATTCCGAATTATAATCAAATGAAACGAGTATATTGTCCGGATTCGATTGAATTTGCGTGACATTGTCTGCAAATGCTAAGTTGAATGTTAAAGACCATGAGCCGTCTGCATTTGTTGTGAAGCCTGTTCCGTTTGCACTAGCCTGTATATCCCATTCTTCATGTTCATAATTTGTTATGGTTAAAGTGGATCCTTGCCCAGAAGGTGTTGGTGCGGTTTTTGCAGTTAACCTGAATGTAACTGGAGCTGTGCTTCCTGCTAAATCGTTTATATCGCTTTCTGAAAGAACAACATTCCCAAGTAAGTGGCTATAGAAAAAAGCATCACCGTCATGCATTCTTGGAAGTATCTTCAGATAGACGTCCTTTGATTCCCCTGCAGCTATACTGGCTGGCAGACTGCCGTCATTATCGGTGTAACCGCCAAAGGTAAGATTCCAGTCAAGGTTAAAATCTGGTTTCTGGAGGAAATCACCAAAGTAACTCATGGTTGTAGGCAGGTTTTTAACAACTCCTGATAATGCTTTTTCTGTATAAACCTGATTACCTATATGGTAGTTGATGTTGTACGAATTGCTGTCATCAAGGATTACAAACTCAATGTCAGAGAACGTGATGAATTCATCACATGCATCGCTTGAATAGCCGAAATCAAAAAACAGATTATCAACGGGTGGAATCCCTGTATTGCTGTTTATTTTGATATTGAAAATTCTGGAAAGTTTTTTATTTTCGGTTTTTATGTAGGGATAATCCTGTTCAAAAAAATTATCGCCCTGTAATTTCAGACCGGCGTATCCGTCAAGGTCGTGGGATAGTGTTGCACTGAAATACACAGAGACTGTATCTTGCGGTTTAGGATTAAAACTGTTTCCTGGTGCAAGCACTTTTACCGGTACTGCTGTATTGTAGTCATGGACTGGTTTCCCATTATCTATCCATTCACTTTTCCATGATTTTAAATTTATTTTTGCATAATATGATTTATCTGTCCTGTTACCAGATGGAATTGTTGCGACAGGAGTTCCTGTGAATGACGGGTTTTCGTACCAGCTCTCAACTTCCTGCTGAGCAAGTTGCCAGTTCAGATTTACGAAGTACATCAAATCTTCCGGCAGAGTTCTGTCTGAGCCTGTGTATGCCAATTCCGTGTACGTCAGGTCACCGAAGTGGTAGTCGACTTTGTACGAATTGCTGTCATCAAGGATTACAAGTTTCCAGTTGCTGAAAACGACCGGGCCTGATTCCTGATTGTAAACAAAATCAAAGCTGAACCATTCATTTTCTTTGGGGGATTTACTGTTTGTTTCGACATTGTAGACTGCATACAGTTTCTTACCGTTTGTATTCACTTGTGTTTCCCCACATGCCAGCATGCCATATGGTCCCCAGAACTTTATCTGGCTCCAGCCGTTGATGTCCTTTGAAAGGTCTGCTTCAAAGAGGATGGTAATTGTTTCCCCTCCATTAAAAGACAAGTCAGGGAACAGGGCTTTTGCAGGGAAGCTTGTATTGCAGTAACCGTCATGCTGTTCACCCTGCATGTTCCATTCTGCCCAGTATTCACAGTCTCTGGAAGCAGTAGTTGCAGTGACGGGTGAGCCGGTTAACGAAGCATTGTCATACCAGCTGACAATGTCAGTCGACTGATAATCCCAATAGATTTGACCCATAGTTTCAAGTGAGTCTGGAAGGGTAATCTGTTCGCCCTTGAGATATTTCTCTATATATTGAGATTCTCCGTAGTTATAGGTGACGGTTATTGTATCCTTTGCATTGGAAGCATCAAAAATGGTAATTGATGCGTCAGAAATGAGTAACTCATCATCACGCTGGTATGGGCCATAGGAAACACGCATCATCAGATTATTCAAATCTTTGATATTGACGCCAGGCCTGACTGTAAATGTGTAATATGCCGTAAAGCAGCCATTTTCGTCTGTCTGGACAAAGGTAGATTCATCATAGAAGGTACCTGCACCGTTTTCAGACCAGTCTTCCATGGTGAACCAGAAATCTCCGGAGTAGACAGCGTTCATCTTTCCTGTAACTTTGGCAGTAATCACATCACCTGAGGCAGGTAACTTCATATCCGGGGCAAATGCAGTGGATGGAAACAGACTCTGGTAGTTATAGTTACCATCATCCCAGACATTCTTCTTGCAGCGAAGTCCCCAGTCCACCCAGAACTCGCGGTCTTTGGTATTGCCTTTTGCGCTGATGGATGAAACTGCCTCTCCAGACAGGCTTTCGTCTGTGTACCAGCCGAGAATTGTCTGGTTGAGTATTTCTTCAGGGACGTTTGTAAAAAGATAGGGCCTGTTTACATCAGGCAGCGTGTAGTCCCTGCCTTTGGGCCAGTAGTCATAGAAGGTGTATGTTGTCTTTTCATTCACTTTCCAGTGGTAGGTGTATTTCACGAGCGGAACGTCGCGGTAGTAGTAATTTACATACGGCTCATCGAGCTCACCGCCTGATGAGGAATTAATCAATGCTACACGGATAAGGTCTGGTCCGCAGGATGAGTATTCATACCACCATTCGCCCGTAGTGCCGTCGTTAAAAGAAAGCTGCTGGTGCAGTATTGTCTTGCCGTCTTTTTCCTTAAGATCGTATGTGCCGGTAAGAATTTCTGTTCCGTTGTCTGACCAGTCACTTGTCATGGTCCCGTCTGCGTTGAAAGTCCATGTTTCATCCCAGTCGCAGCCTTGAGTTCTGAGTTTATCTACAGTCCACGAATCCTGTATGAGCTGGCCCTTCGTTCCATTCTTTACGCGGTACCAGTGGTTATAAATTGCCGGCTCATAGTACTCGACAGGATGCCAACCGTCTTCCTGAACACGGTCGCGTTTAAAACGGTTCATGACAAGTTCGTCATCAAGCACATCAGTATAGTAATAAGATGTGATGTCAACATTATTCCATGTATTGTTGTCATTTGAATAGGCGGTTGTATGCAGTGCGAGTACCTGCCGTCCCTGTGCATCAGTTGAAAGTGACCATGTTCCTTTGTCCCATTCGCTATAGTAAGGGGCCACAAGGTGTGAGTCAAAAGTTCCATCTATATTAAAGGTCATGAGGTCATCTGCCCATAGTTCCTGATTATAGCCGTAATCGTAGGCCCAGGTGCCGACTATTGACGATGTGTCTGCGGCGCCCCGTGTGGTTGCACATGCGGTTATGCCGAGCAGACAGAAAAGGCAGAGCAGGACGCAAAGCCACTGTGCTGATGTACTGATAAAATGCTTTTTCATAAAATCTTTCTCCTGTTTCAGAAACAGCTGGTCGTAGTTGCCGGCTGTTACTGTGTTGTGTTAATTTGTTACAGTGAGGTCAAAACCACTGACAGTGCAGTCATCTCCTTTTGCTTTCGAATATTCACCGATGTTAATGTCAATTGCCAGATTCTCGATGGAAGGGGGATTTGCAACTTGATTTGTAGAAGCGAATTGGAATATCTCTCCGGGGTGAATGTTTTTCTTGCTTGCAAGAGGTGTCCACTCATCATATCTTGTATCTACAATTGTGAGATTGCAGGCTGAATCATCGGCAAACTCAGATAAATCTGCGGACAATGTGAAAGCAGGAGAGTTGCCGGAAAAAATTGAGGAAATCTGTTCTTCTGTTAAGAACATTGCTGCAGGGAAATAATTGCTGATATTGCCGTTTTCTGGTGCGTACCGGTGCAGACGCAGTTTGTAATCCAGAAAGACATCTTTAGAGGTACCCCGGGTAACTGAGCCTTTGGTATATTTATCGATTGATGTTGAAAGATTGCTGTCTGAATACCATTTAACGCATTCAAGATTATGTGCAATGTCTCCGTTGAACTGTTCGAAATACATCATATCCGTTGGCAGCGTTTTGTCAGAGCCTGTGTATGCCAATTCGCTGTACGTCAGGTCACCAAAGTGGTAGTTGATGGTATATGAATTGCTTTCGTCAAGAATGATAAGTTTCCAGTTACTGAAAACTACCGGACCTGTTTCCTGATTGTAGACATACTCAAATGACATGTTTTGACCGGAAGCTTCTGTCGTTTTTAACAGGTACGTCTCACTTAAGTGTCTGCCCGTGGTGTGAACTTCTACCTCGCCGAAAGCAATCTGATCGTCCCCTTCTTCAGGCCATATTTTAATCTGAGTCCAGCCGTTAATGTCCTTTGAAAGGTCTGCTTCAAAGTGAATGGCAATCGTGTCATTCGCGCTGAAAGTCAGGGTCGGGAATACGTCGCTTGCCGGAATACTGGTGGAGTGACAGAACTCTGTTTCGGTGCCGTTGTGGTGCGCTTTAAGTCCCCACTGTACCCAGAACTCGCGGTCGGCCGTATTTTCTGCTGCACTTATTTTCTTGACCGGATCGCCTGTCATGGCTTCACTCGTATATATGCCGAGAATCTGCTGTTCAAGATACTGATTTGGAACATCTATTATATAGTTGACTTTGCTTGAATCAAACGTTGTGTATTCTCTGCCTTTTGGCCAGTAATCGAAGAAAGTGTACGTTGTTTCATCACTGACCTTCCAGTGATAGGTGTATTTTACAAGCGGAATGTCGCGGTAGTAATAACTGTCTGCGTCATTCTCATCCTCTATTCCGTTTGTGGTGTGTTTTACGGCTTTTACATGAATTAAATCAGGTCCAAGTGAGGTGTAATCGTACCACCACTCCTGGTAATCCGGATTCCATGTGACCTTAACGTAGAGCAGTGTTCTGCCGTCTTCCTGAATGATTTCCCAAATTGCATCTGATGGTGACGAATCATAGGTGTTGACCATTGTTCCGTCTGTGTTGAAAGCCCAGGTGCAGGTGTGTTCCTCCCAGTAATCATTGCTTTTAACTGCATTCCACGTCGCATTCTCAAGCTGTTCACGGTTTCCGTTCTTCACCCGGTAATAATGGTTGTAGATTGCCGGCTCATAGTACTCGACATTACATCTTCCGTTTTCCTCAACACGGTCACGTTTGAAGCGGTTCATGACAAGTTCGTCATCAAGCACATCAGTATAGTAATAAGATGTGATGTTAACATTATTCCATGTACTGTTGTCATTTGAATAGGCGGTTATATGCAGTGTGAGTACCTGCCGTCCCTGTGCATCAGTTGAAAGTGACCATGTTCCTGTATCCCATTCTGTATATTCAGAGTTTATTTTGTGCGTTTCAAATGTTCCGTTTTCTTTGAATGTAATCAGATCATCAGCCCATAGTTCATGATTATAGCCGTAATCGAAGGCCCAGGTGCCTGTAATCATGCCGGAGTAGAATTGTGTGCTTCCGGATGCATACTGCAAGGATATGGAAATGTTGGCTGGTTCTGTTGAAGTCAGTGTGACAGGTGAGCTTTTGCCTGTCAGGATGTCAAGTCCGTTAGCGGTGAAGGTAATGGTGACGATGAAAGCTTTTTTTAATGGAATATCTTCTATTCTCAGTACTTTATTTCTGAAAGATGTCAGTGTTCCGCTTATTGAAACTGGATTAACAAGCTGTCCGCCGGATGTTTTGTCAAGCGATACTGTCGCTGTGATAAGCGGAGTTACCGCACTTCGTGCGATTGCTGTTGAGCCTGATGAGCCGATTGCATCTTCAAGGTGTGCAAGAATGTCATCACTTAGGATAAATGAAAAGCTCCCTGTTTCCGAAGGCTTTTTCGGTAAGTTAAGATTACCACACGATGTAAAACTGAATATGAGTGTAAGATAAAACAGCATGCAAAGTATTGTTTTACAAAGGTTTAGGTGATGGGGGGGGGTAATGTTTTTATACATAATATACTCCTCGAAACATTGGTACTGTTAAACAGGATGTGTAATACTTTTAACAATGTATCTTTGAAAATTATAGTACTGCTAATCTGGGATGTCAAAAAAAAACGATTTGTCTCCGCTACTTCCATGCTAGCATTTAACGCAAAGCGGTTGTATAATGAAGCTATGATTACAATATCAGCCGATAAGGGCAAAAGTTCAGTTTATTTCTATACAGACGCAGAAGAGTTTTCAGGCGTGCAGAAGATTGCCGCCAAAGTGTGCCACGACGTTGAGCTCGTGACGGGCGCTGCTCCCGCGCTTTTTGTGGGCGGTGCGGATGGCGCAGACAAGGCTGCAGCCGCTTTCAAGGCACCAGCCGCGCTCACTGCCGTCATTTTCGGCACGCTCGGCGTGTCTCCAGTAATTGAGCGCCTGCTAGACGCAGACACTGCCGCGGCCATTTCCGGAAAGCGCGAAGTGTACGCGTTCCGCCTGCTTGATGACGCGCTCGTGATTGCGGGTTCTGACAAGCGCGGCACCATTTACGGTCTGTTCCATCTTTCAGAGCTCCTGGGCGTTTCGCCGCTCGTCGACTGGTGCGGCCTGCTTCCTGCAAAAAAGCCGTCTGTTTCTTTCGGCGCCGACATAGAGTGCGTTTCCAGAGAGCCGTCCGTGCGGTTCCGCGGCTTTTTCATAAACGACGAATGGCCTGCTTTCGGTAACTGGTGCAACAAGCGCTTCGGCGGCTTCAACGCGGCCTGCTACGAGCACGTGTTCGAGCTGCTCCTCCGTTTAAAAGGAAACTACATGTGGCCTGCAATGTGGTCGGCTCAGTTCAGCCTTGACGGCCCCGGGCTTGCAAACGCAGAACTTGCGGATGAGCTTGGCGTCATCATGGGAGCGAGCCATCATGAGCCGTGCTGCAGAAACGGCGAGGAGTACAAGTACCTCCGCGGCCCTGAAAGCGTGTACGGCGACGCATGGAACTTCCGCTCAAATCCTGAGGGAATTACCCGCTTCTGGGAAGACGGCCTTAAACGGAGCGGCAAGTTTGAGAACGTCATCACCGTCGGTATGCGCGGCGAGGCTGACACGGCAATCATGAAGAACGCGACGCTCGCCGACAATATCCAGCTGTTGCGTGACGTCCTTAAAACGCAGAATAACCTTATCCGTAAGTACGTGAATCCTGATGTCATGAAAGTGCCGCGCATGATAGCCCTGTATAAGGAAGTAGAGGAATATTTCTACGGCGATTCTAAGACGAAGGGACTGCGCGACGATCCTGAGCTTGAAGGCGTTACCATCATGCTCTGTGAGGATAATCACGGAAACCTGCGCACGGTGCCTGATGAAAAGATGAGAAGCCACAAGGGCGGCTACGGCATGTACTATCACTTTGACTATCACGGATGGCCGTACAGCTTTGAGTGGTTCAATACGACGCATCTTGCCAAGGTAAAGGAACAGATGTGCCACGCCTACGATTTCGGCATTCAGGACCTCTGGATTGTGAACGTCGGCGACATCATGACGAACGAGTTCAGCATGAGTTACTTCCTGAACCTGGCGTACGATTACGAAAAATACAGCAGCCATGACTATACAATCCAGCAGTACACGCGCGACTGGATAGCAGCGCAGTATCCGTTCCTGAACGCTGAGCAGAGGGAAACGTGCTTCAGCATCATGGACGGATATGCAAAACTCGCGCACACACGCCGCACCGAAAGCCTTAAGAACGACACATATCATCCGGTGAACTTCGGTGAAAGCGACGAGACGCTCGCAAAGGCAGAGAAAATAATTGCAGATTGTGAGCGACTCCGTTCAGAAATAGCGCCGGAGCATTTCCCGGGCTTTTATGAAGAAGTGTACCTGCCTGCCTGTGCGAACATGAACGTACTCCGCATGCAGCTTTACAGCGGCAAGAACGTCTGGTTTGCTAAGAACAACCTGGTTGCCGCCGCCTGGTACGCTGACAAAGTGAAGGAGTGCATTGCGTATGACCGTGCCCTCGTTGATGAATGTGACACGATTGACGGCGGCCGCTGGTACGGCGAAGGCTGGAGCGAGCACTTCGGCTTCGTCAACTGGTGCGAGGCAGAGAACCGCTATCCTGTGTACATGACCGTTGAGCCTACGCGGAAAGAACGCTGCGTCTTCTGGCTTGAAGGGGATGAGCGCGTTACCACTGGCCAGGACTGGACCGACCCGAACTTTGCGCTTGACGCTTTCAAAGACCCGTCAGTTACGCGCGCCGTGTTCAAAGCAGCCGCCTGCAGTGCCACCATGCCTGCCTTGGAAATCAGCTTTGCCTCATCTGAAAATGAACGGTTTCTTTCTATAGAAAAGGCTGCAGGCTCTGCTTACGAAAGTCCTGATGTCGTCAATTACGTCATCAGCATTGACAGGGAGAAGGCAGCGCGTTCTTTAACAAAGAAAGATGTCATTACCTTCCGGGGCAACGACGGAAAAGGCGGCCGCATTCTTGCAGTGCTCAACGTGGACGCGGACGTTCCCGCAGCCTGCCTTGAGACGGGCGACCGTGCGGGCTTTGAGAAAGGCACCTTTGTTGATGTGAACGGCTACGTTTCCATGGAAGCCGCCCACGCATTCGCCTTCCACAGCGGAACTGCGGGAGAATCGTTCAGGGAGCTTCCCGGCTACGGCAAGACGCTTTCTGCTGTCAAGGCTTTCCCGGTAACGCCGTTCTACAAGAGGTACACGGATGCTCCCGCTGCAGAGTACCGCATGATTTTAGGCGGAGAAGGGGTGTACGCGTTTGACTTCTACATGAACCCGTCCAATCCGGCCTCGCGGGACAACAAGCTGCAGTTTGTAGCTGAGATTAACGGAAAGCCGCTTTTGTGCAACGTCGTGCCGCCTGATTTCGCCGTCGGTGACAATCAGTACTTCTGGGCAAAGGGTATTGAGAACAACATCCGCATATCCACTGTGTACGAGGTTCTATCCTCCGGATTGAACGTGCTCAAGATATATCCGGTAACGCCTGGAATCGTTCTTGAGAAGATTGTGGTCCATCCTGAGGGAGCAAAAATGAGGGAGTCCTATCTTGGGGCTCCGGAAACGTACAGAATTGGGCTAAAACAATAAAAAAAAACGTAAAAAGTTCGGATTTTGCTAGCGTTATCGCATTTTGTGGGTTATAGTATAAGAGTAACTTATGTTAATTCTTGCAACGCACGAATAAAGGAGAATTGTTGTATGAACAAAGTAGAACTGGTAGAAGCAATTGCTAAAGAAACAGGTTCAACAAAGAAGGATGCTGAAGCAGCAGTAAAAGCCTTTACAAAGGTCGTTTCAAACGAACTGGCAAAGGGCGGCTCTGTACAGCTTATCGGTTTTGGTACTTTCGAAGTAGCAAAGCGCCCAGCACGCAAGGGACACAACCCACTCACAAAGGCTGTTGTAAACATCCCTGCAAAGAACGCTCCAAAATTCAAGGCTGGAAAGGCTCTGAAGGATCTCTGCAACAAATAAGTTGAATTGATTTGAATTTAGCGCGGTGGACTTATGGGTTCACCGCGTTTTTTTTCGCGTGGATAATCCACAGAAATCAGTTTATCCGTAAGTTGCGGATTGCTATAGATTTTTTATGGACAATTCGCTATATTTTTATTTATAGAATTTCAATCAATTATTGAAGGAGATACATATGACGTATACGGCAGAAGTGGAACACATGTGTCCATTGGCTAAGGCCGCCTATCACGGACCTGCTCCAATTCCTGAAGAAGGAAAGTGGGTACAGGCAAAAGAAGTAAAAGACATTTCAGGTTTTACACACGGTATCGGTTGGTGTGCACCTCAGCAGGGCTGCTGTAAACTGACACTCAACGTAAAAGACGGTGTCATTCAGGAAGCTCTCGTTGAGACACTGGGATGCTCTGGTATGACACACTCAGCTGCTATGGCTTCTGAAATCCTTATTGGAAAGACAATCCTCGAAGCCCTCAACACGGACCTCGTCTGCGATGCTATCAACACAGCAATGCGCGAGCTGTTCCTGCAGATCGTCTACGGACGCACACAGTCAGCTTACTCAGAAGACGGACTTAAGGTCGGTGCTTCTCTCGAGGACCTTGGAAAGGGACTTCGCTCACAGGTTGGAACAATGTTCGCAACAAAGCTCAAGGGACCACGCTACCTGGAAATGGCAGAAGGTTACGTAGAGAAGGTTGCTGTAGACAAAGACGGCGCAATCATCGGTTACAAGTTCCTGAACTTCGGAAAGATGATGGAATTCATCAAGAAGGGTGACGATCCTGCAACAGCAATGGATAAGGCACGCGGTTCATACGGACGCACTACTGAAGAGCAGGGCGCTGTAAAGCTCATTGACCCACGCAAGGAATAAGGTACGGAGGAATAGAAAATGGCAGAAAAGATCACATTTGAAAACTACGACGGCCGTATCGCTAAAATTACAAAGGCTCTCAATGAGAACGGCATTGCTTCAATTGAAGAAGCAAAGGAAATCTGCGACAAGGCAGGTATCAACCCATACAAGACTGTTGAAGAAACACAGCCAATCTGCTTTGAGAATGCAAAGTGGGCATATGTCTGCGGCGCTGCAATCGCAATCAAGAAGGGCTGCAAGAACGCTGCTGATGCTGCTGAAGCAATCGGTATCGGACTCCAGTCATTCTGTATTCCAGGCTCTGTAGCTGAGGACCGCAAGGTTGGTCTTGGTCACGGAAACCTGGCAGCACGCCTCCTCCGCGAAGAGACACAGTGCTTCGCATTCCTCGCAGGCCACGAATCATTCGCAGCTGCTGAAGGTGCTATCAAGATTGCACAGAAGGCAGATAAGGTCCGCAAGCAGCCACTCCGCGTCATCCTGAACGGTCTCGGAAAGGACGCTGCACAGATCATCAGCCGCATCAACGGCTTCACATACGTTAAGACACAGTTCGACTACTTCACAGGCGAGCTCAAGGTCATCGAGAAGATTCCGTACTCAAACGGTGAGCGCGCAAAGGTTAACTGCTACGGTGCAGACGACGTACGCGAAGGTGTTGCAATCATGTGGCACGAGAACGTAGACGTTTCAATCACTGGTAACTCAACAAACCCGACACGCTTCCAGCACCCGGTTGCAGGTACATACAAGAAGGAACGCCTTGAAGCAGGCAAGAAGTACTTCTCTGTAGCATCTGGTGGTGGTACAGGACGCACACTGCATCCAGATAACATGGCTGCAGGTCCAGCTTCTTACGGTATGACAGATACTATGGGACGCATGCACTCAGACGCACAGTTCGCAGGTTCTTCATCAGTTCCAGCACACGTTGAAATGATGGGATTCCTCGGAATCGGAAACAACCCGATGGTTGGTGCAACTGTAGCAATCGCCGTCGACGTTGCAACAGCGCTGTCAAAGTAAGTTGAACTAGTGCGGGTTTGCTGGCAAACCCGATAAGCCCGCGGGAGCGGGCGACCAACTCGAGGAGTAAAGGTGCGCCAGCACCTTTACGGCCTGACGTTGCAACAGCGCTCAGCAAGTAAGCTGAACTGACCGGGCCTTCAAAGCCTGGTTGCCCAAAGAAAGCCTCGTTCCCTTTTGGGGGCGTGGCTTTTTTTATGTCTAGAAGTCTTCTTCAGGCAAACAGGTACGTTTCTGCTTCTGAAAGGGAGCAAAAATAGCGGACTCTAACGCGCGTTGCGCGGGGGAAAGCAGAAAAAAAAGTGGGGGGTAAAATACTAGAATGTTGACCATTACCATGAAAAGTGAAACTGACAAAAACAAGCGTCATGGTTACTGTGTGAATTCTAGTATTTTACCATGAAGTTTTGACATAAATGTCATGGTAAACGGTCGTTAATTAGTATTTTACCTTGAAATCTCTGTGAAAGAAGGCTTTATTTCATGGTAAAATACTAGAATTTGTTGGTTTACCATGACGCATCTGGGGAAAAGTCATGGTAAACCCTCGTATTCTAGTATTTTACCCCCAATTCTCTCTTCTAAAAGCACCCGTCTCTTGAAAGCACACGCTCTTTTAAAAGCCCTTTGACATTATTCATTATGAGAAAGCCCTTTGTCTCTGTTCAGCACTAATCTGTTGTCTTGATGCTTTCTGAAAGCGGATGCGTTAGCGCTGTGGAAGGCGCGGAGCGGCCACCGGAGCACGCGTGCGGGCGAGGAGGCTGGAGAGAGCACGAAGTGCGTACGGAACCTGGAACATAGCGACGGCGGGAGCCGGAACGCCCTGCATGATCTGTCAGTTCAGTGTATCTGAAGTTTTTTCCAGATAGTGGCTGATGAGGTCGAGGGCGCCAAGTTCTGCATGGTGCAAGCCTTTATGGATTCTGCCTTCAAAGGTGAAGCCGAGGCGTTTGATGAGGTGTTCAGAATCGGCATTTTCAGGAATGTGGCTTGCAATGAAAAGTGCAATGTCTGTCTGAGAGAAATACGCGTTGATGGTGGCGGTAAGGGCTTCTGTCATGTATCCGCGCTTTCGGAAATCTTTGTTGAGGACAAAGCCGAGCTCGTAGCAGGGGACGGCGCGATCCTGCTTCTGGAAGTGGATGAGGCCGATTACCTGGTGCGTTTCTTTCAGTTCAAGGGCGTAGTGTTCCTGTGCCTGGACTATGCTTGTGTGCAGTTTGATATATGAGTCATCTTTTGCCTGCAATGGCAGGTAGCCGCCATCATTGAGGCAGGTTTCTCTGTCACTGAATATGCCAAAAAGGGCATCGCCATCTTCTTCTGTCACGTAGCGCAGGATAAGGCGTTCTGTTTCTATCTGGTTTATTTCGAGCATGGTTTCATTATACTCTTTTTTTTCTTTCCTGTGACAGCCCGCCACTCGTATATTTGAAGTGTACTGATGTGTGCATGTAGTACAGATTGACGGCGGCACAGCCACGCATCGGCCCCAAGCCCGTTTACGGGCGAGTGAGATACCATAGCGCCGCAGCATGGTTGGGACGACGGCAGGCTGGGATGCATGTACACACATAAGCACACTTCGCATAAATAAGTGTGGCGTGCGCTGTACAAAGGAGAAAGACGATGAATAAGTATGAGGGAACGCAGACGGAGAAGAATCTGCTTGAGGCTTTTGCGGGCGAAAGTCAGGCACGTAACAAGTATACGTATTTTGCTTCTAAGGCAAAGAAAGACGGCTATGAGCAGATTGCCGCGCTGTTTGAGAATACGGCAAACAATGAGAAAGAGCACGCTAAGATGTGGTTCAAGGAACTGTATGGTGTGGGGGAAACTGCGGATAACCTGAAGGATGCAGCGGATAGCGAGAACCATGAGTGGACTGACATGTACGCGGGGTTCGCTGAAACTGCCGAGAAAGAGGGCTTTCATGATCTTGCGGAAAAGTTCCGTGGGGTGGCTGCCATTGAAAAGCGGCACGAGGAACGCTACCGCTCTCTTTTGAAGAACATTGAGACGGGCGCAGTTTTTGAGCGGGGAGAAGTGAAAATCTGGGAATGCCGGAACTGCGGTCATATTGTGGTCGGGACCAAAGCTCCTGATGAATGTCCGGTCTGCGCGCATCCACAGGCATACTTTGAGATTTGTGCTGATAACTGGTAATGAGGTGTTCGTATTCAGAAGGTGTCTCTGTTTTTCAGGGGCACTTTTCTTTGACATCCGGCTGAAATATCAGTATACTTTAAATAACTCTATGGGGGAGTAGCAAGCGAATAATCGCAGCAAGTCAACAGACTCGGTTCTGATGAACCTGGCTTGCTTTAATATGCGAGACTCATGTACTAAGATGTTGCATCGGCAGTACATGGTCAAATGGATGAAACCGGTACTGCTTATGCGACCGGTTTTATTTTTTTTTCAGGCTCTCTTTTACGGGTGCCAAAAGGAGAATGTATGTTAAAGGCAGTGATTCTGTTTGCTGTTGGTCTTGTGCTTCTCATCAAGGGAGGCGACTGGTTTGTTGATGGTGCAAGCGGATTTGCGCACCGGTTCCATGTGCCTGAACTGCTGATTGGCGCAACGGTCGTTTCGATTGGAACAACGCTTCCTGAGGTTATGGTTTCATCTACTTCTGCAGTGATGGGACACAGCGAGATTGCGTACGGAAATGCAATCGGCTCAATTATCTGCAACACGGCGCTCATTGCAGCGCTTACCATGGCCATTCAGCCGCCGAAGGTCAACAGGAAGGAGATTGTGCTTCCTGTTTGCTTCTTCTTCAGCGCTGCAGCCCTCTGGTCGGTTGTCGCCTATACATCAGGTAACTTCAGCCGTCTGCTCGGTATTGTCTTGCTGGCAATTTTCGCGACTTATATGACGGTGCTCATTGTGCAGGCAGTGAAGGCAAGCAAGGCTGAGCGTTCGCTTGCAGCCGGTGCGACTTCGCCTTCAGAAGCGGGAACGGCGACGGAGCTTACAGAAGCGGGAACGGCGGGCGGCGCTGACTCAGCGGATGATCAGGAGCCTGTCTGGAAGCTGCTTGTTATGCTGGTGCTCGGCGCTGCATGTATCGCGTTCGGTGCCGATCTGCTTGTTGATAACGGAACAATCATTGCGCATGAGATGGGTGTTCCTGAGTCAGTCATTGCGCTGACGTTTGTGGCTCTCGGCACATCACTGCCTGAACTTGTAACGGCAATTACTTCTCTCGTGAAGAAGTGCGGCGCGCTTTCTCTTGGAAACATCATCGGTGCGAACCTGTTCAACCTGGTGCTTGTAAGCGGCCTCTCAATCACACTGAGACCGTTCTCAATCCCTGTTGAAAAGACAATCGCCGGCATGAACGCGTCGCTCGTTGTGGATACGCCGCTCATGCTGCTCGTCATGCTGATTATGACGATTCCGCCGCTCATCGCCGGAAAGATGAGAAGATGGCAGGGAATCCTTCTGCTCGCGCTGTACGCCGCTTTCTGCACGTTCCAATTCGTGGGCGTGCCTTTTGCAGCGGTTTGATTACCCAAACTGGTGAAAACTACATTTTGATGTAGTGTATCCCTTGAAAATATACTGTATCTTTTTGTTGTTTATTTTTATGGGGTATAAAATGAAGAAAACAACATTACTCATCTGCTGCATTTTTATGGCAGTTCTGACAATTCTTACTGGATGTCCTCATGCTGACAGTCCATCTGCAGCACCGGTACTAACGTATACCATCAGTTATCAGACAGAACATGGCACTGCACCCGCATCAAAGACTGTAGAAATCGGTTACACGCTTACAGCCGAAGATTTACCAGCTCTTACAGACAAATATTATGATTTCAAAGGCTGGAATAGTGCTGCTGGAAACGTAATTACTGCCGACACAACAATTACTGCTTCATGGCAGATTAGAAGTTGTACAGTCACATATTCATCAACTCTTACAGGAGATGGAACAAAACAGATTCCTGCTACATTTACAAAAGATGCAGGTTACAAACTTACTTGGGAAGATGTACCATGCCTTGGAAAGGATTCAAGCGGACAATTATTTGTAGGCTGGGGAAAAAGTTTTGGTGACGAAATTACAGGCGATATAACACTTACTGCAGAATGGCAGGATGAAGCTTATCTTAGTTTCAGTGGTGGATTTGGAGCTGTCTTAAACGGTGCAGCTGAATCTTTATCAGTTATATTCCAGAAAGAACCATATGAAGGCGATTATAAAGAAACATATGATTGCAGCACTTCAAATTCTTATTACACAAGTTATTTAACAAACGACAATAAACTGATTATTTCTGGAAACGGACATAAAATTGTATTCCCAGTTAATTCCAACTTCCTTTTTTGTGATTATGATAATGGTGGCAAAATAAGTTCCTTTACTTTCAATAACGACTGCATTACTTCATATGTTGAATACATGGCTCGTATGTTTGATTACTGCAGTTCCATAACTTCAATAGATATGTCGAACCTGGATACTTCAAATGTTACAAATATGGGACAAATGTTTGAGCACTGTGAAAACCTTAAAACTGTAAACATAGGTAAAACAAGTGCCACAAATATGTATGGAATGTTTTCTGAATGTATGCACATTGAAAAAGTAGTTCTTGATACTTCAAGTGCTACAGATATGGAAAAGATGTTTTTTTCTTGTCAGTTTACAGAATCATTAGATATATCAGGCTTTGACACTTCAAGTGCTACAACAATGAAAGATATGTTTAGCAGTTGTAATAATCTTAAAACAGTAGATTTGTCTGGTTTTAATACTTCAAATGTTACGAAAATGGATTGTATGTTTAATCAGTGTGGGAAACTTGAAACATTAGATTTGTCTGGTTTTGATACTCAAAAAGTTACAGATATGGAACAAATGTTTCAACGTTGTTCACAACTTAAAACAGTAGATTTGTCTAGTTTTGATACTCAAAAGGTTACGAAAATGAATAGAATGTTTAATGATTGTACAAACCTCGAAACAATTTATGCATCTGATACTTTCACTGTAAAAGATGAAGCTAATACTAGTAATATGTTCTATAACTGTACTTCACTTGTCGGTGGAAATGGAACAAAGTGTAATGATGAAGAGGATTCTGAAGGAAAGGCACACGCTTGCATTGACGGTGGAAAAACAAAACCAGGTTATTTCACACTTAAACAAAACTAAATCCGCTTATACAAGCTGACCAAAAGCAAAGCGTGAGTATGGCGGGGCCACACTCACGCTTTCATTTTATCAGCCCCAGGAGCTTAGCTTTCCATACAGCCTGGTTTGCGTTTTCCGCGTTCAGCTTGGTATATATTTTCTTGATGTGATATCTGACTGTATTCAGGGAAATGAAAAAGAAGTCCGCTATCTCATCGTAGCCTTTTCCTTGCTCCAGAAGAAGCAGGAAATCTACTTCCTGCTGGGAAAACTGTTCGTTGTTCTTGTACCGCGGTTTAAGGTAAAGCGGGTAGAGAATTGCCATCCGGCGTGTCAGTTCAATGACGGATGCCAGAAAAGCGGATTCCGGCGCTGTTTTTACATATGCCGAAAGGGCTTCAAAAAGCGCTACGCCTTCATCGGCCACAAGACGCAGATAGTTTCTGCGGCGGGCAATCTTCAGAGCGCGTGCAAGCGGCTCAAACGCCAGTTCTTTCTGCCCGCATGACCAGAGCGCTTCTGTAAGGAGCAGGTCAAGTTCACACAAATCCATGTGGCGGCGGCCTTCCTCAAGAAGCGGGCGCAGTTTTTCAATCAGGGCAATAGCCGAACTCTGTTCTTCCTGAACGATATAACAGCGGATTTTCACCGTGTAGCGGTACAGATCGAGCATGTTGAAATCGCCAACTTCATCAGGCGCATCTGTCATGAGCCAGTTCTGTACGCGTTCGTAGTTGCCGCTATACAGAGAAAAAAGCGTATCTGCTGCATCAATGTTGTTTGAGAATTCCGCCTTGCCGAGTTTGCCTATCCGTTCCCTGATATCCTTAATGAAACTTAATGATTTTATGATGGTACCATTTGCATGGGCAATTCGAGCTTCAAGATACAGAGCCACGAAGATGAAACGCGGCTCATTGCTCTGGATGAAGGACCTGATGGTCTGTGCAACAATCAGTTCTGAGTCAACAAGCTTATTTGTCTGATAGTAGTATTCTGCAAGACATACATCGTAAATCTGTTGTGTGCAGTCTGAGCCGTATAAAACATGAATGTAATCCAGAAAATCATTTTTCCGCCTTTGAAGAAGCGGTCCCAATCGCGAAAAATCATTGAATCCGTTCAGCAGATACGGCCGGCCTGCCGTAAGTGTCGTATATCCTGTTGGAATATTCCTTTCTTTGATGTAGTTAACCGTCTTGATGAAATCATGACAGTCGATTTTAGGATGTACCAGCAGCAGGCCTGATTTGATAGCGTTTCCATCCGGCAGTTGAGAAATGAGTTCATCAACTTTCTGCAGTTTACCGTCAATCATCAGATTGAGGATGTAGCCGCACAGACTGAAAGGGTAGTGTTCAAAGTCTTCTGCTGTTAATGCGTAAAAAGCATCCCTGTCGTTTCTTACATCAACAAGGAAATATGAAGTTGAAAAGTGGAGCAGTTTCTCCTGCAGTTCTTGAGCGCCCATACAGATAGTATAGCACTTTTTTTGTAAAACTACATTCTGATGTAGTGCATCTCCTGCTGAAGGAGTGTATTTTTAGACAATTTATTAGGAGTAAAACATGAAGAAAACAACAGTACTTATCAGCTGCATCCTTATGGCAGCCCTGACAATTCTTACCGGATGTCCTCAACCAGATGGCCCTGCTCCGGCACCGGACGATAATTCACCGGTACCGTATACCATCAGCTATCAGACAGCATACGGTACAGTACCTGCATCAAAGACTGTAGATGCAGGTTACAAGCTTACAAAAGAAGATTTGCCTTTTTTGGGAAAAGATGAAACAAGTGGGCAATTATTTGCTGCATGGAATAAAAATATTGGCGATGAAATTACAGGCGATGTAACAATTACCGCAAACTGGCAGGATGAAGTTTATCTTTCTTTGGAAAAATTACAAAATATTGATCATTATTACGAAGCAACAACAATAAAATTCCAGAAAGAAGCGTATGACGGTGGAGAAGTGACTCAACTTTCTGATACCAACGGCGAACATGAAGGTTTTTATACTGCCCATTATATTGAAGATACAAAAGACCTGATTATTTCTGGTAACGGCAAGTACATTATTTTTGCACCTGCAACAGGTGGTTTTAATAATGAGTCAGTTACATCCATTACTTTTGATGATTGTATTACAAGTTATTGTGAAGATATGAATAGAATGTTCTATTTTTGTTCTTCTCTTGTAAATCTTGATTTATCAAACTTTGATACAAAAAATGTAACATCAATGGAAAGCATGTTTTCTAATTGTTCTGCTCTCGAATCAGTAAATGTATCAAGTTTTAATACTTCTAAAGTTGAAAATATGAGCCATATGTTCGGATATTGCACAAAGCTGAATTCTTTGGATATAACTAATTTTAATACAGAACATGTAACTACGTTAAGCTGGATGTTCAGAGAATGTAAAAGTATAGCTTTACTTGATTTATCAAGTTTTAAAACATCTGAAGTAAAATTTATAG
>JAGHRS010000035.1 GCA_018066285.1 Candidatus Treponema caballi
GGTCATACCAATGGCTGATGATTTTTCATTTGAAATTGAAAAAACGATGGGTGTTTTCTCCACCAACAAGAAGTCAGGATGGACTTCAGAACTGAACCTCATTTCATGGGGAGGACGACCGGCAAAATATGATATCCGCGCGTGGTCACCCGATCACCAGAAAATGGGAAAAGGTGTCACCCTGACGGCAGAAGAACTTGCTGAACTGAAAAAACTTCTGAACGAAACAGAGCTTTAATCCGCTTCCCACGATGCGAGCGGAGAGCCGCCGTGAATTACAATTGAATACAGCAGTCCCTGAAGGATTGTTTCCTCTGTTGCAGCGCCACCGGAGCGTATCTGCATGTCTGCGGCAGCAATTGCGGACACAATGAGAGAGGTCTGCGGCAGTTTCCATACGCGGCTTGCCGTTCTGTATTTTCCCTGCACTTTTTTAGAACCAAAACCGTGCGTCTTCAAGTCAAAGTCTGACGGACTGCCACCCTGAAAAAGCTCCTGCCATTCGCGCAGTTTCTTGAAGCTCCACGACAGGCCGGCGAGCAGCTGGATGGCATTAGACTCTTTTGAGTGACGGATTTTCTGAAGGATTTCGAGCGCTTCCTCAAGACGCTGAGCCGGCTCGTGCGATGAGTCAGCAAGCGCATCAAAAAGCGTAAAGGCGTTTTCCGTCCTGTTGTGCGCGAGGATGGCATCAACGTCAGCGGATGAAACCGTTCTGCCCTTTTCAAAGCAGATGAAGAAGCGCGAGCATTCGGTACGGAGCGCTTCTGTGTTGTTTTCGACCATGTTGAGGATGGACTCTATAGCCGCATCGTCAATGCCGAATCCGTTTTTACGGAAATAATCGCGCACCCACTGCTCTTTCCTGTCGTCAAACAGTTCCCAGAAGATGCGGCGGTTTTCCTTGGGCACCAGCGCTTCGAGCTTCCTGTCGACACTTGTCTCGTCAGAAATCAGGAACAGCCAGGCATCATCGGCTTTCTGCGCGGTTATTGTCTTTACCCATTCATCAAGGCGGGCAATGTCTTCCTTCTGCTTTATGAGTTCAGCATTACGCAGGACGATGAACCGCGCGGCAGAGAAAAGGTTGCCGTTCTGGAGCAGACCGAGAACTTCTGAAACCGAGGTGTCGCCGGCATACAGCAGATGGTAATCGAGCTCGCCGAACTTCTTTTCGGCCTGCTTCTTGAGTTGGTCTACGGCGTCGTTTCGCTCACCGAACTCAGGTCCGGCGAAAAGATAGACAGGTACGGCCATCAGTACGACCGGATGATGTTGGCGAGGACGCCGAGAATGCGGACGTTCTGGCTGTAGATGGGACGATAGTCGTCGTTTTCTGGCTGGAGCCGGATACGGGACGCTTCTTTGTAAAAGCGCTTGAGCGTAGCGGAGTCATCAATGAGGGCCGCGACAATCTCACCGTCGGAAGCGGTATCACACTGCCGGATGACTGCAATGTCGCCATTAAGGATGCCGGCGTTTATCATGCTGTCGCCCCGCACATGAAGGGCGAAATACGTGTTGTTTGATGAAAGCAGGTTGTCTGGCAGATGAAGGACTTTTTCCGTGTTCTCATCCGCGAAAATGGGTGTTCCGGCAGCGATAGTACCGAGCAGCGGCACATCTACCATGCGCTTTCCGGTTCCATCCGGACGGGAATCACGCAGCACTTTCAGAGAACGGGAACGCTTTTCAGACTGTGAGAGAAAGCCCTTTTTTCTGAGGGCAGCGATATGATCCTGAACTGCTTTGAGCGAAATGCCGAAAAAGTCAGCAATTTCGCGGACTGTCGGAGGGCAGACGTTCTTTTCTGTATAATCCTGGATAAACTGCAGAACCTGCAGCTGGCGGTCTGTTAAATCCTTCATATACTATACATTTTACAACATGTATTTTGTGAAGTCAATAAGAAATGGAATCGCGCTCCCCGTAGACTACTTTCAAAAATGGAGATTAATCCCGCGATGTTTTCATGCATTTTCAATGCATGAAAACTCGTTGAGGAAGATTAAAACATCAAAGATGTTTTAATCTTCCTCGAATTTACTGTCAAAAAGAGCCTTGATGGCATTAACGGCTTCATCCGCGTCGCTGCCGTTTGCCTTGATGGTGAGGACAGTGTTGTATGCGGCTGCCATAGTGATGACACCCATGATTGATTTGGCATTGATGGTTGTATCCGCGTCCTTTTCGATAAGTACTTCAGATGCGAACTTATTTGCTGTCTGTGCAATAAGTGCTGCAGGACGTGCGTGAATACCTGCACGATTCTGTACGGTAACCATTTTTTCTGCTGATGCCATGTATGTACTCCCTTATCCAGTCAGACTTTCATCAACCGGATGAACATTTTATCAATATGAATCATCACTGCCGTAATATGCAGTCTGTGCTTCGCCGCTTTCAATCCACTTAAGGACATTCTGGTTGAACTCACGCGCAGAATGATATCCCATGGATTTAAGGCGTTCATTCATTGCCGCGGTTTCAACAATAATAGGTACGTTTCGTCCCGGCTTTACAGGAATCTCGAGAAGCGGAACCTTCACTCCCAGAAGCTCCATAGTGTTCTGCTTTGTACCGAGACGGTCGTACACCTTATTCGTATCCCACTCCTCAAGCTTGACGACAAGCTGCACTTCTTTCTGCTCGCGGATGGCACCGACACCATACAGCTGCTCAATGTTGATGATACCAAGACCGCGGATTTCCATGTGGTGGCTGATCATCTTGTTGGCGCCCTGACCAAGGACGGTGTTACCGTTTACGCAGCGCAGCTCAACAATATCGTCAGCAACAAGACGATGACCGCGCTCGATAAGCTCAAGCGCCGTCTCGCTCTTTCCAACGCCGGAATCTCCGATCAGGATGATGCCGACACCGAAAACTTCGACGAGAACGCCGTGCATGGTCTTTTTCGGAGCGAAAATATTTGAGAAGACGCGCAGGATACGCGTAGAAAACTCGGTTGATTCAAGGGTTGTAGAAAGGACGGCGCAGCCTGCTTCTTCTGCAATGTCGCGGAATACGGGCGGAACCGGCAATCCGTGGGTAAAGACACAGCACGGAATGTGATAGGTGAAGATTTCCTTTATGCACTCAGACTTATCTTCCTGAATGAGCTTGTTGATGTAGGCAACTTCACCACGGCCGAATTCCTGCACACGCTGATAGGCAAATGAATCGAAAAAACCTGAAAGCGCAAGTCCCGGGCGGTTAAGGTCCGGAATGGTGATGACACGGGAAAGTCCGCGTCTGCCACACACGCAGGTCAGATCCAGGGAGTTGTGTCCCTTGAGGTCAAGATTAAGCAAATCAAGGACTGTAAAGTCTTTATCGGCCATAGAGGAAATATACCACTTACAGCGGGGTTTTTGCAACAAAAAAAAGCCCGCCAGATGTAACTGACGGGCTTCGTATATCAGGCAGCAGTTATTTCTGCTGGATTTTATCCTTTTCCTTCTTGATTTTAAGGTCAAGGACATCAATCAGCTTGTTAAGGCCGGTTGCAAACTCAAAATCATCTGCAGTAACGGTTGCCTGTGTTCCCCAACGGAAATTGACTGTCGCGTTGAAGTAGTATTTCTTGTCAAGTTTTATCTTTAAAGAACTGCTTACGATAAGGTCATCTGCATACTTGATGCGCTCAAGCTTCTTGTTCACCAGATCTGTCTGATCCTCATCAAGTGTAAAACCTACACCACTTACAGTTGTATCCATGTTTACCTCCAGGTATTTTGTTGCGGTCATTCATACCGCTCTTATCATAAATAGTAATATGGATTGGTGAAAAAGCAAGGATTTTTTTAGAACAGACGGGAATAAAGTACGAAAAGAAAGCGTTGTCAGACTCACCTGTCAAATGAGGATTTGATATTGAGCTCTGAGCGGTACTTGGCAACCGTTCTCCGGGATATGTTCATGCCCCTTTCTGCAAGAAGCGCCGCAAGTTTCTCGTCTGAAAGACGCTTAACCGGTTTTCCGCCTGAAGCTGCCGCCTTAGCTGCAGCCTCTTCGTTTTCCTGAAGGATTTTCGTTATCTCAAGTTTCACACGCTCACGGGAAAGGTCTTCGGCAGCTATCTGCTGAACAGGAGCTCCGGCTGCTTTCTGCGGCTTCTGAGCGGACGGAGTACGCGCCTGCACCGAAGATGTGAAGAATGTACGCAACTCGAACATACCCCAGGAACAGCGCAGGTATTTTCCGTTGACGACGCGCGAGATGGTCGCTTCATGAACGCCGAGTTCTTCTGCAGCGTCGAGCATCTTGAGCGGTACAAGATGCCCCGGGCCTTCATCAAAGAAAGCACGCTGGCGTCGCACAATAAACTGAGCTGTTTTCAGCACAGTGGAAGTGCGCTGCTCAACAGCCGTAAGAAAGTTCTTTGCGTTCTGAACGGAATCACGCGCAAATCTGCCAGCTTCACCTTCCTCTTTCTCCATCTCCTTGAAATCAGATGATACGGCTGCTTCCGGAAGAAAACCCTTCAGCAGTTCGACAACATACGGGGAGCCGTTTTCTTCCTCTTCTTCAGGAGTGGCACGCCGCACGATGACATCGGGAGAAGCATACACAGCTTCCGTTCTGTCTGAAAACTGATGCGCAGGATACGGATCAAGCTCCCTGATGAATGCAAGCGCTTCTTCCACATCATCAGCAGAAACGGGCTTCACTCCCGCAGACGAAAGTTCATTCAGCTTACGGGCGACAAGCGGCGGACGGGGCACTTCAAGAAGCTCAAAGTGCTTTTCAAGAAGTTCAAACACAAGATAAGGGACGTCAGTCTTCCGCCGGGCCTGGAGAAGCAGGCTCTCCTGAAGGCCTGAACAGCAGACTCCCGCCGGATCAAACTGCTGGATTCTTGAAACAAGGCTGTTCAGCATATCCACAGATTCCCCGGTTTTCAGAAGGTTTTTGCACGGCTCAATATAGTATCCGTGTTTATCAAGATTCTGGATGACGCGCTCACCAAGATCACGCTCTTCCGGTGAAAGTGGAAGCTCTGAAAGCTGTTCAAGAAGCGATTCCTGAAGCGACGCCCCGAAATCCGGCCGTGACTCAAGAAACGCCTGATGAGAGTCACCTGTAGAAGCAGAAACGTAGGACGAATCGCGTTTTATCTCAAGCGCCGGATTTTTCTCAGCCTCTTCGTAAATGCGCTCACGAAGATCATCCGCTTGAAGAGCGAGGATGTCTATCTTCTGAAGCATGAGAGGAGAAAGTTTCTGTTGGAGCGCCATCCGCTGGGATGCCGACATCTCTAATCCGGCCATACCTCTTTATAGTAGCATAAAGAAAACTGATTTGGTATACTTTCGCACATGGAAAAGTTCAGTACGTATGGATTAGATGTTCCGGAGCTTCTGCTCCCAAAAGACGGGACAGACCTTGAAAAATGGGCTGTCATTGCATGTGACCAGTACACACAGGACCGGGAATACTGGAAACGCTGTGAGGATTTTGCAGGGGACAATCCTTCAACTCTGAAGCTTATCCTGCCTGAAGTATATCTGAATGACTCAGACAAGAGCGAGCGCATTTCACGCATCCACAACACAATGAAAGAATACATTGAAGGGGATGTGTTTGCCGCACCTGAAAAATGCTTTGCATATATAGAAAGAAAAACTGCATACGGAAGAATAAGAAAAGGCCTTATTGTTGCCCTTGACCTTGAAACATATGAATGGAAGCCGTTCTCAAAAGCTCTTGTCCGCGCGACAGAAGCCACGATTGTAGAACGCATTCCGCCACGCATGGAAATCCGCCGGGGCGCGCCTGTAGAAAGCCCGCACATCATGCTGCTCGTAAACGACCCGGATAAGACGCTCGTTGAAGCAGCAGGCGCCCAGGTCCGCGGGAAGAAGCCTCTGTACGCAACAAAACTGATGGAAGGCTCTGGAGAACTGACTGCATGGGCTGTAAAAGAAGAGGATGAGCTTGCAGACGTTGAAAAAGCACTGGCTGCCCTGAAGAAAGCGAACACACAGGCGGACGGCTCATCATTCCTGTTCGCTGTAGGAGATGGAAACCATTCACTCGCAACAGCAAAAGCCGTCTGGGATGAATTTAAGGAAAAGCATCCGGGCGTCACAAATCACAACGCACGTTACGCACTTGTTGAAATCGTCAACATCTACGACGACGGCCTCACGTTTGAGCCGATTCACCGCATCCTGTTCAACGTTGATACAAGCGCCCTTTCTGACACGCTCGTAAAAGAGCTCGGCGGCTCAGTCAACACCTGCAAAGACGCCGATGAGCTTGAGAAGAAAGTCGCTGCAAGCCGCGCTTCTTTCGGTATTGTAAGCAATGTTGACGGAAAGCCTGTCTACCAGCTGCTTGAAACGCCAATCACAGAGCTTGCCGTAAGCCGCTTACAGCCGGTGCTCGACGCTTTCCTTAAATCCGCGCCAACACAGCACGTATGCGTCGGTGACGTCTGCGAAATGAAGAAGCCTGAAATTGACTACATCCACGGAAGCGAAGAAGTCTTCCGCCTTGGAGCAAAGCCCGCCGCAACCGGCCTGCTTCTGCCTCCGATAGCAAAAGACAGCTTCTTCACGACAATCGGCACCGGCGGCCCGCTCCCGAGAAAGAGCTTCTCAATGGGAGAGGCAAGCGAAAAGCGCTTCTACTTTGAGTGCAGGAAACTGTTCAGTTAAGCGCACATTCTTGACGCAACGTGCGCGTTCATGTTACCTTTTCATCACATACGCCGGCTTGGTGGAATGGTAGACACGAAAGACTCAAAATCTTTTGCGCGCGAGCGTGTGTGAGTTCAAGTCTCACAGCCGGTACTATTGGGGAGTACATCCATGTACTCCCCAAATTACAGAGTTTTGCTCCGCAAAACTCTAAGACTTATCCCCCTTTAGAAAGCTGCGGCATCCGTGCCGCTTTTTTTATCTTCCCCTTTCACAAGCAGTAGTCCAGCGGGCCGTCGGCTTTCCGTAAGCTCACCGCTTCTTCAAGGTCACTCTGCCTGATGGATACTGCGCCTGCCATGTCAGCGATGGTACGCGCAAGTTTTATGCAGCTGTGCACCGCGCGCGTTGAAAAGCCATTCCGCTCAGTCGCATCCGACAGATAGCGGCGCCCTTCTTCATCAAGCTTGCAGTAAAAGAGGATTTCTTCCGGAGTCAGCTGGCTGTTCCACTTTGACTGCCGCTTCCGCTGTGTCATCACCGCACGCGCAATATCTTTCCTTAATACTGCCGATGACACTGGCTTCTCAGTCTGATGCACGCCTTCAGCAGACGCGCATTGAACCGGAACGCGGATATCGATGCGGTCCAGAAGCGGTGCTGAAAACTTCTTCCAGTACATTTCGACAGCATGCGCGCTGCACAGACAGATGCGGTCTTCACTGCCGAAGTTCCCGCACGGACACGGGTTCGTTGCTATCATAAGCTGAAAGTCGGCGGGAAAGACCGTATGCCGCCCCGCCCTGCTCAGCGTAACCGTCCCGTTTTCAAGCGGAACACGCAGTGACTGAAGGACGGTCGAACGGAACTCGGCGGCTTCATCAAGGAAGAGGACGCCGTTGTGGGCAAGCGAGATTTCGCCGGGCCGGCAGTTGATGCCGCCGCCAATCATGCCTTCTATGCTCGCGCCCTGATGCGGCATGCGGAACGGCCGTTCGCGGATAAGCTGCTCGTCTGCACGCATAAGCCCCGCAAGACTGTAGATGCGCGTAACAGAACGCGATTCTTCTGATGTAAGCAGCGGCAGAAGGGAAACATAGCGCTGCATGGCAAGCGTTTTTCCACAGCCGGGAGGTCCATACGCCATGAGATTGTGCTGACCGGCAGCGGCAATCTGCAGCGCGCGCACCAGAAAGGGCTGTCCGGCAACATACGCGAAGTCAGTTTCAGGCATGACAGGCGGAAAACCGACCTCTTCCTCAGCGGAAGATGAGCTTCTGTCTGACGGAACAAGCTGTTCTACAGCATATTCTTCTGCAGCATCCCCGCAAATCCGCTCATATTCGTGAAAAGCCTGTGCAAGAGAACCGACTGCAGTTACGTGCATCTCAGGAAAAACGTCTGCTTCGGCGGCGTTTTCTTCCGGCACGATGCAGAACCGGCATCCGTTTTCGACAGCGGTTGAAATAGCTGCATGTACGCCACGCACAGGCCGCACCCTTCCGGAAAGCTCCAGCTCACCAATGACGAGAACGCCGGGCATCTTTTCATCGAGAGAAGTCTCTTCCGCTTCGATGATGGTGCTCGCAGCAAGCACTCCAAGGGCAATCGCCAGGTCAAATCCGGCGCCTTCCTTTTTCACATCCGCAGGAGAAAGGCTTATCAATACACGTTCGGGCGGAAAATCAAAGCCTGAGTTTCTTATGGCTGCCCGCATGCGCTCACGCGCTTCCTTGACAGCGTTATCCGCCAATCCGACAAGGTCAACTGCCGGAATGCCCCGGCGCAAGTCAACTTCAACGGTTACAAGAGCACCCTCGTAGCCAAAGGGAGAAAAACTGATGATTCGCATACATACCTCTGTTTATCTTTAGGTAGAGATATGCAGGAAATTTCAAAAAAAGTGAAAAAAAGTGGATAAAAAAGCGAAAAACCTTTTCAGGCCTTAACGCGCTTCAAGAGCGGGCTTGAGTTCATCCGTCCAGAACCGGTCTTCAATCTTTTTGAGGCCGGCAGTATGGCCAATCCGTCGGTCAGCACGGATTTTTTCACCGTGGAAATCGCTTCCCGCAGTTACAAATAAACCAAGCGTACGTGCAAGTTTTTCAAGCCGTTCAGCTTCTCCGACACGCACCCCGGGATGCCACGCCTCAAGGCCCATGACACCGGCTTCTGCCACTTCACGCATGGCACCATCCATCTTGCTCCAGGAAATGTACAGAGAAAGCGGATGCGCTATGACAGGGATGCCGCCAGCTGCCTTGATTGCAGCAACAGCATCTGAGAGCGGAACTGCAGTCCGGTCAACGTAGTAAGGACGGCCGCTTCCAAGAAATTTGTCGAATGCCTGCTGTCGTGTACGGCAGAGTTTTTTCTCAACAAGATATGCTGCAATGTGCGGACGGCCGATGCAGCTGCCGGCGTTTCTGGCGGCAAGTTCATCATAGGAAACGGGGAAGCCGTCATCCTGCATCTTCTGAAGGATTGCGCGGTTCCGTTCTACGCGTCCGTTCTGCAGTCTTGCGATGATTTCTTCCAGCGGGGATGTATCAAGTCCCTGCGACGAGACAGATGCAGACGGAATGCCATATCCGAGAAGATGAAACTCCCCGCGGGTTCTTTCAATATTCAGTTCAATACCATTGATAAATGTTACACCTGCTTTTCCCGCTGCGTTTTCAGCTTCAGCGAGTCCCGCGACAGTATCGTGATCAGTAAGCGCAAGGACAGACACTCCTTTACTCTGTGCATAAGTCACAAGTTCTGAAGGTGAAAAAAGTCCGTCGGAGGCTGATGAATGGGTGTGCAGGTCTATCATGAAAAAACAATAGCATATTTTTAAAAATTATGGTATCATAGGAAATAGAGGACTTTTCCTCCTTTGTATTGTATCTATATAGAGGTATTCGATGCCACGTGCCGTTACGTATGCAAAAGGTTCCATAATATACTTCTCTGGCGATAAAGATGAGCGAATCTTCATCCTTCAGAAAGGAATAGTTGTTCTCTCCAGCGTTGACATCGAGACAGGCGCCAAAATAACGGAACAAGTCAGGGAGGGTGAGTTTTTCGGTGTCAAATCTGCATTCGGACATTTCCCAAGAGAAGAGACTGCAACAGTTCTGGCTGATTCAATGACAATCAGCATGAGCGTCCAGGAGTTCGAAGCACTGTTCAGCAGCAACAAGATGATCATCATGAAGATGCTCCGCGTCTTCTCAAATCAGCTCCGCGCAGTCCACAAGAAAATTGAGTCAATTCTTAAAAGCAATACAAACATCAACCAGTACACAGGTATGCAGTCTGTTGCACAGGCATTCTTCAATGATGAAGCCTACAAATCCTGCTGCGATGTCTGTCTGAAGTTCCTGCAGCGCTTCCCCGAAGCCCCGAACAAGAACGATATGGCTAAGCTTTATCAGGATGCAAAAAAACGCTACGATTTGCTGGCCTCACGCGGTACAAGCCCCACTGCAGCTCCGGTTCTTCAGCCGACAGCCGCACAAAGTGCGCTTGCACAGTTCAATCTGCCAGCTTTCCAGCGTTTCCAGAAGACATACGAACCGGGCTCAGTCATTATTTCTGAATTTGAACCGGGCGACTGCTTCTACCTCATCCAGTCTGGTCAGGTGCAGCTCGTAAAGACAGTTAAAGACCAGAACAAGAATCTCGATATCCTCATGCCATCCGAGTTCTTCGGAGAAATGGCAATTCTTGAGAATACACCACGTTCTGCAACCTGTGTTGCAAGCGGAACAGTTCAGTGTCTTGAGTTCAACAAGGCAAACTTCGAAGTCCTGATGACAGGCAACCCGCAGTTAGCACTGATTCTGCTCAAGCTGTTCTGTAAGCGTATTTACGACCAGAAGCGCCGTCTGCAGATTCTCGTCATTAACGATCCTCAGGCACGTATTGGTGACGTATTCCTGATGTTCGACGAAATGAACCCAGTTTCAAATCCTGCAGAGCGTTCCCGCCGCTTCAACCTTACCGCAGGCGATGTTTCTCATTGGGCAGGATTACCGGTTGAAACCGTACGTGATGAACTGAACAAGTTTGTTGAAAAGCATAAGATTGAGATTTTCGATAACTATCTCGTTATCAACAATATTGTTGATATGAAGCGTATGGTTGATCAGAAGAAAGCGCAGCGTCAGGGTTGATTTCCTGACCAGCAGAAGAACAGGCGACCGTTCATGTTGACGGCCGCCTTTATTTTTGCTATCCTAAGCAACAGTTACGCCAACTTAGCTCACCTGGTAGAGCAGCTCCCTCGTAACGAGCAGGTACTCGGTTCAAGTCCGGGAGTTGGCTATAGTTTTACAGTGAGGGATACACTGTAAATCGTTCTATTACAAGCACTTACTAATTCATCGTTTCGACAGATGTCTTAAAAAGTCAACTAAAAGTCAAGTGTTGATTTTTTTCAGAGGAGAAACAGATGGATTATCACGTTTTCAAGAAACCAAGAACAGTTAAAGGAAAGACTGTTCACCGCTGGTATTACTACTACACAGACCCCTTTTCCGGAAAAAAAATACAGAAAGTATGCAAAGGCTGTAAAACACAGTCAGAAGCATATGCTTTCATTTCTGCCCTTCCCTCTATATATACTCAACCCAAAGTAACCATTTCAACTATTGCAAAATACATGTATATACCAGGAAGTGACCACCTGAACAGAATGGAAAAGATGGGGAAATCAC
>JAGHRS010000036.1 GCA_018066285.1 Candidatus Treponema caballi
GTGATTTCCCCATCTTTTCCATTCTGTTCAGGTGGTCACTTCCTGGTATATACATGTATTTTGCAATAGTTGAAATGGTTACTTTGGGTTGAGTATATATAGAGGGAAGGGCAGAAATGAAAGCATAGGCTTCAGCCTGCGTCTTGCAGTCTTTACATACTTTCTGAACATTTTTACCTGTAAATGGGTCTGTGTAGTAGTAATACCAGCGGTGAACAGTCTTTCCTTTGACTATTCTTGGTTTCTTGAAAACGTGATAATCCATCTGTTTCTCCTCTGAAAAAAAATCAACACTTGACTTTTAGTTGACTTTTTAAGACATCTGTCGAAACGATGAATTAGTAAGTGCTTGTAAGATAAGGGTTTACAGTGTATCCCTCACTGTAAACCTATAGCCAACTCCCGGACTTGAACCGAGAATGGTGTATCTATTACCGTTATCTAGTGTTGTTAACCGTAGTTTACAGCATATTTTGACGTCTATCAACACTAGATATCGATAGTTATCGGGTTGACCTTTTGATTGACTTGACTTTTTAGTTGACTTTTTTGGTTGCAAGAAACCTAAACAAAGAACGATTTTGATTGTATACTAATAGTATATGAAGTTATACCATGGCAGTAATGTTGAAGTAAAACAGCCTCAGATTCTTGAATCGGACCGAAAACTGGATTTTGGTACAGGTTTTTATGTGACTACCAGTTTTGAACAAGCAGAAAAATGGGCTGAGCTTACGGCTAAACGCCGGAATAAAGGAAAGCCTGTCATTACCGTCTATGAGTACAACGAAGCAAAAGAAAGTGATTTAAGGATTCTTCGTTTTTTATCTCCAGATTCATCATGGTTACGATTTGTAAGTGCGAACAGAAAGAACGAGCTGTTAGCCAGTAATTATGACCTCATAATCGGACCAGTAGCAAATGACAAGACTATGCCCGTCATATCCCTTTATTTTACCGGTGTGTATACTGAAGAAGAAACGATAAAAAGGCTGCTTCCGCAAAAATTGCGCGACCAATACGTATTCAAAACTGAAAAGGCATTATCGTTGCTGACAGTATCAGAGGTAATTGAAAAATGATGAAAGAGCTCCCGTATATTCTTGATTATTACGATAAAGAAGTTTCAAAAATGATCAGCCAGAAGTATGGGTATTCCACCATGGATTCATTTAAGAAGTTCCTGAAATCTGAAACATATGCAATGCTTTCTAATCCGGAACTTGAAATGTGGGATTTCAGCTGTGCCGGTATTTTCGATATGTGGGAAACAGAACAGAAGACCGGGAATCCACGAAACTCACTATTCATCACGAGAGATTAGCATGACTAAAGAAATGGATTTCTTCATTTTCCTTATGGAACAGTACGCTTTTCACAAAAGCACCACAGCAAACAAGGTTCTGGAACAGCTTGAATCCCTGAACCTTACCGACTATGTATTCGGTATGTATGAAATGTACCACACCGAAGCGCTGGATAATGCATTCTCAGATATCGATGCCCAGATAGCCAAAAAGTCTGCGTGATAACCCTTTCCAAAAGCAGCGGGAAAATTGCCAGCGTTCTTGTTACCGGTAATCCTTCTACGGGACTCGGTGACCTTGTCAATGAATTCAGGTCTATGACAGGTGCTTTCCGTACTGCTGGCCATGAAATACATAAAGGTCTTCACGGCCTTGGAGCTGCCTCTCAAGCTGCCGGTAAGGAACTGGGTAGAGCCGCTGAAAACGGTAAGGGTGCTGGCGATGTGAAGGCACTCGCCCAGCAGAATGCTCTTGACAGTTTTAACAAAGCAAAACGTGAAAATCCCGATTTCGGTATGTCTGATAAAGACATCAATAGGGCAGCACGGAAAATGGGCCGTGAGGAAGCACGCGCTTACTGGGGACAGGCACTTAAAGACAGGGGCTACAAGTCCCTGCATGGCGGCCAGTCAGATGCCGGCCTGCTTCAGAAAGGCGAAGACGGCAGATATTCTGTTGCAGATAGATCTTCGGGCTATGCCATTGCCGGTAAGAAATACTGGGATGGTGAACATTGGATTGACTATACAGGAAGCACTGCTGTAAAGCGGAATCAAGAGATACTTCAGGGACGGGTGAAAGATCAGCTTGATAAAATCATCAGGGAAAACAGCGGTAAAGCATTGACTACGGATGACTTTAAGGGCAGTAAGGCAGAAGGAAGGCCTGACCTTCCGTCTGAGTCCGGCAGGGAGGCGTAAAAAGAAAGGCAGCCGTAAGCTGCCTTTCTTTATCTCTCATAACCATACTGTTTTGGTTCTTGTTTTTTCACCGGTCTTCTATAAACAATCGAACGGCTGATACCGCCAATTGGTTCCCAGCCTTCTTTTTCGTATTTTTCCATTTCACTATCACAATCTATACATATTGTTTTTGATTCCCACATGGGAAGGCCGCCCGGGGTGGTTGCCTGCTCGAATTTCTTGTCGATACCTTGACTTTAAACTATAGCGGTAAGCTCTTTATTCATGTCCATCAAATCAGAACACATCTTCATTAATTTTTCAAATTCTTCCATGTTGGATTCTCCTTTTATACTCAGTATAAAGCACAAATCGGGAAATTGGAAATATCCAATTCAGCAATACTGTTTCCCTGCCTTATCTCCTCATCCCCGCTTCAGGGGCGAACCAGTGCATCGTCCCGTACTACTGCCCGGACCCCGCCCAGTCCGTAAACACGAAACATTCAGGTTCGCTTACCATCAACTACACCCTGGCTGACGGAAAGAACTATGACCGCTGGAACCTGAAGGACAACTAGGTGCAGATGGGTGCCGCAAGGTACCCTGAATACCATGGTCTTTTTGCATGTATGGATGTATACTGTAAGTATAAGGAGTGTAGTAATCAGGCCGGGTGTATACGCACCCGGTTTTTTGTGGGGTTTTTATGGATGACAGGGAATATCTTGAGTATAACCTTCCGGAGTTTCTTGATGAATCATTAGTGGCTTTTAAGAAGGCCCTAGTTGATATTCAGAATGGAAAGCGTTATTTACAGCTTGATATGGATTACTGTGAATTACAGAGCAATATCAATGTTGCAGAAGTTGAACAGTTGATTACTCCTGAGCAGGCAGATTATCTGAGGGGAAAATACCTTTATGCAGAATGAACTGGAATTATCAAATAGGCATAATGGAAACTGGGGCTATTTGGATGATGAAGTAAATCACTTATGATTTTAGAACAGGAATTGAAAAATAATAAAAGGAAAGTATCAGATGAGTACGAAATAGGGTATTAAGGTAATCTCTGGTACTTTGAGCCGGTAAATTCTATATGGAAGTATTCGTCATGCCGTGGTAATCTTACTTTCAGGAGCATGTTATGGTTGACAATTATCAGAAATTACTCCAGGAACTTACTGAAGCTCAGAAACTCGTCAGTTCCAGATGCCCCTTTGATGAAAACCAACTGCCTCAGCTGAAAAAAATCTACAAGGCAGAATGCACCTGGTCCTCAAACGCAATTGAAGGTAATACCATTTCTCTTGTTGAAACCGAACTCATCCTGAATAACGGCATTACCATTCATGGTCATACCTTAAATGAAATCAATGAATGTGTTGGTCATGGAAATGCCTTTGATTATATGTTTTCTTTGATTAACAGTAGTGGTATTACTGAAAACGACATTAAAAGGCTTCATTTCCTCTTTGCAAAGGATATCAGGAATATACCCTGCCCCGGTGAATATCGTGATGTGAGCAAGAGTTATGTTTATATAACAGGGAGCAGTTATTCATGCCCTGACTTTGAAAAGGTTCCTGAACTCATGACAGAGCTTGTGGAATGGTCCAATATTGTCGGCAGGGATCTTCATCCGGTAGAACTTGCTTCTGAATTCCACAGGAAGTTTGTGTACATTCATCCGTTCCCGGATGGGAACGGCAGGGTAGCACGGCTCTGCATGAACATGCTGCTTCTTCAGAATCATTATCTTCCGGTTCTTATAACTCCAAAACTCCGCAGCTCATATGTGAAGAAGCTTGAAAACGGCAGAATTTCCCCTACAGTTTTCGACGAATTCATTGCCATACAGGAAGCAAAACAGCTTGTACGTTTCATGAAACTTCTTAATATGGATCCACCTGAAAACTTGCTTTCCATTACCAGGAAAACCCGAACCGGGAAGTCTGACAAATCGGATGATTCTCTTCGTGGCTGCTGTAGCCTGTAAGTCTTCAAAAAAGTGTGCGTTTTTTGAAGTTATAGTCTTTGAACAGTACCTGGTAGAAATGGACCTGCTTCTGCCATACTGATTGATGGTAAACAAATAAATTACAGGGATTTTATCAGTTCCCTTATGTACAAATAATTTTTTTTCCGGCTTTTTTGGTAATAATATGTATTATAACAGAGGGTAAATGATGTAAGTAAAAAAACACCGAGACTTAATATTGCAGATTTTTTAAATCATATATACAAAAATTCCAGAAATCCAAAGTACTCCATAAAACAGACAATTGCTCATTTATGTAATTATAACCAGAAACATAAAAGACATTCAAAAAGAGTTTCGGATAAATCTGATGCAAGCGGCGTTGGAATGTAAATGCTTTCAGCTGTAATCAGCCGGGTGTTTTTTCCCCGGCTTTTTCTTTAAGTAACGTTCTTTCTATGTTAGAATAGGAAGAGTCTAGCGGGGATACTTCCCCACAGATATCTGTCATCTTCTCTTCGTTATTCAGTGTTGTAGATACTGACATGACGTTTGACTACTAAGAGTGACACTTAGCACAAAAAGCAGAGCGTTCTTTTTAAATTTTCACGTGAAAAACACTGCACGCGCGCTGAAATTCCGTATGTAAATGAACTGTACATATAGATCGTGCTTTTTTTGAACGCCAAATTATGCACGATTCATTTACAAACGAAAATATACATCCGCCGTCCTGGCGGCTCCTCCTCGTACCTGCCCGGTGCTCCCTGCGGTACTCGGTTCAAGTCCGGACGCCTGCTTTTTCGAGGTTTGTTTAAAAGAAGAAAAAGCTTCAGAAGTTATCTGAAGCTTTCGTGTTAAGCCAACTCCCGGACTTGAACCGAAAATTGTATTTTACATACCAAAAATCAGTGTTGCCTAGTGTAGTTTACAGCATATTTTGGCCTAGGACAACACTAGATATCGATAGGCGGCGAGTTGCTTTTTTTTTGACTTGACTTTTTTGGTTGACTTTTTTTTGGGTAAATGAGGTCGTTCGTTCGTATAAAAAATTATTGAATGCTTCAGTATAGATCTTAGGAGTTTGTACAATCAGTTCTTCAAAAGGAAGATCTAGAATCCAGGATAATTTGTAAAGATTGTTAACATCCCATTTCTGCTTACCGCATTTGAGGCGTTTTATACTTTCTATGCTTTTATAACCTAATAGTATCTGCAGGGTTTCATCAGAGAGATTATGTTTTATCAGCAGATGGTTTATTTTCTCCTGAGTCTTGTTGTCATCTATTGAAGTGTAGTACTGTTGTATTCCTCTTTTTGGCCACGCAAATGCGCCTTCATAAGAGAAGTTTGATTCAATTGCGATTTCACTTAGATCCCGTGTATGGGCTTGCATTGCTTCTTCATACGTAAGGTTGTCTCTTTCCATAAATTGTAAATATGGGTAATGGCATTCTGCATAATTGTCTGGCCAATAGAAATATTCCCCATGTGTTATTATGTGTTTGTCATCAAGATATTCCCAAGTCTCATCATAATAGCACCATGTATATTTAAGAAGTTCTGGTAACTCCAATATGACAGGATGAATGATACCTCTCAGCATTTTATCCGGAGAAAGCTTAAAGAAGTGGCATATATTGAGGAACGTATTTATGTCAGGCATTTTCTTACCGTTTTCCCATTGTGAAACACGTTGTTCTGTTATACCACCATTGGTAATAACAGTAAGATTCTTTTGCGTCATGCCATATGTTTTTCTGAGTTCTCTTAATCTGTTTCCGAAGTATTCTTTGTTTATTGTCGGAATGAAGAAATAACATTTCTTAAGTTCAGTATTGTTGCTATCCATATGTAAATTTTACCATGCTAAATCTCAAAAGGAAAGTCAGATACTTTATGGTCCCATGAAATCGATATACGCATAATCCGGGCACTGCTTCATCATCAGTTCCAGCTGGTTACAGAGCCGCTCGTAAAAATCGATGAACACATCAACGTTTTCACGAAGCAGTTCAAGCTTTGGCTTTTCGTGCTCTATTTCAAAAGGCAGATGATAGGGTTCAAAGCCTTCCTTGAGTGTATCAAGCGACGGGTTTTCAAAATCATCTTTCAACAGCACACAGAAGTCCTGCATGCCGGAAATCATGTTCCTGACGTCTTCATACGAATACAGATTGGGCTCAAGGTTCCATTCAACCTCCCGCGTTTCATATCCGGGGGAACGGTACCCCATAGACAAAGACGGATTAAAGTAATCCACCATAAAAGACTCCAGCCGTGTGTCATACACATAGGTATCAAGGATTGATATCTCCGCATCAAAGGCATAATCGAGTCTTTCCATTCCCCTTGCGGACGGGATTTTATTGGCGGGTCGTATCCAGAAAAAGCCACCGGGATTATGGCCTTCGTCAATGGTGTACTGTTTCGTACCAAGAAGGGCTTTGCTGCATTCTGTCAGAGGTTTGCTGACAGGCGTACCGCCCCTGTAAAGGCAGCAGGCTGTCCGGTTGTAACCCGTACATTTTAGAACAAGGGCAAAGCCGGTGTCGGTTTCGAATGTGATTGAATTTTCCAGTTTTACAGCTGTAATTCCAGCGCCAAGCAGTTCGTTGTAAAGGATGTTTACATCAAGATCACGATGGTTTATTCCATCCTGCACATCCGGTGCTATCTGGTTTTCTGAGAAGCTATAGTTCCAGAACTGGATTTCAAGCGTGGTATCATCGTCAAAGATAATGACGAAGGGCTCATTTCCCCAGAACCAGCAGTCAACGGTGTCTTTATCAGGAATCCCTTTCCGAAGCCACCATGAATCGGCAGCGCCAATCTGAGTAAGGGCTTTTATCCTTTTACCGGTTACATGGCCTTTCGGGAAAACTTCTTTCAGTTCATGCAGAGTGTTACATTGTGTTTTCTGCCTCTCAAAACGATTGTATGCCTTTCCGTTCATCCTGTTTTAACCTTCCTAAATGTCAGTATGGGAGGACCCAACCGGGTCCTCCCGGCAATGTCAGAATCTGCTTGTGACAGTGACGTCACCAATCTTTGTCAGGTCTTTTGTGCTGTAGAGTTCAGCTGACTTGATTTCGTAATACAGGATGTATTGTGCACGGGATGGAAGCCCCCAGTCGCTGTAGTTCATCTCACTCCGGAGCTGATTGGTATCAGCCCAGAAAATTGGAACTATTGTGTACACCAGTATGCAGTCAGTAACTCCGTTGCTGTTCAGTTCGGAAGCTTTGTCTTCCGGCAGGGCCATGGTGACTTTTGAATCGTAGTTTGAATACCAGGTGACACTGCTGAAGAAACTTCTCCGGTCGAGTCTGCCAAGCCTTACTTCCATCGGATAATCACAGCCTTCCAGTGTGGAATACAGGTAGGGAAAGGTAAAGTCTGTCTTAATGGAGAAGGTGCCTGTCTTGAAATCGTATTTCTCAAGCTTTGCCACTGCTTCAAGGGTATATGCCTGTTCTGCAGAAACTCCGTCAATCTTTGACTGGATTTCATCTTTTACCTGTTCTGTCAGTTTATGATAGGCGAAGTCATCGCTCTTTGCCTGTTCATATTCCTCGGGATAGTATGCCTTGAGATAGATGTCGACCAGTTCATCCTGAATAGAACTGTAGAGACTCTGGCGGGCCCAGAATGCGCTTTCATAGTCCAGCGGTGGAACAGAATCCGGCAGTGCCTGATGAACCAGTTTGTCATAAGCATTATAAATGACATCGTCTTTGTAGAAGGTTCCTTCACAGCCGTCAACAGTGTAAAGACCGGTATCCTCATCGAAAGTATAGCCGACAGAATAGTCGCTTACAGAGGCAGTTGAGTCTGCAAAGGAAATGGTCATGCCGCGTATGGCCTGCTCTGTACCAGCCAGTACGTTGGAAAAGAAATCTGTCGTTCCCTTCTCAACAAAGGTCAACCCTTTTTCTGCGAGAGTCTGCGTAGGATTTCCCTCTTCATCCCGCTCATATATGTACAGCGTGTTTTCCTTCAGCTGCAGACGGATGTTCTGACCGTTGTACTGGATGTCGATATCAGATCCTTTGACGGTATAAGGACAGACGGCAGTCAGGTAGAAAACATTGTTACCCTTGGGTGCAAAATCAACACTTAACGGATACGTTTCATTTTCGAAATGCTTTCCGGCAACATTGGCTTCACCACAAGATGTGAACATCATCAAAGACACAAGTAAAACACAAACAAAATGCTTAATTTTCATAATAAACTCCTTAAGAGACGCTCTCCTCTGTCAGATTCTGCTTATGTCCGGACTTTAAGCAGAATCATCACGAGAGAAAACTGTTTTTCTTCTTAGGCTAATAATTATTCAGGTTCGGAAAAAACGGAAGAGCAAAATGGGGGTAAAAAATTTTCGGTTAAGTTTAAAGGATGTGCTGAAAATAAAAAAAGCCTTGAATGGACACACAGAAGAGGGCTCTCATTACCCCCACGAATGTCTATACAAGGCTCTTTCACACTAAAATGAACCACAGAAACCGTCAATAAATCACCGCTTTATTTACAATTCTTCAAGCTGCACTATAATGATAGTTGCCTGGCAAGACTCCGTTAAATCGGCCAAGCTGGGAACAGCGGGCAGGATATGTATCCTGCCCTGTTTTATTTCTTGACTTATCTAAATTATCAGTCAGAACACAGTTGTCGTTTAATGTAGAGATGCCTGTTGCGGGGGCAGACAATCCTTGTCTGGCGGTTGAGGAAATGTGGCGAACTTCAATGACATTTTGCTCCTGCTTTTCAGCAGGAGTTTTTTTTGTATAACAGCCGCGGGCTTTTGGTTGACGGCCCGTCAAAAAAATCGGGGCATCATACTGAAATAGATTTTGTAAAATCCAATTTTGATGAAGATAAACTGCTTTATATTGATATAGAAAGAGCTGAACAATGGAACAAAGAATGGGCTTTAAAAAACAAAAAGTTTCGGTGGTGAACTTGTAACCAAGGTACAATTCCTTGGGCAGCGGATCACTGACATCGAAACTTATGTTCCTAGCATACTTACAAAAGAGCGACTTGTCAACTTTATTTCTGGAGGTTGAGGTTGACGACCCTCCAAAAATTGCGGGTCGTTATACCTAATACCCCAAAATGCCTAAACGCCTTCATAATAGCCTCTTCCTTTTCAAGCGTTACCTGAGGCTGCCTTGCAGTCTTCGTTTCCACTTCGGTCCGCGCTGAGCAAAGGTCCACCGGACCTTTAGCGCCCTCTGACTTAGGCAGATTATGATTCTCTCCAGTCTCAATACCACACTTTTTCTTTACCTGTGCAATATAAAGTGAAGACACCTTAAGACCAAATTCATTAAGGATATACTCCTTAACCTGAGCATATGTCGCCTTGCCACTAAGTTCAGTCAAATCCATATCTTCCAAGGAGAAATCTACCTTTACTTTTCTGAAATTATCCTTGTCGACCACGCCCTTGGAAAGCAACACAACTGTCTCAACATGGTTCGACAGGCCGAGATTGATGTCAGATTTTTGCCGTGTACGGGGGAACAAATCTACTGCCAAAATGGGTGACATCTATTTCAGTGTCTAAACCTTGTGTGTCCGTGGGAACAGGTCTGCCTCC
>JAGHRS010000057.1 GCA_018066285.1 Candidatus Treponema caballi
TTTCCACTCTTTCCGTAAAAAAACTCATGTACGAATACCAGCTTCCTAATTAACATAAAACCATCACATCTACTTGGAGGAAACATAGATGAAAAAGTTCATTGTTGTTGCAATTGCAATTATGATGGTAGCAACTCTGTTTGCTGGCGGAAAGAAAGAGCCGGCAGTTGAGGCTAAAAAAACAATTACAGTTGGTTATGCACAGGTTGGTGCAGAATCTGACTGGCGTCTGGCTAACACAGAATCATTCAAGACCACATTCACAGAAGCTAATGGTTATGACCTGATTTTCGTTGATGCTCAGCAGAAGCAGGAGAACCAGATTAAGGCTATCCGTAACTTCATCCAGCAGGATGTCGACTACATCGTAGTTGCACCAGTTGTTGAGACAGGTTGGGAAACAGTTCTTACAGAAGCAAAGAATGCTAAGATTCCTGTCATCCTTTCTGACCGCCAGATGCAGGTTTCTGATGATTCACTGTATCTTTGCTGGGTTGGTGGTAACTTCCTTAAGGAAGGCCGCGACGGTGTAAAGTGGCTTGAGTCATACCTCGCTGAAAAGGGACGCGCAGACGAGCAGATCAACATTGTTGACCTTCAGGGAACAATCGGTGCTTCTGCACAGATCGGACGCACACAGGGTATTGAAGAAGGTGTTGCTGCTAATGCAAACTGGAACCTGGTTGCCCAGCAGTCAGGTGACTTCACACAGGATGGTGGACAGAAGGTTATGGAAGCAATCCTGAAGTCAGTAGGCGCAGACAACATCGACGTTGTATTCGCAGAAAACGATAACATGGCTTGGGGTGCAATCGACTCTATCAAGGCTGCTGGTAAGGTTCCTGGAAAAGACATCATCATCATCACATTTGATGCTGTTCACGAATCATTCAACCGCATGATTGCTGGTGAAATCAACTGCGCTGTTGAGTGTAACCCACTCCACGGACCACGTGTTGATGAAATCATCAAGACTCTCGAAGCTGGTGGAACAGTTGATAAGATTATGTACGTAACTGAAGAAGTATTCGATGAAAAGAATGCTGCTGCAAGAATCAATACACGTGCATACTGATCTGATATAGAAATTATGTAAAAAAAAGCCCGGTCATTTTAGTGGCCGGGCAACCTGAATTCCGGGTTACGTACCTAATCTAAAAGAAGGATTTTTATGGCAGGTAATGACGTTCTTCTGTCGATGAAAAATATAAACATGACTTTCCCTGGCGTTAAGGCACTCTCAAATGCGCAGTTTTCACTCAACAGAGGTGAAATTCATGCATTGATGGGAGAAAACGGTGCCGGAAAAAGTACATTAATTAAAGTTTTGAACGGAATCTACAAGAGAGATTCCGGAGAAATCTTCCTTGATGGCAAACAGATGGATAACCATTCTCCTGAGGAAGCTCAGATGAATGGTATCAGCACCGTGTTTCAGGAAGTTAATCTTTGTCCAAATATTTCTGTTGCTGAAAATATTTTTGCAGGTCATGAACCAAAGCTCTGGAATGCGTTTGGTCCGATTGACTGGAAAAAAATGAACAGGGACGCAATGACTGCACTTGAAAAAGTCGGTCTTACAAACATAGATGTTTCAAGGGCACTGGGTGATTATTCAGTTGCAATTCAGCAGATGGTTGCAATTGCCCGTGCTGTAAACTTCAACTGCAAGGTACTTATCCTTGATGAACCGACCAGTTCACTTGATGATAAAGAAGTTGAAGAATTATTTACTGTTATGAGAAAGCTTAAGGCTGAAGGTACGGGAATCATCTTCGTAACACACTTCCTTGAGCAGGTTTATGCAGTCTGTGATACAATCACGGTTCTCCGTAACGGTGAATTTGAAGGTCAGTATACTATTTCAGAACTTCCAAGACTGCAACTGGTTCAGACAATGCTTGGACATGAAGTTAAGGAACTGGATAGTCTGCACAGTAATGAATATGACGAATCACGGGATGATCTGCCTGAAGTAATAAAGGCAGTCGCTCTGACACATACAGGCACGATAAAGCCGTTTGAACTTTCCATTAAGAAAGGACAGGTTGTTGGATTGACCGGTCTGCTTGGCTCTGGCCGCTCTGAACTTGCACGTTCGCTTTATGGTGCAGACAGACCGGATGGCGGTGAACTGCATTTTAACGGCGAGGTTCTGAAAGCAAAAGCTCCTATTGATTCAATAAGACGCGGCATGGCTTATCTTCCGGAAGACAGAAAGGCAGAAAGCATCATTGAAGATCTTTCCGTCCGCGAAAACATGATGATTGCGCTTCAGGCAAAAACCGGCCTGTTCAAGCTGCTTCCAATGGCGAAACAGCTTGAGCTTACAGAAAAGTATATCAAAGCATTAAGCATAAAGACTCCTTCTACAGAGACTCCGGTCAAAGCACTGTCTGGCGGAAATCAGCAGAAAGTCATTCTTGGCCGGTGGCTCGTAACGAATCCTGAGTTCCTTATTCTTGATGAACCAACGCGCGGAATTGACGTTGGCACAAAGACTGAAATCCAGAAGCTTGTTCTTCAGTTGGCAGGAGACGGCATGACTGTCATGTTCATCAGTTCTGAAATTGAAGAGATGCTCCGTACTGTTAATAAACTGTGCGTTCTCCGTGACGGTAAGAAAGTCGGAGAACTGGCAAACTCAGGTATTACTCAGGATGATGTCATGGCAGCTATTGCAGGAGGAAATGCAAATGAGTAAGGGAAAAATAAAGTCATTGTTAAAGTCGCCAATGGCTTTGCCAATCTGCGCATTGATTGCAGTAGTCATTCTTTCTGCTATCGTGACTAAGATAAAGTATGGTTCTAATTTCTTCTCAATCAATATCAAAGATATTGCTCTTCCCGGTGAAGAATCAAAATTCGTTCTGTACGGCTCAATTATTGATATTCTGAACCGTTCATCAGAACTTATCATTCTGGCAACAGGCATGACACTCGTTGTTGCTGCTTCCCGCGGAACTGATATTTCTGTCGGTTCTGTCATGGCAATTACAGGTTCCATTATTGTCAGAAGCCTTGGAGAAAGCTACGATGCATACGCAATGCTTCCTGCGTTTGCTATTCTGCTCGGTATTCTTGGTGCAGTTGCATGTGGTGCATTTAATGGCTTCCTTGTAGCAAAACTGAATATCCAGCCAATGGTTGCAACGCTTATCCTGTATACTGCAGGTCGTGGTATTGCGCAGCTTATTTCAAGCCGTCCGATTTTTGATGCTGCTGGAGCAAAGATAGGTGAGGCAACAGGTGTTATCCTGTATGTACGCAAAGAGTCGTTCCGCTGGATTGGTAACTTCCTGCCGCACAGTATAGTGCCGACGCCAATCTTCATTGCTATCCTCTTTGTTGTGCTGATCTGCCTGTTCCTGCGTTTCACCGCATTCCCGACATACGTCAAGACTGTCGGAATCAACTCAAAGGCTGGACGTCTCGTTGGTATCAATGCAGTCTTCATCATCTTCATGACCTATGTCATCTGCGGATTAAGTTCCGGTGTCGCGGGAACCATAGCCTGCAGCCGTATCTATTCTTCAGATGCAAACAATATCGGTCTTAACATGGAACTTGATGCAATCCTTGCCGTTGCCTTAGGTGGAAACAGTCTTGCCGGAGGTAAGTTCAATATTGCAGGTTCCATTATAGGTGCAATCACCATACAGGCGCTTTCAACGAGTCTGTATTCAATCGGCGTTCCTGCAAATCAGCTTCCTGTATACAAGGCAATCGTCGTCATTCTGATTGTTCTGTTCCAGTCACCGCGTTTCAAGGTTTTCTTGAACCGGATAAAGACACGGAAAGCTTCAAAGGCAGCTGCTTGAAAGGAGGGGAAAAATGGCAAACAAAACAGTTTTAACTGATAAAATAAAGCACAAGAAGCACATAGACTCAAGTAACTTCCTTCTGATAATCACCATCTGTCTGTTTATTGTGATGTACATAGTTGGACTTATTTTTGAAGGCAGCATGGGCTTTGCAAAGCCACAGGTGTTCTTCAACATGCTGATTGATAATGCGGGTCTTTTAATTGCGGCAACAGGCATGACAATCGTCATGATAACCGGCGGCATTGATATTTCTGTCGGTTCAATGGTCTGCCTTGTCTGCATGATTCTTTCATTCGGCATGGAAAATCTTGAAATTCCCGCAGGTGTTGCAATAGCCGCCGTCCTTATATTCGGCATTCTTTTTGGCGCCTTCCAGGGATGGTGCATTGCATATATGGATTTGCAGCCGTTCATTGTTACGCTTGCAGGTCTGTTCTTCTGCCGTGGTGCTGCCGCCATGATAAGCTCAAACCAGATTGCCATCACAAAGAACGAATGGTTCCTGGCGCTTACAAAAAAAGATATCATTGTGCCGTTCCTGGATACAGTAAACAGGAAAGGTGCCGTCATTCATACAATTATTCATCCCAGTGTAATCATTGCGCTTGTAACCGTTCTGATTATATGGTATGTCCTTAAGTTTACCCGTTTTGGACGCAACCTTTTCGCCGTCGGTGGAAATGAACAGTCTGCGCTCCTTATGGGAATAAACGTACGCCGTACAAAGTTCAATGCCTATGTACTGGAAGGCTTCCTTTCAGCTCTCGCAGGTTTTGTGTGGTGCCTTAATACTTCTGCCGGATTCGTTGATCAGGCTAAAGGTTTTGAAATGGAAGCCATTTCTTCCGCTGTCATTGGCGGAACAATGCTTACCGGTGGCGTTGGTACTGTTGTAGGTACCGGATTCGGTGTCCTCATCAAGGCGACGATTGAAACGCTCATCAAGACCCCTGGAAAGCTTTCATCCTGGTGGACAAGTATCTTCCTTTCGCTCATCCTCTGTATCTTTATCGTACTGCAGTCAGTTATTGCGATGATAAAGGACAGACGTACGAAATAGAAAAAGAGGATGATAGAAACCTCCTCCTAATCTTAAGCCTGCAGAGCAGTTTGCTTTGCAGGCTTTTTTTTGTCGTTGAAATCCTATCTGACGCTATAGCTGATTGACTGTTCTTCGTCTGCGGATACGACCGAGAGCGTATATGTGCCGCGTAACAACGGCAGCGTGAAAGTGAACGGCCGGCTCACTGCGTCTTCATAAACGACAGCTCCAGAAGACGAATCTGTTACCGTAATACTGAGAACATCGCTTTGGCCGCCCGTAACTGTAACTGAAATGTTCTGGTTCCTTCCAAGCGCGCTCGCATCATAAAAGAAGACACTTCCGCTTCGGGGCGTTTCAATGGTGAGTGGCTCGCCTCCATAGGTAACGGAACCGGCGCGGTTCTTCAACGTAAGCCACGTCTCGTATTCTTCAGGAAAAACGACGCCGCTTTCTGTATGCCACGTACAAGTGTCGCCGGCGCTGCTTCCGGCTGGAACATACTCGAGCCGCGTGTTCGGGCAGTTGTGTCCTGCTTTCATGCCCGACAAAGAACAGATGCGTTCAAGTTTATACTGTTCGGGCTTTTCAAAAGTCACTTCTTCTGCTCCCTGCAGAAAGCAGAGAATCTCCTTTGCTATGGACGCCGGCAGAGAACTTCCCGTTTTTCCGATGACGGTTTCGCCTGAGAAGTTTCCCATCCAGACGCCGACGGTGTAGAGCGGGGTAGAAGCGAGTGCCGTTATGTTCTGATACTGATTTGCCGTTCCCGTCTTGAAGATGGCGCTGAACGGCGTTTCAAAGACAGAGGCGTAGCCAAAGCCAAGCGCGCGTGCCTGGCTGTCAGAAAGAATGTCTGCAACGAGACGAGCTGAGTTTACGTCATAAACCTGCATTTCGCTTTGGGAAGCGGTTGCTTGTAAGGATTGTGACGCTGTCGCAGTTAACGGAATGAGTTTCCCGTCCCGAGAGAAAAGTGAGAACGCGCGCGTCAGTTCAAGAAGCGTAACTTCAGCGCCTCCCAGGGCAAGCGAAAGACCTGGATCCTGATCTGCGAGAGAGTCAAAGCCCAGAGAAAGGAGCTTTTTTTTATAGTTGGTGAGACCGAGTTTATTAAGAAGCCAGACTGCCGGGACATTCAGGCTTGAGGCTAGCGCAACACGGAACGTTACCGGGCCGTTGAACCTGTTGTTGAAGTTCTGCGGAATGTACAGTTCCTCAGCGCCGAAATCATGCGGCACATCAGGAAGAATGGATGCTGGTGTCCATCCCGAGTCAAGCGCGAGTGCGTAGAGAAACGGCTTCATGCTGGAACCGGGCTGGTTGGGCGTCAGAACGCCGTCAATCTGGCCTTCAGTTTCATCACTGGAAAAGTCACCGCTTCCCACCCAGCAGATGATTTCGCCTGTATGCGTGTCAAAAGCGAGAATGGCACCGTTTGAAAGGCGGTTGAGCGAGTACGTTTCAAGCATGCGGGAAAGCTGGTTTTCTGCCAGGTTCTGCACCTGAAGGCTTGCTGATAAGCGGACTTCGCTTTCTTTGTAGAAAGGCGCGCCAGTGACAGCGCTATCTGTGGTGAACGCGTCGTCTGCTTTGAAAGCGTCATTGGTAGTATCAGCGAGTTCTGTAAGATAGCGGATGTAATGCGGCATTTCATACGGATACTGGAAGCGGTGTGCATTAAAAGCGGCGCGCGTCAAAGCTTCCAGAACTGCAGTTTCTGAAAAATCATCAAATGAAGTTTTTGCAGTATCGGTTTCAGAAACGTCTGCTGTGTTTGTTTTTAAAAGCTCTGTGTAAATCGGGAGCGCGGCAGAAGCGCATGCTTCAGGATGTTCGAGCGGGCTGTACAGTGAAGGCGAGCGTGGGATGACTGAAAGCAGACAGGCCTCTTCTGCTGAAAGCGCACCGATTTCCTTTCCGAAGAACGTACGCGCGGCACTTGCAACGCCCTCTGTGTTGTAGCCGAAGTATATGTGGTTTAAGTACAGATCAAGGATTTCATCTTTGGAAAGACGTCGTTCAAGGCGCAGGGCGTTCCATGCTTCGGCGCATTTGGCAGCGAGGTTCCGCTTTGTTCGGGGCGTAATGAGGCGCGCAAGCTGCATAGTGATTGTTGAACCACCGGAAACGGTTTTTCCGGCGCTTATATTCTGGAAAAGAGCGCGGAAAATGGCAGCTGTGTCGACTCCATGGTGAGCGTAAAAGTGCCTGTCCTCTGCGAAAATGAACGCCGCTTTTACTGTGGCTGGAATCTCGGATAGCGTGACGCGTTCCCGGCGCAGTCCGTTTTCAAGCGGCAGGATCTGAAGCAGTTCACCAGAGCAGTCATAGACGCGGGTGCTGCAGGGAAGGGCAGTAAATGCATCAAAATCACGATACGGCGTAAGGTGCAGGATGAGCGCAAGACCTCCCCATAGCAGTGCGATGCAGAGCGCTGTGAGGAGAATGATGCGTGCATGACGTGGAAGCGCTTTCTGCACATCCGTCAGATGAAGATGTTTCATCACCTTTATTCAATCGTGTAGAGCGTGCCTGAAGTTCGTCCGAACACTTCGCCTTCGTACATGCATTCAGCCTGTGCAGGTGGCGTCGGGAAAACACCGCGACGTGTCGCACGGAACTTGAACTCAACGGTAGTTTCGCCTTTACCGAAGTCATCCCAGAAGAACTGGATTTCGTTATCGTAGATAGCCTGGTTACTCATGTAATGCATGCCGCCGTATATCCATCCGTTGTATTCATCCCAGTCTTCTGACATGCCGCTCATTCCCGAAGCATTATCAGTGTCAGGCGTTGTGTTGAACGTTGCGTCAAGGATTTCTGCTCCGGAAGGAACAGGAGCCCTGAGTGCGAGGTACGTTCTGTCACGTGTGGACGAAAGCTTGATGCGTGCCTTATAGACCTTGCCACTCTTGAGCGCAATAAGGGATGAGCCTGAAGCTGCCTTGATTTCTTCGCCAGTCTGGTCATCGTAGAGCGTCATGAACACGCTGATGCCTTCTTCGCGGGCTGTCTGGTTTTCTTCCGGCAGTGCATACGTCAGGCTTGCCGTATAGTACAGTGTTCCATCTCCATTCTTTGCAAACGTCATCGGGACAAGAGCATCGCTTTGAATGCCCTGAAGCTGCGGATCGCCAAACATGATGGACTTATTGATTGATGGCGCGGTAACTCCGTGGAATGAGCCTGATGCAAGTTGCAGTGCTCCAAGTGTTGCGGATGCAGAGAAGTCAGTGTTTTCTGCTCCTGAAGTTTCAATAACCGCGGCAATTGCTTCGAATACGCGGGCTGTTGATGCTGTGCTTCCGAAGTTATCAGAAGATTTCAGTGAAAGCATCTGGTTCAGAAGCCGCGTGCACCAATCATCAGAAGGATTAAGCTTTGTATACAGCTCGAGTGTCAGTGCAAGCTGTTCAACGCGTGTGTTGTATACAGGAAGCAGAACTGAGTTCTGAATAGGGTCAGAAAGGTCAACGCCACGTGTCGTCGGTCTCATGCATGCGTTGATTTTCTGCTGGCACTGTGCTGCAATTGAAGAGCCCGTGCCGTTCTGAAGAATGTCTGTCAGACCGGTAAATGCCCAGACGCAGATGCCCGCGTTAGAAGCATTCATCTGGCTTGCGAGTTTTACAGGCGTTATCTTCTCACCGTTAAGCGCAAGAACATAGTTGATGTAAGCCTTTTCATACGGATTAAGATACTTCTTTCCTTCTTCAATCTTCAGATAGCCATTGAGTCTGTTCATGTTTATGCCAATCTGCTCATCCGTAAAGCCTGCATTACGGGCAAGTGCAGCACAATGGGCAATGCGTGTTGAAACATAGGAACTGCTCGTTTTTGATGACGGCCAGTAACCGAATCCGCCGTCACCGTGCTGCAGGTTTTTCCAGGAAGCGAACGTTTCAAGAACGGTTTCCTGTACGCTCTTTCCTTCAAGGTCTGCCTCAAATTCAAACGTGTCTGAGTAATCACGGAAAAGGAGCATCGGCAAAAGCTTTGAAGACTGTTGTTCAAGGCAGCCGTACGGGTAGGTGAACACGTAGTGGATGGCATCCTTTACCAGAGTGAGACGCGTTCCGTCAAGCGTAACGGAGACAGAGCCCTTTCCGTTGTCAGCGAACGAAGGAATGACGACGCTTTCCGTGACTGTGTTGTCATGAAGTGCGCCGGTTGTCGTGTTTGTCTCGTAGATATACGGCTTTTCTATGGTCAGCGGACAGATGACATTTTCATTGAGGATGTCACTCCGCACTTTATAGGTGACTTTTACGGTGCCAGAGTGAACCGCTGCAATATCAAAATAAACCTGAGAGGTCTGTCCCGGTTGTACGCTTACTGTATGCTGCATCTTGCCGTCAATGTACGCTTTTCCGCCGTCTTCCGCTTCTTCAATTGAAGCTTCAACAGTAATGTCGCGTGTAATGCTGTCCAGATTTGTGAGGATGACGCCGGCTTCAACCGTATCGCGCTCACGGAGACGCCGCGGCATGACCTGCTGGACGTTGACCGGGTTCTGTACAATGATTTCGCTTTCCTGAAGTGCAAGTAACTCGCCTTCAACGCCAAATGCCGTAATGCGGTACGTGGTAAGCGTGTCTGGAAGCGTGAACGTGACTGTTGCGCATCCGTCTTTATCAGTTATAATGCATGGCTCAAACACCGCCGTCGGATTGAAATCCTCGCGGTTTTCGGCTTTATCCCCGTCGTCGCTGTCGCCGCCCATAAGGTTTTTCGCCATATAGGTGACAGGATCCATGAGAAGATTGCGTGAGTCTCCACCCTTTACGCAGAACGGGAATGAATATGTATTGTAGAAGTATTCAATCGGGTCCGGAACATGATAGCCGATAAGGTCAAGAACACCCCGGTCTACAGCCATGACGGTGAGTTCTGCATCAGCAAGCGGCTGGCCGCCTTTAGTTGCTTTTACCGTGAGCGTTACCTGTTCTCCCGGCAGATATGACTGTTTTGGCGTTTCGACATTCAGTGTGAATGCCTTTACACGCGGATTGACGAACACCTGAGCGACACCGTAGCATCCCTTTGGCTTGTCCAGATCCGCAACACCATATTCATTGTCAGCAGGTTTTTCACGCACTGAATACGAAGCAACTGAAACATAGAACACAGGGATGTAGTTGCGTGCAACCGGAATGTCGATAACAGACACGTTCTGGTCAAATGTGCGTACTTCCTCAGTGAAAATGCCTTCGCGCTCAACGGTAATCAGGTATGTTCCGGCCGGCAGCGGGCTTTCCATAAGGATGTGTGCGGTGTCTCCCGGATTATACTGAGACTGGTCAGGTGTAAGCTTGATGAGGTTCGCGTCGTCGTGATAGAGCGACGTGTAGCCTGAGCCTGTGGCGAAGAAGCGGTATTCTGTGATGACTTCCCTGTCAGATGAGTCTTTTGCAGTAACGGAGAGAATGTGATAGCCGCTCTTTTCCGGAGTCACGGCAAATGAGCCTGCTGCTGAGAGCGGAAGTTCAACCGTTGACTCATCTATGAAGGTCTTCTCATAGCGGCTGTACACTGCGCCGCCTATTCCCTGCTGCTGTACAAGACTCCAGTCTTCACGGGTCAGCTTTATGGAAACGGTACTGTTATTTCCGTGAAGGGCGGCGGCAAGAGAAACGGCATTGTCTTCATCCTGGACAACGGTACCGTCCGGCGTGACCATCTTAAAATCAAAGGAAAGTGGCGTTCCGGCCTTTGCAAAGGAAGAACCGCCAGCCTGCTTTGTAATACCGATGTAGTAAGACGCAGGATGCACGACAGCGGCCTGTGTCGCTGAAATAAGCTGGTTGCTGGCGTCAGTGACGTTTGCCTGAAGACGGTAGCGGTATGGCGTTCCCTTTATGCTGCTGCCTGTTGTGGCGCATGAAAGAACGGCTTTTCCCTCTGTGGTAAGCGTTCCGTTAGTGTCTTCAAGATAGTTCCGTCCTTCAGAAGTATCATACGGACCGAACATGTAGCCTTTGAGAGACGGCGTATCCGGAGAGAAATACCAGGGCTCCGTCGTCCAGCTTGCTTCGTACGATGCTCCTGCAAGAACGCCGCCGGCCAGATAAGACGCAGAAAGCGTCGCCTGAAGATTATCACCGGCAATGACCGGCGTTGACGGCATGTCGATGGCTGTCTGATATTTGAGGCGCTCAAAATAAGCGACTGTTATATACTGTGAGTAACCGGACCTTTCGCCTTCTCGCTTGTATTCAAGCCTGTAGGAGCCCGGTTCAAGGTCTTTAGGCAGCGTGAATGAGCCGTAGAAACCGCCGGATGAGCTCGTTGTGACGTCAAGTCTTCCGTACTCAATCTGATTACGCCATGCCGTGTTTGAAAGCGTAATGGTCGCGTTTCCAGTGTACGGCTTGAATGAGCCCATCTGCCGGGTTCTGTCTATACCGCGGAATGAAATCGTTTCTCCGGGCTTGTACAGGCCGCGGTCAGAGAAGAGGAACGTGCGCTGTTCAGTGTCATATGCATCGCCCGGTGTGTAGTAAGAGTAAACGCCGCTTCTCCATGTTGCGTGAGAAGATGGCTGGAACGTTGCAGCATCATCGCCTGAAATAGCCGTAATAGCAAAAGAAGAGTACTTACTGTAGTCTGCAAAGAATGGACGTGCAACTTCAAGCGGGAAGTTCAGGATTGCAAGACCTTGTGCATCCGTCGTTCCTTTTGCAAGAATTGCCTGACTGTCATTCTTAAGGTCTGTAGTCGTGGCTTCCTTATATGAGTGCGCATACACAGCCGCGCCTTCAACAGGCGAGCCGTCATCAAGATGCGTGACAAGAACGACAGCCTTGTTAATGCCGTAGCGGACCGTAATGCCGAGATTTGTCACCTGAATGACGGTTGTATTCGTGCGGTTATACAGCTTGCCCCTGGAATCAGAAATCTGGACGTTTGATGAGAATTTGACTGATCCGTATCCATTTGTAAGATAAGGGTCAAGTTCAACCTGCTCCATGAGGCGCTGGTTTCTTATATCTGAATTGAGGAGATGTACATTGTCAGCAAGAGGCAAATCCCGCTGCCAGTTCTCTTTAGCCTGTTCCAGTGCAGTTTTGCTGCTTGACGTATCAAGTGGTTTATCTGTTGTTTCAAGAGTATACAGCGAGCCTGGAACAACATTCTGATAGTCGAACATGAGTCGGTGCGGATACGTTGCCTCAAGCATGGTGACACCGTAATTCTGGAAGTTCACCTCGCTGGATGCATTGGGAACGGTGATCATCTGTATTGTCTGCCGGGAAAGTGAGCGACCGTATACATCCTTGATGGACGGCTCAATGACAATGGAGTATTTTGAATTGAACGTAACCGGCAGATCGTGCAGGATGACGTAATTGCCGCTTATATCAATGTTCTTTTCGGTAATGTCCATGGCAGGCTCAGTCCTGATACCGGAAAGGGCAGTAGCCTTGTCGACTGTATGAGAGAACTGAAGCCACACAGGATTTGCGTATTTTGAGGACGAAGTTTCAGCCCGTGCTGATTTGAACGTGAAGTTTTTCAATGTATGGAAGGAACATGTCGCCGTTTCATCAACGGTAATCGTCACATCCGTATTGAACGGCAGGTCACCGGCAATCAGGTAGGTGACCGTATCCGCAAGTTCCTGCACAACCGTAAACGGAACATTGCTTCCGCCTGCCTTGATTACTGTCTTTTTTGCTATGTCTTCAGCCTTTACCGGGAAGTTGAACTGTACGCGGATGTCATGAGCGGCTTCCGGCTGTACATCACTTGAATCGACGTAGTTGTACGTCTGCTGTGTGTAGCGGTAACCAGGCCTGTTCCAGATGATTTTAAGCGGATCAGCAGTTGTCTGGAAAACAGTCTCTCCGGTGAGCTTACTGCCATTAAGAGACCGTGCGGATGAATTGACCGTTATCGTGTACGTCTCAAGAGGATTGCAGTTTTCTTCCGCCTCAAAGCTTAAGAGGCTTGTGCCGTACCAGCGGAACTTGCCTTTGAGCTCTGGTGTAACCGTCATGTACTGGTTTTTGTCGCTTGGTTCGCCAAGAGCAGAAAGCGGCACCATCGGCTCTGAGAAAAGCACGTAGAACGACGGGTTTCTTACTGCGGATGCGAGGGAGCCCCGCGGACCCCAGTCTGCAACGGTGAAAGTGCCGTTTTCGTTTCTGGCTGTATTTTCGGGAACGCTTACTGCCGCGGGCGTTGCCTTTTCTGCAGAATAGGCTGTCATGTACTCATCAAGGTTACGCAGGCCGGGAACGACAGAAGTCGGGTTGTTCGTGCTACCACCTGAAGTCTTTGCAGCGCCGGCAGCTTCCTTCCGTGAAATCAGGATAGCTTCTGCCTGGTCTTCTGGAATGTACGGCGTATAATCAAGAGTAAAGAAGTCTGCCGGGTCAATGAAAGAATCCTTTGTGTAAAGAGAAAGCTCATCTTCAGTGAATGGCTTTCCGGTTTCTTCATTGACTGAGTTTTCCCCGCCTGTAATGGCAAGAACTGGTTCTTCACTGTCTTTCTTACATCCTGCAAGTGCAAGCAGAATGCCCATGAAGAGCATAAAGAGCACCCATCTTTGTTTTGTACTGTGTTTTTTCATATTCATCTCTCCAAATGTTCAAACAAAAGACCTGCTCCGGCCGTTACATCCGTTTTGAGCCGCTTTCCGACAACATCATCGAAAAACTCAGGCGATATTCCCGGTGTCAGTACTTTTTCAGTCCTGAGTACGGCAATGTCACGCCGGCGGATCTTGTGCCCGGCCTTGAAAGCTTTCATATAATGAATTGATCTGTTTGTACGCGTATAATTCTGTTCCTCTGATGGAGCAAGCGCTTTTTCTCCGCTTCCCATCATGGCGTCTGTCATTTCTTCGCCATATTCTTCTGAAAGTACGTCAAGACGCTGATCTTCGGGAAGCAGGTCAAGCCGGCGTACAGCAGCGCTCATTTCGCTGAAAAGACCCGGCGGCAGGGCAACAGGGTCATCAAGACCGTCTGTGTCGCGGCTTAACGTTATGTGCTTTTCAATGACGGAACCGCCTGCCGCCACAGAGAATGCGGGCACCAGCACCGGGTCGAGTGAATGATCGCTTACGCCTGGACGCACACCAAAGCGCTCTGAAAGCGTTTTGAGAACAGCAAGGTTATATTCTGTTTCCGGGGCAGGGTAGCTCGTTACACAGTGAAGAAGGATGATGTTTTCTTTTCTCACCGGCTCAAGAACGGCGAGTGTTTTTTCAATGTCTTCCATTTTTGAGACGCCCGAAGATACAATGACGGGAATACGTGCGTCTTCTGGAAGCTCCATTTCAAGGCGGACAAGTTCCTTCAGCATGGGGAAGTGGTTAAGTTCCGGTGAAGCAATCTTAATGCTGTCAGGCTTCAGGCGGAAGAGCTGCTTCAGGCTTTTCAGACCGAACGGTGAACAGCTGAAATCAAGGCCGTTTTCGTGGGCGTAGTCTCTCATCTTTTTGAAGAAAACAGGCCTGACCTCAAGTTCCCTGAAGCGGTCATACAGCCTGATTGCTCCGGTTGGAAGATTGACTATGCCTGTATCAGGATGCAGTATTTCATCAGCGTAAACCCACTGGAATTTGACACAGTCAGCACCGGCTTTTTTAGCTGCATCAACAAGTTTTTTCGCCTTATCGATATCCCCCTGATGTGAAGTACCGATTTCTGCCATAATATATGAACGTTCTGATGGAATACTCATAAGGAGAGTATAGTTTATAGACCTGTAACTTACAATATGAAAGGCAGTAATTTCATATAATTGACTAGTTTGCGTGTTTATGGTACGATATTTTCACTAATCTGATTTTCTTTAATTAATATAAGGAGTTCCAATGTCAGGACATAGTAAATGGGCGACAATTAAACACGCCAAAGGTGCAGCTGATGCAAAGCGCGGACAGCTGTTTACTAAATTCATCAAGGAAATTTCAATTGCAGCACGTATGGGCGGTGGTGACCCTGATTCAAACCCACGCCTGAGAACAGCAATCCTCAAGGCTCGTGCATCAAACATGCCTAAGGATAACATTGAACGTGCAATCAAGAAGGGTACTGGTGAACTGGGTAACGCAGTATTCGAAGAGAAGGTTTACGAAGGCTATGGTCCTGCAGGTGTTGCAATTCTCGTAGAAGTTCTTACAGATAACAACAACCGCGCTGCAGCAAACGTCCGCAACATCTTCTCAAAGACAGGCGGAAACCTCGGTGCAACTGGTTCAGTTTCATACATGTTCCAGCGCAAGGGTGTCATCGAGTTCGATGCAGAAAGCGTAAATGAAGACGAAATCATGGATGCAGGTCTTGAAGCAGGTGCAGAAGACATCGTCAACGAAGACGGCGTAATCACTGTTACAACAGATCCTAACGACTTCGCAACAGTACTTGAAGCTCTTCAGGCTAAGAACTTCACAGCACTTTCTGCTGAAGTTTCAATGGTTCCGGACACATACACAGCTCTCGATATGGAAACAGCTGCAAAGCTCCAGAAGCTGGTTGACCGCCTTGAAGAAGACGACGACGTCCAGAACGTTTATACAAACGCTGAGTATCCTGAAGGATTCGAAGGCTGATTTGTCAGACTTCCATTCTTTACCGGGTACGGTAGAAGCCGGGGCACAGAGCTCCGGCTTTTTTGTCGATAAGGGAATCCGCCGCATTTTAGGCATTGATCCGGGCCTTGCTTCCACAGGCTGGGGTGTCATTGACTTTAAGGCAAACCGCTACCGCCTGGTGAAATATGGCGTAGTGGAGACCGGTGCTGACGAACCGCACGGACAGCGTCTTACAGCCATTTACAACAGGCTGGTCGCCGTCATTGAAGAGTTCCGCCCAGACGAATGCGGCATGGAGACGCTGTACTTTGCCAAGAACGCGACAAGTGCCATGGCGGTAGCTGAAGCGCGTGGAGTAGTGACTCTGGCGCTGGCCCAGCACTGCATTCCGCTTTTTGAATACACCCCGAACACCATAAAGCAGAGTGTTACCGGCTCAGTCAAAGCGGATAAGAAACTTGTCCAGAACTACGTAAAGCTCATTCTTGGTCTTGAGGCAGTTCCAAAGCCTGACCATGCAGCAGATGCTCTTGCAGTCGCAATCACCCGCCTGCATTTCAACTGAAAAAAGGCCAAAAAAACGACAAAATCATAAAATTTTACATATCTACATAAAGTAACGCATTGCGTTTTAAAAAAGGTGATATATACTATAAATATGGAAATGACAGAAGAAATGAAGATTCGTTCAGAATCAGGTTTTAATGAACTTTGTGAACTCCTTGCCAAAACAGACGATGTTGATTTCCTGAAAGATTTTCTTACATGTCTGTTAACAAAGGCAGAAGTGTATGATCTTGCAAACAGATGGCTCCTCGTCAAGGAAATTGACAAGGGAACCACCCAAAGGGACATTGCTCAGGAATTCAATATGAGTCTTTGTAAGATTACCAGAGGATCCCGTGAGTTGAAAAAGGAGAACAGTGCGTTCAGAAGAATGCTTGATTTCCAGAAACAGGGAAAATAAGAAAAAAAGCAGCCGTGTGGCTGCTTTTTTTTTGCCCGAAAGGAAAAAGGGAAAAAATAAAAAAACACTGCCAGTTGGAGAAACCTTCAGTCTGGCAGTGCTTCTTTTATAATTAATTCTGTTGTGTTGTCTTACTTGAGCAGTGTCAGGATTTCATCTCCACGGTCCCAGCGTTTTGCAATGTCATACGCCGTTTCACCTGAGATATTCCTTGTATCCTGAGAAAGTCCCATTGAAAGAAGCCGCTTGATTGTATCCGCGGTTCCTGTCTTTGCTGCGTAGTGAAGGAGCGTGTCTCCAGTTACGTCTGCCTTTACGACAGCTGCCTGAACAATGGCTGTCAGGACTTCTGCATTATCTGCAACTGCAATAGATGCTGCGCTGTTACCAAGATTGTCGTTCAGGAACGGATCTGCTCCGTTTTCAAGAAGGACGCGGGCTGCCTCATACTGATGTCCTGAAATGGCAAGGATGAGCGGTGTCTGACCCTGACTGTTGCGTCTATTGATAGGGTAGCTGAGGGAAAGCAGGACAGAAAGACGCTCGGCAGTGACATGTGCCTTTACTGCAAGATGGATAGGCGTATTGCCGTCAGAGTCAGCGAGTGTCGCATCATCACCAATGACGGCATGTACTACGTCATTATTGAAATCAAGTGAAAGTGAGAACGGTGTGTTTCCGTAGGAATCGCGTGAAAGCGGATTTCCTCCGACTGCTCTGAGTGCTTCAATGATTTCAATGTTTCCACGGGCTGCAGCTTCATGATACGCGTTGCGTCCATACATTTCCTGAACGTGTGGAGAAGCTCCGCGTGAAAGAAGCAGTGTTACCAGAGGAGCGTTGTTGCCCTGAATTGAGTCAATGAGAACGGTCTTTCCGGTTATATCAACAGCGTTGATGTCGGCGCCATTATCAAGAAGAAGGTTGACCATAGCTGTTCTTCCTGATTTTGCTGCCTCATGAAGCGTCGTCTTTCCTGAAATGTTCTGAGCATTAATGTCTACGCCATAGTCAATGAGGGTTTTTGCTGCTTCGCGTGCGTCATAGCGTACGCTTGCATGAAGTGCGGTGTTTCCGAGGAAATCACGGATATTCCAGTCTGCGCCGTTTTTCATGAGCATGGCAATTGATGAAGGGCTGTTTGATTTTACGGCATTAAAGAGAGGTGTTTCGCCGTTTGCATTCTGAATGTTGACATACGCACCTTTTTCAAGAAGCGAAATGATTGCAGAATCAAGTTTCCATTCAGCGGCATAGTGGAGAGGTGTGTTTCCAATGCCGTCTGTAGCCTTGATGATTTCTGAGCTCAGTACCCAGTCCTGAATCTCGCCGCCTGCAGTAAGTGCCATGCGCAGTGGTGAATAGTTGTCTGTATTTGTGGCAAAAACGTCTGCCTGATAAGAAAGCAGGAGCTCTCCTGAAGCCCTGTCGTTTTTCTGGATGGCAATGAAAAGCGGTGTGTCGCCGTTTCTGTTGCGTGCATTTACATCAGCACCGTTTGTCAGCAGGTATCTGATCTGATCAACGGAAGCACCTCTCTGGACTGCAATGTGAAGCGGAGTGTTTCCGAAAGAATCACGTGTCTGTACGTTTGTGGAATTGACCAGCTTCTGGAGCATTTCAAGCGGACTGTCCAGAGCGCGTGTAAGAGGCGTGTTGCCATCCATATCTTCTGCATTGATGTCTGCCTTGCGGGTCGTGTAGAAATCAATGTGATCGGCGCGGTGGTTTTCAACAGCCATAGAAAGAGGTGTTACACCGGCTTTGTTTCTCTCATCAATGTCAGCACCTGAAAGATACAGACAGGAAAGAATCTCTGTTGAAACGCCTGTCATTGTTGCAATGTGGAGCGGTGTATCACCATAAAGGTCTTTTGCGTTAGGGTTTCCGCCGTATTTAAGAAGGAGCTGGTATGTTTCAAGCTGCGCATCCTGAGGTGTAATGATGAGCAGCGGAGTCTTTCCGAGACTATCCTGTGCATTGGCGTTTCCACCTGCGGCAAGAAGCGTGCTTGCAATGTCGGTGCGTCCGTAGCGGACAGCTTCATGAAGCGGGGTTGCACCTGAAATGTCTTTGGCGTTGATCTGTGCGCCTTTTTCAATAAGGTATTCGACAATTCCGCTCTGGCCTTCAATAACTGCCATGTGAAGAGGTGTCTGGCCGTCATCGAAACGGAGGGTCGGATTGCGTGTCTTTACTGAATCCTCAAAGTAGTCGAATGAACCGCGTAAAGGGGAAGCACCGCCTTCAATAAGCTTTGCCGCAAGTCTGATGTATTCAATATCATCCGCATGTGCATAGCACATTGAGAGCGGAGTGTTTCCGTAATTATCAACGACAGAAAGGCTGATATGCTTTCTGATGCAGTTGTCAATGGCCTCATTGTTCTGCCACTCAACAAAATAGTGGACAATGCTGCGTCCCATTGCATCAACAAGTTCCCCTGTCTTTTCGTTAATCATCATGTCCATGAAACTTGGGCCGGCAGCCAGTCCCATTTCCAGAGCCGTCATGCCGTTTCCATCCTTTGCGAAAATGTTGCCATTATAGGATGAAAGTATTTCTGCGGAACGGACAGCCTTGTTTTTGATTGCTATATGAAGTGCTGTATCTCCATCGTAATTCTTAAGTTCCGTCTGCGCTCCGTTATAGATGAGGAACGTGATCAGATCGTAATCATTTACGCGGGCTGCAGCATGAAGTGCTGTATTTCCATTTTCATCAACACTGTTGACGTCAATTTTTGTGGTAAACAATGCGCGGGCATCATCACTCTTGCCATCAAGAATGAGATCCTGAATGTTGGAAGTTTCTTCTGTTTCAACAGGTTCTGCCTGAACGACAGGTTCTGCTGTTTCTGTAGTCTGGTTTTCTGCTTCTGGCGTTTCTTTTGAAGCGCATCCTGCCAGAATAAGGCAGAGACAGCATGTTGCAAGAATGGAAGCAATGACCTTTTTCATAAACACCTCTTATTATAGAAAAGTTCTTTATTTAAATCGGTATGAAAGAAGTCAGAATTAAGCGGTTTTTGCCGATATTGCGGATATATGAAGAGATTTATCGTGTTTTTGGCATCAATGATGCTCGTTTTGTGTTTTTCTATTGATATGGCAGCAGCCCAGAACTTTTCCGGTGAAGCTGTACAGCTTGCTTTTGGTCTTGAAGGAAGTTCTTACGTCTGTTATGAGCGTACCGATGTGCGCCGTTACGATAATGGCAGATACACCGGCCTTGTAAGCAGGGAAGTGAAGTCCCAGGTAAATCCGATTGACCCGCCGAAAGGTGCGGGGTTTCAGAGCGATGCCTGGTTCAAGGGCAATTTCATGGTGATGGAGGAGGTCAATTCATCTTCAATCAAGCTCCGCCCCATCAGCAGTATGATGCCGACAACATTTCATATTTCCTCAAACGGAACGCTTACTGTCGTTCCCGGCTACAACGATGACCATACGTACCGCCGCGACTCAGGCTTTCCGACGTTCAGAAGCTTTCCGTCTTATCCGGCTGGGGAGATACATGTAGGAGACTCGTGGACTTCCACAGCGTACCGTTCTGTTGATCCGCTTGGAACGGGCATTTTCACAAAGCTTCAGATAGTCGTTCAGTACACCTACATGGGAGATGAAACCTATAAAGGCACTCCCTGCCGGAAGATAAGCGCAAAGTGGGCGACGCGTTATGGAAGCGGCACGCTCTATCATGATTACGACGGCGATCCTTCTCTTTCTGGAGCACAGGGAACGCATACGGCCGACATCATGGTTTCCATTGAAACAGGCGCCGCAATCGTCATAAGTGACCGTTTTGATGAAACGTTCACCTATAGCAACGGCCAGACCATCCGTCTTGCTGGTACGTGTACGCAGTTCACCGAATACATGCCGGCCGTTGACAGAAGCAGCGTCATCAACGCTCTTGGTAAAATCGCGACGATTGGTCAGGATGCTGCTCCTAAAAGCGCTGCGGAAGTCTTGCGCGACCGGCTTACAGGCGGTTCTGGTCCTTCTGGAAATGGAGCGGCTGGAATTGGAACCGGCGGAACGGCCGTTACAGGAAGTGGAACTGCGGATGCGTCCAGCGTCCTTACAAACAACATGGTCGTCGAGGAAACTGATGCCGGCGTGCGTCTTTCTGTGCGCGACATCCGATTCCAGGCAGACAGCGCGCGCATTCTGAGTGAAGAGAAATGGCGCCTTGATGCAGTCGCTGATGTGCTGAAACAGCTTCCCGGACGCCTGTTCCTGATAGAAGGACATGCTGCCGCTACGGGTAATCCTTCCGGAGAGCAGCGTCTTTCTGAGGAGCGCGCGAAAGCAATCTGTGAGGAACTCGTAAAGCGTGGAATAGCTGAGGATCAGCTTACATACAAAGGTTATGGAAGCACCGTTCCGATTGCTGATAACACTACGAGTGAAGGAAAGGCGCAGAACCGGCGTGTCGAGATAACCGTTCTTGACTGATGAAGGGTTCTGGACGCCACCTGACCTTAAGAAAACGCACATAAAAAAAGGATGTCGGTTTATAAAAATCGACATCCTTTTTATAAAAATCGGGCAACCGGAATTCGAATCCGGGACCCCAAGTCCCCCAGACTTGTACGCTAACCAGCTGCGCTATTGCCCGTTTGTTTATTAGACGATACCAAAAAAGCCCCCTCTCGTCAAGGATGATGAAAACGTCGTTTTTTCGAAAATAAACCTCGAAAAAGAAAAAGTACTGCTAGTGGCAAATAACACATTGTAATGCTATATTGGGAATATGGTACAGAAAAAGGCTTCTTCCTGGATATGGACTTATGTCGGGAAGTATAAGTTTGGTATGGCCGCCGGTTTGTTTCTGAGCGTCGTTGTTGCAGCGCTCAATATGGTCAATCCGGTCATAACGGGTAACATTGTTGACAAGGTCATACAGGGTGGACAGCATGAACTGCTTTTTACATTAATCGGCATCATGCTGTTGACGACACTGGCAAAATCTGCATTCAGATATAGTTATCAGGTCATTTTCGAGCACTGCTCGCAGAACATCATCCTGCAGATGAGGGAAGACCTGTACGCTCATATCCAGAAACTGGACTTCAGCTGGTATGACACAGCACCAAGCGGCAATGTCATGACGCTTCTGACAGCCGACCTTGATAAGGTCCGCCACTTTGTCGCATGGGTTCTCTATCAGTGCGTGGAAAACGGGCTGATTTATCTTTTTTCCATAATCACGCTTTCCACAATCAACTGGAAGCTGACCGTCGCGTTCCTGATCATCGCACCGCCTGTTCTGGTACTCATCCAGAAGTTCAAGAAGCATATCAGACCGGCTCATCTTGCAGTCCGCGACCAGTTTGCGGTGCTCAACACGCGCGTTGCTGAGAACATTGAGGGAAACCGCGTCGTAAAGGCGTTTGTACGCGAGAACTATGAAATTGACCAGTTTACTGTTGAAAACCAGAAGTACTGTGACGTTGCTGTTAAAAATGCTGACGTCCGCGTCAAATACACCCCGTGGATTGATGCCCTGTGCGGTATCCTGCCGGTCATCCTGATTGTGTTCGGCGGTTACCTCGTCGTCAAGGGTGACATGACAATCGGCGAGCTCGTCACGTTCAACGGCCTTATGTGGTGCTTTACGCAGCCGATCAACATGTTCGGTATTCTCGTTGATAACATTCAGAACTACGCTGCGAGTGCAGACCGCCTCTATGAGCTGCACTGCACAAAGACAAAGATTGACAGCAAGCCGGAAGCTGCAAAGTCAGCGGAGACGGCCGCATCTGCTGAGAAGGCCGGAACAGCCAGCGACGCTGAGAAGGCACCGGCCGCAGGAACTGTCGAGTTCAGGAACGTATCGTTCGCCTACAACGAGGTGCCCGTCCTGAAAGATGTGTCGTTCAAGATAGAAAGCGGCCAGACTGTCGGCATCTTAGGCCCGACAGGAAGCGGCAAGTCTACCATAGCAAACCTGATGTGCCGGTACTACGACGTTACTGACGGCCAGATTCTCGTGAATGGAAAAGATGTCCGCGACTGGAACCTGCAGGATTTACGCCGCACAGTCGGCATTACCATGCAGGAAGCGTTTCTTTTCAGTGACACGGTTGAAGGCAACATCGCCTTTGCAGATCAGGATGCCACAATGGGAGAAATTGAAGAGTCCGCAGAACTTGCCCGCGTCAAGGAGTTCATCGGCGATCTGACAGACGGCTATGACACGATTGTCGGTGAGCGAGGCGTCGGCCTTTCCGGTGGCCAGAAGCAGCGCATCGCACTTGCCCGTCTGTTCCGCGCTGACCCAAAGATAATGATTCTTGATGATACGACAAGTGCCGTTGATAACGAGACTGAGTACAAGATACGCCAGTCCATAAAAAAGCAGAGCGCGGGCCACACGTGCTTCATTATAAGCCACAGAGTCTCATCCTTTGAAAACTGCGACACGATTCTCGTCATTCAGAACGGCAGGATTGTGGAGCAGGGCAGTCACGAAGAGCTCATGAGCCGCGACGGTTACTACCGCGACGTATACAACGAGCAGAGGGGGATGTAATGGCACGCAATAAATTCGATGCTGATGAAGAAATAGAACAGAAGTTCAATCCCCACATCGTCATGCGCCTTTTCAAGTGGATAAAGCCGTTCGGCGGCTGGATGGCGCTTTCCTGCTTCCTCATGCTGCTCTCATCCGCTATTTCGCTGACTGCGCCATATCTGACGCGCATGGCAATTGATCAGGCGATTCCAGCCAAGGACATAAAGATGCTCGTCATCATTTCTGTCATCCTGCTCGTATCCACATTCATCGTGCGTATTCTGCTCGCACAGAAACTGAAGATAATGACGCGCGTAGCACAGAAAATCATCGTGAACATACGCCGCGACGTCTTCACAAAACTGCAGGCGCTGCCATTTACGTACTTTGACAGCCGCCCGCACGGAAAAATCCTCATCCGTGTCGTAAATTACGTAAACTCGCTTTCTGACCTTCTTTCAAACGGCATCATCCAGCTCATAAGCGACCTTTTTACGCTCATCGTCATCATCATCTTCATGCTGGTGATTGACCCGCGTCTGACGCTTGTCTGCATGGCAGTGCTGCCAATCCTGTTCATCATCCTGTTCTCGATGAAGAAAAAGCAGCACGAGGCGTGGAAGCAGGAAAGCTACAAACGCTCAAACCTGACCGCATATCTTTCTGAAAGCCTTAACGGCATGAAGGTAACACAGAGTTTTGCGCGCGAGGAAGTAAATCAGGGCATTTTCAACGAGCTCTGTCAGAAATGCAAGAAAGTGTGGATCCGGGCGGTAAACATAAACAACATCATCTGGCCGTGTATCGATATCCTTTCTACATGCGGCGTTGTGCTTGTCTACGTTGCTGGCATCAAGTGGCTTGGTGCGGGTGTCACCATTGGTACGCTCGTTGCGTTTGCAGGCTACATCTGGCGTTTCTGGCAGCCGATTCAGAACATCGGTAACTTCTACAACTCTATGGTGACGACTGGCGCGTACGTCGAGCGCATTTTTGAGCTGCTTGATGAAAGAGAAGACATTACCGACAAGCCGGGTGCAAAAGACCTTCCGCCAATCCGCGGACACGTGCAGTTTGACCATGTGAACTTCAGTTATGAGCCGGGAAATCCTATCCTTAAGGATGTGGACTTTACGATTACGCCGGGCATGTCAGTTGCAATTGTTGGTCCGACGGGTGCCGAAAAGACGACAATCGTCAATCTGTTGAGCCGCTTTTATAATCCTGATGACGGCAAGATTCTGATTGACGGCCTTGATATGCAGGAGTTGACGATAAAGTCAATTCGTCGGCAGGTCGGCGTCATGCTGCAGGACAGTTTCCTTTTCAGTGGCACCATCATGGAGAATATCCGCTACGGAAGGCTTGATGCTACGGATGAAGAATGTATGGCAGCCGCAAAGACTGTTCAGGCCCACGAGTTCATAACCGCTTTCCCGGACGGCTACAACACCATGCTGACGGCAAATGGCGGCGGTTTGAGTCAGGGTCAGAAACAACTGATAAGCTTTGCACGCGTTCTGTTGTCAAACCCGCGCATCCTCATTCTTGATGAGGCAACGTCAAGCGTTGATACGCACACGGAAAAAGCGCTGCAGCAGGGATTGAGCGAGCTTCTGAAAGGAAGGACGAGCTTCATCATCGCGCACCGCCTTTCAACCATCAGGAACTCAGACGTCATCTTCTACGTAGACCACGGAGAAATAGCCGAGCGCGGAAATCATAGCGAATTGATGGAGAAAAACGGCCTTTACGCTGATATGGTCAGCCGCTAGTTTTGGCACTACTTCCAGATGAACGTGAGCCCGTGCGCTTCTGTTTTCTGCCGGATGATGCGGAGTGGGCGTGCGGTGCTTGAAGAGTCGGCTGCGCTTTCAAGACTTGCCGGCGCGACGACAGTTATCGTGACGCTTTCTGCATCCCCGCCTGGGCCGATGTGCGTTTCGAAACTTAGTTCTGGCGCGCCTTCTGCAATGAAGATGTCGTACCTTTCCTGATGCGGGTCAAAGATTTTCCTGCTTCCGATGCACTGAACGCGCGTGACAGGCACATCTGAGTCCTTGACCTTTTCCGTGTACCAGACGAGTTTTGCTCCTTGCACGGAAACTGTTTCCTTAATTGTGTAGTTCTTATTTGTTGAAACAGCCCAGATGCAGTACACCAAAAGGATTGTTCCAAGGATGAACGGGACGAACACGAAGAGAATGGTGGCGTTTTTTATCTTCATGACAAAACTATATCATGGGACTGCCTAACTCGCAAATAGTATGATATTATTAACGAATGCGGATGCTGCTTTTCTTATTCAACAGTGCTTCATCCGTCTGTGGAGGAAAAAATAATGTTTGCTGTTGCTGACAACGCACTTGTTTTCAAAAAGGGAAACGAAACTGTTCTGATTGAGCCGTGGGGCAAAGACAGCCTTCGCGTACGCACTACGCTTGACCGTGATATCATAGATAATGACTGGGGCCTTACCGAGAAGGTTGAGGCTTGCAAAGCTGAAATGAACGTGACAGAGGAGGGCGGCTGGATAACCAACGGACGCCTTTCTGCCCGCGTGAATAACGGCGGTGTCATCTCCTTTTTCAGGGATGGCAAGCGCATCCTGCATGAGTTCAAGCGTTTTTATGACGCTGATGCAACAAAACATTCCTGCTGTCTGAAAATAAGGAACAGACAGTACTATGGTCTGCCGGGCGGCCACTATCAGATCTTCCAGCGCTTTGAGGCTAATGACGGCGAAAAGCTGTACGGCATGGGTCAGTACGCAATGCCGTATCTTGATTTGAAAGGCTGCTGCCTTGAACTTGCCCAGAAAAACAGTCAGATTTCCATTCCGTTCGCCGTTTCATCGCTTGGCTACGGCTTCCTCTGGAATAACCCCGCTGTGGGACATGCCGCTTTCAACAAGAACATGACCGAGTGGTCTGCCGAGTCATCAACCGGCGTCGACTACTGGATTACTGCTGGCGAAAATCCAAAGGACATTATTGAGAAGTACACGGCAGTCACCGGCCGTGCCCCTGTCATGAGCGACGAGTACTACGGCTTCTGGCAGTGCAAGCTCCGCTACCGCACGCAGGATGAAGTGCTGACCGTCGCACGTAAATACAAGGAACTCGGCATTCACCTTGATGTCATCGTCATTGACTTCTTCCACTGGCCGCGTCAGGGCGACTGGTGCTTTGACAAAACATACTGGCCTGATCCAAAGGCAATGTGCGACGAACTGCATGCTATGGGCACAAAGGTCATGGTCTCTGTCTGGCCGAACGTTGACAAGAAATGTACGCACTGGCAGGAACTTGCCGACAAGGGCTTCCTCGTACGTGCAGAGCAGGGAAGTAACCAGACATACGATTTCCAGGGCGACTGCGCTGCCATTGACCTGACGATTCCCGAAGCCCGTGAGTGGCTCTGGGACCTTTGCAAGAAGAACTATGCAGATTACGGCATTGACATGTTCTGGCTTGATAACGCCGAGCCAGACCTTTTCGACGCTGATTTCAGGAATTTCCGCTATCAGATGGGAACGGCTAATGAAGTCACCAACATCTATCCAAAGTATTACAGCCAGACGTTCTATGACGGCATGAAGGCTGCAGGCTATAAGAACTTCGTGAACCTTGAGCGCTGCTGCTGGGTTGGCAGTCAGAAGCTGAATCAGGTGCTCTGGAACGGCGACGTGCAGTCAACCTGGGAGTGCCTGCGTGACTCCATCAGCGAAGGCCTTAACATGGGACTTGCCGGCATTCCGTGGTGGACGACCGACGCCGGCGGCTTCATGTGGGGCAACATCCACGACCCGGCTTTCATAGAACTGCTTGAGCGCTGGTTCCAGTGGGCCGTCTTTACGCCGATCCTGCGCCTGCACGGCGACCGTGATCCGCACGACATTCCGCCGCTCGACAAAGATCCTGAGAGAGGATACGGCGGCGGTTATCTGTTCACCGGCGCTGACAACGAAATCTGGTCATACGGCGAAAAAACGCAGGAAATCATGACTGCGGCGATAAGGCTTCGCGAGTCACTTAAAGGCTACATCTGCAAGGTCATGAAAGAGGCTGCAAAGAACGGCAGCCCTGTCATGCGCACCATGTTCTACGAGTTCCCTGATGATCCGAACTGCTGGGAGGTAAGTGATCAGTACATGTTCGGAAGCGACTACCTTGTCGCGCCGGTGCTTGAAGCAGGCATAAAGAACAGAAGCGTCTATCTGCCGGCAGGCAAGTGGAAGGACATAAGAAGCGGAGAAGTGTACGACGGTGGCCAGCTGATTTCAGCAGCCACCCCTCGCGAATCAATTCCGGTGTTCCAGAAAGTGTAAGCGGGCGTTGCGGGCGGCGTTTGAGCCCGCTAGAGGGGGCAGTGAAAAAAAAAGACCGCAGCATTAGCGAGGCCACTGAAAAAGTCCCATAAAGACTGAATTTACAAGCACCACCTAAATAGAGTAAAATTTATTCAGGTGGTGTTTTTTTATGCTCAAGTCACAGCAAGAATTACATTTCAGTCAATACACAGATTTATATGACAAATTGATTCCACAGAATCATCTGTTCAGAAAAATAAATGAACTGATAGATTTCAGTTTCATAAGGGATGAACTGAAAGATAAATATT
>JAGHRS010000031.1 GCA_018066285.1 Candidatus Treponema caballi
TGCTTATAAGAATCAGGATTACCAGGAACTGCGTATTCACGTACTATCTCAATAAAGTCGCAATACTGTTTCAGTATATCACAGCCATCCTGAAACTTCCAAGTCTGCCCCGGTCCGATATTGATGGCACAATTCCCTCATATATGCGCGTCACATACTCGAGTAGTCTGAACGGCATATTCTCGTTGCTGAAAAGATCCGCGAATACTGAATCCTTTACGTTTCTGTTACTTTGTGCCATACCAGCCCTCCTGTAGATATATCTCTACAGTATTTATGGCAAGCGGTGGCCACTTTTTTCAAAAATTTTGGAATTATGGGAGTAGATCGTCTTTTCTGCAGCGATACACGAAGATACGCTGCAGAAAAGATGTAGACTTTGTCTTAGTACAGGATTGCAGAACCGCCGGTAACGACCCAGCAGGCAATTGCAGAAATGACAAGCGCACTCAGGAAAACGTTGCCCGTCTTTCTGTAAATCTTTGTACCGAGGAAACTGAAAACAATAACCTGCGGAACGAATACAATCAGCAGTGACATGAACGGACCGCCGAATGTCGTTCCAAAGCACAGGTCAGCACCAGGACCAAGGCCTGCAAAGAACGGGATATATTCGAGCAGGACAATCAGCACAAGACCGCCGGCCATGCAGACTGCATTGCGCCACCAGCTCTGCCAGTAGCCTTTGCTTCCTTCCATGACGGAGTATTCTGTCTTCATCTGGGCAAAAATCTTTGAGTTGTTCATCAGGAAGAAGCAGAAGAAAACCGGCATATAGACGCAGAACTGACCGAAGCGTGTCCAGTTGAACGGCTTCAGGAACGGCCAGATGATGCGGAAATCAAGCATGAATGTTGCCGTGAACAGCGTACAGAGAATGTAGACGTAACCGAGCATAATCAGAGCGAGCAATGCACTCTTTCCAAGCAGTCCCCAACCGAATTTTGCCGGAGCATCCGCTGTTCCCATACCGATATCGTAGTAGGTAACCGGATTATCTGTCTTTTTAGACTTTTTCCACGGCAGGATGGTGGTAATGAGCATAATGATGATAAGAAGCAGATACCAGCTTAAGAAGCCGTTTCCGATTGTCATTCTGAAAACGCGCTCCGGCAGCGGAAGAAGTCCGTGGCCAAGCTGTGTCATGAACGGATAGGTACAGGCTGCAATGAGCATGGTAATGACGGCACCTTTCCACCATTTCCTGTTTGTCTTAAACTTTGCAGGATCGGCAGGGACTGGCTGTGCTGCAGATTTGAAATACGGAATCTCAAGAAGCAGGTTCATGAGCGGAAGCATTGCAAAAAGTGCAAGCAGGAAAGCTGCAAACACAAGCCATTCTTTGATACCGTAAACATGGTCAGATGCTGGAATTGCATAATCTGCATCAAGTGCATTTTCAAACCAGGCAAGACCAGTGCTCAGTGCATGATGATCGTGTGTGGTAAGGCGGTGGTTTGTGTAAATAAGCTCGATACGGCGTGCTGTACCGTCCGCAAAAGTACCGTATGTTGTGTTCCATTCAGCCTCAGAGTCTTTACAGCCCAGGAACTCAAGACGAAGCGGACTTACCATCAGCTCATCGGTTACAGTGTTTTTATAGTCACGGAAGTAGTTGAACTCATCCCACTTTGCCTGAAGCAGCAGAACGTTGTTGAACTTTATTGCGTCTGAATCATATGCACTTTCGCGGAATAACTCACCGCACTGCAGGACAACTGCCTTTGCAGGACAGGCTGCGGCTGTTGACCATGACGCCCAGGTACCCATTGAGTGACCAGAAACGCCGATTCTTGATGAATCAACGAAATCGTAGTCTGAAAGCCTGTAAAAGCCTTCTATTCCGCCCATGGAACTGTCACGTAATTCGCTGCCGTCTGTGCCTTTTGAATAGCGGTCATTGAAGAAAGAAAGATTTGAGAAGTTCATCATAATCTTGTAACGGTCAGCACCGCCGGAGCTGATTGTCTTGTACGTTCCATCGGCTTCGCTGTCTTCACCGAAGTTGACGGTAACCTTGTGATTGGTCCATCCACGCTCTGTCAGGCCTGAAGTTGTTGATCCGTGGCCGTATTCATCAAGAGAAAGCACGACGACTCCACGGCGAGAAAGCTCAATGGAATAGGCATCATTGGTTTCCTTATCGTTCTGATAGCCGTGCAACATGAGGACAGCAGGAGCCGGATTTGATGCGGTCGCTGTCTTAGGGCGGTAAAGTTTTCCGGTAATAACCTGTGGATCGCCGTTAGAATCTGTAATATTGTAGGCGACTTTGGTTACTTCAACTTTACCAAAACTGGTCTGGATGCTGTTAGCAATAATCATGCATGCGAAAATTGCTACCGTAAAAACGCAAAATAGAATCAGTGATTTTTTGCTTTTCATTTAACCTCCATTCTCCTCAATGACATTGATTATAACGCACTTTTTTTACTCTTTGTTGCAGATATTGAATGAATTCCTCTTTTTATCTTTATCATGTGAATTGGTAACTTCTACGGACTCCTGTCTTGCCTTATATAAAATCAATCGTAAGTATATCACACACAGTTGACGAATGGGAAAAAATTAAAGATGTTTATACTATAGTGCCATTTTCACAGGATGGGCATCATGGAAAAAAGAAAAACGAAGAAAGTCAACGATTTACAGTCACTCATTATCCGCGATATTCATGGCATGAACATTTTCAAAAGGATTGTGCAGAGCCGCATCATCCTTACCGCATTATTACTTTTGATGCAGATACTGCTGATTCTTCTGTTCATTCTGCGGTTACAGCAATATATTGAATATTATTTCCTCGTTTCCATTGTTCTTTCCGTTGCTTTTCTGATTTATCTGACCAACCGGCAGGGAAAAAACGAATTCAAAATAGCGTGGTTCATACCTGTAATGATATTTCCCCTTGCTGGTGTCATATTCTATTCCTTATATCTAACTGATACCGGAGAACGTAAAGCAAAACGGGCCTTGAAGAGAAGCAAGAACCAGATTGCCACAATGTCGGACATCGGTGACCCTGAAACACACCTGAAAACAACGTATCCGGATATTCTCGATTTGCAGAAATACCTCATTCGGGAACGTTTTCTCCCTTATGAAAACAACCAGATCGATTATTTTCCGACGGGAGAAGCTTTTTTCACTGACTTCATAGCGGCACTCAAAAACGCACAGGATTTCATCTTTCTGGAAACATTCATTTTAAGAATTGATGAAACATGGGACATGATTCTTTCTGTTCTTGAAGAAAAGGCTGCAGAAGGCGTTGAAGTCAGATTGATGTATGACGCGTTCGCATCCCCAATGGCATCCGGACGCGCTTATGTGAATTTCCTCAAATCAAAAGAGATACACGCAGTTGTGTTCAACCCGATGATTCCCGTTTTTACGACACGACAGAATTTCAGGGATCACAGGAAAATTTACATCATTGATGGAAAAGTCTGCTATTCCGGCGGTTTGAATTTTGCAAATGAATATTTCAATTATGGAGAAAATTATTTTCCCTATTGGAAAGATAACGCCATAAGGATTCAGGGAGAGGCAATCCGCAGCTTTACAACAATGTTTCTTGAAAACTGGAACATGCAGGGCAGCAGGAAAGAATCTGATAACTATGCACGTTTTCTGGATGTCGCATACAATACATACGCATATTCCGGTCTGACCATTCCCTATGGAGATGATTCATACAACGATGAGAACATTGCCGAGAACGTATACCTGTACATGACGCATTCTGCAAAGAAATACCTGCACATCACATCACCATATATTCTTCTGGACAATACGTTCCAGGAAGCCTTGCTTTTTGCCGCACATCGCGGAGTTGATGTCAGAATTATAGTTCCGTCAGTTCCCGACCATTTCATAACATTTTATATAGGAAAGACATTCCTTAAAACACTCGTGGAAAACGGCATTAGAGTGTACCTGTACAAGAAAGGTTTCATCCACGCAAAAACGTTCATCACAGATGACAGAACAGCCACTGTCGGATCAATAAACCTTGATTACCGCAGTTTTTACCATCATTTTGAATGCGGAACCATCCTTCATGATGTTTCTGCAGTCGTACAGATTGAAGCAGATTTCCAAAACACGCTTAGTGACTGTGTGGAGATGAAAATCGGTGATTACGAGAAACTTCCGTGGCCCAAACGGATGATTGGCAGAGTCTTCAGAGTTTTCTCACCGCTGATGTGAGTTCAGACATCTTTTTCTTGACGCCTCATCATTTCTGTAGTAATATCAATATTGTAATGATTACATTTTTAATCCGCAACGAAATGACTTTTGCAAATCAAAACTTTGCGGAGATTTAAGGAGTAGTACAATGAAAGTTTGGGTATGCAGCGTATGTGGTTATGTACACGTTGGCGATGAGCCGCCGGCAGAGTGTCCTCAGTGCAAGGCAAAAAAGGACAAGTTCAACGAAAAGCAGGAGTTCAAGGGCTTTGCTGATGAACACAAGATTGGCATTGCAAAGGGACTTGATACTGAAGTAGTTCAGGGCCTTAAGGACAACTTCATGGGCGAGTGCACCGAAGTCGGCATGTACCTTGCAATGAGCCGCCAGGCAGACCGCGAGGGATATCCTGAAGTTGCAGAAGCTTTCAAGCGCTATGCATTTGAGGAAGCAGAGCATGCATCAAAGTTTGCAGAGCTCCTTGGCGAAGTCGTTACTCCTTCAACAAAGAAGAACCTCGAGCTTCGCGCAGAAGCAGAAGCAGGCGCATGCGAAGGAAAGCTCATGCTTGCAAAGAAAGCAAAAGAGCTTGACTATGATGCAATTCACGACACCGTACACGAAATGGCAAAGGACGAAGCACGCCACGGCGCTGGCTTCAAGGGCCTTCTCGCTCGCTATTTCAAATAATGCGTGAATAACACATAATGACGGCGGATACACCAAAGGAGGAAAGCATGAATACATATTCTGATGAAGACATTGCAGCACGCCTTTCTGCAAAGGGTATCCGTCCGTCAGTACAGCGCATGGCGATTCTGAAGTATCTTGCGGAGCACAAGACACATCCGACTGTGGATATGATATACACAGCGCTTGCTCCACTCATCCCTACCCTGTCAAAGACAACAGTCTACAACACGGTGCAGCAGTTTGATGAGTGCGGACTGATTCAGTCCATCCAGATTGAAGACGGAGAGCTTCGCTATGATGCAGATACGTCAGATCACATCCATTTCAAATGCACCGTCTGCGGCAAAGTGTATGACATTTTTGAACATGCACCCGTTATTCCGGATATCATCCCGGAAGGTTTTACCGTGCAGAAGACACAGACGAATCTGTGGGGAGTATGTCCCAGCTGCCAGAACGGCGGTCCTGCTGACACACACCGCACATAAACCTGACGCAATAAACAATAAAGTCTCAGCAGACAGTCTTTAAGACTCATTCAAGCATACTGAGATATCCTCAGGCGCAACAACCCGCAACGCCGAAAAAGACGTCGTAACGTACATAAAGTAGAAGTTTCATCTCCTTTTTTGAAATTTTCGCATACTGCCTTCGTAAAAGAAGACAAGTTACAGGAGATGTGGTATACTCAGAATATCATTAAGCTACCACCTTTGGAGTAAGTATGATACCTAGAATCAAATCCCTTAAACCATTAGATGATTTTCAGTTACAGGTTCTCTTTGATGACGGGAAAAACGTCATATACAACGTCAGGGAAGATATCGATTCTGTGGAAAACTTTAAAGAGTTGGAAACACTTTATGGTTTATGGAAACAGGTTCAACTTGATGAAAGCAGAACATGCGTATTCTGGAACGACCATATAGATTTAGCAAGTGATACTCTTTACGAATACGGCACTCCTGTAAACTAAGCAAACAAAGGCAAAACTACTCCTATGAAATGGTATCGTGAGGTGTCTCATCCGCGCAGTACGTCGTAGTACGGTTTTCCCATCAGTTTTTCGAAGTAATCCTTCAACTCAAAGTTCTTGTTCCACTTTCCTTCAGGATAATAGCCGTAGCGCACTTTCACGTCACTCATCCGTGCTTCCAGGTCCAGTGTGCCGTCAGCGCCGCACGTTGAGTCGAGTACCTGTATAAGCCTGTCGTAATCGTCGTATGTGTAGCTTTCAAGCAGCGAGCGGATGTGTGCGGCGGTCTCGTCTGAGACATCGCGCTTTCCGATGTAATCGTCGTAATCCTGCAGGTTGAACGAGTGGGTCAAGCAGATGCGCGCGGCATTCTCAAAGCCAAGGTCCATCAGGAAGCGGTAACCGTCCCACACGTGCGCAAGGTATGTGTAGCCTTCCTGGCGACCTATGTCGTGCAGCAGACCGTACACGTACGCGAGCTCGGGATTAAGCGAAGGAATGAGAGAACCTTGAACGAGCTTTGGGCTGCGGTCTGAATTATTGCAGCGGTCCCGCTCGTTCACGCGAGCTGTCGCTCGTGAAGCATCGACACCGCCCTTCACTTCCGAGACTTGTGCATCATTCACCGCACGAGCAATCTTTTCGGCGGCCCGGGCTACAGCAAGACTGTGCGCTTCCCACGGGCCGGGGTTCTTTGCAGCGGCTTCAGAAAGCAGATACTCCGCGAACGCCCGTGACGGCTCAGTCTGCTTTCCTGCGAGCATGTTTAGGATGCGCGCCTCACGGTACGCCATCACAAAATCGAACGGATCAGTTGACGTCATGTGCATGTTCGCTTCAACTGCTTCATCAATCGTCGTAATCTTGAATTCAAAACCGTCTTCGGCCTCGTAGTCGTCAAGATTCTGCGCGCCGGGCACAAGGCTCCTCACATCACAGAAATAGTAGAAATTATCCTGACTGAACACGGTATTTCCGGTAACTATGGACTTCTGGCGCCGGCCGACGACACCCGCCTCAATCACTGACTCAGGGATAACCTCAAGCCCCGTTTCCTCAGCAGTCTCACGGATGAGCGCAGCCACCTTATCCTCGTCGTCGTGGATGCCGCCGCCCGGGAACTTGTAGTAGCCGTACTTGCTGACATACGCCATGACGATGCGCGTGCTACCTGAAACACGGCGGTTGCCTTGAAAGCCGGCAGATACCTTAACTTCCGACACATACATGTCGGCGAACTGCGGGGCGACGTCTGCAGCTGGCACATCTGGGAAAATGATGGAGCGGGCACTCGGGCGCGAAAAAACTTCCCACGAAGGATCGTAATTCTTCAAATCAATGTCAAACAGCTTCTTCATAACTACTCCCCAGCACTTCCCCTGCTCTGCATTTCCGCGGGCAGTGCATCATTCTCCTGTATACTTACCCGCCTGAGCGTTCCACATTTCAGCGTACTTGCAGTTCATCGCAATCAGCTCGGCGTGCGTGCCTTCTTCTATGATGCGGCCTTTCTCAAGCATGATGATGCGGTCGGCATCCCTTGTGGTTGAAAGGCGGTGCGATATGTAGAACACCGTTTTTCCGCGGGCCGCAGTCTCCATCGCTTTATTAAGCTCGTACTCTGCAATCGGGTCAAGGGCGCTCGACGGCTCGTCCATGATAAGGATATCCGCGTTCTTGTAGAAGGTACGCGAAATGGCAATTTTCTGGCTTTCACCGCCTGAAAAGTCGACGCCGCTCTTATCGAACTCAGTCGTCACCTGCGTGAAAAGCCCGTCTGGAAGCGCCTTCAGTTTGGAAGCGAATCCGGCCATCTCAAGTGCACCGGTAAGCACACCTTCCCCTGAACGGATGTCATCTGAAGAAAGCCTGTCCATGACGACGTTCTCGGCGAGCGTTGCGCCGTACAGCTGATAGTCCTGAAAAACGACGCCTATACGCCTGCGGTACTGGCTGGGGTTATAGGTCGCGACATTGCTTCCCGCATACGAAATGATGCCTTCTGACGGGTCGTACAGGCGCATCAGCAGCTTTATGAGCGTCGTCTTTCCGGCGCCGTTGTAGCCTACAATTGCGATATGCTCGCCAGGCTTTACTTTCAGGTTTATGTCGTGAAGGACAGGCTCGCTCTCTTCGTTGTAGCGGAATGTCACATGCTCCACACAAAGCTCGCCCGGCTCATCCGGCACGTCGCTGCCCTCATCCTTTTCAATGACAGGCTCGGTTTCAAGGAACGCGTTGAGCTTATCCACGAACATGCCGTTCTCATGCGCAATGGCACCGATGTCGGCGAACATGAACATGCTCTTTCTCAGGCTGTTCGTCCTGTTGAAAAGAACGACCGCATCGCTGTAACTGACCGTTTTCAGAACAGCCGCCCTGAACACAAGCCACGCCGTATAAAGGCCATCCAGCAGGAAATCACCGACGGCATAGCGGCTCACGAATGAAAGCCAGGCGCGTTTCAATCCCGCTTTCCTATTCACTTCGATAATCCTGTCATCCGCCTCGCGGAACTCTGCATCAAGCTGGTCGCCCGCATTCGGATGCAGACGCAGTTCCTTGGCGTAATCCTTCAGATAGAAGACACGGCTCACGTAGTCGCGTTTTCTGATATGCTCGTTCGTATCCATGCGGACGTCGTACTTCACCTTGTTGAGCTTCTTTGAGACAAGCAGGCGGAGCACGAACGAAACGGCGACAAAAACAACGCCAACCGGATCTGTCATCAGGAAGAAAACACCCGTTGAACAGATGATGGTGAGCGACTGCATGATCGTGTTCAAAAGCTGCAGGAAGCGGTCGATTGACCCCTCGGCTTCTGACACCGACAGCACAAACTCGTTGTAATACGTCGGGTCGTCGTAGCAGCGCAAATCAAGCTTGGAAGCCTTCTCGAACATCTGTTCCTTGAGCGCCTTGTACAGCTTGGGCTTTGCCTTGTATGACCAGCGGTAGATGAAATAGCCGTCAGGGATTATCTGCAGCGCGTTTATCAGAAGGATGATGCCGATGTACACAAACGCACGCATGAACGGCTCGTGGAACTCAGCGCACCTGAGCACTTCGCGGATACCGAGGCAGTGCTCCAGGAAGATGACTATCTGGTATCTGAAACCGTCATACATGAAGTACGTCATGTAGCCCGGGCACGTCTTGAAGCAGAGCTTGCAGAGCTGCCACTGGGTCTTGAAAGCGTGTGAAAGTGACTGCTTGTTCTTCCTGTCTTTCATTCTGCCACCTCCGCCCAGATGCCTTCCGCCTGCGTACCGGAATCTGCCAGGTAGTTTTCCGCCTGCTTCCGGTACATGTCAGCGTAACTGCCGCCTGTCTTCATGAGGGATTTGTGCGTTCCCTCCTCAATGACTTTTCCCTTTTCAAGGAGATATACCCAGTCGGCGTTCTGTACTGATGAAAGCCTGTGGGATATGAAAAGCAGCGTTCTGTCACTGCATGATTTCAAAATGTTGTCGAACAGCTTGTACTCGGCTATCGGGTCGAGCGCGCTTGAAGGCTCGTCGAAAATCTTGACGGGGCTCTGACGGGCGAACGCGCGCGCAACGACGATTTTCTGGAACTCGCCGCCAGAAAGGACAGCGCCCTTGTCGTCAAACTCGCGGGTAAGCGTCGTGTTGAGCCCGTTCTCAAGCGACATGACTTTGTCGTACACAAGCGCCAGTTTCAGCGCCTCAGTGACGCGCGCTTCCTTCTCTTCCGCCGGGATATCCTCGCCCAAAAGCACGTTATCAGCGACAGACATACTGAACATCTTGTTGTCCTGGAACGCCGTCGCAAAAAGGGCGCGGTACTTCTGCAGGTTGTACTCGCGGATGTCGCGGCCGTTCAGCAGGATGATGCCTTCTGACGGGTCGTAGAAACGGAGCAGCAACTTTATGATTGTCGATTTTCCCGCACCGTTGTGGCCGACAAGCGCGTACTTCCTTCCTCCCTCAAACTTCATGTTAAGGTGCGAGAGAACTTCCACATCCTTGTAGCTGAACGATACGTCTCGGAACTCAAGCGACTCAATCACGCTGCCAGGATCCGCGCCATCCCAGTCTTCGGGAATGGGGCTCTCGTATTCAAGGAACGACTTCAGGTAATCAACGTACAGGCCCATCTTGAAACTGTTGGTGATTGAATCCGTGAACCCGATGAGGATCCACGTAGTCGAAACCATCATGCTCGTAATGACTGACAGCTGGGCAAGCGACATCGTGCCGCTCACAAGCGTCCTGTACGCGCCGTAAATCAAGAGTCCTTCAAAGATGAACGAGAACGTGAACATGACGTACAGCCAGTGGAAGCACACCGACTTGAACGTGTACCGCTTCGTCACATCCGCCACGCCTTTCATGGCATCGCGGTACTGGCTTTTCATCAGCTTGAAGACGTTCGTCAGGCGCATTTCCTTGGCGTACTCGCTCATGTACATGACACGGTTGATGTACGCCACTTTCCTGTTATACGGCGTCTGGTCAGCCTCACGCTGATAGCGCACTTTGCTGTTAACGCGGTTGAACACGAAATTACCGATAATCGGGAACGCAATGAACAACACCGAAAGGTTATCCACCCGGAACATGAATATGAACGCACAGACGCTCGCAATTGCACCGAACACAACGCTCATAATCTGCTGTACCGCAGTGACAAGGCTCATATCCGCCTTGTTCATGGCAAGCGTGTACTTGTCGTAAAAATCACTGTCCTCAAAGCATCGCAGATCCACTTTCCGCGACTTCTGGAACAGCTTCTGATACAGTTTCTTGTTGATTTCCGCCTGGCACACCGGATACACCGAACCGTCAAGATAGTGCGAATAGAGCGACTTGCTCGCGAACACCGCAACCGTCACGCCCAGAAACACCATGATGTGGCCGAACGCCTCACCAGTCTCAAGCGCATTTATGACATAGCGCATGAAAAACGCACTGTAAAAAAGCCATTCAAAATAACCCAGGAATGTCTGGATTGTTATGTGCACCACAATGCGGGGACACATCTCCCACACAAGACGTAGCGCATACAGATTGTTCCTGAACGCCGCCCCCTTGCTGAGCTCACCATTCTTTTTTTCTCTCTTCATATCAGTCCATTGTACAGGGAATTAAAGCTGTCGTTCAATAAAGCCACAGTATAAACAGGCCGGTCCCCGCGCACGCGCGTGGCGCTACGTCCGCCCTTCGCTCCCGCTCACCGTCCTCACTTCGTTGCGGTCGGCAAGGGGCTCCCATCGCTACCGGGGCCGCATATAAAAAGCGCCGTCTTCAGTGATAATGCAGTCGACCGGTTTGTCCCATGTGTCGTGCGGCACGTCATCGACAAGCTGCAGCACGTAGCAGAAGCCCGCAAGCCGTACACTTTTCGGGCCGGCCACGCTGACACGTTCCAGATAGCGGTCGTAAAAGCCGCGTCCCTGGCCCAGACGCCAGCCTGCTTTTGAGAACGCGACGCCGGGAAGCACCATCAGCGTCTTTTCAGGAAGCGCCGCCGGGTCCACCATCGGAAGCGATTCGCGCGGCACCAGGATACCGAAGTCGCCCTTCTCCACCTGCTCTTCAAGCGGCGCGTCAGCTGAAAGCCAGTAGAACTCCATGCGGGCGTCGTCCCCCTCACTCTCGAACGTACGCGGGATGGCGACGCGCTTTCCGTCAGCGAGCATCTGCTTCACCAGGTCGTACGTCTTTATTTCAGTACCGAATGACAGAAACGCGAGCACAGCGCCGGCGTTTTTGTACGCGTCACTTTCAGTAAGCACAGCAGAGGCGCGGCGGCTCTTTTCAGCAGCGAGTGATTTATCTGCATTCAACTCCCGTAAGCGCGTGCGTATTACTGCCCTGAGTGCTGTCTTTTCAACTGACATCCGCTTCTCTCCTTGCTTCTCATAGTACCATGTTTTGCCCACATCCGTAAATTGTGATATGCTCGAGAATATGGAACTCACGTTTTTAGGAACAGGCACCAGCCACGGCATTCCGGTCATCGGCTGCGACTGCCCGGTGTGCACATCAAGCGACACAAAAGACAGACGCTACCGTTCAAGCGTCCTCATCACCGAAACTGATGGCACAAGCGTCGTCATAGACACCGGTCCCGAGTTCCGTCTGCAGGCTGTCGAAAACCACATAAAGCACCTGGATGCACTCTTCTTCACGCACAGCCATGCTGACCACATGAACGGCATGGATGACGTCCGCATTTTCTCATGCACCGGACGCTCATCCGTAAAACCGGAAGATGAGAAGCCGCCGCTTCCCATTTACGGAGCAGCAGGCACACTCCGCGACCTAAAGCACCGGTTTGATTACGTGTTCAAGGATACACAGAAAGCTGGCGGCAAGCCAAAAATCGACATTCACGACATCGCTTCTTTCCCTGAAAGCACCGTACGCGTTGGCTCGCTTTCATTCACCGAAGTTCCCCTGCTGCACGGCAGTCTGCACGACTCTGGCTGGCTTACCCGGGACGAAGCGGGGCATTCAATAGCGTACCTGACTGATGTAAGCGAGCTGCCGGAAAGCAGCATAGCGCTCGTCAGGAACGCGGATGTGCTTGTCATTGACGGACTCAGGCGAAAAAAGCACCCGACGCACTTCTCGTTTTCTGAAGCGGTCGCCCAAGCTGCACGCATTGCACCAAAGCAAGTATATGTGACGCATATCTGCCACGACCTGAAACATGATGAGATCAACCAGCTGCTTGAGGAAGAAAAAACACATCATCTGTCCCTTGAACATGTCCCTGTGCAAGCCGCTTTCGACGGACTTACACTGAATTTCATCCAGAATTAAAATATTTTCATGTTTTAGAAAAAGTTACCGATACTATAGATATGGACAATCAGGACGATTTTACACAACAGTTAATTGAAGCGGCAAACAACAAACTCGGTTGGTTCAACACAACAGCTATTCCAAAGTTGCTTGATGAATACCGGTCTTTCCACTCTGTCATTGGAACCATCCAGAGTATGCTTGAGAAAAAGGGACTTCTCATCCCTGATCCATACCGCATGGATGCACGCATCACTAAAATTGAACTGCCAGAAAACGACCACATGAATGATGGTGAACGTGCCGCAAAGATGGGACTCCGCGTATCCCAATATGAACGCACGCTTGATTACATCACCAATGTCTTCAAATTCTCCTATGAACAGCTTGATGACAAAGCAATAAGAAGCCTGCTTGAATTCAACACCTTCGTAAACTGGACCAGTCTTGTTGAAACGTCCCCAAAAGAAAACACACGCCGCATGGCTGAAATGCTCAATACGGTAAAGCACGGAAGTGATCCTCTTTCAAATGGAATCGTTTCCGAGTGTGTCGACTCCATAACAAAATCCCTTTCTTGCATAAATAGTACACTGAAAGATCTGACAGATTTCAGACGCCAGATGTACAAAATTGAAATAAGAAAATCCATCTTTACCCATCCACAGTACACGGTAAAACAGGATGGCGGCTCAATGACAGAAGCCGTTCTGCAAATTAAGAAACTGTATTCAAAGGTAATTCCAAACTCTTATTTTGATACTGAACTGGTAAACGAACTCGTCCAGGAAGAATACGGACCACAGACGATTAAGTCACGGCAGAAACTTCTTGATATGTTCAAGATTCAGGAAGCAAAGCAAGAAAAGAAGGAAGTAAAGGTAGACACAAAAGAAATGCTCGTCAACGCACTCCGTTCTCTGTGTGCCATTGCTCCTCAGTTCGATATGGCTTTGAAAAAGCTTGAAGACAACGAACAGAACTATTCCGAAGCAAGCCTTTCCGGCTGGGAAAAGTTCATGAGGGCTCTCAGAAAAGCATTCCATATAGAAGAAAAACCGCGTTCATATACGCTGAGCATTGTAGAGGCACTCACAAAGTCAACACGCACTGAAACAGTCAAATTCGAAGATTTTACATCAGAAATCAGCAGGAAAGTCCGTGTCTACAACGCATTGTCAAATCCTGATTCTGTACAGTCTGGAAAAATGTTCAGCCAGTCTGAAGACGCTATTTTTGATTTCCTCATCAAGCAGCAGTCTGAATGCCAGCGGATAAGCACATTGCTCAACGCTTTTGACGAATATTTCAAAAACGCCGCGCCTGCAGAAATCAAATCAAAGATAAAAGGACTCAAGATGGAACTTACTTCTATTAAAAATGTCCTTGTAAAATCAAATCAACTCAGGGCCGAATACTCAGCAGAAGTTGACGAAGCCAAGCAGATGGCCCGTCTGGGAATACAAAATGCATAAAAAAACCGCCTGCCTCATCCTTCTGATTCTGGCAGGTTCTCTCTTTTTCGCAGCTGATACATCACTTCAGCGTCAGTTAGTCATCCTCCAGGGTGAATTTCCGTATAATCTTAATCCTCATCAGGCGACCTACGCCTCTGAAGCGCAGATTCTCACAGGCCTCTACGAAGGTCTTTTTTCATATCATCCGTACACACTCGAACCGGTGCCGGCAATTGCTGAATCATACAAGATTTCCCGCAACAAGAAAATCTGGACGTTTACCATCCGTGAAGGCGTAACCTACAGCGACGGAACGCCGATTACAGCAGAAGACGTGAAAAGAAGCTGGCTCACCGTCATGTCGCCTGAAGTCGCCGGACCATTTGCATCCCTTCTTGATTGCATTGAAGGCGCAGAAGCATACCGCACCGGAAAGGGCGCAGCAGAGGATGTCGGCATAAGCATAAATGGCAACAAGCTTGTCGTTACGCTGACGACACCAACAGAGCACTTCCCGAAAATCCTCTGTCACCATGCGTTCAGTGTCGTTCCCGAAAAAAAAGGCGTCTACTCAGGTCCATTCACACTGACATCGCAGACATCCGCTGAGATTCTGCTTACAAAAAACGAAAAATACTGGGACGCTTCAAACGTTGCCCTTCCTTCCATAAAGATTGTCCTTTCTGATGATACAGAGGAAAACACGTTCCAATTCAATCTGGGCGCCTATGACTGGGCAATGGACACCATTTCCGGAAACAGGATATACGAATCACAGACCATTAATCTTGCAGCAGAGTTTGGAACAGAGTTCCTGTTCTTCATGACAGACAAGGCTCCGTGGAATAATCCGGACATTCGTGAAGCACTTTTACTTGCAGCTCCATGGGATGAACTGCGCAAGGATTACTACATTAAGGCTGAAACACTGATACTGCCACTTTCAGGCTATCCATCAGTCAATGGTTTTTCTGATACTGACGTGGATGCTGCAAAGGAAATAATCAAAAAGTCAGGATTATCACCAGAAGAACTTACGCTTACCTACGCAGTGACAGACTCAAGTTATTCAATGCAGCAGGCAGCACTGCTCGCTGATGCATGGGCTGAAATCGGCGTTACGCTCAACATCATCACCCTTCCGTCATACATATATCTTGAAAGCATTGCATCAACAAATGCAGATCTGTTCACCTACAACTGGATTGGAGACTTTGCTGATCCAATAACATTCCTTGAACTTTTCAGAAGCTCATCATCATTGCGGGAAACAAGATGGGAAAGTCAGGAATACGACAATCTGCTCGCAGAGTCTTCGCTCATCACCGATCCGCAGGACAGATATAACAAACTCGCAGAAGCAGAACAGCTGCTTCTCGACAATTTCGTCATCATGCCGCTTGCACATTCAGTTTCATTGAACTACATAGACACGCAGTTGATTGGTGGATGGTACATGAACTCGCTTGATATCCATCCGTTGAAGAACATATTCATAAAACAGAAACAGACAGAAACCCTCAACTTAATCTGAGCTGAACAATCCGGTCTTTTGACCCTAATGTTGATTTATGGTATAATGAGGACAATATGAGTGATACAAAGACAGTCTTTGAAGTAAATCAGAAAATCGTTTATCCCAGCCAGGGCGTTGGCACAATCGTTGAACTTAAAGAAAGAAAATTCAAGGATGAAACACTTCTCTACTATGTGATTTATCTTGATGTTTCTGACATGACAATCATGGTTCCGGTTAATAAGAGTGAAGACCTTGGCATACGCGCAATCGTTTCTGCAGAGGACGCACAGAAAGCTCTCGACATGATGGGTGAAGAGTTTGAGCCTGTCACATCAGATTGGAAACTGCGCTACCAGATGAATCTGGAACTCCTTAAAAAGGGAACTGTCACTGACATTGCATCCATTGTACGCTGCCTGTATCACCGCAGCAAAGTAAAGGAACTGCCAATTCTTGAGCGCAAACTGTATGATTCAGCACGCAAGCTTCTTGAGGATGAAGTTTCCTTTGCTCTCGGTAAGACTCCTAAGGAAATTGAAGCAATCATCCATGCAAAGCTTGAGCCAGTTTCCCTGAACAAGGAAGGCAAGAGTTTTGCTGCATCTGATGACGACTATGACGATGAAGACGGAGACGAATTCATCGACGATGATATTAACGACGAAGAAGAAGACATGGATGACGACGAGGGAGATGAAGAGTAAGAGCACGTTTGCACTTATCCTTACTGCCGCAGGTTCATCAGTCCGCATGGGGCTGGGACTCAAGAAAGAGTTTCTTCCCATGCAGGACGGCACCGTTCTTTCCACTGCAATAAAATCTTTCCTTAAGACAAACGGTCTTACACACATCATTATAACGTATCCCGATGGCCAGCTCGAAGACATGAAAAAAGCTCTTTTTTCATCTTCTGAAACAGAACAGCTGCTTTCACAATGCGGCATTCCCCTTCTTTTTGAAAAAGGCGGCGCAACACGTCAGGAATCAGTATTCAACGCGCTGAATGCACTCGCTGCCGGATGTGCTCAGAAGCCTGAACTGGTGCTCATTCACGATGCCGCACGTCCCTGGGTGACAGAAACAGTCATACAGAACGTTCTTGAATGCGCAGGTGAATACGGTGCGGCCGTTCCATCAACGCCAGCAACAGACACGCTCGCCTTCACTGATGAAAGCAAGGAAATCATCACAGGATACGCAGACAGGCCGCACACATTCTGCCTTCAGACGCCCCAGGGTTTCCGCTTCAATGAACTGCTCGAAGCACACAGAAAAGCCGCCGCGGATAAAAACACTTCCTGCACAGATGACACAACCATCTGGGCGGCGTATTGCGGCCCGGTCCACTTGTGTGAAGGAAACGCACGCAACAAAAAAATAACCTTTAAGGAAGACATACAGACGGAGGCTGCCATGCAGATACGCACAGGATTAGGTTACGACCTTCACAAGCTCGTTGAAGGAAGAAAACTCATGCTTGGCGGCGTAGCAATTCCCTTTGAAAAAGGAGAAGACGGCCACTCTGACGGAGACGTACTGCTTCACGCCATAACCGACGCTCTGCTTGGGGCTGCGGGAATTGCGGACATTGGAGAACTGTTTCCGCCTTCCGACAACACCTGGAAAGATGCGGACTCTGGAAAACTGCTTCAGGCTGCATGGCAGAAAGTGCTCGCAGACGGGTGGAAACTTGAAAACCTGGATTGCGTTGTTGCACTGGAAAAGCCGAAGTTCCTGCCGTACAGAACGCAGGTGCGTGAATCAATTGCAGCGCTGCTCGGATGTGACACGGATAAAGTCTTTGTAAAAGCAAAGACTAGTGAAGGTCTGGGAGAAATCGGACGTGGCGAGGCTGCCGCTGTATGGGCAACCTGCCTTATTTCTCGTCCTTTCCGTAATAATCAAGAATAAGCTCAACCTCAGACTGCGAAAGCTTCAGTGCATTTGAAATCTGTGTAGCTGACCAGCCCTTGTGTGCAAGCGTAATGACATTTTCACGCACTGCAATAGGAGGTGCTCCTGCAGGTGAAACGTCAGCATTGTCAGCACGTGAAGTTATGCTCTTCAAAAGCTGCAGCTGACTGTCCGCTCCCTTAGAAATCTCCTGCAGTCTTCCTTCTGTACGTGCAAGCCACTCGTTCTTGCTGGTAAGGTCAGCAATATGATTTTCAGCATTCTTGATGATAGCATCCAGAGAGGACAGTTTCTTGACTGCATCGCCAATCTTCGGACCTGCTTCAAGCAGACGGGAAACATTACCCTGCAGCTCACCTATCTTTTCAGGGAACTGAGAAGTCTGTTCATAGCAGGTAGAAAGATGTTTCTCCAGATTCTTGAGAGTCTCGAATGATTTATCCACATCGTTTATCGTCTGTTCAAGAACAGGAGCTTTCTTGTCGAGTCTGTCGTACTGTCCCGTAATATCAGAAAGCGCATCCTGGAACTTGCGGATATCAGCCTGAATAAGCTGCAGGTCATCGTGGCTGTTCTGAAGCTCGGTAATCTTCTGATCCATGGTTGATGACAGTGACATAAGCTTGTTGAAATCTGCTTCCATGAGATCCATGCGCTTTTTCTCAGCGGTAAACTTCTGCGCATTCATGGAAATTGCTTCTTCTGCCTTGCGGATTTTGTTGATCTGCTGGTCAACATCAGCGGCAGTCTGCTTAAAGTTATCGAACTTTGTTATCTCAGCACGAAGCGAAGTCAGCTGGTCTTCAAGCTTAACCTTGTGTTCCTCAACCTTATCGATAATCTGCGTCTGCGCCATGTACTCCTTGAGCCGCTTGTCCACAGCATCAAGTGAAAGATTAAGGGCATTTGCATCAGCCTGAATCTTGCCGAGGAGCTTATCCTGAACATCATCAGTACGTGTACGGATATCCTGCACCATGTCTTTGAGTGCGCGGAGTTTCTGCTCAGAATCGATATTAGTCTCGTTTATGTTGTGCTGCACCTGAGACAGCATTTCGTCGTAGTTTCTCTGAAGGTCTTCGATTACACCCTTAGAACGGATTTCATAGTCGCTGAATGCAGCCTGCATATCCTTTTTCACATCATCAAGACGAACCGTCATTGTGTTCTGGTCTTCGGCAATCTTCCTGTTGAAATCAGCAAGATCGGTTGTAAAGGATTGCTGAACCTGAGAAATGAGATCTGATGCATTCTGATCAAGGGAACCAAGTTTTTCAGAGAACAGTGACTTGGTATCTTCAAATTGAGCGTTCATTCTGTCACGCCAGGTGGAGAAATCTGTCAGCACAGCCTGAACCTGGCTGTCAGCCTTTTCCTGGGAAGCACCAACATTCTGGGCAATCTGCTCAAGCTGTGCATTGATGTCACGTTCATACCGCTTGAGGATTTCATCCGCCTGCGTATTGTAAGATGTAAGTTCGTTCTTAAGGTACTCGGATGCAGAGTTTTTCGCATTCTCAAGCTCGACACGCTGCTGCTCTATGAAAGCACGGAAACCGTACTCTGTATTGTTGATGCGCTCCTGAAGCGTCTTCTCAGAGTTCTTGATAAGGTCTTCAAGACGTGCAGTCTGTTCCTTAAGGCGGTCCTGAACACCGGACAGCTCAATCTTCATCTGCTCACCGTACTTCTCTTCCGTTGCACGGCGGGAATCTTCATACTGATTGGAGATTTCGCTGAGCTTTCCGTTAACATCACGCTGCCACTGAAGCATGGATTCTTCCATGGCTCCGCTGCGCTTTGAAAGGTCTGAGAAGAACTGGTCTTCAAACAGCTTGAGCTTTTCAGAAACGCTGCCGTATGCCTTCTCCTTGAGATCATTCAGCTCGCCTTCAAGACCATGCAGCCGGGTGGAAAGTGCATCGTTCCTGCTTGCGATATCTGATTCAAAAGTCGCCTGACGTTCGTTCTGGCCCTGGGTAAAGCGTGCAAAGTCAGAATCAACACGCTGACGGGCTGCGGCCATTGCTTCGCGCAATGCATTTTCAAGGCCGTCAATTTCTTCTGTTGATGTATTAAGGCGTTCAAAGCGGTAGAGCACATCGCTCTTACACTGCTCGAGCTGGTTTTCAATCTCAGTGAAGAATTTCTGCTGCTTATCAGCATACTGTGCACTGTCAGCAGAGAGCGCACCTTCAAGTTTCTCACGGAACTGAGTGACCTGTTCAGAAAGAGTATCCCTCATGGAAGCAATCTGTCCGGTCAACGCTGCATTAACAGAAGCAGCCTGTTCTGCAACAGAAGAGCTCTCTGTCTCAAGTTTTTCCTTGAGTGAGGCATTATCGGCTTCGAGTCTGCTCTTCAGGGCTGCAAACTCTTCATCAAAGCTGGTGCGGCCCTGTTCAAGAGCATCAAGTCTTGACTGCTGCTCATCAGACATACGCTTGAGCTCGTTACGGGCATAATCAAGAACAGAAGAACTTTCGCTGTCAAAAGACTGCTTAAAGGAAGCTACGCTGCTTTCTGCCGCTGTAAGCTTTTCATTAAAGGCTTCTTCGTGTTCAGCAAGCTGCCTTTCAAGTTCTTCACGCTTGCTGCTGAAATCAACTGCAAGCTGATTCTGGAAGTCGCTGATTGTCTTCTCGAGCATTGTTTTCTGGCTTTCAAGCTCATCCGCAAGCTGCCGGCTCTGAGATGAAAGCTTTTCGAGCAGTTCTGCATTCCGGGCGGTAAAATCAGCAGTAAGCTCTGATTCCATATCAGCAGTCTTCTTTTTGAAGCGCGCGTCAAGAACGTTTGTAAGTTCAGCAGTCTCTGTTTCAAGAGCTTTGACTTTTTCAGTAACAGAGCCTTGAATGGATGCAAGGCAAGCTGCTGTGTCTGCCTCGACCCGTGATATTTCAGAGGTAAGACGTGTATTAAGGCTTGAAGTAAGCTCTGTACGGTGGGCGTTAAGGCTTTCTTCAAGTTCATTTGAAACTGAAGTAATTTCAGAAGCGACCTGGTCTTTGACAGCAGCAATGTCTGCGGACGTCTCTTTTCTGACAGATGCAACATCCGCAGCAGTTTCTTCCCTGACCGCCGCAATGTCTGCGGCAGATCCTTCTTTGACTGCTGCAACAGCGGCCTCTGTGTCGTTCTTCACTGCTGCAACAGCAGACTCTGATCCGCTTCTGACAGCGGCAACAGCGGCCTCTGTCTCTTCTTTTACAGCTGCAATGCTGGCAGCTGCTTCTTTTCTGAGTTTTGCGATGGTATTGCCAGCTGCCGTCTTAAACGCCTCTATGCCGGCTTCAGTTTCTTCCCTGACAGAAGCAATGCCCTTCTCTGAATCAGATCTGATTTCTGAAAGTTTTGCAGTTGTATCATCATGCATTGCAGAAACTGCGCTTTCTGTCTCAGACTTGAAAGAAGCAAGCAGAGCCTGTGCATCAGCATGAACCTTGCTGCAGGCAGATTCGATTTCCGCCTTGAGGGAAGCCGTTCCGTCTGCTGTCTGCTCGCGTATGGCACCAATGCCTTCATCAACATCAAGACGGATACTGCAAATGCTCTCTTCAACGTCTTTCCGGATGGCCTCAATGTGTTCCATAGCTTCCTGACGGGAAGATTCAAGACCGGAAGCAGCCTCATTCCGGGAAGCGGCAAGCTGCTCTCCGGCACTCTTAGAGAACGCTTCAATGGAAGCTGTGATTTCGGCATTGTACCGGTTGAGGCGTTCCTCTGCTGCTGCAGCCATTTTCTGGAAAGCATCATTCTCAAGAGAACCAGCCTTGTCAGATGCGAGTGCAAGCGCTTCCTCACAGGTTTTCCGGACTTCTTCAAGCAGTGTGTTATTCTTTTTGACAGCCTCTTCCGCTGTTTCAGCCAGAAACTGAGACTGCTCCTGAATGTGGGATTTCAGGTCAGCAGTACAGGCTTCAAGCTTTTCAGCGTCTGTTTTCTCAAAATCTGCCAGCAGTGTGGGAATACGGGCTTCAATTGATTCGAGCATGTCTTTCTGTGTTTCGATTTTCTTTGTTGTTTTATCAAGGAAACGGGATTCCTTCTGGATACGCAGAAGGTTTTCCTCTGTATTCTGAGCCATTTCAACGAGGTCATTCAACATGGTGTTGAACTTATCAATCTGAGCACTGATTTCATCCAGATTGGCAGCGCGTTCCTTATAAGCCGCTTCTTTAGCCTCTACATCTGAAGTAATTGCATCGAGACGTTTAATAGCAGCGACGGCTGTACTCTGTGCGGTTTCAAGGTCGTTGACGCAGTTCTGCATATCCTTGGCGTTTTTCTGAAAATAGACGTCAAACTCACCGCGGACCTTATTGGTAAAATCTCTGATTAATTCAAGTGACTTGTCTTTTTTGTCTATCTGACGGAACGCCAGAATTGCGCCCAAAGACACTGTCAGCGTAATGATAATATCGAAAAACATTTGTCCCACCCAAGAATGTTTTCTGTTTCAATTATTTTAACACAATTTTCTGTAATTGGCGATAGTTGCGGAACGAAAAGTCAGCATCCTTTGCTTTTTTTCCGATTAGCCGGCGCCATCCGGAAAAGATGTAAGCAGTTTTCATTCCTGCCCCTTTTGCGCCCTGCACATCGGATGGAATACTGTTGCCAACGTAGAGTATTTCTTCAGGTTTCAGGCCGAGCCGCTGGGCCAGCGTACCGAACGTGTATGAAGACGGTTTCAGTGCACCGCATTCTTCAGAACCCATGATGACGTCGCAGTATTCAGCACATCCGAAGATGTTGCCTTTCTGATGCGGCGGAAAATCTGACAGGATTGCGACCTTCAGGCCCGCTTCCTTGAACTTGCGGAACGTCTCCTGTACATGAGGATATGGCTTTACGACATCGAAATAGCAGCAAAGTCCGTGATAGACCTTTTCATCAATAAGCCTGCGTGCTTCTGATGTCGGCAGTTGCATGTACTCTCCGAGAAGACGGCCCTGATACTCAAAGAAATCCGGAAGAGGAGCCGTCCTGTGAAGGATTTTGCGCACCTTGTTGTACTGGATGAAAAAGTTGAGGTTTTTAAAAAAATAAGGTGCTATCTTGATGTAGAGGTTGAGATCGGGATACATCGTTCCGTCTATATCAAATGCAACTGCCTTTATCTGAGCTCCGTTCACTCTTTGATGATACTATATAAAAAGACAGCTTGTCCATCAGAAGTTCCCGTTTCAAAAAACCATTCTGAAATCTGGCGTTCAATTTCCTGTGAAATCTGAGCTGGCAGGCTCGCCTTTTTTTCTATCAGTATGGAATCACGCAGAACAGTACCATCAGCACGCACCTTGAATGATATGCGTATATCCCGGATTGATGCCGTTATGAGCGCTTTCTGTTCTGCCGTAAAGACAATTTCTGTAGTCGCCGGCCGCACAAGCCTTCTGCCAGCCATGCCCTCTCCAAAAAGAGAACCGCTTTCCGAAGCTGAACCGCCCGTTGCGCCCCCCTCAAGTCTTCCAGACCCGCCGCTTCCGGAAACTGTTCCCGCAGTGACAATGCCCGCGCCGGCAGCGTCCGCAACAGAACTGAGTGCGCTTGCTGTTCCTTCTGAAACAGAAGCATCCACTGCTTTTCCAGAGTCTGCAGCCGCCGCCGTTCCCGTATCAGAAACTGACGCAGAAGCAGCGGAACCTTTCATGGAAGGGCCTTCCTGCGTAACAAATGTCTTTTCGCCGGTACTGACAGCGCTTGTTGCAGTTGAACTGTCACCGAAAAGAGCATCCCAGTCATCATCGGCAGCGCTTTTCTTTGTTCCGCGACTCGCAGCCTGCTCTGCCATAAGCTGATCTACACTCTTCACCAATGTCTGCTTTACAGGCTCGGGCGTTGGTTCAGGCGTTTTTGCAACGGGAGCAGGCGCTGGCTCTGCTTTCACAGGTTGTGGCGCCGGGGCAGCAGGCGCTGGAGCAGGCTCAGACTGTGCTGCGGCTATTTCACTCACAGCTGTCGGCAGTTCCGGTGTTTCAGCAGGAACTGCCTCTATCAGCGCCGGTTCAGGCGGCAGTTCCGGCTCGGGAAGCAGCTCAGGTGCCGGCTGCTTTTCTTCCATCGGAGCAAGCTGAATCCTGATTTCCCTGTACACAGGCTCGTCAACTGCTGTCTGTACGGGCACAAAGATAAAAGTCACCACAAGAAGCGCCCAGAAAAAGGCTGAAATGAGGAGACTGGTAAGCTGTCGACGTGAAAACGAAGTCATTGTCAGTCAGCGGTCCTTAAGTTTACAGCCTGAAAACCGTTCCGGCGGAGAATATCGAACACGCCGACAATAGCGCCGTTTGTCACAAGCTCATCTGCTTCGAGCGTAACCGGATACTCAGAACGCTCTTCAGCCGCAACTTCATCAAAGGAAGCAAGGGCGGCATCAAGGCTTTCGCTGGTGACTGCCTCGGAATTGAACCAGAGACCGCCGTCAGCTTCCATCGTAATGGTTATGCCGCCCGTGGCCGTCCCTTCAGACGTGCTTGATGAAGGCAGATTCAGGTCAATGCCGGGCAGGCTCGCAAACGTCGTCGATACGAGGAAAAAGAGGATGAGCTGAAAGACAATGTCTATCATCGGGATGAGGTCAACGGATGCTTCCTTGTGCTTTCCCTTCTGACAGAACGTCATACGCGCTTTCCTCCGCAGATGGTGAGCACAGTGTCTGTCGCACAGCTCTCTATTTCACCGATAATGCGTTCTGAGCGCGCGACAAAGAAGTTGTGGAAAATGACTGACGGAATGGATACGACAAGTCCGCTTGCCGTCGTAACGAGCGCTTCTGCTATGGAACCTGCAAGAACGGCGGGATTTCCCATGCTTCCACCTGCGCCAAGGACACCGAACGCCTTGATGTTGCCGGTTACCGTTCCAAGGAGGCCGAGCAGTGTGGATATGTTGGCAATCGTTCCAAGCGTCGTCAGATACCGGTCAATATCCGGCAGCTGCCTGTTTGCTTCAGTCGCGGCAGCATCCTTGATGTCTTCTTCAGAGCAATCGTGAAACTGCAGTATTTTGCCTATCACGTTTGAAGCAGGCGTATCCGCAGTCCTGCAGACAGCGAGCGCTTCTTCAAAATAGCGCTTTTCAAGCAGCGGATTGAGCTGAGCGTACATCCGCTTATCCGTTCTTGAAATGCCTGAATAGTAGATGATGCGTTCAATGATGATGAACGTCGCGATTACTCCGCAGATAATGATGGGTATCATCAGGATTCCGCCGCTTTTTAAAACCTCAATCATATATATCCCTCTCTAGAAATTGACTTTTACAAACAGAGCAGCATATCCGCCGCGTTCTGCATATGTATCACAGATGAGTCTGTCCTCACCTGAAATTATGTTCACTATGTCATTAAGTTCAAGTTCAAACCTGACAGATTTTGTCGCCTGGAAACAGCCGTTAAGCCCGATCTCAGGAGTACGGTTTGCCGGCCAGAGAATACCTGCGCCTGCGCTCCAGACATTGCTTTCGTCTGCGAAAGACACATCAAGTGTCAGCGCAGATGATGAATCACGTGTCCGGTCATACCTCGTTGCATCAAGCCAGCTTGCATTCCAGCCGAATGATGCGTTGAAAATCTTCATCGGAATGGTTACGCCAAACCGCGAATCAAGGACAGTCACATCAGTGTTTGAGACGCTTGCAAGCCCCGTAGATGAATCAAATGAAGACCGGTCCAGAAGCATGCGTTTGCCATCGTAAGCAGTCGTAGCAAAATCAGCGGATATATTAAGGACGCCGATATCATAAAAAGGAATATCAGCTGCAGCATCGAAAAACCACTCAGTCGTTTCAGCAGGCGTTGTTCCTGACATGAGGAACGGCGTCTCTTTCTGAAGAGAGACAGGTGTTATGGCAGCTGATTTCAAGCCTCCGGAAAGCATACCGTAAAACGATGCGCCAGAACCGGTACTTATATTTACCGCAAACGGGATGAGCACATCCTCTGAAGCCTGTTTCGCAAGCAGCGCAGAGGCAGAAAGAGAAACATCCGCATAATCAAGAATACCGAATGATACGGCAGCACCCGCCTCAAACCTGCTCTGCTCCATGCCGAAATCATAGCTCAGGGAAACAAGCCCGTCCCAGTTATCCTTTTCAAGAACAGCCTGGACAGATGTGCCCGCACCAAAGAATGTAACGGGCTCTGTCGGCGTGGAAGAGCTCATGAACTGTGTGTTGAAGACACCGTCCGCGGCGCCCTTGACCGTAAGCATGTCACCCGGCTTCCAGTTGATGATGGTGCTTCCCGTTATGTTCTGGCGGGAAATGTCAAAAAAACCGCTTTTCTTTCCCTGAAGACCGTCAGTACGCGTTTCATAGCCAGCCGCCGCATCAAGCAGCAGTGCCTCGCCGAACGCGAACTGTTTCTCACCTGAAAGTCTTGTGTTCTGGCTTTCATAGCCATCAACTGCAGAGTGGCGGCCTATGCCCGTAACTGATTCATGAAAGAACTCAAGTTTGAACGGCTCTGCACCAATATTTCTGTACACGGAAAAATCGCCTGAGAAAAAGCCCGGCCATCCTGCTCCTATTGCACCTTCAAGAAATACATCCTGAGAAGAAGCATCTTCAGAACCGGGCGCTTCTGACTGGATGAGTGCATCAGCGGATATGTTGGCATCCGCAAGCACAGGAAGCGAATCAGTTTCAAGCGGAAGGATAAGCGAAAAATCTGGAATTGCCTCTTTTTCAGGGACAACGCCTGTCTCACTGATAACAGTCGCTGCATCATCAAGCTCAATCTGAGAGCCAGATGATACAGTCTGTTCTGAAAAACCGTCTGCGATCAGAAGGACCGCACATAAAACGCATATATTCTTTTTCACACTCATATCTTCTCCTCAAAGTTCCGAAGCTTTCACCACATGGAAGCGGCTACAGGCCTTCAATCAGGGCTGCTGCTCGCGCGGTCCACTGGGAACGCGGATACAGTTCCGTCATTTGAGACAGGACAAGGCGCGCATCTCCGGCCTTTCCAGCTGCATCAAACGCCTCTGCCGCACAGTACAACGCCCGGGCAGTCTCTTCTTCTGAGACTGAAGCCCCGAAACGAGCTGCTTCCAGCCATGCTGCGGCAGACTCTTCAAGTTTATCAGTCTGGCGCAGATTCCTGCCAAGAAGACTGTACGCCAGAACTCCCGTTTTCATGTCATCAAAAACCGCATCAGAAGAAATTGCGGATGTAATGTCTTCAAGCAGTTTCATACCCTGACTCTGCCGTGAATATAAATCAAGATACTGCCGTGCAAGCTCAACGCCAACTGTTCTGCCTTCAACAGATGAAACGCCCAGTTCGTTAAAGCGTGCAAGAAGCCGCGCCGTCTGTTCATCAGCGCCTTCAGAAAGCAGTCTAAGCTCTGCAGTCATTTCCTGAATGCCGGCCTGTGCCGCCTCCTTTGGGAAAGCGGCAAGAACCTGTTCTGCAAGGCGCAGGGCCGTGTTCACTTCCCCAGATGCACGATACAGCGGAACAAGGTGCGCCATGCATGAGAACGTGTACTGCCCTGCGCTGTCGGCTGAGCGGCATGCTTCGAACATAAGGATGGCAGAGTCTGCGTTTCCGCCATTTTCACAGCAGAGTGCGTTGTAATACAGGGCGCGGGCGGCGGCGCTTCCCTCCGGATAGTTCTTTCTGCATGCAGAGAAACGGGCGGCGGCTTGATCCCACAAACCGCGGGAATAATACAGTTCTGCGCGACGGAAAGCGGTCTCTTCCGCAAGCTGCGTCCCGGAAAGAAGGTCTTCCGTCCGTGCGAGAAGCGCATCTGCATCCGTCAGTCTGCCCGCCTCTGCGTACAGGTCAGCAAGCTGGAACTTGAGGGACACAGCATTCCGCGAAGCTGAATTCATATCCTGCTCAAGCACCCTGATTGCATCCGTCAGTCTGTTCAGATCATTATAGATGAGCGAACACTGAAGATGTGCATCAATGCGCTGTTTTTCAGTCTGAGCAAAAGACCCCGCCTTTTCAGCAGGTGCAAGCGCCTTCTTTGGCTCGCCATTCTGAAGCGCACAGAGCGCCGCATTCATATGAGCATCGTACGACATTTTGTGTACGGGATTTTCGTTTGTGAACTGGGTGAACAGCCGGTAACCGTTCACAGTGTCTCCAGCGCGATATAAAGCATACGCCGTATAATACAGCGCCCAGGGACTGTCAGTTCCAAGAGCGGCAGCAGCTTCGTTCCAGCGTCCTTTTGTCAGAAGCGCAAGACCGCGGAGGTAACTTTCATCAGTGCCCGGCACTGCGTCTTCAGTATCCGAAAGCACACGGTCGTACTGTCCTGAAAGCAGATAAGCGACACACGCATTACGGATATCACCGGAATCCTCAAGTTCAGAGGCAGCTTTACGGGCAGACGCGTCACCCGGACTTGTCACCATGAGCGCTCTGCTGTACAGCGCCGCTGCTTCAGGAAACACAACATTTTCCGGCATTGCATCATAGAGGGCGCGTATGTCATTCCAGCGGTCAAGCTGAGATGCAGCCCACATTTCCCAGAAAACAGCGTCCGCACATGGCGCGCTATCTGAAAGAGAGGCCTCAAGCTTCTGGACATACGTCAATGCATGCCATCTGTCTCCGGCAAAAGCAGCGCAGCGGGCAAGTTCAAGCAGGCTGTCTGTATACCAGGCGCTTTCTTCAAACGTTGCATCTTCAAGTAAAGCAAGGCCTTCCGCTGCTTTATCCTGCTGAAGGAGCATCTCGCTGCGGTAAATGGCTGAAAGGTTTTTCTGCTCACGGGAAGCGGTCTCGTCTGCACTGTCGAAATATGACAGAGCGCTTTCGAAATCGCCCTGCTCAAACGAGCTGATGCCGAACCGGAGCCACATTTCAGCCTTGTATTTAGGATCAAGCTGGGAATAGAGCTGCCATGCCTTTTCAGTATTTCCTGTCATTGAAAAAGCGTTGGCGACAGAAAGCATGACGCTCTCATTAAGCCCGCTTTCAAGGCCTGCAACAAGCGGCTCTAGCTGATTGTAGAGTGCAATGGTAGCATCGTAGCGTTCAAGTGACTGATACAGAGAAAAGAGCAGGACCGCAGAAGGCACAAGGTCTTCAGCCATTTCATAGCGGGAAAGCACGTACTGAAGAAGCGCCGCAGCCTGCTCTTTGTCACCGTCATTTGAAAGACTGAAGGCGGCGTATACGAGAATGCTCCTGTATCGTTCAGCATCTGAAGGTTCAGGACCAGAAAGGGCGGCTGCTTCATAAAAAGCAGATGCAGCGGCGCGATACTGTTTCAGTGCAAATCTGCTTCTGCCCAGCCAGTAAGACGCATCAGCACTGTGGTTATCAGGCTTTTCAAGGCATGTCGCCGCCTCAGAGTACCTTCCAAGCAGGAACAGACTCTCTCCTTTCAGCAGCAGGGCATCAGAAACGAGAGTTGAGCGGCTGTACGTACTGATGAAGTCATCGGCCCGTGATATGGCTGCAGGATAAAAGCCTGAATGAAAGACGTATGAAAGATCATTGAATGCACGGAATTCACTGTCGCCCGTTCCAGCACAAAGAACTGAAAAAGATGACAGCACAAGAAAAGCGGATATGATTTTTCTGTATTTGGACAAACATCTCAAAAACATCGAATATACAATAAACTCAGAGGAAAATAGTTACAATAAACGGTTAATCAGTCTGGAAAAAACTGCAGGGAAGCGTTGATGCGCGTCAGCTGGATCATATCTTCTGCATGCTCTTCAATGTATTCGTCAAGCGTGTACATCCGGCCATCCGCAAAGACATCCGTCTCGAAGACTCCGTTTGCATTGAAGTATGGGAAGAACGCAACACACTCATTATAGGTGACGAACTGACTCGGTGTCTTAACCTGATGGCGTACGGCACCGAGATAGAAATATCCCGTCTCATTTGCAGAAATCAGATAGAGGATCGGCTTCAGTTCCTTGATGAGATAGCCTGCATTTTCAGTATATTTTGCAGAAAACTGTTCCGGATGCACATTGACACCGGATTCCTCGTATGAATACGTAATGCCTGTAATGACGGAAACAGCCGCTGTAGCAAGATTGTGCGTCCAGTCAAGGGCAAGCGTCGTGTCATATTCATCGGAAGCAGTATTGCTGTCTGCGGAAACAATGGTTGTTGTAGGCTGCAGAAGCGGATTGACCCTGAGGCCGCTTCCGGAAACCGGGCGGACAAGTCCGTCGACAATCCACTTGAGGAAACCCGGTCCTGAAATGGCACGTTTACCATCCGGTACATCAGGCAGAGGCGCATTCTTGAGCATGGTAAGGTTTCCGTACTCATCGTACACAGCGTTTTCAACATAGACAAAATCATCCAGATGTTCCTGAATGACAGCACTCATCTGCATGTTTGACTCGCAGAATTCAGGGAAGAATTTTCCGTCAATCCACGGAAGAGAATGCTCTGTAAGCGTCACCACATCCTCAAGGGACATGGTGAAAAGCTGTTCCATAGTGATACCGGTCACAACATTATGCGCCGCATAAGCACCATACACGACAAAATCAACAACTGATTTAGTGGCATATCCCTTTGAACCTGGTCTGAACTGTACATATACGTCACTGTCACCCGCGAAGAAATAGCGGATGGAAAGCGGATTACCCGTCATGCGGTCAAGGAAAAGCACCCAGGTGCCGGCTGCTCCTGGCGTATATGATTCCTGATATGTTTCAACGACACCATCATCCGTAACCAGTAAAAGCGGAGTCCTTTTCTGGGGAACAACAGTAACGGAACACGTTTCATCATCATAGCTTACGCGGAAAACCTCACCTGCCTCGTTTGAGATGATTTCAGGCTCTTTCTCAGCAAGAACAGCAGTATTTTCCGTAAACCAGGAATCAATCAGCTTTCTACGGACAGAAGCCGACTCCGGCATATCCGTATGGAGTGTTACAGCAAAACATGATGCTGCCAGAACAAAGAGGAAAATACAGACGCTAGTCTTTTTCAATAATCTCATCAGGATGACGTCCTACAGGAGCATTTGACAGCAAGAGCTTCAGGCGGTTCAACTGATTGACTTCGCTTGAACCGGGATCATAGTCTATTGCTGAAATATTCGCTTCCGGATACCGTCGGCGAAGTTCCTTTATCATGCCTTTACCGGTAACATGGTTCGGCAGACATGCAAAAGGCTGAACACATGCGATGGAAGGCACTCCTTCATTTATAAGCTCAACCATCTCTGCGGTCAAGAACCAGCCCTCGCCTGTGATATTTCCAAGCTGGACGATATCATCGACACCCTTCATCAGCTTATAGATGACGGAAGGCGCTTCGAAACGGCGGCTCTTTCTGAGCTCTCTCTTTAAATATCGTCTGTAAATCTCAAGTCCCCAAACAAAAATGAACGCATTCCGCTCAGTTTTTTTAGGGAACGCAAGTTTCTTGTGTCTGAAAATGCCCGTCGAGAACGAATAGAACAGGAAGTCTGCCAGGTCGGGAACCACGCATTCTGCGCCCTCGCGTTCTATGGTGCCGACAATGTCGTTGTTTGCAGTCGGATGGAACTTTACAAGGATTTCTCCAACAACGCCGACGCGCGGTTTCTTCACATCCTTGAGAGGCAGCGCGTCAAAGTCTTTGATTATGCCGCGGATAATCTTATGGTAGCCGGCCCACGAGACGGACTGCAGCTGCTTCTGCGCCCTGCCGTTCCACTTTTCGTACAGCGCGTTCGCTTCTCCCGGATTAGCCTCGTACGGCCGTGTGCGGTACAGGACGCGCATGAGCAGGTCGCCTTCCATAAGCGCCATGAGCGCGCGGTGCAGCAACGCCGGTGTAATCGTGAAGCCCGGATTCTTTTCAAAGCCCTGAGCACTGAGCGAAATGACCGGTATCTTTTCATAGCCGGCGTCAGCAAGAGCACGACGGATAAAGCCGATGTAGTTTGTGGCGCGGCAGCCTCCACCCGTCTGCGTAATGACGAGACTCGTATGCTCAAGGTCATATCTGCCGCTCTTGAGTGCTGAAATCAGCTGGCCTACAACAAGAATTGACGGATAGCAGGCGTCGTTGTTTACATACTGCAGGCCGACATCAACAGCGCTGGCATCGGCATCAGGAAGGACGACGAAATTGTATCCCGAATAGCGGAACGCCGCCTGAATGAGTCTGAAATGAATAGGAGACATCTGCGGACACAGAATCGTGTGCGTGTACTTCATCTCCTTTTCAAAGACCTGACGCTCGTACGCAGCAGAACGGACTTCTGTCTTTTTCTTGTTGCGTTCCCTGTCCCTGACGGCGGCTATAAGGCTTCGTATGCGGATTCGTACCGCGCCGAGATTGCTTCCTTCGTCAATCTTGATGAGCGTATACATGCGGCTTCTGGCTGAAAGAATCTCCTCAACCTGATCTGCAGTGACCGCATCAAGTCCGCAGCCGAAACTCGTCAGCTGGATGAGCTCAAGATTCGGCATTCTGGCGACAAAAGACGCCGCGCGGTACAGTCTGTTGTGATAGACCCACTGGTCTACGACGCGGACGGGACGCTCGACAGCCCCGAACTGGGCAACACTGTCTTCAGTGAGGACCGCTATGCCAAGGCCGGAAATCATTTCAGGAATACCGTGGTTGATTTCAGGGTCAAGATGATACGGACGGCCGGAAAGGACAACGCCCGGAATATCGCGGGTGATTATCTCCTCAAGGACTTCCTCACCTTTTGCATGAACTTCATCACGGAACTTCTGCTGCTCAGCCCACGCGGCATCAACAGCGCGCTCCATTTCAGAACGGGAAATGTCAAACTTCTTTCCAAGCTCTTCATAAAGGCGTTCTGCAAGACGCTTCCTGTCATAGATAGGCAGGAACGGATTCATGAACGTAATCTCATCATCCTGCCGGAGGGCGTCAACGTTGTTTCTGAGAACTTCCGGATAGCTTGTGACAATCGGACAGTTGTAATGATTGCCGGCGCTTGAATCTTCCTGATGTTCATACGGAGCACACGGATAGAAGATGAACTTCACGCCATCATCAATCAGGGACTGGATATGACCGTGCGCTATCTTTCCGGGATAGCAGACAGATTCTGACGGGATTGTCTCAAGACCTTTCTCATAGACGGCGCGGCTTGAACGCGGAGACAGGCGCACGCGGAAGCCAAGCTCAGTGAAAAGAGTGAACCACAGCGGATAGTTCTCGTACATGTTGAGCACACGCGGAATACCGACATCGCCGCGAGGTGCGTCTTTGGCAAGCAGCGGTTTATACCCGAAAAGCCTGTTGTACTTCCAGATAAACATGTTTGGTACAGGCTTCTGGTCATCAGTTGCAACAACGGCAGAAGCACTTATTGCATTCTCAGCACCGCGCTCACAGCGGTTTCCTGTGATGAAACGCCGCTTTTCCGCGCCCGCAGAGAACGTGTTTATGGTCAGAAGACAGTTGTTCTGGCACTTGCCGCAGCGGCGGAGTTCAAGATCTACCGTGAACTTTTCAAGCTGGGATGGTGTTGCAAGACCCGTACGGGCAATCTGCTGCACGTCACGAGGCAGGGCTTCCCACTGGTCTTTCGCTATGATTGCAGCTCCGTACGCTCCCATAAGGCCCGCAACATCAGGGCGGAACACTTCAACGCCGGCAATCTTCTCAAAAGCGCGGAGCACTGCGTCGTTATTGAACGTACCGCCCTGTACAACGACCTTTTTGCCGATGTCGCTCGCTTTCCTGAGCTTGATTACCTTGAAGAGCGCGTTTTTTATGACTGAATAGGAAAGGCCCGCAGATATATCCGCTACGGTGGCACCTTCCTTCTGAGCCTGCTTTACACGGCTGTTCATGAAAACGGTACAGCGGCTTCCCAGGTCTATAGGATGTTCGGCAAGCAGTGCCTTTTTACTGAACTCACGCACATCCATGCCAAGCGAACGGGCGAAGTTGTCAAGGAAGCTGCCGCAACCTGAAGAACACGCTTCATTCAGCTGAATGCCCGTAATCGCACCGTCTTTCATACGCAGGCACTTCATGTCCTGACCGCCGATATCCAGTAAGAATTCGACACCCGGCACAAAGAAGTCTGCAGCGCGGTAATGGGCGATTGTCTCTACCTCACCGGCATCGGCGCCGAGTGCTGCCTGAAAGAGCGCCTCGCCGTATCCGGTGGAAACGGTGCGGGCAATGTATACGTCTTCGGGAAGCTGCCTGTACATGTCTTTCAGAACGCGTACAGCAAGCTGAACAGGATTTCCTGCGTTCACATCATAGAAACGCCAGAGAATGCGGCCTTCCATGTCAATGAGAACGGCCTTTGTCGTGGTTGAACCTGCATCGAGGCCGAGGAACACAGGGCCGTGTGCTTCTGAAAGCGGAGCAGCGGCGGCTTTTTCCTTGCCGTGGCGCTCGCGGAATTCCTCAAGTTCAGCCTCGTTTCTGAAAAGCGGTTCGAGCCGCTGCACTTCAGTCATTTCTGCATCAACGAGGCCTGAAAGAGACTCACGCAACTGGCCCGCCGTCACAAAATGGACGTCTTCAGAAAGGCAGTCGAGTTCCCTTTCTGCGGAGAACGCAGCTCCAGCGGCTACAAAAAGCTGTGAATCTTCAGGAACGATGATTGCGTCACCTTCAAGTTTCAACGTCTTGATGAAGCGCTCTCTCAGCTGGTCAAGGAAGTGAAGCGGGCCGCCCAGGAAGGCGACGTTGCCGCGGATCGGCTTTCCGCATGCAAGGCCTGAAATGGTCTGGCTTACGACAGCCTGGAAAATGGAAGCGGCAATATCTTCACGGCGCGCTCCTTCATTGATGAGCGGCTGAATGTCTGTTTTGGCGAAAACACCGCAGCGTGCGGCAATCGGATAAATGGTGGTGGCGCCACGGGCAAGTTCGTTCAGGCCCGGTGCGTCTGTTTCAAGCAGGGCGGCCATCTGGTCTATGAAAGCGCCGGTTCCGCCTGCACACGTACCGTTCATGCGCTGTTCGACACCGCCGGTGAAGTACGTTATTTTGGCGTCTTCTCCGCCAAGCTCAATAACCACATCCGTTTTGGGAATAAGTTTCTTTACTGCTGTAGTTCCGGCCACCACTTCCTGAATGAACGGAATGGAAAGCCACTGGGACACGGAAAGTCCCCCTGAGCCGGTTACCTTGACGCTTACCGGCTGTTTTTCACCTGCTGGGCACGTTTTGATGACAGCATCAAGGGCACGGCCAACAACAGCAATGATGGTGCTGCGTATATCCGCGCGATGACGCTCATATTCGCTGTAGATACGCTCATCTTCAGCATTAAGAACAACAACTTTTACGGTTGTAGATCCAACATCAATACCCATTCTGACAGGCAAACTCTCTCCTGCTGTCAGCTCCTCACTGGACGACGTTGTCATGCTACCTCTTTAAATGTCAAAACTTTTATTCAATCAACCCCAGATACACCATGTAAACGGCACCGATATCAGCAGAAGAAGCTGTATATCCCCTCTGCTTAAGCTCAGAAGCCATATCCTTCTGGGTCATGCCGGGATTTTCATTGTATATACTTTTAATTACAAGCACTAACTCAGGATCAACAAGAGCTGCCTTTGAGAAAATGCCCTTCTTTGACAATGCCATGACTGCCGCTTCAAGGCGCTCAAGCCGGTCAAAGACATAAGAATCAGAAAGGTACAGTTCCGGAGATCTGATGGCGGCGGAAAGCTCGCTCAGGAAAGCATCAGGTGCAATGTAGGCGCCCTGCACTCTCGGGATAAGCTCATTCACTTTCACCGTCACATCATAAAATAATGCCGTATCAAAACGAAAGGCAAGTCCGGACGGAAGATACTGTGCCAGATCTTTTCCTTCATAGGAAAGTGATTCCGGAATAATGGCAAAGCGGAATGTTCCTGTCTCAGAGAACGCGGCAGAAGCACGGCTTCCTTTCAGGCCTGGAAGAGCCCAGACGGTATCAAGACAGGAAGTAAGCTTTGAAACGTTGGCTTCAGAAACGCCTGTTCCATTCTGGATTGTCACCGTCTTGCCGTCAGCCCGGGACAATGTCACAGAACCATCCGGCTGAGAGGATGAACTCCAGCTTTCAGCAAAAAGAAAGGAACAAAGTAAGAAGCAGACTGTAAAAGCAGTTATTTTTCTGAGAATGTTATTTTTCATTTTCTACCACCTGTCAAATTAAGGATAATTGTGTCTGATTCACGGATTGTTTTTCCAGCTGCAGTTGATACAGGAACAGCATAGATGAAGCCTCCGTTATCAGTAAGAGTAACTTCACCGATATACTCGGATGCTCCACGATATACATAGGCTGTGTGACCAGCAGCTTCCCCTGCATAGACAGGAGATATGTACATAAGGTAGCTGTCTCCGGAACAGGCTGCTACGACACCATCGACACCCTGCTCAAATGCAAGGCTGTCAAAGTAAGCCATATATTGCTCAAGGATACGGTTTTCATAACGCTCGTAAGCGAGCGCTTCCGTTATGCCCGAAATGGCATCTCCGTTCGTCTCGATGGTTTTTGTCAAAGCCATGATTTTTTCATTCTGCAGCTCAATTTCGGATACTTTCTGGTCTATACGAAGCTTCAGCTCATCGTTTTCCGTATTCAAGTCAGCCATGATACGTTCAGCTTCAGTAACAAGCTGAATGCCGATTTCACTGGCAAGTTCCTTCACAGCCTTTACATACTCAGGCATTGAGTTGATCTGCGGAAGGTTAAGAAGAATGGATACGGCGTACTCAAGGTCACTCATTTTCGAAGCGACTTCTTCAAGCACAGGATACATATCTCCATCCGGATCAGCATTCTCTATACTGAAAGACTCATACCACGTTCCGCTGAGGGATGCGAGGATTGCATCACCACGCTCATCAATAATAATCGGGTCATACAGACTGCGCTGATACTGACTGCTCTGGTTTGTCTGCTTTACGTAATCTTTCTGGTTCTGGATATCCTGCTCCTGAAGCTGGATGATCTTGTTTCTGAGCTCAGACAGGGCGGCTTCATACTTTTCTACAAGCGCCTGTTTTTCAAGTTCGAAAACCTGACGCTGGGAATCAATGGCAGCCTGCTGTTTCTGGGCTGTCTCAACAGAGTTGCTGTCATAAGCGGCAAGCTGGTTCTGATACTCACCAATGCGCGTATCAATATCAAGAAGCAGAGATTCGTACCTGCTGTTGATTTCCGTTATCTGCTTATCATATTCTTCATCAAGCTCATCCATGCGTTCCTGCAGCTGAACGCTCGCAAGGTTCAGCGACTGCAGGGCAAGTTTGTCAACTTCATTGCGGGCACGGGCAGCTTCAAGTTCATTCTGTCTGTCCTGCTCATTCCGGCTTTTTTCAGAAATGGCGTTTTCAAGATCAGACTGTGTGCGGGAGACCATATCCAGAAGCTTTTTGAGGTTAACGTCTTCGAACACATCAACGTTGACAGAAATCTGTCTGTTACGATAATCGATATACTTAGAAATACCGATTGTCGTAGCAATCGCAATAACAAACAGAATTCCGATTATGATGGCTGTCCGGTAATCCTTGTTTTTTGATGCCTTTGCATACTCATGTTCAAGGTCATACGTTTCTGCCTGTTCTTTATATGATTTGAAAAATGTGTTTTGCAGGAACAGCCTGACTTCAGGCATCATTCCATTAGTTACTTTGTTGTCATCGCCCATATTCCACTCCACCCTTCAGGCACTGTTTTTCCTTTTATTCTTTCGAGGAATACATCAGCAGCATCGACTCCGCAAGCCTTGAATTCTGCCTCAGCCTTGCGCCAGTCACCTTCGTAATAAGCATCGAGAGCTTCCTCGTATTTTTTCCATTTTGCAAGAGTCTCTTCATCCACAGCTTCTTTCTCAAGCGGCAGATAAATCTTCTTTCCAATCTGCTTTCCCTTAACCTGGACGGTATCAATCTCAAAGAAACGGTACTTGTCTGAGTACTTCTCAACTTCAGCCTTGACATACTGAGAAATGATGACAGGCAGGTGATAAATACGCGTCAGACCTTCAAGACGGGAAGCTGCATTGACGTTGTCACCGATGACGGTATTAGTCATGTGCTCCGCAGAACCGATGTTTCCGTAGAATACGTTTCCGCCGTCAATACCGACGCCGACATCAATAAGAACAGCCTTGAAAACGCGCTCTTCAGTCTCTGTAAGATTGCGCTCCTTCTCAATCTCAGCCCTGCGTGCAAGCAGTTTCTCGCGGAGTTCTGCCGTAACGCGGGTAATCTCCCACGCACACTGGAGTGCGTTCACCGACTTCAGTTCAGGATGATCGAGCGCGCCATAAACTGCAAGAACAGCATCACCAATGATGGAACCGATTGTTCCCTGATTCTCATGGATGCGGTGAATGACGCGGTCATAGTGAATGTTCAGCAGGCTGATGATGTCGTTGCCGAGCGTTTCTGTCATGTACGTGAATCCGCGGATATCCGAGAAGAGGATGGTAAGGTCGCGCTGCTGGCCTTCCAGCTTGATGATGTGATCGCTGTATGCCTTGTTGACGACGTCCTTTGAAACGAACTTCTGGAAAATACCGAGCAGGTTGTTGATAGATGAAGAAAGCGCGTTGAACGAAGCACCAAGATAGGTGACATCATCGTTTGGAGCGCCCTCAAGATTGATAAGCCCCAGTTCCTGTCTGTTCTGCATTTCATGAAGGCTGTCTGACATCTGGCGGATGTACTTCAGGATGTTTCTGAATGAGAACAGTCCGGCGCCAAGGAAAACGCCGGTCAGACAGATGATGATGATGGTGATGACAAGGAAGACATGACGGGAAGCGGCTTCCATTTCTCTTACAAGGTCAGCACGGATAAGATAGAACTGCCAGTCCTCGTGATATTTGTAAACAGCAAGATACTCGCCTTTTTCTGTCTGAAAGCGGAGGCTTCCTTCGAAAACGCCGGCATTCTTCGCAGCATTCATCTGCTTGATGGCACTTTTATCAGTAAATCCATCGCCAAAGATGTCTGATGTTGAAAAAGTAACCAGACCTGTCGGCTCGACGCCAACGGCAAGGCTGGCTTCCTGAGTGAAACTGCGACGGGCTGAAGATGAAACTGCATCAAGAGCCTCATCTCTGTTCTGTGAATATTTGTAAATCTCAAACTGATTTGTTGCAGCAGTGTACATCTCCTTGAGCTGGTCAACCAGAATCTGGTTAGTCAGTTTGATTGTCTCCTTCTTGTTCAACTGAATGTTGATGAAGTTGGTCATAAAGTTTGACAGGAGAAGCAGAAGAACGAATACTGCCAGTATTTTTGCAGAAATTGGAATAATCGGTGTCTTACCGACGTACTGCACAAAGCCTTTTTTTCTAGACATTTGAAACCCCACCAATTCTAGTTTATTAGCATTGTGCTTTTTACGCAATAGTTATATCCTTTCATTATATGAATAAAAAAGATAAAAAGGATTCATCGCTGCTCCGTTCCGGAGTCAGTCTTTCTTTTCTGACCCTGCTTTCCCGCATCATGGGACTTATCAGGGAAATGACAAAAGCAGCCTTTCTCGGAACAACAGTTCTGGGAGACGCTTTTACTTTTGCCTTCCAGCTTCCAAATCTTTTCCGCCGTCTGTTTGCGGAAAACAGCATATCCGTTGCTTTCATCCCGACCTTCAAGCAGTATCTTGAGAATGAACAGGGGGATGACATCAGGCAGAAAGAAACGAAGGATTTCGTTGCCGCCACATTCACCCTCGTCACGTTCCTTACTACAGTGCTGACCGTCATCTGCATGGTGGCAGCACCGCTCTACATTCCGCTTTTCACCAAGGCCACAGACCCTGAAACCATTTCAGAAATGACATTGCTGACACGGATCATGTTCCCGTACCTCATCGTTATTTCCGTCGCGGCTTTCTTCCAGGGCATTCTGAACGGCATAAAGATTTTTTCTCCATCCGGATTCACGCCGGTTCTGTTCAACCTGATTGTCATTGTTGCAACGTACGTGCTTTCTCCATACACGGCGAATCCTGCACGTGCAATGTCAATCGGCGTTATTGCAGGAGGAACGGTCCAGGCGCTTTTCCAGCTGCCGTTTGTGCTTAAAAACGGATGGCGGCTGCGTTTCTCAAGCCTGAAAGCCGCATTCACCAATCCCGGAACACGGAAGGTCATCTCTCTTATCGGCCCGACCATCATCGGCATGGCGGCGTATCAGCTGAACGACCTTGTTTCCATGAGTCTTGCAGGCCGCGCAGGTGTCGGCATCCAGTCAAGCTTAAGCTACTCTCTGCGCCTTCAGGAGCTCATCCTCGGCATTTTCGCCGTCTCCATCAGTACGGTAATCCTGCCTGACCTGACCGGCTATGCCCAGAAAAAGGATTTTGAAAAGTTCAATGACCTGCTCACCACTGCAATCCGCATCATGGTGTTCATCAGCATTCCGGTCACAGCCTTTTCGCTTGTCTCGGGCGAAAACATCATCCGCCTCGTGTATCAGTCACGCACTTTCACGGATGAGTCTGTCGCACTCACACTTGATGCATTCAGATGGCACATTGCGGGTCTTGTCTTCATTGCGCTGAACCGCATTCTCGCGCCGGCATTCTACTCCCGCAGCAACACAAAATCACCGACCATTGCCGGGCTTTTCAACTTCGTGACAAACATGCTGCTGGCGGCAATTCTGGCAACTCCGATGAAAGGTGCCGGTATCGCGCTCGCCCTTTCCGCAGCCAGTGCCGTAAACACCATCATGCTGTTTGTATTCATGAAAAAAGAGCATTTCAGCGGCGTCGGTTCCCTGGTAAAGACGACAATCCTTTACTCGCTCAAGATGGTCGCCCTTTCCGTTGTTGCCGCAGTGCCGACGTACCTGATACGGCAGCCGCTGCTTGATGCGTTTGCAGGACACAACCGCATCATCTCACAGGGAGTTCCGCTTCTTTGCATGGGCATTGTCTTTGCGGCTGTCGGCGTCATTCTGATGTTCGTTACACGCGATCCGCTCATCAGCAAAGGAAAGGCACTGCTTAAGTCACGCACCAGCAAGAGTAAATAGTTTTCATTAATATACAAGGAGATACGTTATGTACGACATGAAAGAAATATATGAAAAACGCCGGGCAGCAATGATTGCCTGGATGAACGAAAACAATATCAGTGCTGTAGTCTTCAGGGATTTTGAGGAATGCCGCTCACCAAGCGTACGGTACTTTACCGGACAGCCGACGGATGCAACATTCGTGCTTTCAGCAGACGGCTCAAACATCCTTATTCCGTGGGATGAGAACATGGCTAAGAAAATGGCTCTCGTAGATACCATCATTCCGTTCACACGCTTTGAGCGCGATCCTGTGCAGGCTGTCGCAGGCGCCCTTAAGAAACTGAAAGTGCCGCACCACACGCGTGTCGAGATTCCGGGAACGACGACATATCCTGAGTTCCTGCACTACGTGGATGCACTTTCAGAGTACGATGTCATCTGCCGCGAGAACGGCGCTGTTGATTACGCGACAAGCCTGCGTGCTGTGAAGGATGAATACGAGATTGCCTGTACCAGAAAGGCGGCTGCCATTACGGACGCGCTCATCGACAGTCTTGAGGCAGGTGTCAGAAACGGTACGATTACCACAGAAACAGACGCCGCCCTGCTTATTGAAAGAGAATGCCGCAAAGCCGGCTGTGAAGGCACCGGATTCGATACTCTTGCGGCAGGCCCCGCACGCAGTTTCGGCATTCACTGCTTCCCGCCGTACACAGCAGGAGCTTTCCCGGCACAGGGGCTTTCAATACTGGACTTCGGCGTCGTTTATCAGGGCTACACCAGTGACGTTACGCTGACATTCGCAAAGGGCCCGCTGACTGAAGCCCAGGAAAAGCAGCTTGAACTCGTTCAGAAAGCCTATGACGAGGCTGTTCCGCTTTACGTCAAGGATGTGCCGGTCCGCGCCGCTGCTGTGAAAGCAGATGAGGTTTTCGCATCAGGAAAGAGGAGCATGCCGCACAGTCTCGGTCACGGAATCGGCCTCGAATGTCACGAGGCTCCGCTTGTAAGGCCGAAGACGCCGGCAGAAGAGCTTCTGAAACCAGGCATGATTGTTACCTGTGAACCTGGTCTGTACGACGAAAATATTGGCGGCTGCCGTCTTGAAAACGACATTCTCGTCACTGAGGATGGAAACGAGGTTCTGACTCACGCACGCATCATCCGCGTTTAACTGTCGAGATGCAGCTTTTTGCGTATCAAGGCCATGGTACGCAGAAGACCGCTGCCTGTTCTTTCAAAAGCAGGTTTTTCTTCGGGTTCTTCTTCAGGAACGATGACCTCGCCTTCCTTTGTCTTCATACCGCCGGTCTCCCTGATTGAGGATGCAGCTGCAAGAAGGCCACTCTTTGCACGGAGCCGTTCAAGAACATATTGCAGTCCGTTTTCTTCAAGCTTATCGAAAAAGGCGACACGCTGATCTGTAGAAAAGCCTGGAAGCAGTTTGCGTAATTCGCGGAACATGCCGGCAGAAGAACGGAAATCCTTCTGCAGCGGGCAGCCTATTTCACGCAGGATTTTCTTCACCAGCGTGATTGTATGCTTCTCAGCTTCCTTGCGCTTGGAGCGGCGGCTCTTATCAGCTTCTACAAACTGATTGTCATCCGAGAAGACGACCTGCTCAGGGATTTCGACTTCATTATCGTCATCATCGAAAGTAAAGAGGTCATCTTCAGAATCCGGCTCTTCCTTTTCAACAGGAACGTCATCTTCAGGAAGCTCTTCATCATCCTCCGGCTCCGGTTCTGCAGTCTCTTCAAATACAGGTTCCTCCGGCTCCGGATCCTCAACGGGCTCTATATAGTCGTCAATAGCAATATCGTCTGCTTCTTCAGGAACACCGGAACTGTCGTCATCATCTTCATCAGGAACAACAAGCTGCTCGCTTTCGTAATTCCTGCCTTCTGGAAGTTCGCCGCCTGCTTCTGCACCTTCATCATCTTCATCGAAAAAGAAAAGAGACTCATCGGAAGACGTCTGTGCCGGCGGCGTACCGGCTGAAACACCTGGCGCTTCAGCGGCAACCTGAGGAGCCGTCTGCTGCGGAGGCATAGCCTGTCCTGCAGGCTGCATCTGTGGCGGCATTGCCTCAGGAGGAACTGGCGGCTGCATCTGCGGAGGCATTCCTTCAGGCGGAACCGGCGGCTGCATCTGAGGCGGCCACGGCGGTGTCTGTGGAGGAGTCTGTGGCCACGTCGGTGTCTGTGGTGGTGTCTGAGGCGGCCACTGGGAAGACTGCGGAGGCATCATCCGGGGATCAGGATATTGCGGATACTGAGGATATGGCGGCTGGTAAGGCTGTGGATACGGCGGATAAGCCTGCTGTGGATACGGCTGTGATGGCAGAACCTGCTGCCACTGAGGAGGCTGACTTTCAGGCCTCTTTGGTCCCATATCCACAATTTCATCACGTTCATAACCAGTTCCATCAACATCATACATGCGGGAAGGTTCATCAGGCATTTTCTGGGTAAGCCGTCTTGGAACAAACTCAATAGGCATATCAGGAGGCAGCAGGTCATCATCGTGATTATCAGCCTTTTCCATCATTGTCTCGAGTCTTTCCGACATTGAAGCAAGATCGATTGAGGATGTGTGGAAAATATCGTCTTCCTCTATCTGTTCCTCTGTCTGGGTAGTAACAATTTCTTCAACCTTTACATCAGCTTCCTTAATATCCTCGCCAACGGATATATCAAACGGACCAGAATACTCCGGAACTGTTTCCAGAGAACCGACTGTTTCCTCATACACCTTGATGGATTCCTGTATTTTTTCTGCAGTCGTGTTACTGTCATTTCCACTGAGGATATTTGAAACAATCGCCATGGAATCAGGCTGCTGAGTAAGCTTATTGCCAAATCTTGATACGGCACTCAATGCTTCTGCATTACCAGGCTGGACACTGAGAACCGACTGGCAGGTACGAAGCGCTTCCGTGAATTTACCCTGCGCTTCCAGAGAGCGGCTCAGAGCAAGCAGTCCTTCGACATCAGACGGGTTTTTATCAAGATACGCGGAAAGTGACTGTACCGCTTCATCATATTTACCCATGTTCGTCATCTGCACTGCACAGTTACGGATTGCATCGACATAGCTTGGCTCAAGTTCAGAAATCTTCTTGAGACAGCCATTTGCCTTTCCATCCTGGCCTGCACGGGTATAGTACTGGGCAAGCAGATCAAGAGCCTTTACGTCATCCGGGTTTTTCCCGCGCATTTCCTTTATCTTCTTCTCAGCTTCATCAAGTCTGTTCTGATTGATGAGCAGATGCGTATAGCGGGCTGTCTGTTCCGGCGTTTCAGGATTGACTTCCGCCATTTTCTTGAGCAGGGCAATGGCGTCAGAGTTTCTGTTCTGCTTCTCGTAGACCTTCTCAAGCCTGTCGAGGACATTCATGTTATCAGGACTTTTTTCAAGCACCTGTTTGTAGGTTTCTTCTGCGTTGGCATAATCACCTGTACGCACATACAGACGTCCCTGAGTGACAAGAAGGTTTGTGTTGTCCGGATGAACCTTGAGACCCTGAGAAAGCAGTTCCTGCGCATCTCCGTACTGTTTTTCGCGGATGCAGAGGGACGCGTATCCGTCGAGGGCCTCGTTCCAGCCCGGCTTTGCACGAAGGGCATTCTCAAAGCTTCTGCGTGCCTCGTCCGGCTTATTGAGGGCAACGTAACTGAGCGCTGCATTGTAGTGAAGAACCGGATGGTTCGGATCTTCGGTCAGGGCGCGGGAATACATCTGCAGCGCCTTTTTATGGTCACCGCGCAGGGATTCAATGAAACCGAGGTGGTTATAGGCAAGAACATCATGCGGGTTCTGGGAAATGACGGATTTGAAGCATTCTGCAGCGGCATCATAGTTACCCATGAGCTTATAGGTATGACCCATGTTGTACAGGAGATCCAGAGATTCTTTTCCCGTTTCCTGAGCTTTCTTCAGCACATCGATAGACCGGTCGTACTGTCCGAGACGGCGGAACACAGCGCCAAGATTTACCATGGCATCAAAGTTGCCCCGGTCAGCACGGAGAACGTTCAGATATGCTTCACAGGCTTTATCGTTCTCCTGAGATTTGTCATAACAGTTAGCAAGCTGAACGAGAGCTGTCGTATTCTCAGGCTCTTCCTCAAGAACCTGCTTCAGCAGTTTTGTGGCAAGAGGATAATCGCGGCCAATCTGAGCACTTTGAGCTCTGCTTAATAAACTTTCGATTTTGGAATTGCTCATTTTTTCTCCTGCCTGACATTATCTGCCCGTTGGACGGGCGTAGACTTCACGTGAAAGTGGTCCTGATAAAATCTCTTCACCAATATTATAGGATGCAACAGCAAAATAGTAAATTTTTCCGTTGGTCAATCCTGAAATCCTTATAGAATCTGCATTTCCCGTCATTACAGGAGATACTCCCTGGACAGCTTCCGAGCCGAGATACTCTCCGGGACGCTCTCCGTAATACACCAGATAACCGCCGTTCACCGTTTTGCTGCCAGGTGCGGAAATCCAGCTTATGTCAACGTAACCGTCACCCGGCTGTGCAAATACCTGGTACGGAGGATCAGGTGGTTCGACGGGCTCGTAGGCAATCTGTATCTCTGTGACTGACGGTGAAACAGAGCCTGCGCCATCCGGATAAAGACGGGCTGCTATCTGGAAATACCTGTCAGAAAGGCCAGACATGTCCTGTCCCGGAGTAAACTTCTGCCATGCGGGATATGATTCCGTCCAGTTCCAGCGGGAACTGTCACTGCGGATGTAGTAATCAATCTGAGTCTGGTCAGGCTGAGTATCTGTTACCAGAATGCGCCTGATTGTTGCACCATTTTCTTCCATACTGAAGATGGGAGTCTCAAAGGTTCCGCCTGTCACTTCATACGTATCTGTAACAGAAGGCGTTTCCCTGCTATTCCGGCTTATATAGAAATTGTCGAGATACCCGATGTATGACGAACATATATTTATATCTGCCTTGACACCAAGCACCGCGGGATAAATCAATCCGCGTTCTCCACCGGTTGAAGTTACATAAAGGATGTCTTCAACCCGGTTGTTGACCCGGTACTCAATCATTCCCGTAACATCATCATATGAAAGTTCATGGAAAGACCATGTTTCAGGAACAAGAATCGTTTTTCCAGTAACAAGAACATCGTTGTTTTCTTCAGAGACTGTCAGTCTGCTTCCGTCACCTGAATATCGCTCGAAAATATTGCCGAAATCCCACTGCAGATGATTGTTCGTAAGCATTACCGTAATCATCTGATACAGGGAGTATTCGTCCAGATTGCGTGATGAAAACCACGAGAAAATCATTTCGCCGTTTGCCGCCATGAGCGGTTTGAGCCAGAAACTGATGGTAAAGGAACCCGTTTCTCCCTCTGTTCCGAAAAGGGAATTGCTGCCTCCCCTGAGACTGAGACCTTCGTTTCCCCAGAAAAGAGCGGAACCGGTACCGCGTTTTGCATCTTTAGTCAGGTCTGCATTGCCGCTCACCATTGTGTAGTTGAAAGCTTCATCATAACAGCCGTCATCAAATGTCAGCAGCAGATCGGAAGCGGCATCTGGAGATGGACTTATGTCATCAAGTGTGAGGCATTCATATCCGTAGGTTCCTCTTCCGGATACGACATTGTTGCGGTTTACGACAGAATTCCATCCGTTCAGGCCACCGAAAGTATATGTTTTTTCTGTTGCAGAAAGGAAAGCTGGTGCAAGCAGAAGCAGTAGACAAACTGCTGAAAAAAAGGTTATTTGTTTTTTAGTCATAGTAATCGCCATGAAAACAGATCCAGCCACGCGTGAAATACTGCATCAGACAGCTCTCAAAGCGCCTCAGAAAAGCGGCGTATACCTTTGGCGCAATTCCGAAGGCACCGTGCTTTATGTCGGCAAGGCTAAGAATCTCAAAAACCGGCTTTCCTCCTATTTTTCCGGTCAGAAGGACATCAAGACACGCACGCTCATAAGCCGTGCAAGCTCAATCGAATACATCGTCACCGCCAATGAATACGAAGCGTTCATTCTTGAGAACAACTTCATCAAGCAGTACAACCCGCACTTCAACATTCAGCTGAAGGACGGCAAGACATACCCGCTGCTCCGCATTACAAACGAAGCATATCCCCGTCTGTTCAGAACCCGCCGCATGATTAACGACGGTTCCCGCTATTTCGGCCCGTTCCCGAACGTGCAGGCGCTGGACGATTTTCTTGAATCGATGCAGGTTCTGTACAAGCTGCGGTTGTGCCGCAAATTCCAGAAACGGGATGCTCCCTGTCTGTATTACCACATAGGCCGCTGTTCTGCGCCCTGCTGCGGAAAAATTTCGAGAGAGTCCTACAGTCAACTTATCGGAGAAATCGCATGCTTCCTTAACGGTGATCAGGCAGAAAACATCAAGAAAATGGAAGCAGAGATGAAAGAAGCCGCAAAAAAGCTCGAGTTTGAGAAAGCGGCACGAATCAGGGACGGCATAAAGGCTGTTTCCATGCTGCACATGCACAACGCGGTATCTGACTTTGACCCGAACGCGCGCGACTACATCGGCTTTGCAACTGAAGGCAGCCTCGTTTCCTTCGTCATCCTGAAAATGCGGCACGGCAGGCTTCTGTCGCGCGACCTGTACCAGACAAACAGCCTTAAGGACGAGGATGAGCTCATTTCCGAGTTCTTCACCGCGTACTACACAGAGCCCGAAGATATTCCGCCCGCCATTTACGTTCCCAAGGCAACTGATGTGCAGCTCCTCCGCCGCTGGGTTTCTGAGAAGTTCAAGACATCATGCAAGATTGTCGTGCCCCGCACCGTGCAGACGATGGAGGCAGGCGAAAAAGGCGGCAGCGCAGGTTCGTCACGTCACAAGGCAGCGCTTGAGATGGCGATGCAGAACGCGCGTGAAGACATCATCCGCAGAGTACGGGAACGCGGCGACATGCCTGCAATGCGCGAGCTTCAGAAAGTACTCAATCTGCCGACGCTGCCTGTCCGCATAGAAGGCTTTGATATAGCGCATATCGGCGGCAAGATGCCCGTGGCGAGCCTCATCAGCTTTTACAACGGCAACCCGGATAAAAAGAACTACCGCTATTTCCGCCTGAAGACGACGGAAGGCATTATCGACGACTTTGCATCCATGAGGGAAGCAACGAGCCGCCGCTACACACGGCTTTTAAACGAGCAGGCGGAGATGCCCGACCTGATCATGATAGATGGCGGCATCGGCCAGGTGAACGCCGTACAGGGGGTGCTCAACGCGCTCGAGCTCGACATTCCGATTGTCGGCCTTGCCGAGCAGGATGAAGATTTGTACCTGCCGGGAAACAGCACCCCCATCAAGCTGCCGCGCAGAAGCGACGCTTTGAGGCTGCTGCAGCGCGTCCGCGACGAGTGCCACCGCTTCGCCACAAGCCGCAACCAGAAACTGCGCACAAAGCAGAACGTCGTCTCACGCTTCCAGCAGCTGCCGCACATAGGCAAGGCGCGCGCCCGCATCATCATGGACACATGGCACACGCTCGAAGAGTTTGCCCGCGCTTGCAAAGAGGATGCGCAGGCAGTCGCCGACACGCTGCTCATCCCGCTCACACAGGTTGAGGATGCGGGTAAAGCCGCGGATATCCTGCTGAAGCAGGCTGAGACAAAGCAGATGAAGGCCGGCCCGGGCGAGCGCATAGTCGCAAAACACGACGAGGACGACGACAGCGGCATGGCGTCACTTGCGGCACTTGCACTCGGCGCTGACTATGACGAAGACGACGAGGCGGGCGACATCATCGCCGCAGACAAGGAATAAACCGCGAAAACACTCCAAATAAGTACTTTTCGCGGTTCCCCGGCAGCTGACATACACATTTAGCAATCTGAAAGCCAGTAAGCAGGCGTTGCGGGCGGCGATTGAGCCCGCTAGAGGGGGCAGCGGATGGCACAACAAAAACGGAACAAATGGAACAGTGTACTGGGCCATTTGTGGAGTGACTTGTGACAGTAGCGAGGGGCAGGCGCCCCCCATCTATAGAGATTTGCCACAATGATAAAAACCGAGTACAATAATCGGTATATGTAAAAAACGTTGTCGCTATATTCTGACTGGATGTGTTGACAATGAAACGAAAAACAATAGCCGTCTGCGTTTCAGGCTTTTTATGGGAAAGCGAAAACCGGATAATTTCCGGTATCAAGGAAATATGCAGGGCCCGCAACATTAATGTCCTCGTTTTTGACTCTCAGATAAGAAAATCTGATGTGTACACTACTGAAATTGAAAAATACCGGTATATCCTCAAGGGTGAATCGGAAATCTTCAACCTCATCAATTACAAGCTGATTAACGGGCTTATCCTTTTAAGCGACACCATTTTTGATAAAGCTGTTGTCCAGAAAATATACAATAACTGTGTCTCCAACAACATTCCGGTTGTATGTGCGAATGATCTGACAGCTGATTTCAGACATCATGTGTACATTGATAACGAAAACTCAATGGAGCAGATGGTCGAGCATCTCATCACCATGCACAATTGTACGAAAATAAATTTCATCGGCGGCATGGAAGATAACAGGGAAACGGTTGAACGGCTTGCTGCTTACAAAAAGGTTCTTGAGAAGTACGGCATTCCTGTTGAGGAAGACAGAATCGGTTATGGCTATTTCTACAAGCCTGCAGTGGATGTAACCCGGAAGTTTCTTGCATCCGGAAAGGAAATAGAGGCCATTGTCTGTGCAAATGACATGATGGCTGTTTTTGTTGTCGAGTATCTCAGGAAAAAAGGCATAAAAGTTCCTGACCAGATGATTGTCACCGGATATGACGGCATTAAGCAGGCCGCAGAATTTGCCGTTCCGATAACGACGCTGACAACTGATTATGAGCAGCTCGGCATTCAGTGCGTAAATCTGCTTGAAGAAATTGAGAAAACCGGCATTCCGGAAAAATCAATCGGCATTAAGGCAAAGCTGGTGCTCAGGGAAAGCTGTGGCTGTGTGAAACCATCGGAAACGGATTCAGACAGCTACGTTGAACGGACGTATGCGGGAGAAAGTGTTTTTTCTCTGTTCTCTACGTATCTTTCCCAGATGAACGTGCTGTGTGCTTCTGATGAAGACAAGGAATCCCTGTTCATTGATCTGATGAGGCCATCCTGTCTGTTTCAGTTCAAGATGGTTCTGCTGTGCATCTGCGCTGAACTTGAAAAGGGAAAGAACTATTTTTACAACGATTTCAAGATATCCAATTCGTACGGTTTTTCAAAAAAACTGCTTTCCATGGTGCAGTTCGGACACGCCATCAAACCGGGAAGCACGTTTGATACAAAACAGATTATCCCCGACCAGATATGGGAAAGTGATGAGCCTCTAAGCCTTACATTCAATCCGCTCTATTTTAAGGATAAGTTCCTGGGTTATATCGGTTATGAGTTTGAAGGTGATGCAGAACAGACTTACATGTTCAGTCTGTGGCTTCAGGCTATTGCAAGCAACATAGGTTCATTCTATGAAAGACGGGAACTTGAGAACATGTACATGCATGATCCGCTTACCAATCTGTATAACAGACGCGGTATGGAAAAAATGTTCAAGAAAACATATGAAACCGTCATGAAGGAAAAAGGGTATCTGACAATGGTCTGTTCCGATATTGATGACCTGAAGAAAATAAATGATAAGTTCGGACATGAAGCAGGAGATATAGCCATCAGAACCGTAGCAGATGCATTGCAGTACTGTCTTCCCAAGCAGAGCATCTGCGTCAGGACTGGCGGAGATGAATACGCCGTCCTTATCTACACAAAAAAGAAACCCGACACGGATGAGTATATTGCAAAACTCAGCAACTATTTCTATGACTTCAACAACGCAAGCGGATTGCCGTTCAAAGTTTCAAGCAGCTGCGGGTTCTGCGTAAAAGCATCAGAAGAAAATCCTGTTCTGTCTGATATGGCCCGTGCAGCCGACGCAGAGCTGTACAAGGCCAAAACGCTCAAAAAGAGCTGAGCAGGCAGCTCAGCTTGCTTTTACCGGCAGCGGCGCATGCGCGTCTTTATAGAAAAGCTCTTCGGTGGCGAGCGCAAACTTCGTAACGGCAAAGTCTTTCCCTTCCGGATAGATGTACAGCGTATCCTTCAGTGTGTTCAGGTCGATGCAGTCACCAAACTTACCAAGATACTCATACTCAATATGACATGAATACTGCTCTTTCGCCGGAATCTCGACGGTGTACGGCTCGCCGTTACAGATGCCTTCAAGACGGAATCCGTTCATGTTGTGGGTAAGCGTCGCCTTTCCAATGTCTATATAGCGCTTTGGATTAGGAAGCGAGTCAACGCGGCAGGGAAGCGTAATGCCGTATGTTCCAGTCTGCACTTCAGCGCGGACGTTCATGCGTTCCCACTCGTACCAGTCAGGAATATGCGGGAACTCAGTTTCGCCGGTGCGTGCATGAAGCTCGCCCAGTTCATCCATCTCCCACTCTTTGCCGCAGGAGTCACAGCGGAGCACGATTCCGGATGAACTCATGCGGTATTCAGTCTTGCAGGACGGGCACTGGTACAGGACTTTGTGAAGGCCCTCCGCCCGCTTCTTATACTTGATGCGGATGCCCTTTTCCTTCTGCCAGGCAAAATCATCATATTTGAACGCTTCTTCAATGCCGCGGGTCAGTTCCTCATGCGGCAGTTCCTTCACCTGTTCCGCCGTGTACAGACACGTCATGGTCGCCTCTGTTCCCTTGATTTTGCGGTCAGGAAGCGCCCAGAACGGTGAGTTTACGTGATGTCCGTGACAGACAAGCACAACAACCGGCACTTTTAGAAGCTTGCAGAGCTTTCCCAGTGAGGGCGGCAGCACGGCGGTCGTTCCGCACAGGGAATAGCGCGCTTCCGGGTAGATGGCGGCAATGTCACCTCTGTCAGTGACGCGCTTCAGCTGCCTTATGAGCGACAGGTCGTTGGTGAACTTCCGCTTGCAGATGCAGCCTATGAAGCGTAACAGCCACTCGCGCTTAAGGAAGCCGTCAATGGCGACGACGAAGTTGGCACCATGCGGGAAAATACCTTTCATGGCGACCTTGAAATCCATGAAGGCGTTATGGTTACACAGCAGCAGATACGGCGGCTTAATACCTTCCATATTCACTTTTGTCAGTTTGTTCTTGTGGGAAATGACTGCCGGGAAAGACAGCAGCCAGATAAGCCATTTAAGGTGCATCCTCATAGGAGGACGGGTCATATCAAAACGTGGTTCTTCATCGAGCATGATAAAACTCTCATTTAGTAAGGATGAAGACAGTATAGCACGGGGAAACAGAAGTCCGCTACTTTTTTCTCATTGCCAGTTTATCCGCTTTGTTCTATAATTACACCATAATACATATTCAATTTCTTACGAGGATTATCATGGTTATTCTTACCTTGAACTGCGGCTCTTCATCCGCAAAGTACCAGGTTTATGACTGGGACAACAAAGACGTTCTCGCATCTGGTGTTGTAGAACGCGTTACACAGCCAGGTGCTGTCATTACTCACGAAGCTAAAGGCAAAGACAAATACGTTAAGGAAAGCCCGTGCCCGACCCACAAGGAAGCTATTGAGCTCATCATTGCAACAATCACAGACCCGGCCGTTGGTGTCATCACTGACATGAGCGTCATCAAGGCAGTCGGTCACCGCGTTCTGCATGGCGGCGACAAGTTCACAAAGTCTGTCATCGTAACTCCGGAAGTTATCGAAACATTCCGCTCAGTACAGGACCTCGGACCTCTCCACAATCCTGCAAACATCATGGGTATTGAGGCAGCTCAGAAGGTTCTGCCGGATGTACCACACTGCGCAGTCATGGATACAGCATGGCACCAGACAATGCCAGAGACATCATTCATGTACGCTGTTCCACGCGAATGGCACGACAAGTATGCTGCACGCCGCTATGGTTTCCACGGAACAAGTTTCCTGTACACAGCAAAGCGCGCATCAGTACTGCTCCACAAGGAACCTAAGGATACAAACCTGATCATTGCCCATATCGGAAACGGCGCTTCAATGTGTGCTGTAAAGAACGGACAGTGCTTCGATACATCAATGGGTATCACTCCTCTTGAAGGTCTTGTCATGGGAACACGTTCCGGTGACTGTGACCCGGCACTCGCACTCTACATCATGAGAAAGACAGGTATGAGCGTTGCTGAGATGGACACTGCACTCAACAAGAAGTCAGGTCTGCTCGGTATCACCGGCAAGTACGTTGACCGCCGCGATGTCATCAAGGCAATGGAAGCAGGCGAAAAGGACGCAAAGCTTGCATTTGAGATGGAATGCTACCGCCTGAAGAAATACTTCGGTTCATACATGGCAGCACTCAACGGCAACGTTGACGCAATCGTCTTCACCGCAGGTGTCGGCGAGTTCTCAACTCCAGTCCGCGAAAAGTGTCTTGAAGGCATGGAAGCTCTCGGTATCAAGATTGACCCGAAGAAGAATGCTCTTGCACACACACGCAATGCAGAAACATGCATCAGCGCTGACGATTCAAGAGTCAAGATTTTCGTCATCCCGACAGATGAAGAGCTCGTCATGACAGAAGATGCATACGCACTCATGAAGGGAACATACGATGTCCATACAAACTTCAAGTACTCATTCCAGAGCCCGGACTATGTAAACAAGGCCCGTGCAGAAGGTCTGAAGAAAGATCTGGCAAAACTGCCGGAACTTGCGGACATCATCGCAAAATAAGTACTGAAGGAGAGAGATGAACTTTTACGGCATAGGCCATGCAATGATAGACATTCATGCACTCGTTTCAGACGCTGACTTTGATCAGCTTTTGAACAACAAGGCATTTCCGCTTATTGAAGGAAGTGCTGTTCATCCTGAAACAGAGACATTCAATGCTCTTCTTAAAGAAGTGCTCGCCATTGCCGTAAACAAGTGCGCCTCTCCCGAACTGACGCAGAACCGCCGGATTGAAGACTATGTTGTCCGGACTTCCGGCGGCACAACTGCAAACATTCTTAAAACAGCTGCACGTTTCGGTACAATCACACACTTCACCGGTGCAATAGGCAAAGTCACCAGTGAAGACGGCAGTTACCGGCTTGATGCAGATGCCCTCTTTCTTTCACAACAACTCGCAAAGCATTTCGTCATACCGGATTTGAATCCTGCAGAAGGCCAGACAGGACGCTATCTTGTTATCCGCTCAAACTCCGGACGCGAAGCCTATGCAGCATGTCCTTCTGCAGCAAAACTGCTTGAGCCAGAGTTTATCAACGAAGAATACGCATCCCAGGCAGACTGCATGATTATTGAAGGCCTTCAATGCATGAACAAGCCACTTATGAAGCAGATTGAAAAAATCTGTTACAAATATGAGGTTCCGCTTGTTATAGATGTTGCAAGTGCCGTTGGTGCAGAGGCATTAAGCCAGTGGTACGAACGGCTTTGTAAAACAATTCCCGTGTTTGTTTTTGCAAACAAAGAGGAAGCCGCTGTTCTTGGCAGTTCGCTTCCAAAACTCTTTACAAAAGACGGAGAACCATTAAATAATAATCCATATACCGTTTATATCCTGAAAAAGGGCACGGATGGTGCAAAAGCATGGTATAAAAAAAGTCAGGAAAAACTGGTCCCGGCAATTTCCTGTTCAGTACGCTGCGAAGCTGCTGATGCCGTGGACGCAACGGGAGCTGGCGACGGATTTGCAGCTGCATTTCTTGTACGCTGGTTCTCAAAAACCAGGAAAGTCTTTACAAAAAAAACGTTGCTGCGTCACTGTCTGACGCTGGGAGCACAGACTGCTGCCAAAATCGTAGAACATTACGGTTGCGAACTATAAGCCGTAGTAACATGAGTGTAAAGGAGAATTAGTTCCTGATGAGAACCATTGCTGTACTCATTTATGACTTGACCATTGAATATCATGTATCTGTTGTTGATGGCATTACTGATTATTTCAAAGATAAACCAGATGTAAGTCTGTGCATCGTTCCCGTAAACGCTGCGCACGCATCCGGCTCAAACTATGGCTACCAGTACTGGACCCTGCTTGAGCTCGTAAAAACAAAAAGCTTCGACGGCGTCATTGTTGTCACAAACTCATTCTGTGAATATATGACGATGAAATCGCTTGAGGAAGAGCTCGAGCCGCTTGCCATGAAGCCAATGGTCTCCATCTCTGTACCTCTGGACTATCAGGCCTGTAGATATACCTACATTTCCTCTGAAAAGCCATATAAACAGATAGTCGAACACCTCGTAAAAAAACATGACCGTAAGCGGATAGCCTTCTTCTCAGCAGAACTGAACGGTTCCCTTGAAGCAGAGGAACGCCTGCTTTCATACAAGGCGGCCCTTAAGGCAAATAAGCTTGAATTTGATGAAAATCTCGTTTTCCCGGGCGACTTTACTCCAAGAACGACCGGTGATTACCTGCAGAAGCATTTCCCGACGAAAGAATCGCTCACTTTTGACGCGCTTATCTGCTCAAATGATTACATGGCTGCCGGCGCGGTAGACGCATTCAGGAAGCTCAACATAAAAGTCCCTGAAGATGTCACCATTATCGGCTTCGACGACTGCGACATTGCAAAAGGATGCATTCCCTCTCTTTCCACAATAAACCAGAACGTTCCGGGCTCAAGTTACGCCGCCGCCGAGTTGCTGTATAAAGCAATCAACGGACAGGATGCTTCCCACGCCGTAAAGATTGACTGCATTTCTGTGTACCGCCAGTCATGCGGATGCGTTCCGATGGCTGTCCATTCACATTCCTTCTTCGATAACGAAGGAAAGTTCCATGATGTCGAGACAAAAACAGCAAACCTGAATCTGTTCGGAAATCCGCTGAACGACCTGCTTTCAATCCACTCCCTGCTGGATATGACGGAAACGATTGCAGATGTAAACGAATATTTCGTCAGCCTTATAGAGAATCTCAAAAGCTCATTCATTCCTTATTGCGCATTCTGTCTGTATGACACTGAGTTCAATCTCGGCCCGGAAGATACGTTTACCCTTCCGGATAAGGCACATCTCATGATGTTCTACAATGAACAGAACAATATTGAGAAAAACTTCTTCAAGGAAGGCGGCATCCCGTTCAATCCTAAAGAATCGCTGGTTCCTCCTGTTGTCGGCGAACTGGGACACGGAAACTTTGACATCGTCCCTATTTTCATCCGCAATCTGAACTACGGATACATAATCTTCCAGATGCCGACAGAAAAGTACACGCTGTACTCCATCTACATGAAGATTCTGTCTAACGCGTTCGTCCACTCGTACGAATACACACGCAATCTGTCAGAAAACCAGAAACTCGAAGCGCTCACAGAAGCTCTTTCCAAGGAATCACGCACGGATGAACTCACCGGTGTCTTCAACAGACGCGGTTTCATGGAATATGGTCAGCGCATGCTCGACCTCTCCATTGCGACGGGCGCAAAAGGTTCCGTCTTCTTCTTTGATATGGACGGCCTCAAGAAAATCAACGATACCTGGGGCCATAAGACAGGTGATGCTGCAATCCAGACACTTGCGGAAGTTCTTAAGGAAGCGTTCCACAAATCTGATATTGTCGGCCGTCTGAGCGGTGATGAATTTGCCGTCATTGCCCCAGGCTTTGACAAAAAGAACGGACAAATCCTCCGCACACGCATTGAACAGCTCTGTAAGGATTTTTCACAGGACAGGAAACTGCCGCTTGATATCTCAACAAGTTTCGGCATCGCAACATATTCTGCTGATAAGACAAAACTCAATCAGCTGCTCGTGATGGCTGATAAGGAACTGTATAAGGAGAAAAAAGTTAAGCACGGGAGATAAAAATGAATCTTGCACAAATTTCAAAAAAGGGTTCACCAAAAAGCTACATGGTTCTCCATGAAAGACCTGACCTCTTTCATGGCAACACACTTGAAAACCACTGCTATTTCATTCCATTTGAAAAAGACCAGAATCCCTTCGAAAGCCGCACGATCTCAAAGCGTTTTGAGCTGCTGAACGGCGAATGGGGATTCCGCTATTATGACAGCGTCATTGACCTGGAGGACGACTTTCCGCTCATCAAGCCGGAAAAGACGATTCCCGTCCCGGCGAACTGGCAACTGCACGGCTATGACCGGCCGCAATATACGAACATAGACTACCCCATTCCGTTCAATCCGCCGTTTGTCCCGGATGAAAATCCGTGCGGCGTGTATTACCGGAACTACACATACACAAAGGATGGCCGGGAACGCATTCTCTGCCTTGAAGGTGTCGACAGCTGCCTGTACCTGTTCATAAATGGTGAATACGCAGGCTTCTCTGAAGTTTCGCACCACACAGCGGAGTTTGACATAACGCCATTCCTGAAACCAGGCGAAAACAGCATTGTCGTTGCTGTCCTGAAATGGTGTTTCGGCACGTATCTTGAAGACCAGGACAAGCTCCGTCTCTCAGGTATTTTCCGCGACGTGTACGTTCTGTCACGCGAGAAGAAGCATCTTGAAAACTACCGCATAACAACGACGCTTTCTGAAAGCGGAAGTTCCATCATCAGTTTTACGCCGGAAGGCATGGACTGCAGCGTGTCACTCACTGCCCCGGACGGAACGCCGCTTTTTGAAGGAAAGGCAAAGGAAGGCAGGACGCCCGACATCCCGGTGGAGGCGGCTGAGCTCTGGTCTGCTGAAACGCCCGCCCGGTACCGCCTTACGATTACCGCAGGCAGCGAAGTCATTGGTGAAGAAGTTGGCATCAGAAGCGTCTCAACAGAAGGCGGCGTGCTCACCGTAAACGGCCGGGCAGTAAAGATCCGCGGCGTCAACAGGCACGACAGCTATCCTGAAAGCGGCTATGTCTCATCCGTAGAGCAGATTGAGAAAGACCTTACGCTGATGAAGCAGCACAACATAAACGGCATCCGCTCATCCCACTACCCCAACTGCCCGGAGTTCTACAAGCTCTGCGACCGCTTCGGCTTTTACGTCATTGATGAGACTGACCTTGAAACTCACGGAAGCGTCACAGTCAACAACACGTTCACCTGGGACTGGTCTGATTACGGCGGCATCGCGCTCATGGCAGACAGCGCACTCTACCGGTTCGGCATTCTCGACAGGCACGAAATTCTCATCAAGCGCGACATCAACAGGCCGAGCGTCATCATCTGGTCGCTGGGTAATGAATCCGGAAACGGTCTGACGTTCACGGAAGGCGCTAAACTCGTCAAGGAACTGGATAGCACTCGTCCCGTTCATTATGAAAGCTTCCACAACCAGACAGGCATTACAGAAACCGCGTTCGATTTCGTCTCACGGATGTATCCGTCAGTGACTGACTGGGAACAGATGCAGAAAAAGGCGGAAGCGCGTCAGGCGCTTATTCTGTGCGAATACTGTCACGCAATGGGAAATGGTCCTGGAGACCTTGAGGATTACCACAAGCTCTTCCATTCATCTCCGCGATATGCGGGCGGTTTCATCTGGGAATGGTGCGACCACAGCATTTCTCTGGGAAAGAGACCGGACGGCTCTGAAAAATGGGTCTACGGCGGAGACTGGGGCGAAAAGCATAACGACGGCAACTTCTGCTGCGACGGACTCGTCTATCCAGACCGCCGGCCGCACACAGGCCTTCTTGAAGCGAAACAGGTGTACCGCCCGGTGCGCATCACGCTTTCAGAAAGCTCCGGCTCATCCGCTGCTCAAAGCCACGCGCCGCGTTTCACATTCTGGAACCTGCTCGCCTTTACCGATGCTTCTTCCGCATTCGACTGCCGCTACGAACTGACTCTTGACGGCGCGCTCACCAATCAGGGGACGGTTACGCTTCCATGCCTGCCGCCACTTGAAAAAACTGCAGTTGCTGCTTCAGACCTTTCTGCTGACCTTGCGGCACAGATTCTTTCACTTACAGAACAGGCGGCAGACAAAGACGCTGAAGTGTTCATCCGCTTTGTATTCACCGCCCGCCAAGACACTGCATGGTGCATAAAGGGCTTTGAAGTCTGCTTTGACCAGATTCTCCTTCACACACCGGAAAACGCTGATAATGAAGCAGAAGAACTTAGAAAAGCTGACTGGCGCCCATTCCTGCCCGGACAGCAGGCTTTCCTGCCTGGTGCACGGGATGTTTTCGGAAAGCAGGAAAACGCACGTGAGGAAATCAGGGCGCTTGTTGCATTCGCACAGCAGGCCGGGGAGCGCGTTCAGGCTTTGCAAGAAGATGAAGACGGACTTCGCTTTACGGTAACTTCGAAAAATGCGACGTTCAGTTTCAACAGACGTACCGGCGTGTTTGACAGCATCAAAGTCAAAGGCGCTGGAAACGGAGCAGGAACTGAGAAAGAACTGCTCAGAAAGCCGCTCATGTTCAACTTCATGCGCGCGCCGACCGACAACGATCCGATGAAAGGCGACTGGTTCAGGGCGCATCTTCACGATTACGACATAAAGACGTACGAAAGCCACGTTGCCTCTCCAGAAACGGACGATGAGCTTATCCGCATTGTTGCAGAGCAGTCGTTCGGCTGGAACAGTCATCAGCCATTCCTCTACGGAACGATTACCTACATCATCAGGAAGGATGACACCCTCGACATCCGTTTTGCATTTACTGCGACACGCAAAGTCCCACTGCTTCCACGAATCGGCGTCCGGCTGTTCCTTGACGACGGATTTGATGCAGCACGCTATTATGGCTACGGTCCGACAGAAAGCTACATCGACAAGCATCAGGCAACGAGCGCCGGGATTTTCGAGGCAAAAGTCACTGATATGTTCGAGCCGTACATCCGTCCACAGGAAAACTCATCGCACTACGGATGCCGCTGGGCTGAAATCACGGATGGAGACACTACGCTCACCTTCACAGGATTACGTGACGACGGCACTAAGAAGAACATCAGCTTCAATGCATCGCGTTACACGCAGGAAGAACTGTGGACTAAGAAGCACGATTTCGAACTTGAAAAGTCTGACTGCACAATCGTCTGTGCTGACTGGATGATGGCAGGCGTCGGCTCCAATTCATGCGGACCGGCGCTCGCCCAGAAATACCGCATCCAGCTGCCGGATGTGCGCGGCACGCTTTCAATGAAGATTACACAGTAACTGGCAGAACGCTTTCAAAAAGCGTAATGTGACATTAAAAGCTTTGTCCGCTTTTGGCGCGGCACAGGAGGAAAACATGAGTATCAATTTCGGAGTTGATTACTATCCCGAACACTGGCCTGAGGAGCGCTGGGAAACTGATGCGCGTCTCATGCAGGAAATGGGCGTTCAGGTGGTGCGCATGGCAGAATTCTCCTGGCACAAGCTTGAGCCCGTTGAAGGCACGTACGACTTTGAGTGGCTCGACCGCGTCATCCGCCTGCTTGCAAAACACGGCATAAAGACCATTCTCGGCACCCCGTCCGCCGCGCCGCCCGCCTGGATGTGCAACAAGTACCCGGATGTCATGCCCGTCGACAGGAACGGCCAGCGCCGTTATTTTGGCGGCCGTCACCACGACTGCCAGTCAAACCCGATATACCGCGAGAAAGTAACCGCCATTGTGACGCGCATGGCAGATCATTTTGGAAACAATCCGGATGTCATCGGTTGGCAGCCTGACAATGAGCTTGGAAACAGCCATCTTGATGTGTGCTTCTGCGACAGCTGCAGAAAGAGCTTCCAGAAATGGCTTCAGAAAAAGTACGTGAATGTCGGTGCGCTCAACAAAGCGTGGGGCACTCCGTTCTGGAGCCAGGAATACAACTCGTTTGAGGAAGTGTTCGCTCCGCTCAAGACACTGACGGGCGAAAATCCGTCTACAATGCTCGACTGGAAGCGCTTCCATTCAGATTTGATAGTTGACTTCCTTACCATGCAGGTAAACATCCTCAGGGAAAAGTGCCCGAATCAGTTTGTCACGCACAACTACATGGGTTTTTCAAACTGCGTCGACTACTACAAGCTTTCAAAACCGCTCGATTTCGTCTGCCAGGACCAGTATCCGACAGGCTACTGGATTGACGATGGCTGGGCATCTCCTTCTGAGCTTGCCGCAACGCTCGACGTCATCAGAAGCTACAAGAACCGCTCCTACTGGATGATGGAACAGGAAAGCGGCATCTGCGGCTGGGAGTACATGGGCCGCCTGCCAGCCCCGGGTCAGCTTCCGCTCTGGGCTCTGCAGTCAATCGGCCACGGTGCGGATACGGTCGTCTTCTTCCGCTGGCGGACATGCACATTCGGCACAGAAGAGTACTGGCACGGCATTCTGCCCCACAACGGCGTTCCAGGCCGTACTTACAACGAATACAAGGAGCTCATCCACAAGATGAACCCGCTCATGGAACAGATGAAGGGCGCCGTGCCCAAGTCTGATGTGGGCATCATCTTCTCGTTCGACCAGAACTGGGCTTTCGAAATACAGCCGAACGCGCGCGGCCTCAACTATCAGAACCATGTGCGTTCCTGGTACAAGGCGTTCTACGACAGGCACATGAACGTCGACTTCATCACTGAGCGCGCAGACTTCCCGCAGTATAAGCTGATTGTCGCGCCGCTCCAGTACCTGATGAGCCCCGTGCTTGCAGACAGCTTCACCCGCTATGTTGAAGCAGGCGGCCACCTCGTGCTGACGATGCGGAGCGGCGTAAAAGAAACTGACAACCGCTGCTTCACCAAGGACGCGCTTCCCGGCCTTCTCCGTAAACTGGCCGGCGCACAAATCCTCGATTACGACGCCCTGAGCCAGAACGAATGCGAAGTGCGCTTTGATGGCGCTGATTGTCAGACAGAAAGCTCAGACCACTTTGAAGGCGCAGCCGGCTTTGATGGCAGCAGCTGCCAGAAAAAGAGCGAAGTTTGCTTAGAAGGCGCCGCGCCAGCCGCTTGTCACGGCCGCTTCTGGGCTGATGTGCTCACACCCGATGAAGGCACCGAAGTGCTCGCAACGTACGCATCTGAGTGGTACAAGGGTGCGGCCGCAGTCACCGCACACAATGTCGGAAAGGGCGTCTGCTGGTACGTAGGCACTGAGCCAGACGACGCTTTCATGAGCGCACTCGCCGGCCTGTTCGTAGATAAGGCAGAAATCCGCTCAATGGGATGCGCTAAGAAGGCCGGCAGCGGCTTACATGGCATGCCCGCCACCGACGTTGAGTTTGTGTCAAAAGAAAAGGATGGCGTTGTCTGGAGCTTCGTCCTGAACCACAGCGCCGAGCCGCGGACATATGAGTACGCAGTTGATGCCGGCGAGCTCGTGTTCGGCGAGAACGCAGGCACGCTCGCGGCGTACGAAGTGCATATCTACAGGAAATGAATTTCCGACCAATTGTTGTCAGCAGTAAAAAACGAGGGAATCATCGCCAAAAATCTCACTCCATTTCTGACATACATAGAAATGGTTATCAGCGATTATTTCCTTAATCTTATTTAGCTTTGATTCTGGAATCTTACTGTTATTATTTGCAACTATACAGCCACCACTCTTAGTCAACCAGAGTTTTGTGGAATTTACATCCGGACTTCCTTCATTTACGTGAACATGCACAGGTTCGTGGTTTTCATTCATCCAGAAGTAAACATAATAGCTGCCAATACGCAGGATATTAGGCAATCTGGATACCTCCACATTCAGCATATTTGAAAAGAGTATGTGCATTATGTGAAAGAAATTCTTCGAAGAAAGCTATATCTTCATCAGAAAAATACTCATTGAAGATCCATTTATATGACGGTAATTCACAGCGGGCAGAACAAAAACCACCCTCTGCGCGAGGCCGTTCAAACTGAACTTCAATGGTTTTATTTTCATCCTTGAGCTTGATTTCTGAGTGTGCTATTAAAGTTCTATCCGCTAATTCCACATAGTCATAAAACATAAAGCCTTTCTCCGAAAATATTGTACCATAAAAAGTAAACATGGCAACACCTCCATACTTTATTATGGACAGGCAGTTGGCAGTTTTTTCAAAAAAGTTCACCCAGTCTTCGCATCACTCCCTACCCGGTGCATCAGGGTGCTCTGCGTACCAGGAGGCACGCCATTCGGGGTCCCACGTGTTTTTCACGCGGTACAGGATGTGGGTGTTGGTGTTCCAGTTCATACGGAGTACGTAGATGTCGCCGCACGGATGGATGGTGATGGATTCTATCTGCTCGTCGGGGGACCGGAAATCAAAACGTTGCGTGTTATTGGGAACAAAAATAGTTATATTTGATTCATCAACATATTGATAACATATTTTATTTATTTTTTTTCCAGGCCAATAATAACTCAATCCATCAATCCAAAGAGAGTTATTCTTTGTCGTCAGATGCGGGGCATATTTCCCGCTGTTCAGCATTTCTATCGTCTCGGTTGGTCCCTTGAAGTTCGCCTTGTTCTCTGCTTCATTCATGGATGGGTGCTCTATGCTGTACAGGTTGCTGTTACTGTCTCGGAAGAACAGGACATCGCACTGTTCATCGTAATAAGTTCCTTTAACTGACAGTCTTAATGGCCAACTGAGTAAATTTACTGAAAAAATAAGATTGAAGTTTTTATCATAGAGTTTTGCCCTTCCTGATGTTCCCCCATCAAAAAAGTAATATTTCTCTGTGATTGCGTTAAAACCTACTTCACAATTCAAGAAATCTAAATCATGTAAAAATGTTCTTTTTCCATTTTCTAAATTAAAATTGTTTATTACATATAAATCAGATTGTACCATATAAGCATTCCCTTCCGTATCAATGAGAATACCACTACCGGACCCTTTTTCTTCATATGGTCCTATTTCTGAATCAGGACGCTTAAAGAATTGTCCCAATTCATTTTTGTTCTCAAATTCAAACAGCTTTACTAGCGGATGATCTTCTGCAGTGACTTGTAATACCATAAGCACAACTAAAAATATGATTACTAAAATTCTTCTTTTCATTCTGTTTCCAACCTCCATATTTCCCAAGATTTTTCCTTTCTAGATAAAATGTCACAATTACGTGTTTTTCCACACCCAAAAACAGGTGAATCCGGTTCTCCTGAAAATCCATTAAACACACTCTCAATTACAGTTACCGCGCTTTCGCTATCCCAATACGATTCCCCATTTACATCTGTTCCCGTCGGATCTGCTATGCTCGATACCATCATGACATGGCCGCTGTACCAGACCATGTCTCCGGGGATTTTTCCACCAGCCAGGCATACGCTGAAGTTACACAAATATTCTTCCCATTTTCTGTTACCACCCGGTCTTCATGATCTGTTATAACCAAAAGATTATTACACCCCGTTTTAGAAGATGCCAGCAAAAGACCTTTTAATTCCCTTTTATACGTTTTCGAATCAGATATATCATAACTTACCTGTATAATCTGCTGAACAGTGTTTCCTTTACATATAACAAAATCTGCTTCGCCTGCAGTTTCATCATAATAATAGACATCACATTCCAAGGGCTTATAACGACGCAATAATTCAATATACACAATAGTTTCTAAGCGCCATCCGAGATTTTCACCGGATAAAGCATTTTCGCGATTATTCATTAAGGCAACATCCACTGCATACGCTTTTTCATCGCGGATACGTATTTTGCTCTTTTGTGAATACTTATGTAATCCACAAATCAGATACGCATTCTTTGTATACGTAACATAATTCTCAGCAGTATGATCTGATTTAAGACCAAACTGCGTCTGTAAATCAGAATAATTGATTTTTGCAGGTGCATTATTCAAAAGATGGTTTGCAATGTTTTCAAAAGCTGCTTTATATTTTACTGAATATCTCTTTTCAATATCCTTTTTTAGAATGTTGTCTACCAATGTGTTTATATATGTCTGCTTTCTCTTTTCATGTAATAATTCCGGAAAACCACCATCATGCAGATAATTGTCGAATGCAGCCCTCAGTAAGCCCTTCTCTTTTGTTGTTCCATGAGCTGTACTTATTTTCTGATATTCGCAATACTCATTAAAGGAAAATGGAAACAGTTCAATTTTCATATGGCGGCCAGTAAGATGAGTCGCAAGTTCACCACTCAACAGTTTCGCATTTGAACCAGTTATCAATACATGCATGCCAGTTCGCAAAAGACGGTTTACAAACAGAAACCATTCATCAATATTCTGGATTTCATCAATGAAAAGATGATTAATATCGCCGTAAGTTTTATAAAGACATTCCAGAACGGATACCAATAACAACCTGTGCAAGCTTACTATTTAAATCAACAAGAGCTTCTTCCGGTCTTGAACACCATTCTTCGTTGAGATTAGCTGAAAATTCTTCTTTCTGCTCTAATAAAACAGTTTCAATTGTCTTTATATCCATATAAACAGACTGCGCTATTTTTGTAGTTTTGTCAATTTCAACTGCGCTATTTTTGTTATTTATGCGATACAAACTGCGCTATTATGCATATAGAGTCTTCATTCTACTCCCCGAGCGCCGCAAGCACGGTCGCTTCGTCGCCGCCAACAACAGTGCCGTCTTTAGCGCGGCTGAAGAGGCTCATGTAGCGCCAGGCGTGCTCGCAGGTGTGTTCACGGCAGTCGTGTCCCTGACCGCTGATGCTTCCGAACACGTTCCAGATTTTTCCGTCTGGGCGGCGGAACAGTTCGCATGTAAGGGTTGCGTCGCGTGTCTTGTCGTATGACGTGTAGCGGATGTCACCGTCAATGCCCCAGATCTTGTTCTTCCAGCTGGCGGCATCTTCAAGCTTCACATCGTACACAGCGGAGGCTCCGTTCAGTTTCAGGATGTAGCCCATACGGTCAAGGCATTTCTGCGCCTGGAACGGCAGTTCAGGAAGCGGAGTCACTTCACCGCCTGTGTAGAATGTCGGTACCGGAACGGATGTGTTGATGGTGCCAGTAAGCGGCTGTCCGTACAGGTTCAGGCCGACTTCGAACGTCGCGTCCATCGGGGCGCAGGCAGCAAGCACATCCGGATGTTCCTGAACGAAATCCCAAGTCTTGCAGCCGCCCATAGAAAAGCCGGTTGCATAAATCCGCGTCTCATCAACAGGATATGTCTTTTTCAGGTACTCGATAAGCTCGAGCATTTCAGTTGCCGTGCTGTTCAGGTGATTCTCAACCGTTACGAGCAGGAAGTCGTGACGGTGGCAGATTTTCGCCCATCCGGCCATAGTGCTGAAGAAGAAGCAGCTGTCACCGCCACCATGAAAGCCGAGGACGAGCGGCACTTTCTTTCCTGCAGCCTTTGCCGCTTCAAAAAGCCCGTCGTTATAGAATGCGAAACAGCCGAGTGTGTGCCTTGCAGTGCCCCTGTCATCACCGCAGTTGTCAGGCGACGTGGTGACTTCAAGTGTAAATGGCTCGCGGATAAGTCCGTCGGCTTCAAGGTCAGGATCAACTTCAAGATGGCCGACCATACGGCGGAACTGCTTTGCAAAGCCGATGCAGTCTTCAACGAAAGCAGGCTCGTCGCGTTCAATGAAGTACGTACACTTATCGCGCAGGATTTCATTAGCGGCTTCAGAATTGCCGTAAGACACGACCGGAATATCATCCGCATCGATTTCAGGCAGAACGGAAAGCCCCGTCAGTGTCACGGTGACCGGCGCCAGGTCCGCCCTTCCCCAAAGGCCGTCGCCTTCAAAGTGGTTCATGCAGTTCTGTGCGATATAGTCCGCAGACTCGCCAAAGCCGTAAAGGCACGTTCTGAAGATTGCGCCGCGGATAAAGTAACCGTCAATCGTTTTCGTAAAACGGTTCACGGCTTTGACGGCGCCATTTTCGTAATACTCGTGAATGCGTGAGTTTGTGATTATCTCAGATAAAATTGCGGGTGACGCGTTCTTCCAGCCGCCTTCTGCCGTCGGGTAAATAAACACGACGCTCGAGGCAAAGCTTGCAGCAATTTCTTCGAAGCCTTTTTCGCGCGCAAAGGCGGCGGCTTCTTCAAAGCTCAGCTTTTTCTCAGCAAAAACGAGCAGATACGGCGCAGAAAAGCCGTAGTTAAGCGGACCTGCAAGCAGCTCAGGCTTTGCAGACGGAACATATACTGTTGCATTAAATGTATCAAAAGTGTGTGACCAGAACGCAGCTCCGTCCTGGCGGGTAATTTTTGGAAATTCTTTCATATCTTTATTGTACCGCGGTTTTTCTCATCCCGATATACGGAAAACTTTTTATGCCTAAAAAAATGCCCCGTAACCGTTCAAGGGAGAAAGAACGATTCACGGGGCAGAAAACAGACTTGTGTGTGAAATCTGTTAAGGAGGAGACATTTTTTACTATAAAACAAGACCCTTTTTAAGGAGGATGTTTGCATACTGGGCAGTCTCGCTTGTTGCGATTACTGCATACGCTTTCTTTGTACGTTCATAGAACTCGAAGCGGTCGATATGTGTCATTCCCTTGTAGTGCGGATCGCCTGTCTTTGCAATGCGGTCGTACTCCTTCCAGACAGGAATATCCATATCCTTGTCGCATTCCATCTTTTCCATGAGGACAAAGTTGTCAGCGTAGTTATCAAGCGGCAGCAGCTTCAGGACAGCCTCAAGCACTTCAGGACCTGCGTGTCCGTCAAGGCGGACAAGGCGCTGTGCAAGAGCAGCTCCGGGGAAGTTGCCGTCAGCAATGATGATTTCATCACCGTGGCCCATCTCCATCAGGATTTTGAGGAGATCCGGGCTGATGATTGAAGGTATGTTCTTGAGCATTATTTCAGTTCCTCGTCAAAGCAGACAGCTACCTTTCCGCAGTTTCCGCTTGCCATGAGTGCATAAGCCTCATCAGCCTTATCGAGCGGGAAGCGGTGGGTGATCAGGTCCTCAGGATGGATGTTCCAGCGTACGAGGTGTTCAACCAGGTCTTCCATCTTCCAGATTGATGTAACCCAAGAGCCGTAAATTGACTTCTGGTCGTGGAGCATATCCGGAGAAGGATTGAAGTGGACGGTGCCGCCTTCGCCGACGAATGCGATCTTGCCCCACTTGCGTGTTGCGCGGATAGCAACCTGGCGTGCAGGATCAGCTGCAGATGCATCGATAGCCTTCTCAACACCGTTTCCGCCGGTGACAGCCTTAATCTTTTCAACGACGTCATCTGTCGGAAGGAATGCGTAATCAACAAGTCCCTTTTCCTTTGCGATGCGGATGCGCTCTTCGTTTGTATCCATACCGATGAGAGTTGTTGCACCCATTGCCTTGCAAAGCATGAGGGCTGCAAGACCGACAGGACCAAGACCTGTTACGAGAACGGCGTCATTTCCAGAAATGCCGATTTTCTCGATTGCTTCATAGACAGTTCCAAAACCGCAGGCAACCTGAGCGCCGTCTGCGTATGACATTGAATCAGGAAGTGCGACGAGGTCCTTCTCATCACAGAGCATGTACTCTGCCATACCACCGTCACGCTGCCATCCATAAGCTGCACGCATCGGGCTTGTGCAGGAAATCATGAAGCCCTGGCGGCATTCATGGCAGACGCCGCATCCTGAAATATGGTAAACGATGACGCGGTCGCCTTTATGGAAGCGGCGGAGTCCCGGTCCTTCCTCAACAATCTGTCCGCATGGTTCGTGACCGGCAATCTTGTTCTGATAGCCTTCAGGTCCCTTACCAACGTGCTCGCGGTAAATACAGCGGATATCTGAACCGCAGATTGTACAGCATTTAGTCTTTACGAGAACCTGGCCGTATCCTGGCTTTGGAATATCGTAATCCATCATCTTGACTGAGCTGTCACCTGGCAGCATTGCGCCTTTCATTTTTCCTTCCATAGTGTTTATCTCCTGTTATTCTATTTCTATAATGATTCGCCCCTGCAGGCGGATTATTTCTCTATAACGCCGTTTTCATCCCACAGCTTGTGCCAGTTGTCTCCGCAGCCTTCCCACAGGAAAACCTGTCCTTTAATAAGGCGGCAGTTTCTGTCGTCAGAAGCGATGGCGGCCATTTCCTCAGCGGTGAGCGGATCGCTCATGATGCACTCAAGGTTAGACACGATGTTGCGTTCCTTTGTTGAGAACGGAATCGGAACATGTCCCCTCTGATTAGCCCACTTGATGCAGATTGCAGCTGGATGGCAGTCGTGTGCCTTTGCCGCAGCCTGAACGGACGGCATCTGCATGTCGACAACATCATCAGCGGTTGTGTCGCGTTCCGGACGGTTCGGTGAACCGAGCGGACAGTAGCCGATAATGCCGATCCCCTGCGACTTCACGTAATCGTAGAACTCTTTCTGCTGGAATGACGGATGAAGCTCCATCTCATTGAAAGACGGCTTGATGCGCGCATCACGCAGAACGAGCTCAAGCTTCGGCTTTGTCATGTTGCTGACGCCAAGGTGCTTTACCAGGCCCTGGTCCACAAGCTTTTCAAGCTCGTGCCAGAGCGTCATGAACTCCTCATGGATGTACGGACGGGCTGATTTTGCGCGGCTCGTAACATCACAGTGAGCTTCATGAGCATTAGGGAACGGCCAGTGGACAAGGTACAGGTCAAGGTACTCAAGTCCCAGGTCAGAAAGAGACTTCTTGAACGTTTCCGTGCAGACTCCCGGAGCGTGTTTGTCGTTCCAGAGTTTGCTCGTAATCCAGAGTTCTTCCCGCTTCAATGCCGGAACCCCCTCGATTTCACCAGCCATTGCCCTTCTCAGCACTTCGCCAATCTCTTTCTCGTTGCCGTACACAGCAGCGCAGTCAATGTGGCGGTAGCCTGCCTTAAGAGCAAGTTCAACAGATGCAGATACAACGCCGGCATCAGCATGGTCGCTTCCAAACGTACCAAAACCGATTGCAGGAATGCCGAACTCCATCGTCTTGTCAAATTTTGTGCTCATTTTCATTTTCCTCTTATAAGCTTATGTGTTTTCCCAAAACAGAAGCTTCAAATCCCTTATAGAAACTGTCAAAAACCAGTGCGGTGACTTTTGACATATCCATTTCATCAGTACACGATACAGTTTCAGGATACACAGGTATTTTTGCGTTCGGTCTTACATACACAGGAAGACGTGACAGGGCATATTTCATGTTTTTCAGCCATCGGCCTTCTGAATGCAGTCTTTCGCCAGTCCAGAAATCAACCCAGTCACCTTCAGGAAGATAAACATCGCGTATACCTTCACTGTTCATGATTGGAGCTACCATGAAAACATCGCCGAAATAGAACTGGTCATCTATGTTCCAGCATATCGGATCATTTTCATGATGGAAGATAAGCGCACGAAGCACCGGATATCCCGACTCAGTACATTTCTTACCCTGTTCAATAAGATACGGGATAAGCGCATACCGAAGTTTAAGCCACTCCCGTACGACAGGTGCTACTGCTGGATATTCATACGGTTCACGCGAATAGGATCCATGGTAACGGAGGTGCGAAGAGAACACGCCGAACTGCGTCCAGCGGATATATACATCATCGTCCGGTTTGCTGTTCATGAAACTTGGAACACCGTGAAAACCCGGTACATCGTGACTCCAGAAACCAAAACCAGAAACGCCAGCATGCAGTCCACCGCGGATGGCGCCGGCCATTCCGTCCCATGAACTGGCACAGTCACCACTCCAGTGAACAGGATACCGCTGACAGCCAATCCAGCCGGCGCGTGCCCAGATAAGGGCGTCTTTTCCTTTTACGCGGCGGGAAACTTCAAACGCAGCCTTCTGGTACAGAAGCGAGTACATGTTATGCAGTTTTTTGTACGGCATGTTCAGATAATCAGCATTGGGGTCAATGACTTCACCAAAATCTGTCTTGATGGCAGAAACGCCCATATTGAGAAGCTTTTCAAGAAGCCCCTGATACCACTTTGTTGCAGCAGGATTAGTGAAATCTATATTGCCGTCAAACTCAACGTCGCTGAAGTTTGAGCCGAGCGCATCGAGCTTTGCCTTTGGCGGAGCAAAATAACGGTTGTTCTTTGCTTCTTCATAGTACAGCGTATCTTTTGCTATGCTTGGAAGTTGCCACAGACACACCCGTACGCCCTTTTCCTTCATTTCTTTCAGATAGCCTTCAGGATCAGGAAAGCGCTCTTTACTGAACGTCCATTCGCATTTCCAGTCTGTCTTGAACCAGCCGGTATCAAGATGGATGACATCAAGCGGGAACTGTCCTTCGCGCATTTTCTGCACGACGGTACGTGTTTCATCAGCAGAGAAGTACGTCATCTTAGCCATCCATGTTCCGTATGACCATACAGGTACATCAGACGGGAAACCTGTCAGGCGGCGGTAATTATAGACAATACGTTCGAGCGTCTTTCCGCCTATGAAGAACAGATCAAGCCCGTCATCTTCAACAAGTCCCTGTGCAGCGCGTGTCGAAATGGCTGCAAGGGAAAGGCGTACATGGCCGCTCGTCATGATAAGGACACCGTACCCTCTGCTTGATATATAGAAAGGAACGTTCTTATAGCATCTGTTGCTGTTGTTGCCAAGACCATCCGTGTTTTCAAGAACAAGGGTACGGCCGGCGAGATTCATTGACGCGAACCGTTCTCCTGTTCCGGCATATTTTTCAGAAGGGAATGCTTTCAGGGAGTACATCCAGCGGTCGGTTTTTCCGTCGCGTTCCACAAAGCCAAGACTGTAAGACTCTGACTGATGCGGGAAGAAAGCATCGTAGCCGACGAAAGGAACTTCTTTTCCTGTTTCAGGAAAAACAGATGCAGTAAATGACGCCGGAGGTTCAGGCTGAAGGGAACTCCATTCGCTGACTTCAGGTTTTGCGGTGTTCAAGGCGAACCGGACAGCGCCGGCTTCATCTTTTGCAACCCAGCCGCAGTCAGTTTTTGAAACAGAAAGCGGCGTCTGACTGATTGAAGAATCGCACGCAAACATTGGATTCGCGCTGTCATCAGGAAGCACCCCGTTTTCAGACGCTGTTACGCGGATAATTTCATCGCCATAAGAGCGAACGACAACATCGCGTTCTGTCAGACTTGCAGTCTTTCCATCTGGCAGAGAAGCCGAATCAGCCGGGAACAGGAACATGTTCTTCAGTTCCTGTCTGACAAACGGTACAGACACATGGACAGCGCCATCGGCCTGGATTACAGAGCCTGGAGTCCCAGCCCGCCAGATTATATCTTTTTCGGCGTCAGGTGCATCCTGATCAAGAAAATCAAAGACAAACCGATTAGTTTTTTTCATAACATCAACCCTTCACGGCGCCACTGTAAGCACCCATGGTAATCTGCTTCTGGAAGAACAGGAACAGCAGAATCGGAACTGATGCAGTACAGAGAATGGCTGCCATAAGAACCGGATCTTTCAGTCCGTACTGACCTTTCAGCATACCCAGAGAATGCGTAAGCGTCCGCATGTCTGCATTCTGAAGAAGCAGCATTGAGAACGGCAGTTCGTTCCACATGGACTGTGTGCCAATAATGGTAATGACGACAATCATCGGCTTTGCGACAGGCACCATGATACTGAAAAGCATGCGGTACACTCCGGCACCGTCAAGGCGTGCAGATTCAACAAGCGAAACAGGAACCGTCGAATAGTACGTCGTCATGATGTACGTGCCGAAAGGTGCAAAGTACGCTACCCAGACAAGGATAAGCCCAATATAGTTGTTCAGCAGTTTCATTCCCTTAACGACCTGAAAAATCTGCATGGAAAGCAGCATCTGAGGGAAAATCATAAGGAAAAGAACTGCAAGGAACAGCGGCAGTCTGCCGGGGAAGTTCAGGCGGCCAAAAGCAAAACCTGCAGAAATGCAGATGAAAAGATAGACAACCAGCGCAATTGGAATTACCAGCATCGTGTTGCCGAAATATTTCATCATGTTGCCGTTTTCCCAGACATACTTATAGTTTTCGAAAGTAATTTTCGAAGGCAGGCAGTACTTGTTGGTTACATATTCTGCCGGAGACTTAAAACTTGTATAAATGCAGAATATGATCGGATACAGTGCAATGAAGGCACAGATTACCAGAAATACATACATTATTACTTTGACTGTTCTGTCGTAAGAGTTTTTCATTCTGCATCCTTCTTCATCAGGCGTACCTGGAATACAGCTATGATTGCGCAGAGAACAAACAGAACGCTTGCCCACGCACTTGCATAACCCATCTTAAAACTTACGAAAGCATTTGTATAAATACCGTACTCAAGAGTAAATGTCGCAAAACCCGGTCCACCGTTTGTAAACGTGTAGATAAAGCTGAACGCACGGGCCAGAACCTCAATAAAGGAAAGTACAACCCAGAACTCAATTGAGAAGCGGATTGACGGGATTGTTACATTAAAGAAAGTTTTCCACCATTTAGCGCCATCTATTTTTGCAGCATCGTACAGCTGTTCATCTATACCAGACATGGCGGCAAGAAAGAAGATGCAGCCAAAGCCAAGCCTGAGCCAGACGCCATATACAAAACCAAGCGAGTTGAGTGCTGTTTTTGACTTCATAAGCCAGTCAACAGGCTCAATTCCCATGAATGAAAGTATATTATTTAAAGGGCCGATTTTTTTGAAGACAATGTTACAAATGCTTCCCATAATGACATAGCCCAGAATGTTCGGAAGATACAACGCTGCCCTGAAGAACGGCCAGCCTTTCAGTCCTTCACGCAGGACCGCAGAAACAATAATCGGCAGGATAACGCCGAGCGGAATATACAGGATGAGGACTCCCGTATTTTTCAGAGAGCCCCAGAACTTCTGGTCCTTGAACATCTCTCTGTAGTTTTCAAGGCCGGTAAACTCCGGCTTCTTGATTCCGTTCCATTTGAAAAAACTCATTACGATATTCGCAAGGACAGGATACAGAATAAATACAGCAAGCAGTATGATAAGTGGAGCTATAAGGATATACGGCTCATAAAAATCACTGCTTTTTTTAAATACCTTATGTTTCACAATAAATCCTCAACAAAATGGATGTCCGGGCACACACCAGACATCCATTTGTAATCAATTAGAAAGCACGTGCGTTTTCAACGATTGTCTGCATCTTTTCGATGAACTCATCGATTGAAATTTCACATGTTACGAATGCTTCTGTGCAGTAGCGGTCGAAGTTACTGTTAGCATCTTCGTTTGTCATGATATTGGTAATATCAAGTGATGAATCATAACCAAGAATCTGGTTCAGGACAGGGTAACCAAGGCTCTTTACATCAGCCTTTTTGTTTACACCGAGAGCACCTGTATCAGCCATGAAGATTGCAGGACCATTGCCTGAACCGTAAGCTTGAAGAACCTTTGCTGCAGCATCAGGATTCTTTGACCATGACATGATTGAGTAACCGATACCGCATGGCTGAAGAACCTGTCTGTTCCTGTAAGTTGCATTTGTGAAGTTTACTGTCGGGTAGTAACCTACGTTGTCTGCTCCCAAAGCGTCACAGAATGCCTTCCAGTTGTTTACGTCTGAAAGAAGACCGATGAACATGGCACCCTTACCTGCAGCGAAGTTATCGCCTGCATCAGTGAAGTACACTGTTGAAGATGCTTCGTCATCAACATACTGTGTCATGATTTCATAGACAATTTCACATGCTTCCCTGAACTGTGCATTTCCAGTGAAGTTAAGTGACTTGTCTGCAACCTTGTCACCGTAGATGTTTGCAATAAGACAGCGGAACAGGAAGTCTACAGTGTAAGGACCGCCTGAGAAACCGCCGACAACAGGAGCAATTCCTGCAACCTTGAGCTTCTTGCAGTTATCAAGGAATTCTTCTGCTGTAGCAGGAATCTTTTCCGGATCAATGCCAGCCTGCTTCAGGAGAGACTTGTTTGTGTAGATACCGAATCCCTGTGTTGTAAGAGGAACCATGTGAACCGGCTTTGAACCGTCTCCACCCTCTGAACAGAATGCCCAGTTGCCCTCAGCAATTTCACTTCTCCAAGAAGCAATGTACTTATCAAGTGGCAGTGTAAAATCATCGAATTCATAAGCCTGAACACCACCATGGAACATGACGATATCAGGACCTTCGCCAGCCTGAATTGCTGCACGTACGAGCTGATAGTAGTTATCACCATCCGGCTGTGCTACGTGATTGATTTTGATTCCCGGATTAGCAGCCTCGAACTGTGCATCAATCTTTGCCATAGCAGACTTTGATGGCTCTGAACCACACTTAAAGTCCCAGATTGTTACAGTAACTTCCTTAGGTGCAGCAGGCTCTGCTGCCTTTGCCTCTTTCTTACCACCAGCAAAAACACTGGCAAGCATAAGGAAACAGCAAAGAACCAACACTAATTTTTTCATTTGATCCTCCTGACGGATAGTATTCCGTCCTTTTTAATATAAACGCTAAACCGATTAAAATACATATAAAAGGTTAACCGCTTAACTTATAGTAAATCCAGTTTTTTGTTTTTGTCAACTGAAAAAAAACGCTTTTCTATATTTTTCTGTCGTCTCCATCCATTCAGCTTGATTCCCGTTCAACAAGAAAAGCCTGAAGAAGTTCATGAGAAGGCTGCATTCTTCTTTTTTCAATAACATCAATAAGCAGCTCCGCAGCTTTTGCACCAATTGCATAGGGAGCCATATCAATACTCGTGATGGAAGGTGAATGAATCCTTGTAATCATAGTGTTTCCAGCGCTTACGACAGCCATACGTCCAGGAACAGCAATCTGATGTTCACGAAGAGCCTTCAAGACACCAAGTGCAATAGTATCGTTGAACGTGACAACCGCCGTACATTCAGGATCTTCTGCAAGAATTTCAAGAACGGCTGTATATCCGGCTTCTTCAAGCATTGCGAGATTCAGGATGCAGTTTTCATCATATTCAATGCCGCTGTCAATCAGAGCCTGTCGGTAACCTATACGCCTTTTCTCTGACTGTGTATAGTCCGCGCGACCATTAAGAAGATATATCTTCTTATGACCCTTAGAAATAAGATGCTTTACCGCTGCGTAATATCCGGCTGTAATATCACTGTCAACAAAATAGGATATGCTCAAATCTTCAGAAGTACCAATAAGTACATAAGGAATTCCACGTTCCTTCAGCTGATCAATATTAGAGTCATTTACCCTTGGATTCATGACAAGAGCACCATCTATAGGCTGCGAAAAATTGAAATCAGGATTATCCTGCTCAGTATCGGAACGGTAATCCGCATACAGCATAAGCTGATATTTCTTCTCATGCAATGTGTCCAGAACGCCGGCAAGAATATTGTTAAAGAAGAAATCCTCCCGTATATTTCCGGTTGGAGAAGCAAAAAGTCCTACCGTCCAGTTCTTGTTGCTGGCAAGATTCCGTGCGGTGATGCTTGGACGATATCCCAGTTCTTTAATTGCTTCATCTATTTTCGCCTTTACTTCCGGGCTTATTTTCTTCTTGCCGGAAAGGGCGTATGACACAGTCGCCGCAGAAACACCTACACGCTGAGCCACTGTTTCGATAGTTACCTTTTTCATGAAAAACCTTTGTCTGCAAATAACAATTTAGTTTAAAATAAACCCCGAAGTTAAATATGTCAATATTTTAAACTAAAAAAGTGAAAAAGCAGGTTAATCACTTAACCACAATCTACTTCGCTGTCAGGCAGTACATGGTTCCCTGAAAATCGCCGGTAGTTCTGTGCACCATAATGCCGGCGTTCATGAGTGTCGAGCCCGAGAATGTACGGCCGGCAAACTCATCCCTGTCTGCTTCTGCGCCCTGATGAAGCGGTGTATCCTTATCAAGCTGGACAACTTCAATTGAGTACTGCTTTTCAGAATCAAGGCCTTCAAAACGGAGGCGGCGGCTTTTCCGTGACGGCTGTGTCATTACCTGCACGACAGTGACAAGCGCAGTCTTCTTATCCTTTGCGACGACCATCCAGCTGTCCCAGAGATTATTCTCGCGGTAAGACTGCAGGCGGTAGTAGTCACCTTCGCGCATAAGTGAGCCAAAGCGGTGATACGCTGCAATCTGCTGGGGAACGGCGTTCTTGTCTGCATCCGAAAGCTTCGTCATGTCGAGCTCATAGCCGAAAGTGCCCGCAAGAGCGACCATGGCGCGTGTCTCAAACGGAGTGGAACGGGCTGTCACGTGGTTAGGACAGACTGAAACATGCGCGCCCATGGTTGAAAGCGGGAACACAAGCGCCGTTCCTTCCTGGACGGCAAGGCGTTCAACAGCGTCAGTATCATCCGAGCACCAGATCTGCGGGCTGTAATAGAGCATGCCGGCATCAAAGCGCGCGCCACCTGACGAGCAGTTTTCAAAAAGCAGATCAGGGAAATCGGTGACAAGGCGGTTCATGATATCGTACACGCCAAGAACGTACCGGTGGAACACTTCACCCTGCCGGTCTGCAGGAAGTGCTGCGCTCCACACTTCAGTAAGGTTACGGTTCATATCCCACTTTATGTAATCAATGCCCGCAGAACGGACGAGCGATGAAATCATGCCGTAGATGAAATCGCGTACTTCTTTCCTGCTGTAATCAAGAACAAGCTGATGCCGGCTTTCTGATATCGTTCTTCCATCCACATGCAGCGCCCAGTCAGGATGAGCACGGTACAAATCTGAATCAGGATTTACCATTTCAGGCTCAAACCAGACGCCGAACTTCATGCCCAGTTTGTGCACTTCTTCTCCAAGGCGTTCTAGTCCGCCCGGCATTTTTTCTTCATTGGCATACCAGTCACCAAGAGAACAGTCGTCACTGTTACGTTTGCCAAACCAGCCGTCGTCAAGAACAAACAGCTCTACCTTACGGGCGGCAGCTTCACGGGCAATGCCGAGCAGTTTTTCCGTGTCAAAGTCGAAATAGGCGGCTTCCCAGCTGTTGAGGAGCACGGGCCTGTCCATAAACTTGTATTTGCTTCTGATAATGTGGCCGCGGTACAGGTCGTGATATGTCCTGCTCATGCCGCCAAGCCCCTCACCTGAATACACGAGCGCCGCTTCAGGGGATGCGAAAAACTCGCCGCCTGAAAGCTTCCATGAAAAGCCGTCACTTCCAATTCCCATAGTGACCCGCAGGCTGTCATTCGCGTTAAGGAATGCCTCAATCTCATGGTTTCCTGAATAGATGAGGCTGAATCCCCAGACATTTCCTTCCCGCTGCGTCGCCGTACTTTCTGCAACTGCCATGAACGGGCTTGACTGATTGCTTGAAATGCCACGGTTTGAGCCAGCTTTGAATGAACCATACATGGCTTTCTGCCTCTGGATGCGGCGCTCGCGAGCCCAAGCGCCCGGAAGCGAAATAATGTCGAGTGACGGTTCGTTTTCAAGCGTCATGCTTGATGACATAAGTTTTGTGACAAAGAAGTCCTTCTTTCCCGTATTTCTGATGCATACACTCTTTATAATGGCATCAAGCTCATCAAAAACAGTGTAATACAGCGACAGCTCCACAGATGCAGCTGCATCTTCAAGGATAAGTTCAAGCGTCTGACACTCATCCTCAGAAGCGAAAACCGCCGGCATGCCCGCTTTTGCAGCACCACCTTCAAATTCCGGCTTTCCTTTATGCAACTTAAATGACTTGTACACGGGGTTTACTGCCGTTGCGCCGTGCTCATCCCGTATCTCAACACAGGACGGACGGTAATCTCCAGAGCCATAGCCGGCGTACTCAAACGCAAAATAATCCATGAAAGGAACGCGCTCTCTGTTATATCTCTCAGGCGTCCACGGATAATCAGCAGTCTTGAGCATATATGCTACATCAGCATCTGCTATTTTTGCGCCATAATATGCCTGACCGACAAAACCTTCTTTATCAACTACCGAAATTACATAGCTTGCATTCTTTGAATCCAGCTTGAAAATTCTCTTTTTCTCATCAACAAAAATACTCATTATCTTATTCTCCGAAACGGTTTGTTAATCGCTTCACCTACATACATTAATTGAAAAAAAGAAACTGTCAATAGTATTACAG
>JAGHRS010000050.1 GCA_018066285.1 Candidatus Treponema caballi
TCTGTGTATTGACTGAAATGTAATTCTTGTTGTGACTTGAGCATAAAAAAACACCACCTGAATAAATTTTACTCTATTTAGGTGGTGCTTGTAAATTCAGTCTTTATGGGACTTTTTCAGTGGCCTCTTGAAAAACGGAGCCTTTTTTTATGCCTTTCTTTTAATCACGGGCGTGATTTTTTCTTGCTGAAGGAAATAATGCCGAGAAGCACTGCGAGGTACGCAACCGCAAGGCCGATTACAATGAACGGCGATGCTGCTGACTTTGGCGCAAGGCTTATCAGAAGCAGAACAGGTGCGCCGAACGCGATGCCAAGACCGCTTCCGGAGACCAGGTTGTTGGCAGCAGGAGTCTCGAAGTTAGGGTCTACTTCGCGCACCAGCAGAATACCGGAGCTGATTGTGCCCGTCAGCATACCGTACATTCCGAGGAAGCCTTCCTGGACGTAATCCGGATAAATCCGCTTGCACATAAACATAACCCAGAGGAAAGTCACGACACCGCCGGCAACAGCCATCAGAATGAACGGCAGCCACAGACCTTCGAGCTTCTTGAAGTCGATTGATGCAATTCCTGAAATAATCATGACATCGAATGCAAGACCTGAAATGCGGCTCAAAAGGTAATTATTCTGATACTGTCTGTTCATCAGCTTTGATTTCCGTAAGCCAACAATAACTTTACGCGTCACGATAGCGAAGATGGAACCAAAGATGAAGTTGAATCCCCAGAGAAGCGGACAGACTGTTTTTGCAACGCCAGGAGCTTTCTCCTGCAACAGCACAGAAACGCCCTGAAGCACAAGATAGGTAAACAGATAGACAAGAAGAATCAGCGCCATCTGGATGGATAGCTTATCTATTGATTCAGAAATAGGAATCTCATTCTGATCCTGGAAAGTGTCAACAGTTACAGAACCGGAAATATCCTTATGCTCTACCCTTTTAACCATTCCCTTGCGTGAAATGATGTTGATATATATAACGCCGACAATACAGGCGCACAGGAAGCCAGCTGCAGCAAGGGCCAGACCGAAAGACTGACCTCCAGTGAAACCAAGAGCTTCATACGTCAGACCAACATTGTTTGCCTGTCCCGGTCCCTGTCCGAAACCCATAGGAAGCAGAACACCAGCTGCCTTAAACAGATCTGGCTTAATTGTATATGCAAGCAGCAGCGAAATGATAAGGCCTGTAACAGCCTGTACAAGATACGTACTTACAATAAGACAGCCACTCCGGACTGCTGTTCCGATAGTGTTTGTTTCATCTTTCTTGGGAACACGCAGCGACATTGCGATAAATCCGATAGCAATTCCATGATAGGTCAGCTGTTCAAGGAAATTGGTATCAATACGGATAAAGCCCGTGTACTTTACCGCAAGCAGAAGAAATCCAGCCAGAACAGAAGTCGGGATAAGACTCTTCCTGATTAAAGGGACTTTCTTCCTTACGATATTTGATATTAAGACCGTCGTAGCAATTATTCCAAACTGGATGACAAAATTCCACAGTGCAAGGTTGTTTCCTGAATAATCCATTTCATGATCCTCCCGTTTTATATTTTTCTCCGGCAGCTTTGATATTATTGAAGACTGCCAGGTACTTACGTGCATTAATGAGCTTTTCAGCCCGTGCCTCATAGTGGATGTTGCCGTCCGCTGTGAACAGAATGTTTGCCCTGCCGAAAATAGACATGCCTGAAACCGCTGTGAGAGGCAGGTTCATGGTAACGCTTCCATCCGGCAGAACAAGCGTGAGCTTATCCGCGTACATGCAGAACTGACCCGTGCCTAACACTTGTTCGGTATGGTCTTCCTTGAAAATCTTTACCGTTACGCCATCGTCACTGAACAGTTCATGCGGCATGGAAACTGGCGTTTCTTCTGCTTCGGGATCAGCATCAGGAACTGGCGGATTCGCGGCTTCTGTAAGCGCATCCTGCGTGAATTCCCTGAAGAAGTCCTTCTGGAAATCGTCCCACTCGGTGACTGTACGGAAAGCGAAACCTTCTTCAAAATAACCATATTCGTCTATTTTTGTAGACAGGCTGCATGTCAGACAGCTCACAGAAGAGCCTTTTGTCACCAGCGAACCGATAGAGCGGCAACTCGGACACACAGCAAGGCTGCATTCAAGGCCTTCTGCAAGACGTTTGCCTTTGTACGCTATCGGGGCAGCAGCCTGGCGTTCGTACGCGTCCTCGTACAAATCCGCCCTGACAAGTTCGACTATTTCCTCGGGCTTCATCTCTTTCAGAGCTTCTTTACTGTACACGTTGACAACGTGTCCATGCAGTTTTCCCTTGCGGATTGTCGCCGCCCAACGCGGTGTCGTGAAATAACCACCCTCAAGCCTGTATGTTACAAGATTTGCCCCAGAAACCTTGATAAGTTTTCCTGTTGCAACATTTATTTCGCCAGTTCTTCCGTCATAGGAGCGGTTTCCTTCCGGGAAAAGACACACGTTCATGCCGGAACGAAGCGTCCGGACCATCTTCATGACGGTCATTGCATCTGAAGAGCCCTTGATTTTGGCAATTGGTTCAAAAGCCCATTTCAGCAGTTTTGATGAAAAACCGGAGCGATACACATTCTCACTGGCAACAAAATACATCTGCTTACGGAAACACAATCCGAGATAAGCCGGGTCAAGATTACCATTATGATTGCTTAGAACGAGATATGATCCTGTTATGTCTTCTAGGAGTGGATCTGCATCTTCTCCTTTGAAGTGATACATCCACTTAAGCCATGGAGCGATAATTACACGACAAAAAGACCATATTCTTTGGTGATGTCTCTGTTTTTTTTCTTCCGGAGATTTCATAATAGCACATTATATCATGAAATCTGTAAGCCTGCTTAAAAGTGGATGGAAAAACCGAGCGTATCCGGCGTCATAACTGTTGAAACAGACGCATTTCCCTTGCTGTTCCAGTTTGTATCTATGAACTCACGGATAGTATCATGTGCCCATGGAATAAGGAATCCTGCAGCTGTTCCAACAGCAGCGCCAGTCAGCACATCAGTCGGGAAATGATTTCCGCTTATGACGCGCATAAAACCGGTTACTGCAGCAATTCCGTATGCACAGGCAATAGCGGATACTTTCCATTCAGAATCCGGATAGCGCGTGTTGAACATATAAGTGATGAAAGAAGCTGTTGAAAAGCACATTAACGTGTGACCGGATGGGAATGATTCGTTCCAGTCGTCATCTTCCGTCATTTCAGCAGGATAAGAGTCGTAGTACATGCACGGGCGCGGGCGGCTGATGGCTTTTTTTAACAGAGTCCGGACACCAAAAGAGAAAAGACCCGTCTCAGCGTACATGAGCCCGTCGTTGAACCAGTCTGCGCCCGGCACAAACAGAAAAGCGGCCGGGGCAGCAAGCATACCAAGCTCAACAATTGTTGCTGCATCATCCAGAAGTCCATTGTACGGCTGCATGAGGGCACGGTCAAACGCGTTGACATCTGCGCTGTCCAGGGGAAAATCCGGCAGCGGCTCTGAAAAAAGCGGTGTTGCAATAAAGCCTGTTAAAACGACAAGCAGTGTAATGGCAGCATATCTTTTCATAAAGGACTCCTTTTATCCGTGGACGCTGCACTTCCTTAGTGATATACTCGCGGTATGACCACTGAAGAAGAGAGCCGGGTTACGGCACTTGAAATTAAGTTATCATATCTTGAAGACTTTGTGAACAAACTGCAGTCTATAGCAGTTGAACAAGGCAAAACCGTCGATACACTCAAAGCGGAAAACCGTGTCCTCAAAGGAAAACTTGAAGAGCTTATAGAAGCTCAGGAAGGCGAAATTCCAAACCGTCGCCCACCTCACTATTAAACACCTATGACAAAGAAAATTGTTCATCCTCAGCTGAAATATTCCATCATGAATGCGCTGTACTGGATAGCCGTCTGTGCAGTTGCAGGCTTTATTTCAGCATTCATGGTTCCAAAAGGATATTCGAACTCAACCATCGGATTGATTGTTGCTGCCAGCAACATCTTCAACATGCTCATCCAGCCTGTAGTCGCTGCTGCAATTGATAAATACAAGCGGATAACACTGCATCTTGTCATAGTGCTGTTTACGCTGCTTTCAGCTTTTTTCTGCATCATCATGATGATTCTGCCAAAAGCGGATGTGCTCATGGCCGTTGTGATTACGTTAGCAGTCGCTCTCATCAATATTCAGCAGCCGTTCATAAACGCTGTCTCTGTTGAGCTTGAAGATGCCGGATACCGCATGAACTTCGGTCTGTGCCGCGCGTTCGGCTCATTCGGATACGCCATAGTTTCCACTGTCATGGGCTTTCTGATTGTCCGCTTCTCAGAAATGGTAATCCCGGTAACAGGCATTCTGTGCTGCATTCTTTTCATCGTCAGCACCCTGCCCCTGCGCATTCAGCACGACGAACCAGAAGAAAATTCCGTTTCCAGCGGCGCATCCGTAGACCAGGCCTCTGCCGGCATTCAAGACAGCGACCCCGCCCCGCAAGCCCAGACTACGGAAGCACATTCCCTCATAGCCTTCCTGTTCAGCAACAGGCGTTTTCTGCTTTTCCTTTTGAGCGTGACGTGTCTCTTTACGTCGCATTGCTTTACGACAGGTTACCTGTATCAGATTGCGTGTGATGTAGGTGGAGACAGCTCATCCATGGGAATTGCCGGCTCAATTGCCGCAATGCTTGAGCTGCCGGGAATGATGCTTTTCTCATGGCTGCTCACAAAAGCAAGTTGCCGGACGCTGCTCCGCATTTCGGGAATCGGCTTCTTCCTGCGGTTCCTCTGCTTTTTCCTTGCAGATTCCGTGCCGGCTCTGTATCTGGCGCAGCTTCCTCAAGCAGTTTCGTACGCCATTTTCATCCCGGCGTCAGTGCATTATGTAAGCAGACTCTTTTCAAAAGCGGACATGGCAAAGGCGCAGTCTCTGGTAACCACCGCGTGTACAATAGGCGGCATCATCGCAAGCGTCGCAGGCGGACGCCTCATTGATATGGCAGGAGTGCATTTTTCAGAGCTTTGCATCACGATTCTGGGCGCATGTGGCGCACTGCTCCTTTTCTTCAGCGCCGAGAATATAAGCGGCCGCGCGTAAAAGCACACCCAGTTACAGGTTTTTAAGACAGATTTCGCGGATGCAGCATTCGCCGCATTTAGGTGAGCGCGCCGTGCACACGTAGCGGCCGTGCAGGACAAGCCAGTGATGCGCATGTTTCATGTACTTGTCAGGGATGACACGGCAGAGCTCTTCTTCGACAGTTTCGGGCGTTGTGCCCGCGGCTAATCCGATGCGCGGCGCAATACGCAGGATGTGCGTATCAACAGGCATAGTCTTCTGGCCATAAAGCACGTTCAGTATGACGTTCGCTGTCTTGCGCCCGACTCCTGGAAGCGTCAGAAGCTCTTCGCGTGTGGCGGGCACCTGAGAGTTGAAGTTTTCCACAAGCAGACGGCTCATTTCAATGATGTGCTTTGCCTTGGAACGGTACAGCCCGATGCTCCGGATAAGCGGGATAAGACCTTCTTCACCGAGAGCGAGCATTTTTTCAGGAGTGTCTGCAATGGGAAACAGGTTCCGTGTAGCGAGATTCACGCTTTTGTCGGTGGCCTGCGCAGAAAGCGAAACCGCGACGAGAAGCGTATAGGCATTTGTTGATTCAAGTTCAGTTTCCGGCTCAGGGTTTTCCGCCTGGAAAGCCCTGAACACAGCATCCACGCCTTCAGAGGGCAGCAGCTTTAAGTTCTTCAACCTTATCCGTCTTTTCCCAGCTGAAACCGTCGCGGCCGAAGTGTCCGTAAGAAGCTGTCGGACGATAGACAGGGCGCTTCAGGTCAAGCGTCTTTACGATGCCGGCCGGAGTGCAGTCAAAGACCTTTTCTACAGCAGTCTCGATTTTCTTGCGGTCAACAGTTTCTGTGCCGAACGTTTCCACCATGATGGAAACAGGATACGGGACGCCGATAGCGTACGCAAGCTGAACTTCAGCGCGCTTTGCAAGACCGGCGGCTACAACGTTCTTTGCAATGTAACGTGCCATGTATGCAGCTGAACGGTCAACCTTTGACGGATCCTTGCCACTGAAGGCACCGCCGCCGTGACGGCCCATACCGCCGTATGTATCAACGATAATCTTGCGTCCTGTAAGGCCTGCATCTCCGTCTGGTCCGCCTGTCACAAACTTACCTGTCGGGTTGATGTAGTACTTGGTGTTCTCATCAAGAAGACCCGTCGGCTCAAGAACCGGCTTTATAATCTGTTCAATGATTGTGCTTCTGATGGTGTCGTACTCTACATCCGGGTCATGCTGATGAGAGACGACGACTGCATCGATGCGGACAGGCTTGAATCCGTCATATTCGATGGTGACCTGACTCTTTGCATCCGGGCGCAACCATGCGATTGTACCGTTCTTTCTGAGCTCAGTAGCCTTTAAAAGCAGCTGGTGTGCGTAATGCAGCGTAGCAGGCATGAGTTCCGGCGTCTCGTCACAGGCAAAGCCGAACATGATGCCCTGGTCTCCTGCGCCCTGCTGGCCTTCAAACTCATCAAGACCCTTTCCTACAACGCCCTGGTTGATATCCGGTGACTGAGCGTGCAGACGGTTGATGAACTCACAGTGTGCGCCGTCCAGACCCTTTTCTGCTGAATCATAGCCGATATCGAGCGCAACCTTGCGTGCAATCTGCTCTGCTTCCTTTGCGATGATCTTCGGCAGCTCCGGATTAGGATCCTGGAAACCGATTTCACCACCAACAAGGATAAGGTTTGTTGTTGAATATGTTTCACATGCGACATGAGCTTTAGGATCGAGCTCAAGACAGCGGTCAAGAATTGCGTCTGAAATCTGATCGCACAATTTGTCAGGATGGCCTTCGCCAACTGATTCTGAAGTAAATAAGTAGTGATTGTTTGTTAAGACAGTACCCATAAGGAACTCCTTTTTAGCAAGTTTTCCGGAATGGCAGTTTTTGCACTCACCCGGCGTCCGCCCTGCAATTTGGATAAATCAAGCGGATGTTGAAAAATTTGTTTGGAGCAACGCTCCGTCAGAAAGCCGTGTTTCCGGTTTCGTATAATACCGCATATCCCCTTTTTACGCAATCAGAACGCATTTTTTGTCAAAAAAAGAAACAAATTTTGCTTAAAATCGTAATTTTACCTACATAAGTGTAGTTTTTTTCTTTTTTTTTATATGTTAATGATATACAGTAGTATTACTCTATGAAGAAAACCGTTACGGGAGATTTTTATGGCTCTTTATAAAACGTACAATAAAACCAAGAACACATGCTCAGTTACTTTCGAGCTTTCCCCGGAAGCAGCAAAAGGAGCCGAGCAGGTCTGGCTGGCAGGAGACTTCAACAGCTGGAGCAGCGTTGATACTCCTATGAAGAAACTCAAAGACGGCACTTTCAAAGTAAAGATTACTCTTGAAGCCGGACGTGAGTATCAGTTCCGCTATTTACTTGATGGAAAAAGATGGGAAAACGACTGGGCAGCAGACAAGTATGTCCCGGCTCCTTTCTCATATACCGATAATTCCGTAGTCATAGTCTGAGACTATCAGAGAGAGTTTTTATCTGGGTCTGCATATTCGAGGAAACGGAAACGCTACCATCCAGGGATATGCAGACACCTTCCACACCTTCCCTTTCAAGTAATTCCAATCCTTTATCCTTACCAAGAACAAACACCGCAGTAGAAAGGACATCAGCCTTAAGAGACGAACTGTCTATTATTGTGCACGATACAAGTCCGCTTTCAGCAGGCCATCCGGTTTCCGGGTTGATTATGTGATGATAGCGTACCCCGTCCTTCTCAAAATAGCGCTCGTAGTTACCGGATGTAACCACAGAAGTATCAGCAACATCAACGCGGAGCGCCGCTCCTTCTTCAGGCTTAAACGGATTCTTCACGCCAACACGCCATTTGCGTTCAGCCACCCCGGTCCCATCACCAGAAGCAGATTTCCCGCTTTCGGCCGGCCTGCTGCCGATTACGTACACGTTGCCGCCCAAATCGACGAGGGCGCTTGAAACACCAGCATCTTTAAGCACACTGGCAATTTCATCAGCGGCAAAACCTTTTGCAATGCCGCCAAGATCAAGCGCCATGCCCTCTTTTTCAAGGAACGCGGTGCCGGCCTCTTCATCAAGCGAAAGAAGCTTCCAGTTCACCAGAGCCCGGGCCGCCGCAATCTCGTCTTCTGAAGGAACCTTCTCATGTTCAGTGCCAATGCCCCAGAGAGAGACAAGCGGCCCTATCGTCGGATCAAAGGCACCGCCGCTTTTCTCAGCGAAACCGCGCGCAGTCTTGAGCACGGTAAAGACTTCTACGCTTACCTTCACCGGATGGTCGCCCGCCGCATCGTTTATGCGACAAACGTCTGAAGTGGAAATGTGTGCGCTAAAAACCTGCTCAAGCTCGTTAAGGCGAGCCTCGCACGCATCATACAAGGCATCTGTACCAGCGTCGTATGCGTTTATGGTGCAAACCGTATCAAATGAAATGCACGTGCGGGCAGGAGGCGCTTTCCGCGCGCTGCAGGCCGTAAAAGCTGTCACGCTGAGTACACATAAAAAAAGGGCAGCTGCTGCTTTAAGAGAAAAAGTCTTTCTATATGCGTAGTTACTGCCCATCATCTTTATCTCAGTGAATTGTCTCCGAAGTTAGCGTAGGTGTAACTTTTCAGTTTAGCGTCGACTTCATCATCCGGATCGTAAAGGGTGAAATCACGTCCGTACAGATATAATTCGCCATCCAGCGAATAACAGATATATCCATACAGATAGATGTCATCGCCAAGTGTATATTCGTCTGTAAGATAATCAAGGAAATAATCCGGGAACATGAAATGCCAGGAAAGCCCGTCAACATCTACAGTGACATCAAGATTCATGCCATTGAAATAACTGTTACGCAAGAGCAGTTCTGTGCTGCTTCTGTATCCCGTTGTTTCAGGATAAGCTGCAAGCTGTGTCATGAAACGCACCGGTTCTGTTGGATATGAGCACGGACAATCATCCGCTTCAGAACAATTCGTTATTTGTTCCAATGTTTCGGAAAGGCCATCTGTATGGAACGTAACCTCATCTTTCCGGGAAGCCACAGGCTGGAAAAGCAGGAACTTCGGAATGGTTGAAACGAGACACTCTGCCCCGAAATACCAGTCTTTGCCGTCGTATTTAGGCGTTACGCGTGCACAGGACACAAGATACTCGCTTGGCCGCGTACAACGGAGAATGACTCCGGCATCATCAAGCGTATAGCCGATGTGCTCTCCGGATTCAACGTGAATGGGACGTTCAGGAAATGCAGCCAGCAGATATTCATCCGCAAGAACATTGAAATAAACAGCTTCAATTGTGACAGAACGTTTCTTTCCTTTGTAGTAATATTCTTCCTCAAACTCAAAGATGATGACACCATGTGAAAACTCAGCAGGAATATCAAATGTGACCTCTGCAACTTCAGCATTTGATGAAGCGTATTTCACATATCCACTGTGTTCTGCAGCAATACTGGTTCCTGCAGGAGCATCAAAAGTCAATGCCGGAAACTCTACAGAACTTGTAAATGCGTTAAGCGCATCCGGTCCTTCAAGCTGTTCGAGCAGGGCACGGTCAGCAGCTTCAGCAGCCTTGTAGGATGTACAGGAAACCAGGCAGAACGCAAAAAGCGCACATAACAAAGATACAAAAAGTGTGTGTTTCACGGCAAATCTCCTTAAAAAAACCCCGAAACAAGTCCGGGGTTTTCATTTCATCATTATTAATCAGGGATATGCTTAAAAGCGCCCTATATGCACTATTCCTCTTCGCGTTCAGTAATTGCGATGTGCAGATCCTTGATGAGCTGCTCATCTACGAAGCTCGGACACTCATCCATTGGAGATGCAGCTAGGTTGTTCTTCGGGAAGGCGATGACTTCGTGGATTGACTCCTCGTGGCACATGAGCATGACAAGGCGGTCGAGTCCGGGAGCAATTCCTCCGTGTGGTGGTGCACCGTACTTGAATGCCTCGACCAGGAAGCCGAATGCCTTCTGTGCACGCTCGTTGCTGTAGCCGACAATCTTGAAGATGCGCTGCTGCAGTTCCGGGTCGTTGATACGCATAGAACCAGAAGCAAGCTCATAGCCGTTCAGAACCAGGTCGTACAAATCTCCCTTTACGGCACCCGGGTCGCTTTCGAGTGTAGGCCAGTACTGCTTCTGAGGCAGTGTGAACATATGATGCTCTGTCTCCCAGTGGTTCTCGTCCTCGTTCCAGGCGAAGTATGGGAAGTCGATGATCCATGCGAAGTGGAACTCATCGGCCGGATTATACAGGTTAAGGTCCTTTCCGAGCTGCTTGCGTACTGCACCAAGTGCTGTACATGCTGTCTGCCAGTTTTCATCGCTTACGAACAGCAGCAGGTCGTTCTTTTCAGCACTGAGCTTTCCGCAGATTTCTGCTTCCTTACCGGCATAGAACTTGCTGATTCCGCCTTCAAAAAGACCTGTCTGAGCGTTTACCTTCATCCAGGCAAGGCCCTTTGCCTTGTACTTCTTTGCAACGGCTTCGAGTTCCTCTACCATCTTGCGGCTGTACTTGTCGGCAACGTTCTTTACGACCAGGGCCTTAAGACCAGTTCTCTTGTGGCGCTGGACATCGCGTCCGCAGGCAGCTGCTCCGGCCTTGAAAGCGCCGAAGTCACTGAGGGAAGCCATGAAGTCTGCGTCCTGCATCTTCATGTCAAAGCGCAGGTCCGGCTTGTCAGAACCGTACAGGTCGAAAGCGTCTTCCCAGGCGATGCGGTCAAAGTGGACAGGAAGATCTACGCCAAGAGTCTTCTTGAAGATGTAGCCCATCATGCCTTCTGTAGTCTCAAGAACTTCCTCACGGTTGGTGAATGAAAGCTCCATATCAATCTGTGTGAACTCAGGCTGGCGGTCACCGCGTGCGTCTTCATCGCGGTAGCAGCGTGCAATCTGGAAGTACTTGTCAAAGCCTGAAACCATGAGGAGCTGCTTGTACAGCTGCGGTGACTGTGGCAGTGAGTAGAACTTGCCTGGATGTACGCGGCTTGGTACCAGATAGTCGCGTGCTCCTTCAGGAGTTGACTTGATGAATGTCGGTGTCTCAATCTCAAGGAAGCCCTTTGAGGTAAGGTACTCGCGTGTAGCAAAAGCAACCTGGCTTCTGAGGATGATGTTGTGCTGCATTTTCTGTGAACGCAGGTCAAGGTAGCGGTACTTAAGGCGAAGGTCTTCGTTTGCTACGACCGGGGTTCCATCCTTGTTGAACTCATCGAGCATAAACGGAAGGACTTCTGACTTTGAAAGTACTTCAATTTCCTTTGCAACAAGTTCAACCTCACCTGTTGCCATATCCTTGTTTATCATTTCTGCAGGGCGGGCGCGTACGACGCCTTTTACTGCAATACAGAATTCCATGCGGAGTGTCTTTGCCAGTTCTGCAAGCTCAGCCGGAGAATCGGAATCGACGACGACCTGAGTAATGCCGTAGCGGTCGCGTAAGTTAATGAAAGAGATTCCGCCATGTTCACGGATACGGTGAACCCAACCATTCAATACAACTGTCTTACCATCATCACATCCGCGCAGTTCGCCGCAGGTGTGTGTTCTTTTATTTGTTTCCATAATAGGAAATAATAGCGACATTATGACGGGATTTCAAGCAGTAAAAAGACATGGGTGGCATATTTAAACCACCCGTTTATCAGATGAGGAACCAGACAGCGAAGAAGTGCAGGACGCTGCCGCCAATGACGAGCACGTGCCAGACAGAGTGCATCCACTTCACGCTCTTAAGGGTGTAGAAGTACGCACCGATTGTGTACAGAACGCCACCAAGAATGAGGAACAGAATACTGATGTCCGGAACAACTTCGCGGATTGGCTTGAAGAAACAGGTTACCAGCCATCCGAGGATGAAGTAGGTAAATGCAGCAATAAAACGCATCTTGCTTCCAAAAATGGAATAGAAAACAATACCGACAATGGAAAGCAACCAGATGACGCCGAACAGAGACCATCCCCAGCCGTTGTGCAGGGCTCCGAGACAGAACGGTGTGTATGTTCCGGCAATCAGAACGTAGATGAACGCATGGTCAAGGATATTGAACACTTTTTTCACGCCGATTGGTGTAAGCGCATGATACAGTGTTGAAACCAGATACACGAGGATAAGAGAAGCACCAAAAATAGCGTATGAAGAAATCATGTATGGCTTGAGTTCCGGTGTGCATTCTGCTGCAGCGTGGCAGATGAGCAGAACGGTTGCCGCAATGGCAAGTCCCATGCCGATACCGTGAGAAATGGAATGGAAAATCTCTTCGCCAACTGTGTAGCGTGTCTTTCTGTTCAGGTATTCAGCACGCTTGGCTTCCCTGTTGCGGCGGCGCATTTCCTTTTTATATGCTTTCTTGTCAGCATCAACTACGCTATCAATAGTTTCTGCCAGAAGCTGTTTTCTTACTTCAGCAATATCTTCACGGGCCTTTGCCTTTATTGCCCGGATTTTCTCTTCCGCTATCTGATGCGGAGTCTTCTCATATTCAACAATAGCTTGTGAATCATTATCCTGTGCTGTCATATAATCCCTCTCTTCCTAAAATATACTTCTTTACTTATGTTCTGACAAGTTTCTGAAAACTGTCAGGACAGGTTTTGTCTCCGAATTTCGTACAGCAGAACGCCGGCAGCAACTGACACATTCAGACTGTCGAGCTTTCCGCAGGTCGGAATGGAAAGAATGCCGTCGCAGCTTGATTCCAGAAGCCGGCTAATTCCCGTTCCTTCGCTGCCCATAACGAGCACGAGCTTTCCTGTAAGCTTTGACTCCGGAGCTGAAGTTCCGCCCATATCCGCACCGTACACCCAGTAACCGGCTCCTTTAAGCTGCTCAACCGCGCGGACAAGGTTCGTAACAGTTGCGACTGGCACCCAGGCTGAGGCTCCGGCACTTGAACGGCCGATAACTTCGCTGTCACCGCGAGCTCCGCGCCTTTCAGGAACAACCACAAGATCAGCCCCGAACTGGTCGCAGCTTCTTATAATGGCGCCGACATTGTGCGGATCAGTCACTGAATCGAGCACAACAACCACGCTCGTTTTCTTTCCCTCAGGAAGGGGACCGGTGTGCTCTGCAACAAAAGCATCAAAGTCTGCTGGTGCAACACCGGAAGAAGCAGCTTCAACCTGCAGCACAAGGCCACGATGATCCTGTAAGGCCGGGCTCAGCTCAGCAACGGCCGCATCGAGCTCAGCGGCTTTCACCAGCGTGCACGCGATGCCCTTTTCCTGGGCTGCCTGAACTATCTTCTTAACTCTCGGGCCGGGGTTCGCGTATAAGACCGTAAGCTTTGACGGCTCTTCAGTGCTGCGGATTCTTTCTTCAACAGCGTGAAAGCCTGTAATGACGGAAGTGCTCATCTATGCGCCTTCTTATCTGCCGCAGCAGTGCTTGTATTTCTTTCCTGAGCCGCATGGACACGGATCGTTTCTTCCGACTTTCTTTCCTTCGCGGATTATAGTTGTCGGGATGAGTTCGCCCTGATCATAGAGCCATTTGCCATCCTTTTTGAGGAAGTAAGCGCGTTCCTTGTGAACATCGCGAAGACCCTTGCGTGAATAGGTAGCTGTAAAATCGACGATGCCTTCATCATCCTTTTCAGTTCCCTTATCCGTAGCAAGAATCTGTAGTCCGTACCAGGTTGACTCTTCAGCCCATCTGCGTGTTTCCTCAATATCGATTTCCTGCTTTTCTTCTTCCGTGCAGGAGTTGACGATATGATCAATCTCGTGCTTTACGTAGGCTGAATAGCGGCTGCGCATAAGAGCTTCTGCAGTTGGTGCCAGTGTTGTACCTGCAATGATTGGTCCACAGCATTCGCCGTATTTCTTTCCAGAGCCGCATGGGCATAATTCGTTAGTGTCTTTCATGATTCAGAGTATATCATTTCCTGGGAAAACTGCTCAACATGTCATACTCAATATAAAGAAATGTTACTGAAAAAAGAAATTAATGTTTTACAAAAATCTATTATTTGCCATATACTATAC
>JAGHRS010000021.1 GCA_018066285.1 Candidatus Treponema caballi
CTGCAATGCCGACGGCGGTGAGGGCTTCCACTTCGTCCGCTGCTTTTCTCAGCTCTTCCGCGTACCCCTCGGCGGATGTCCACGCATTATGCAAGTAGAACGCTGCAAGGCTTGAGGTATAGCGCACATCACCGGCAAGGAATGGGTACAGTGCAGCGGACGCTACAAAGCCGTCCGCGTAGGCCTCTATTCGCGCCGGGTGTTCTCTCAGGGTGTTGTAAATCCCCCATGCTTCATTGATGTTTCCGCCGCAGCTGTCGATATGCACGCGGATAATATCAACATCCAGCGCCTTTATTTCTTCCGCAAATGTGTGTGCGCTCTGCTCGCCGTATTCCGTCCATGCCCACGGTACAATATCTCCGTAGATATAAACATCAGCGGCGCGGGCGGTTCCCGGTGCTGCAAGCTGCTGAATTGTCCAGTATTTTTTACTCATTTGTTACTCCTTCCGCTCTCCCCAGATTTTTAGTGATGTACGGCGTGTTCGCCCATTCTTCCGGCAGTCGTTCCCTGCCGATTGCTTCAAGAATATCGTTAAATACGAAACCGGAGCCCATGAGCTTTTCAATGCTCGCTGCGTTTTCGAACATATCAAAGTGTGAGAGCCGGGATGTATCTATCCGCAGATAATTGCCGCGCTGCATTTCGTCGAGGCCGTAGCGCTTGCGGTTGATCTCCTGCGTGATCTGTCGGGCTTTGCCGTCGATCATCTCAAGGAAACGCTTTTTTGCGTCTCCCGTTGCCTCTACCTTGCCATCGAGGTAGACGGCGGGAATGTCCAGACACTTTGCAGTAAAATCAAAAATCTGCTTTGTGAGGCTTTCGATGTTCTCAGGCGTGACGCGGGCGCTCCTTGCTCCGTCGCCGAATGTCTGGTAGTCGTAACCGTCGAACTCTGGGAGAATGGCGCTGCCGTTGTCTGCATCAACGAAGGGTTTAATCGCGGTTTCAATCTGCTTCTGAAAAGCTGCCGCCCATTCGTCTTTAGCCTGTGCGATCTGGCCAATATGTACCTTAATGCGCCGCCCGTTTTCCCATTTGTATGCATCCATTGCTGCTTTGGCCAGTCGGTAGTACGCGCCGCCGATATTCTTTGCGAGCTCCTGAATTTTTCGATCATGCAACACAATGTGCAGCACGTCCCGCTCGTAGAAGGTTTTTGAATATGAAACGTCGCCGACTACGACACCTGTATACTCATTCTGGCGGCTTGCGTAAAACGTGGATTGCTGCCAGCTGTCGGCTACTACAAGAGCGTCAAGACCGTCCCTGCGGCGTGTGGAAATTATAAGGGCTTCGTTGTCCTCGCAGAGCTTTGCAACCAGCTTATAAATAAATGCTGTTGCGTTCTGATTTGCGTTCGGCTCGAAGTTCCAGAGATACCACTCAGCGCCCCGGCTTTCCTCTCTCTCCTTGTAGGTCTTAAACTCGCATCTGGCAAGCGCGTCCGCGATCATGTTGACGCACACCCAAAACGACGCTTGCCACAACTGATATTCTGTTGCAGCTTCGCAAAATTCGCGGAGGTCGATCTCGCTTTCTGCGGCACCGGCCTCCGTTTTTTTCTTATCGAATTTTCTAAAAAAACTAAATCCCATGTCTCCCCCTTAAAGTCTGAACGCCGGAAGCGGCGCGGAAATTGTAGCGCTTGTGTTGAGGGCGCTCTCGCCGATCATTGCGGCAACGAAGGCCATAAACGGGTCAGTCTTTCGGCTTTTGGCTTCGATTTTGGCGTAATAAAAATTGCCTGTGTCGCTGCCTGCCTTGCGGGATGATCTGACGCGCTTCGTGTTGTTACAAGCCCAACGCATAACCGGGTCATCGCCCCAGTTCAAATAATCATTGTCAAAACATGATTGTATAACCGGCTCGATTTGCATAATGTCGCCCGGCCTTATAAGGCGCAGGCGGTTTTTATCCTTTGCGTCAAAGCCGATTTTTGCCAACGTCTCACTCATGGCCGTATATCGGAAATGGTCGAGGATTATTTGCTTGACCTGATATTCTCCGGCGAGGTTTGAAATGTACTGGCCTATCAAATCCGGGTTGATGCTCGGTGCATCGACCGGGGTGATAAAACCGCGAGCCGCCCACTCTTGCCATGGAGCGCGGACGCGGTGCAAGGTCTGGCTCTGCAAGCAAAGCCAAGAATGGTGTATGTCAATTCTTTCGTCCCCTCGGCGAAAATGAGCCACGACGGAAGCCCAGTCTGAAAATTCTGCATAGTCGATGCCGATAACGCACGCCCAGCCCGTTGTGTCTGGCCGGTCTTTTTTCGTCTGCATGATTTTCTCTTTACTTGTTACGGCGATCTCTGCCTGACCTCGGCGCAGCCCCATGCGCTTTGTCATAAATGATCCGTTGCGCTCTGGATGCCGTTTCCAGTCTTTGTATTCGGTTTCAATTTCCGTAAGCAGCGCTGGACGGTACTGCAAGGATGGGTTTGCTTTGTACCAATTGGCCGGGTCGTCGACCTCCGTTTCGCTGTCGAGGCAGCACACGAACGGCAGGAAACCGTTGTCCGGCTCACCTTCAAAAAGTATTCGGTCGGCGGTTTCTTTGAGATCGTCAAAAGGACCATCGTCAACGTCGCCGTTTGAAGTGAAGTAACCACGGCGGGGTTCGTCTTTCTTTCCGAGGCCTGTTGTGAATACGTCAATGTTTTTATAATTCTCGTAGGCGTGGACTTCGTTGAAGATTACCACGCCGCTTCGCATTCCGTCTTTGCCTTTGGGGTTGTTCGTCCTGCCTCTGATCTTTCCCCGGTTCTTTTTACCCTGCACACGTTCTTTCGTGTGGTAGTAAAATTTTTTCAGTTTTTCGGCCTGTTCCGGAATTTCTAAAGCTTCAACAATATCAAGCACCGGGGTTGTCGCCTGCTCCTCGTTGTTCGCGCAGATGTCAACGTCGTAGTCTTTTGCGGTGTTGTAAGGGCTGACCATGCAGAGCCCAAGGAAAGCAATGAAACCATCCTTTCCCGCTCCGCGTCCGACAAAATTTAAAAGAGTTGGCCAGCGCGGCACGCCGGGGGCTCTATATGTGCAGAGCCATAGCGCCGTTAAGAATTTCTCCCACGGGAAAATCTCTCTGTATGCCATGTATTTTGCAAGGCCGAGGTACTTGTCGAGCTTTTCAGCGTCTACGATCAAGTCCTCGGTCTCAAAAGCTTTCCTTACCAGCTTACAAAGCGCTTTTTGATAACGACACGTGCGCCATTCTCCGTGCTCTACTTGCTCGATGTAATCCGCGACGACTGTCGGCATTTCACAACTCATCGTCGTCCGTCTCCTGTTTCTGTGCTCTCGCGGCTATATCCTTGAAACCGAGGGCGGTGTAGATCGCAAGCATTTGACGACTGAGGTTTATCGAGAGCGTAACGCTGCGGTTTTCAACGTACATGTTGCGTTTTTCATCCCAGACGGTTACGCCCCGCTCGGCTATGTCCTCTCTCAGCTCTTGCAGCTGCACCCACATATTCAAATACTCGGCTTGCTTGTCTGCGTACACTTTTTCGGTAAGGCCGCGTGCGGTGAGGTTTTCGGACAGGCTCGCGTTTAGTTCTTTGTATTCTTTTGTCCGTTGCCAGTTCTTCCGCATCCCGCTCCCTCTCTCTTCATTCAAACAGTGATATTTGAGCCGCCCGGTTTTCGATTTCTTCTTGTACGTCCCTTATTCTTTTCTCAGCCACTCGGAATGTCGCCGGGTCTTTTTCAATGCCTATAAAATCCCGCCCGGTGTTTAATGCCGCTTCCCCTGTTGACCCACTCCCCATGAAGCAGTCAAGCACGACAGCGCCGGGGCGGCTGCTGACTTTTATGATGCGCTCTAAAATATCAACGGGCTTTTGACAAGTGTGCAGACGGTTCTGCGTTGGTATCTGCGGACGGTGGATAATATTACAGTGCATCGCGTCTGCTTTGTGGTACGGTCGCAGTGCTTCAAATTCAGCTTTCAGGCCGTCGTAAGTATCGCGTTGCGCTTTCTGATCTTCCTGCAATTCGTTGAAGCATTTTGAAAAGCCGAACGGTTGAAAAACTGTGTCCCATACTTCTCGCGTCGGTATCTCAAATTGGTTATCTTTGAAGTAATGGCGAAACATTGCGCCGCTTTTCCCGGTCACTTCCCGGTATTTCTGTTTTATCTGCTTTTCCGTTATGCCGAGGCGGTCAAGCTCTGCCCGGTACCAGTCTTTGATTTCCCTGTAATAGTTCGGGTTACTGTTGATTGCTTCAAGGCCTGTTCCGCTCCCGGCACCGCCAGAAAAAAATGGAAAGCATACTCGCAAATGTTAAACCATTGCCTGAGCGGTGCGTTCCCGGCGGTATTGTACCAGCTCTGCGCCCGGTAGCTTCCGCCCTTGTCCCAGATCAGAAAGCTCCTGAACTGCAAACCCGTCTGCCGCTTGATCTCGTGCAGCAGCTCCGCGCACTGTGCTATGTCGTTGTGCCAGAAGTACAGCACGCCGGACGGCTTCAAAATCCGCTCGCATTCTTTGAGCCATTCAAGACACCAACCGGTGTAGTTTTCTATCTTGTCCCATTCTGCGTGTTTTTTCTTTCCTGAGACTTGAGTTGTCACCGCGATATTGTAGGGCGGGTCGGTCAGCACAAGGTCAGCCGAATTGTCAGGGATTTGCCGCAGGGTTTCAAGCACATCCCCCTCATAAAGCGTGATTGTGTTCATTTCGTTTTCCTCTTTGCCCGGTTTCCAGCTCTGCGCCGACGCGCGCGTGAGCTTCTCCCGGAAT
>JAGHRS010000074.1 GCA_018066285.1 Candidatus Treponema caballi
TCTGTGTATTGACTGAAATGTAATTCTTGTTGTGACTTGAGCATAAAAAAACACCACCTGAATAAATTTTACTCTATTCAAATGGTGTTTGTAAATTCAGTCTTTATGGGACTTTTTCAGTGGCCTCGATTATTCAGCGGCCTTTTTTTTGGTTTTATAAGTAACAGAGAACCGGAAACGTATTAATCTTCCAGATTCAGGATGTAGCTCTTTGAAAGGCTTCCTGAAATGAGCTTTACCTTTTCTACGCCTTCATCAGTTTCAATGAGGTTTGCTTCGGTATCTTTCTCAGCAAATGTCTTGAACATATCCGCCAGATCTTTCTTATTGAGTGTTACTGTGGTAATTCCGCGTTCTTCTGCGAGAGATGCAAAATCCTCGTCAAATGACGGAGCCACAACTGCATGGAAACCATGCTGCTGAAGGACAGCGACTGCATCAACAACTGCATCGCCCTCACCGACTTTACCCTTACAGATAATCATTTTTTCTGTAGAAAAGCGCTCGACAATAATGTCGTCTGATGTGAATGCCGGCTTGTCAATAAAATACGCAACACCACCAATCTTGTTCATGTGAATTCTCCTGATAACCGCACATGCGGTTCTTTTATACGATCCGGTACATGTCTCCGTCACGTATGATAAGGCTTTCAGAACACAACAAATCTGCTGCCTTTGTAAGCCTCTCTATATCAATATACTCAATTTTCTGGATTTGCGATAGCGATAATCCATTTTCTTTATTTTTTACCAACTGTCGTAAAATTACCCCACGCGCTTCACGCACAGAACCTTTGAATCGTGACTGTTTTGTATAGCTGGAACTTCTGCGGTTCGGATTCTTTGTCTTTTTCTTCAGCATGGCGCCATAGTCCATGAGTGCATAAAACCATTCCCGCGCGCTGCATACATCTTCAGATGGGATTGAATCTGCCACCAGACGCAAAATCTGGGCATCTGAGACGCTTTTTGGCGCACCATCAGCATACATGTCATCTTTGAAGAAAAAGACGATGAAAACACTTCTGATGTTTGTCTCGATGAACGGCTCCACAGCTTCCGGATGAGCGGCGCCAAAAGCAAAACAGGCAACGGCACGCGCTGTGTATGGCCCTACACCGGGAAGTTTTTCAAGTTCTGAAGGAGTGTGCGGAAAAACGCCGCCTAATTCGCGGACAACTTTCTGACAGGCCTGCTGCAGAAAGCGCGCCCGTCTGTTGTAGCCAAGTCCGCTCCAGTGTTCAAGAACGTCGGCAAGTGGCGCCTCTGCAAGATCATGCGCTGTTGGAAAAGCGTTCAGGAACTCTTCGTATTTTGGCAGGACACGCTCGGTCTGCGTCTGCTGCAGCATAAGCTCTGAGACAAGTATTCTGTATGGTTCAGACGTTTCGCGCCACGGAAAGGAACGCCTGTTGTCCTTGTACCAGGAAAGAACCGCCTTTTGGAAAGCGGTAATATCGCTCTCCATTACACTTTTATAAGCAGAGCGCGCTGTACAAGTTCAGCCAGGATAAGCTCAACAATCTGTTCCGGCAGGTATTTTGAAGTGTCGATTATCAAATCCGCATGGGACTTGTCGTTGTTGTCAATCTTGTAAAGGCGCATGTAACGGCCTGAATCCTGCGTGTCGCGCATACGGGTGAAAGCCTTGATTTCCTCGATGTCGCCGCCTTCCCTGTTCAGGATGCGGTTTGCGCGCACATCATCACTTGCATCAAGGTAGACTTTGAAATCTGCTTCTTTCAGCATCCAGATGGCGAGGCGTGAACCAAGAACGCAGGAAGTTTTTTTTGCCATCTCAACCTGACGCGTATCAACAGCAATATCCCAGCTGTCATCTGTCTTGGCGCGTTCGATTACATCCGCAAGAGTAATGCCTTTTTCTGCGGCAAGCTGCCTGAACGTGAAGTTGATGATTTCTATGCCGAGTGTCTTTGCAAGAAGTGTGCTGACTGTTGTGTTGCCACATCCGCTTTTACCAGAAACTGCAATGCGCAGCTCTTTTCCTTCCGGGATTTTATACGCCATGATTCGTTCTCCTAAACACCGCGTCAGCGGCAGATATTTGCTATTGTATTCAGGCCTTTCAGGGTCAGAAGCTTATCCACCGTCTGGAAAACGCTGGTTATAGGCTTAAGAACGCTGTTAAGGCCGCCTGTCGCGAGGACCTGCATATCATCAGGATTAATGCCGGTCTTTGCAGCTGTATCTTTTTTCATACATGATATGAGATATTCAACCAGTCCCTTGTATCCGAGAACGATACCGGACTGAACGGAATGGATGGTGTTTGTTCCAAGACTGTCAGGCGGCGCTTCAAGCGGAACTGACGGAACCTGCGCCGTATTGTTGAAAAGTGAATTGACCGCTGTTCTGAGTCCTGGTGCGATGGAAACACCGATGATGTTTCCGTCGTTGTCTATGGCTGTAAGCGTGAGCGCCGTTCCAAAGTCTACGACGATGCATGCCTTTTTAAGGCTCGTGTATGCCTGAACGGCGTTGCAGACAATATCCGTTCCGATTTCATTGACTGAAACTGCAGGGATTTTGATTGGAAGCTTATCATATACAGAAGATCCGACAATAATAGGCTTGTGACCAGTTATGCGTTCAGTAACGCTGATCCACGGGCCTGTCAGGAGAGGAACAACGGAGCTCACAATTGCAGAATCAATGGCATCCGCTGAATAGCCAGAATCTTTCATCATCATGGAAAGTGTTGTCGCGTATTCATCGCTGGTTCTCTTTACATCGCTGTACATGCGCCACTGACAGACAACCTCGTCTTTTTCAAACAGGGCACAAACTACATTTGTATTTCCAATATCAACTGCAAGCAGCATTGCATTTTTCTCCTATAAAATCTATTATATCGACATGGAAACACTCATACAACCCAAAGTTTTGAAAGGCTTCAGAGATATTCTTCCTGAAGCAGAAATCCGCCGTTCTGTTCTTACAGAAAAACTCACCGCAACATTCCGTTCTTTCGGTTTCGTTCCTATTGATACACCTGCGCTTGAGTATTCTGAAATCCTTCTCAGAAAGAGTAACGGCGAGACAGAGAAGCAGGTTTTCCGTTTTGAGGATAACGGCAAGCGCGACGTATCGCTCCGCTTCGACCTGACAGTTCCTTTTGCACGCTTTATCGCAGAGCATAAGGATGAACTCTACTTCCCTTTCAAACGCTATCACATCGCTAAAGTATGGCGCGGAGAAAAGCCACAGGCAGGACGTTACCGCGAGTTCGTCCAGTGTGACTTCGACATGGTCGGCACTGACAGCGCAGCTGCCGATTTCGAGATTCTTTCCCTCATGAAGACAGCCCTTGCTGCCATCGGTGTTGAGAAAGTGCACATCCACTTAAGTCACCGCGGTGTTTTCAACGCTTTCCTTGCAAACATCAACGCATCTGAACTTTCTGAAGATATCCTGCGTACGGTAGACAAGCTCAACAAAATCGGCCAGGAAGAAGTCATCAAGCTTCTGACTGAGCAGCTTTCAACAGTCGACTCTGCAACAGCCGCTGATAAGGCACAGAGCATCCTGAAGTTCATTTCAGGCGCAGACAGCTTTGACGCAACGCTCGCCCTCATGAAGGAACTCGCAGGCGACTCCGAGCTTGCAACTGCTTCAATCAAACGCCTTGATGAGCTTCACGCAATGATGAAGGCAACCGGCATTGAAGCTTCTTTTGTGCTGGATCCTTCAATCACACGCGGTCTTGACTATTACACAGGCGTTGTATACGAAACATTCCTGGACGATCTTCCTTCAATCGGTTCTGTCTGCTCTGGCGGCCGCTACGACAACCTCGCAGGTCTTTACATGAAGGAAAAGGTTTCAGGCGTCGGCTCATCAATCGGCCTTGACCGCCTGCTCGCCGGCCTTGAAATGCTCGGTGCCGTTGAGCAGAAAAGAAGTTTCCTTGACGCAGAAGTCTTCTGCTTAGACGCAACGCTCGCCGCACATTACCAGATGGTTGCCGGCAAGATGCGCTCACAGGGAATTGCTGTTGAAGTTTTCCCTGATGCAAAGAAGATCAACCAGCAGTATAACGTTACTGACAAAAAGGGCGTTCCGTTCGGAATCCTCATAAAAGCAGAAGATGCGGCGAAAAACGTGCTCACGCTCAAGAACCTTAAGACACGCGAGCAGTTTGAGGGCATCACCATTGAGAAAGCCATTGAGCTTATAAAAGCGTAACGTTGCTTTCTGGCGCCCGCTTTTGTTCAGCGCATAAAAAAAGACCGGTTTCTTACCGGTCTTTTTTTTGTTAAAGCTCAGAAAGCTATGTTTTTGAACTGCTCGTCGGTAAGCGTTGCGCCTTCAACGCCGACAACCTCACTTGCGATGCGGTTGGCCTTATCTATGGCTTCTTTCCATGAAAGGCCCTGTTTTCTGAAAGCAATAATTGCACCGATATGCGCATCACCTGCACCGATTGAATCTATTGCAATTGTTTTATAGGCGGGAATCATCATTCCTTCCGGTGTTTCCTTTCCATTCTTTCCAAATACATAGCAGCCGTCTACATTACACGTGATGACTACGGTATTCTGCGTACGTTCATAAAGCCAGCCTGCTGCAGTCTCGACGTCTGCACAACCTGAAAGCATTTTCGCTTCCATGTCATTAAGATGCAGGATTGGTTTCAGTAAAAGCATGCGTCTGAGAAGGTCTTTCTGAACATGCATGATCCGGGAACTAACGGCAAAATAAATCTGTCCCTTGAAGTTTTTTTCGAGCCAGTCAACAAGATTCTTGCCTGAAGCTTCTTCAAGTTCAAGACCACAGACATATGCACTGTCATAATCTTCGAGTGAAACGCCTTCCATCCATGAGTCATCAAAAACATACTCAGCACCATGGACTGCAAGGAACGTTCTTTCTCCATCACGTTCTACGATGTTATAACAGCAACCGTTTGCTGAGGTTTCCAGATGCTTGAACACCTCAATTCCGCGTTTCTTGAATTCGTCAGCTACATAATCTCCGAACACACCAGTTCCCACAGGAGAAAGCAGTTTATACGGAACAGAAATGTGACGTGATATTTCTGAAGCATTGAATGCACAGCCGCCTATCTGCATTTTCTGGGAAATGACATTGCAATCTTCTCCAGAGTGCGGAAGTTCATCAACATTAATAATCACATCTACTACGGTTGAACCAAAAAATAATGTCTTTTTCATAACTCATCCTACTCATTCATGCTTTCGGCGGCTGTTCGTGCTTTCAGCTGATTATCAAAAACGATTACTGAGCTTTCCGGAAGCCAGCCTTTTTCAAACTGATACCATAATATTGTTTCTTTTTTATCTGTTACGTATTTTTTACCTTTTATTTCGTAATAATCACTACGCCTTCCGTGATCAATGACATCTGCAGATTCAGAAGGTTCACTTTTAAATGCAGCATAGGGAACTGAAACAACAGACCACTGATTTGAAGCTGCCAGATTTACTGAATCAGAAAGATCAGCTTCGCGACCAGCTTTAGTACATCCATTCAGCATGAGAATAAAAACGAACAGAACAGTCAGAACAGCGTAACATGCAAGTTTTTCTGTAGATTTCATCTATTCTGCTCCTTAACGTATTTCAATACCTCTTCATACAGCAGCATATCAGAATCTACAAATGAAAGGTTCCTTATCTCTTCCGGTGACACCCATTGCGTCTCAGAATGCTCTGTCAGTATGAATTTCTGCACATCATCTGAAAAGAAAACTTCATAAGCAGAAAGAGCAACCGTTTTATCATTATGAGAAAAACTGGCATCTGCTATATGATTTCCAACAGTCACGTTAACGCCAAATTCTTCTTTGTATTCGCGAATCAGGGTTTCTTCATATGATTCGCCATCTTCGACTTTTCCACCAGGAAATTCCCAGCGGTTTCCCATATCTCCAACAGGAAGTCTTAAAGCGATGAATATTTTGTTGTTTTTCAGGACTATTCCTGCAGCAGAACGAGCGTTATTCATGTTACAGGATTGAAAGCCGCGGGAACAGGAAATGGAGAACCGAAATAATTATGCAGATTATTCCAACATATTTCCTTCCAGTAATGAAGAGCTTATGGAAGAATGCAGAAAGTGATATTTCTACTGTTGTATATTCACGGTAATAATCGATGAGGATATTCGCTCCACCCGCCAGACCGGCAACTGCAGGAAGAAGATCTCCCAGAATAATGATGTCAGGCTGAGCAATAATAAACAATTTCAGAAAACCAGTAACAAGCGTACATATACCCGTTACAAGCCTGAAAGATTTATTGGAAAGCAGTGTATCATTGCTGCGTTCCCCGGTTATAAGAATTAATCCTGCTGCTGCATTAAAAAGCACTGACAGGAAATATACCTGCATCATACCCGTTATTCTCTCCTCAACAACCTGGTGGGTCAGTTTCTCTTGACCGTCGCTTTCAGAACTGTCTGTTCATTATTCATTGTAACGACTGCCTCTACTTTCATTATATCATAATCTGCAGAAGTTGTACCCACTGCAAGTTCTTTTCCCTCATAAAAAGCTTCTTTTTTTATCGATTCAGTCAATGTTTCATCAACATCATAGAACCGGAAGTCCACATTTACCGGTAATTGCGTTTCCGTATAGTTTTCAGCGTTATCTTTCGGTTCTTTTAAGACAAGCTGAGCATATATTGTATCCTGAAAAGAAAAAGCAGTGAGTTTTACAGGAACATCAGTAAACAGGCCTTCATCAGGGTTAGGGCTCATGAGGCCGATGAAAAGTGTAAGCAGAAGACAGGCAACAAGAACAAAAAGCATGGTACGTGACGATTTGGTATACACAAGCATTTTGAAAAGACCTTTCGGCGGCATCTTGTATTCTCCTGAATAGTAGTCCTGCACCATTTTGGGAGCATGGCTCAGCCGCTCGTTCCTGTTATAATGAAAAGTCAGATTCTGTTCACTTTCGTCATGTATCTCTTCCACAAGTTTCTCCATCTCTTACAGCGATTTTATCAGTTGATCAGTACGCCACCACATAACTTTTGTTTCAGAGTCAGTTGAAAGCATGAGTGAAATAATTCCGTCATCAGAAAGAGACATGCTGTAGTACACAAGATAGTCATCAGGAATATCAAGATGGCGGCGGACAATTTTCTGTGTATCCGGCTGTACAATCATGACAGAATAACCTGTTTCATCGGCAATAATAAAGAAAACCCAGCCACTTTCAGTTATTCCCAAAAGATCATAAGGTACCTTATAAGTTATTTTTGAATATTCATTTGAAAGGACCTCATCAAACGCAGGAATAAGAATAGGTTCCTCATATGTTTCGGTCGTAAGGTTAAGCGGGTACAAAAGCGTCTTGTCATATGAAATTCCAGACTGGACTTTTGAAGATTCATCATATTCCATAACAGAGTAATCTATTTTCAAATATAGTTTCTGTTCTGAATAATCCGGTACAATAGCCTCCAGGGACTTGAAGATTTCCCTGTTTGCATCGCTTTTCGGAACAGGCAGAGTATCAAAAGAAACTGGAACCATATACTTCAAAAAGCCGTCATTGTTGAACCAGAACACTTCATATCCTGTTGCTGTAATTGTGACGACGACAAGTTCGTTGTTCTTTGTCGTGTACAGTTCTTTCACATATGGGAACGGAGAGCCACCGGGCCCCTGCTGTCCAATGTAGTCGATAAACCGGCCGTTTTCATCAAATCGGAGAATGACCTGACGCAAAACCTGGGTCCCGCTTTCATTCTCTTCATAGCGGTCTTCAGGCAGATAATCTGTAATGTACATGTATTTAGCAGTATCAACAGCTATATTGCTTATTCTGTTGAACGGATATATTGTCGCTCTTTGTGTTGCGTTCGCAGAAGGAACACCCGTTTCTTCAGGTGTTATGTCTGACATTTTTATGAAAGTCGGAACAGGATTTGTCTCTTCATTATACATGATGAGCATAAGATCTCCATACGAATTTACTTCCATAACTTTCTTTGCCGTGCTGTCAGAAATATAGAAAAAGCCATTTCTCATGACGATTCTGGAAGATATCTCACTTCCTCCTGAAAGGTCATAAAACTTCAGTTCATTTTCAAAATTGCCATATTTCAGTGAAAAAAGAGTTTCAGAAGTCAGATTATTAGAAACTGACTTTTTTTCACATGAAAAAAAGAAAAGCGTAAAAAACGCTGATACAAGAATGAAAAGTACTGTTTTTGTTTTATTCATATAAGTAATTTAAAGACAGTTAATTGTCATGTCAACATAAATTGATTGCAAAAAAAAACTGCTGCGTTATGCAGCAGTTTTTTTTTACTGGTTCTGATTATAACCAGATACGGAAACCAAGGTTAACCGGGAAAGAACCGATTACAGGATCAACTAAATCGTTTGAACCGATATTCAGGCGGATTCCTGGCTGCCATGCTGCCTGCAGGTAAATCTCAAAGAAATTATCAAGCAGGAAGCAGTTAAGTCCGGCAAAAAGACGGCCATAAACACCTGCTGAAACTCCGCTGTCATAAATTGAAGCACTACCTGCAGCACCAACACCATAGAAATAGTTGATTGGTTTTGCGAGAGACTTGTTTGCAAGCCAGTCATCTGCTGTAATTCCGATTACAGTGTAATTTGAATTAAGTGAACCATTTACTGCAAAAATCAGGTTTGATCCATCCGGTTTGATTGTGAGGGCTCCATCAACACCACCAGCGGTGTATCCACCCTGAGCACCAATACCGAGTGCGAAAACGCTTGCAGTACTTACAACAAGGGCAAGAACCAGAATTGTAACAATCTTTTTCTTCATAAAATCTCCTTATATCCGGAATTTTCCGGATGCTCCTATATTCAGTATATAACATATCTTGAGAATGTCAAAATAATAGTGCAAAAAAAGCATATTTATTATCAAAAAGTTTTTAATGATTTTTCTTCAAATATGGCCCATACTATAAGTAGTTACAAATCTATCGGAATAAAGAGGAGTTATATATATTATGAAAAAACTAACTGTCAGGTTTTATACATTCTTTGCTATCTGCTGTTATTTTGGAAGTTTATTCCTGCGCTTTTACGCAATGTGTTACTTCTACCGGACACCTGAGGATTTTTTTCCTAACATTGGGCCAACACTAATCGCAACCACAGGATTGCTTTTTCTTTTTTCCTTCCTGATTTGTCCACCTCTCATCAAATTTGACCAGACAATTCAAAAAGTTTCACAAGGGGCTCAGATTACAGAAGAAGAACGAAGAAAAGCACTCAATACCTATAATAGAGAAGTCATTTTCATAATCATTGCAAATGTTACCGGTTTCGTTATCGGACAGATAACAGTCATGTCCATGGATTTCAAAAACGGCGTTGTTCCATATACATTTGAAAGAGCTTTACTCATCGTCATTCAGGCTGTATTGATAGGTTTTGTCCTGGCCCTTTACGAAATCTATTTCCTCAACACCATGATGATGACTCCAAGAAAACTTCTTAACATTACATCTCTTGAAGGATTTGGAAAGAACAATAATGGAAAAAGCCGCATTACCGTAACACGAAAAATTATTCTGGTGTTTATCGCCACCCTCTGTCTTATGGGTGTCAACATGCTTTCCGCCCCATTCTACCTGGCTTTGGACAATTCATTTACTGAACAGGAAAGACTTAATCTTTACATGAGGTTCGGTTCAGGCGGCTTCTTAACCACTTTTGCTTTCTGTATTGGTCTTGTATTTATCATTACCCGTGAATTAAAGCACCGTATCAATAGTACTTCATCCTTAATCAACAACCTTGGTAAAAAAGGAGAACTTTCCTCGCGTATCAATCTTGATATGAATGATGATATGAGTGAACTCTCTGCCAACATGAATTTCTTCATGGACCGTCTTTCTGAAACCATAAATGGCTTACATAACCAGACAGTCAGAGTAACTGAAGTTGCAAAAGAACTTGATGAAACTGTTATAACCGCAGCAAACGCAAACTCTGCAATGATTGAATCTGTAGAAAAGATTCAGAATGAGACAAATAATCAGATGAAACTCATTGATGAAGCAAAGGATAAGGCAAAAGAACTTATGGAAAGTGCAACAATTGTCAGCACACAGGTAGGACTTCAGAGTGAGGCCTTGCAGAAGAGTTCTTCTTCGGTAAATCAGATTGCAGAAAATATCGACAGTGTTGCTGGCATGACAAAACGCGCAGATGAGCTTTCAACAACGCTGGAATCCGTTGCTGCAGAAGGCGGCAAATCCTTGACTTCAGCTACGACCGCTATTCTTGACCTTCAGAAGGCTTCTGAGGAAGTACAGTCCATCGTTACCGTCATTCAGTCAATTGCAGCACAGACCAACCTGCTTGCAATGAATGCCGCCATTGAGGCTGCTCATGCAGGTGAATCCGGAAAGGGATTCGCTGTTGTTGCTGATGAAGTCAGAAAGCTTGCTTCCTCAAGTTCAAAGAGTGCAGATGACATTAAGAACCATATCAGCAATATCATGGATAAGATCAACATTGGCGTCGATTCAATCAACAGGGCTGAAAAGGCATTCCGCTCCATCAATGAAGATATCAGCGAGAGTTCCGAACTTATGCAGACCATCAATGGTATTATGGACAGACAGCGTCAGGAAGCACACGCAACTCTTTCTGCAACCAATTCTGTCGTTGATGCAAACAATATAATTCAGGATCTTGCCAGAAAGCAGAATTCCTCATCAGAAACCATGCAGGCAATCATCAGCGATATTGTTGAATCTTCAAAGAATGTCAATGAAGCAATAACGGAAAACACAGACAATTCATCCAACATGAACACTGCCATTACCAATGTTTCCCACAACTGTGAGGATAACAGAAAGGCCGTTCATGCAATGGAAGAGGCAATTTCTGCGTTCCACGACTAATATGGCTGAGGCTTAGCTTAAGAACGCTTTAAAACAAAAAAAGGCTAACCCCATGTATGAACTGGAATTAGCCTTATTATTCAACCTGAGCTATGTTGGATTCGAACCAACGACCCACGCCTTAAAAGGGCGTTGCTCTACCTACTGAGCTAATAGCCCATCATTCATTGCTGAATGCGTTGTAAATATACGATGATTTGGTAAAAGTGTCAATACAAGTGTTTTTTCTCTGTCCTCTCCGTTTGAGATTTATTTCATGAAAAAAGTAAAAAATTATTTTTTTCATCTAATTTCTCCACTTGTTTGCTTTTTTTATTTTTTTCAGATATACTGAAATAGTAATATTCTCTATCCATAACGACTTTTGAAGGAGTACTTATGAGTACAAAGAAAGGAATGCGTTTTTCCATCCGTGCAAAATTGCTGATAATGATTCTTCTGATGTTGGTCACAGCAACCCTTATTTTATCAACTGTAACCTATAACCGGTTCTCAGAAACAATCACCGAAAGTGTCAATTCACAACTTGCCAACATTGCCGATGACCTTGAAAACCGTATTGTTGCACTCAATGAAGAAGAATTCACCAAAATCCGCGTTCTTTCAAAAATTGACTATCTCAGAGATCCTTCTCATTCTTTACAGGAAAAACAGGCTTTCCTGAATCCTATTCTTGCCGCACTTGGAAGCAGATACGAAAACCTTGCATTTTATGATAAAGACGGTTTTGCCATTACTTCCGACGGACGTCTCATGGATTTGCATGACAGAGCTTATTTCAGCGTTGCTTTTGAAGGTAACGAATATGTATCAGACCCTTCTTACAGCGCAGTAATTGACAAAATCCTTCAGTATTACAGTGTTCCTGTCTATGACTTTGACAACAAACCTATTGGCGTCCTTGTCCTTCTCATTAACGGAAACTCACTGCTTGATACAATCAAAGATATCGATGTTGGTGCAGGCATGCATCCTTCAATCATCAACCGCATTACATCCACCACAGTTGCAAATGCAAATGAAGGAGTTGCAACTGAAAATGACACAGAATATGAAGTAGACCCAGATGCAGGAATTGGTCTTGTCCTTAATCATATATTTGAAGGAAAAACAGGTCAGGAAGTATTTGAAGATCCTGCCATGCATATCAAGATGGTTACTGCATATAAACCAATCAGAGGAACCGACTGGTCCATATTCGCAGTATCTCTTTATGACTTTTATTTCAGCAAACTGGCGACATTACGCTTTTTCATCTTCCTTCTTCTTGGAATCATCCTTCTGGTTTCAACAGTGTTGACTATTGTGCTTGTCGGCATCCTTATCAAACCTCTTAATTCAGTCAAGAAATCAATCACAGACATTTCTTCCGGAAGTGCTGACCTTACAAAGCGTATTGAAATCAAATCAAATGATGAAATAGGTGATGTTGTAAACGGATTCAATCAGTTCACGGATAAGCTTCATTCCATCATTCTTGACCTCAAGAAATCAAAGGATGAACTTACCAGTTCAGGACAGACCCTTCATGCAAGTACACAGGAGACAAGCGCATCAATTACGCAGATTCTCGCAAACATTGATTCTGTCCGTAACCAGATTAATACCCAGGGTATGAGCGTCAATGAAACTGCAGGTGCTGTCAATGAGATTGCATCAAACATTGTATCTCTTGAAAAGATGATTGAGAACCAGAGTACAGGTGTTTCACAGGCATCAACCGCAATTGAGGAAATGATCAGCAATATTGCTTCCGTCAATAACTCTGTTGATAAGATGGCAGAAAGCTTTGTTGACCTGATTAAGAGTGCAGAAAGCGGTTCTCACCTTCAGTCTGAAGTTAACGCAAAGATTGAAAACATCCGTACGCAGAGTGCTACTCTTCAGGAAGCTAACTCTGCAATTGCAAGTATTGCCGGTCAGACTAACCTCCTCGCTATGAACGCTGCAATTGAGGCTGCCCACGCAGGTGATGCCGGAAAGGGATTTTCTGTTGTTGCTGATGAAATCAGAAAGCTTTCAGAAACTTCATCAAGTCAGTCAAAGACAATCGGTAACCAGCTCAAGGAGATTCAGAATTCAATTGATACTGTTGTTGATGCTTCCAAGCAATCAAACGCTGCATTTGAAGACGTTTCAAGAAAAATCCGTAATACGGATGAAATTGTCCAGCAAATCAGAAGCGCCATGGTTGAACAGAGTGAAGGCTCAAAGCAGATTAACGAAGCGCTGCACACCATGAACGACAGTACATCCGAAGTCCGTACCGCTTCACGTGAGATGTCCGAAGGCAACAAGGCTATTCTTGAAGAAGTCCGTAAACTTCAGGATGCAACAATTCAGATGCAGACAAGTATGTCAGAAATGTCTGCAGGTGCCGGCAAGATCAATGATACGGGAAAAGCCCTCAATGATATTGCCAACGACATGGATCAATCCATCCGTAATATTGGCACCCAGGTAGATATGTTCAGGATTTAACATCCCGTTTCGAGTTTTCAAAAGCGCTGATTCTCTGTTTGAGTTTCAGCGCTTTTTCTATGCCCACACGCACGAAGTCAATGACCGTACACAAAGCATAAATACCAAGCGCAGTTCCAAGCACGGCCAGTGCCATAAGAGGAGCCGGCATTTTTGCGTAGCTTTCAAATCTGCCAGGAAGCACATAATTCCACACAAGCTGATGAACATGAATCAGATACACACTGAAAGCCATTGGAGAAAGCACTTTCACCATTTTCTTGAGCCATTCAGGAAGCCTGAGCTTTTCAAAAAGCGCTACAAGGAAAATGCCCTCAAACAGAATGGTCGGCGAAATGTAGTTAGCCAGCCTTCTGCTGAATGCCTGAAGTTCCCATGTCTGTTTCTTACGCGGTAATGCGTACAGTTTCACATCAACAACATATTTGAATGCCCAGGTTACGAGCGCGCACAGAATGAAGCCGATAAGTGCCTTCCATACAGACACTTTCGTAAAGAAACCCGTTTTCTTAAGACAGGCACCAATAACGTACAGCACGATAATCCAGATGGGACTGTAACCTTCAGCAGTTGTAAAGACCTCTCCTGCTTCATCCTGCCAGTATGCATCAAGAAGAACTCCCTTGAAGATAATCTGAAGAACGGAAAAAAGAATGATCAGAGAGACAGCAAGCACCTTCAGTTCCTTTTCTGACAATGCATTCAATCCTTTGTTCAATAAAGGAAGCATGATGAAAAGGGCTGCATAGCACGTAAAGTACCAGTACTGATATGTCATGACCGGAAATGCGCACTTAATCCACTCTCCTGCATGAACTGAGTCAGGCACGAAAATGGCAAAAAACACGGTGATTATCAACGTATAGAAGAAGACTCTGAGCCAGAGCATGATTCCGTTCGTATAACGGAACTTTGCATCCACACCGACATACCCGGAGATGAGTGCAAAACAGTTCACCGCACAAAAAGCTGCAATATCCAGGAACCAGGCAACTTCATATTGCGCAGACATTGCTTTTGCAGCATCAAGAATGCCGCCCTGTTCGAGAACATGCAGCACACAAACCATAAACATTGAAACCATGCGCAACAGATCAATGCCATAGTTTCTTTCTTTTGTAATAGAAATAGATGTATTTTCCATACGAGTAGTATATCACGGTTTACTTTCACGTGAAAGTGTTTTTTTACTTTTTCATTTATGACATAAAAAAAACGCCCGTGGATTTCTCCAACGGGCGTTCATCTGTATTCCGCTACAAAGAACTTTGTAACGGTTCAGCTATTAATGACGGATACCGATAGCAACTGAAGCATTGAGCTGTGGTGTTGCACCTGGCTCAACACCAAGTTCCTTACCATACAGTGATGCATCAATATGGATTCCGAGAAGTCTAAGACCAATACCTGCTGTCAGGTAAGAATCGTTGATACCGAGGCGTGCTGAAATACATTTCAGCAGTGTAAGTTCAGTACCGATTCCCAGATTCAGCATTGGGTTTCTCTTTGTTGCGTCATTCTTGAACAGCTGTACAAGGTCTCTCATATCAGCATAAGCAGTCCAGTCTGAGATGATTCCGAGTGACCAGAATGTCGGGATGTCAAAGCCAACACCAAGATCAAGAGAACCAGTTGCAACTGAAGTTGAACTTTCAGAGAAAGCAAGGAGAGCAGCTGGATCAAGGTTGTCGAAAATGTCATCAAGGTTTGGAGTCTTCTTTGTATAGTTGAAGAAGTTATTCCAAACAAGACCTGCACTCAGGAAATCAAGAACTTCATACTGAAGACCGGCATTTACATTTACACCTGATGTTGAACAGCAGTTAATTCCTGAAAGCAGAGCATCTGTCATGTCTCCACCGCCAGCAATGGCAGGAAGCATGGTAAGCAGGTTCTTCTGAGCCTTGAGATATGGAACCTGACCATAGATATCTGTTGAAATACCTGCTGCAAGAGTACCATACTCGCCAAGGTCAAACTTGTGACCATAACCGAATACCAGGTCAGCATCAAGTTCAAGATTAATCTTGACTGTTGTTGAAGGAGCAACCATTCCGACAACTACCTGTTCGAAAAGTCCCCATCCAAAGCCATTCTTATATGTACCACCGAATGCAATTGGTCCACCAAGATTGATTCCGAGGTTCAGCTTGTTCTGACTGATAAGCCCCATTGCAGTACTCATCAACTGGCTTTCATCAAATCCTGATGTAACCATACCAAGAGCTTCTTCAAGAGGGCCACCGATAGTGATGTTTGTCTGACCAATCAGATTGTGTCTGCCAGAGAATGCAAGACCTGCAGGGTTTCTGAGCAGTGTGAAGTAATCAGATGTATCTGCAACGTGGCTGCCACCCATAGCTGGAGAACGGCTGTCAATTGCGGTAAGTCCGTTAAATACTACAGTATTATCAGCTGCAAATACAGCACCGATTACACAAAGAATAAGTAAAATGGAAATTATCTTTTTCATGTTCATTATCCTCCCGTTCCTTAGTCACCCATTCCAAAGATTCCACTGCCATCAGCAAAAAGAAGAGAAAGGACTGTAAGGGCTGTGGTAAGTGCTGCTGTTTTTTCCGGTGTTGCTTCTGCCCCTAAAATATCAGATGCCATATCGCCGGCATCAGCAGCGTCACCTTCCATACTATCCATGAGATCATCCATGTTAACATCTTCCGGAATTACTGATGCAACAACAGCGATTGCACCCATGGTAAGATTTGCTTTTAGCTCAGGATCAAGGTTCGGATCGAGCTCAGCATTTCCAGAAGCATCTGTTGTCAAAGCGTCATCAAGAATGACTACGATACAGGTAGTATCACATTCAGCAGTGTTTTCGATGATTGCCTTAATGATATCTTCTGGCTCAACATCGTCTGATACAGCGTTTTCGTCTCCGCTCATCATTCCGACCAGGTCGAATCCAACCTTGTCTTTGTCGAAAAGGGCAGTCTTATCAATTGATGCTGTAACAGCAGCATTGATAATATCCACCTTTTCTTCAGGTTTCAGTGAAGTAATTACTGACGGGTCCTGTAGAGCCTGAGCACTGAGTGCTCCAACAACAGCCTGTGCTGAACTCATATCAGCAGCATCCTTTGCATCTGCAGCAAGATCTTTAGTCGGTTTCTTTGCCAGTGCTTCAGCAGCCTTTCCAGGGTCACGTGCAGCACCACTCATCATTGACGTTGTGAAAAGTCCATCACAAGACGCCAGAATGAAAACTGAAGCAATAAGCATAAGCACTATTGTCATTTTACATGTTCTTTTCATTCGCTTCTCCTCCATCAGGCACGCGGCCTGTTATCGTAGTAGTAAGTTTATTTT
>JAGHRS010000025.1 GCA_018066285.1 Candidatus Treponema caballi
AAATGAAGGGAGGTCTGCCTTTGATGATAGACAACATTACAAAGGATCAGTTATCGGAGCTTATCAAAGATAAGAGGAATGAATTCAACTTTACCGCAAAGGAGGTCATACAAAAGTTAAAGAGCTATGGAGTTGAAATATCTGATAAAACACTCTGGGGATATGAAAACGGTGTAAGCTCTCCTTCCGTCCCTACGTTTTTGGCGCTTTGCAAAATATACGAGATGGAAGATCTTTTCTTTCAGATTCAAAACAAGTCCGCAAGAACGGTCCTCAGCGATAGAGAAAAGACAATGCTGAACTATTTCAGGCTTGCATCTATTGAACTCCAAGACGCTGCAATGCGTATGCTCGAACCTGCTGAAAAAGAAGATACAGTTTCAAAGGTAGGTTAGTTAAATGAGCGATAATGAAAAGCAATGGGAAAAAGCCGGTCAAATACTTGTTGTCGTTATTCTCCTGTCTTTCGCTGTCGAAATAGGTGTTATCATAGGGGAATATCGGGAGAATAGAAATAAAGGAAAGGCAGCAGAAAGCCTGGCGCACGCACTTGAAGTTATAGAGATGGTGGAAGTCGATGATCTTGAAGACGTATGTCAATCATTCGATACTGTAATGGATGATATTCACGACGCTCTTGGCTGGATGGGGTGTAAAGAATGATCTGCCGATACTGTTCAATGGAAGTTGCAGACGGAAGCATCTTCTGTTCCTTCTGTGGTGAGCGTCTCGCCCGGAAGAAGAAGGGCAAGAAAGAGGAAATCAAAGTGCCGAAGCCCCGGCAGCTTAAATCCGGTGCATGGAATATCGAACTGCGCAAGGAAGGGGAGAGCATCACAGAGGCAACCGCCGAAGCATGTACCGCCCGTGCCCGCGCTGTCCGTGCCGGGTTCCTGAAAATAGAAAAAGCCCCGCCGAAGCAGAGCTTGAAATCCGTGATCCGGAAATATATTGATGATAATGAACCGGTTCTCGCTGTTGATACCGTGCGTTCCTATGAAAGCATGATCAAAAGCAGGTTCAAGGCGTATATGGATATGGATATATCCTCTATCCCGTGGCAAGAAATGATAAGCGCAGAATCAAAAGAGAAAGCGCCGAAGACGGTGTTGAACGGCTGGCGCATGGTAACGGCAGCGCTCAACTATGCAGAATTGCCGGTTCCGAAAGTAAACCTCCCTCAAAAAGCGCAGGAAGAAACTGAATGGCTGGATTATGAACAGATACAAATATTCATTAAAGCTATCCGGGATAAATCCTGTGAGCGGGCGTGCCTGCTTGCGCTGCACTCGCTGAGAATATCGGAGATCCGCGCGCTGGAGCCGGGCAGCATAAGAAACGGAGTTATCCGCGTCCGTGGTGCCGTCGTGCCGGATAAATCGGGTAAGTTGGTATACAAACAAACCAACAAGAACGACCCTTCCCGCCGTGATATTCAAGTGATGATTCCGCGCCTGCTGGAGATCTGGCCGACGTCCGGGGAAATAAAGTTTCAGGCCGCCTCTCCGCTGCGACGTCAGATAGAGAGGATATGTGAAAAGAATGATTTGCCGATCATAACAATTCATGGGCTGCGGCATTCCTTTGCAAGCCTCGCTTATCACCTGCGCTGGGATGAAATGACGACCTGTGCCGTCGGCGGCTGGGGAGACCCTACATGCGTACACCGGATATATACGCACCTTTCAAAGCTGGATAAGAACGACAACATTGAAAAGATGAAGCAATTCTATAACAGCGAATTTACGAACGGAATTACGAACGAAAATCAGAAGTGCCAGTAATACGGGCATTTTTAGGCTGTTTGAAGAAAGTTCGAAGCCTTCTTCCCCTGCCAATACAGAAAAAGAGAGATTATAAAAATAATCTCTCTTTTTTGCTATTTTATGTACTTTTCGTGCGCTTTTCTATCCAGTAAATAAACAAATTTATTTATTTACTTTCACAAAGGAAAATCACAATTCAACATTGTAGAATAGAAATAAGCGCACATTTTACGAACGATTTTACGAACGGTCCTTCATTGGTGACTGGTCTGTGTTCTGTACCTCGTCAAGATCGAAGTCAATTTTGCAAAGTTCACAGTCGTCGTTAATGGGTTCCGGAAGTGCCTCGTCCTTCTTGTTGAAGCTGTCGTTAAATTCGTTTACAGCCGCTTCAATCATGGCCACAAGCTCATGTTCCGTGATGTTAATCCCGTAATCACAAAGAATGTCTGCCGCCCTGTGCATAGCCTTAAAGAGCTTTTCTTCTCCGTGCAGGTCTTTGTATACCTGTTCGACAAAGCGAACGACCGTGCGGCATACAGACTGCTTGACTTCGGTAGTCACATACTTTCCGTACAGCTTCTTTGCCTGTGCGCCGAGATAGGCCGCAATGGCAAGGAAGAATATAAGAATAAGCTGGGTAAGATACTGGTTGACAATGTTCATCATTTCAATTTCTCCTTTCAATCCAGCTGGTCATGCGCCTGCTGGTTTATGTATTTTGATAACTTCTCTTTTGCTTCCGGTACGGTGTGGTTCGCTCCGAGCTGTTGAAGCCCGTCAAGGCAAGCCTGCATAGAGTAGACTATTAAGGTCTGCTCTCTTTTTATTGCCTTAATGTCGTTGTCCTGCTCCTTCTGATGTTTCACAAGGTCATAGACTTTGTTGTAATACTTCAGAATCGCAATGACGGCAGCAATCACGGCTCCGGCGGTGATAATGTTCTGAGGGGTAATTACAACACTCATTACATTGTCACCAGCTTTCCCCATGTAAGACGACCGGCAATTCCGTCGGCAGCGAGATTGTTTTCACACTGATATGCCATAAGCATATTGTGTGTCTTTGTTCCGAAGTTCCCGTCGATATTCCCGACGGGGTACCCGTGCGCGATCAATGCAGCCTGTAACACGGCGACGTCAGAGCCTACCATGCCGCTGCAAAGCATACGGGGCGGCCAGAAGGGTTTCTCCGGTGTGTCCGGTGTATCAATATCCTCCTGCGCTTTCCCGCTATCCTGCGGCTCTCCTGCGCCATCGGTGGTAACGTCCGGAACGGTACCGGCAAACTCTCTGTAGATAGCCTGCGCGTTATTGTACCGGCCATTGATAGCAGCGTCAGACTGGTCGTAGGGATTCTCAAAGGAAACCATGTACTTCTTCGCCATGTCGTAAAGGGAAGCGCCGGACATGAGAACGTCATACACGGAGCGGTAATCGCTCTGCATTTCCTTAACCATGTAATCAATCTGCGATTGCTCGTCGGCAATGGACAGCCCGCGTGCGGTGACAAAATCGTAATACCCGGCTTTCCGGGTCCAGTAGGTAAGCTGATAGAGGCCGTAGCCGTAGGAATCGTGGATAAACTTATCCCTGCTGTAGCTGCGGTTATCAACCATAAGGGTGTACTGTTCATCAGGAATGCCACTGCGGTCTTCTACATTGTTCGACCGGAAAGCGGATTCTGCCTGAAAGTTTCCCATAATGGCGGCTGCGGCCTCGTCTGAAAATCCTTTTTCTTTCAGCCTCGCCCAAATACTTGCTTTGCTCATGAATAATCCTCCATATTTACTTTCGCCAGAACATTAAGCCTTTCGATGATCTGTTCACAGTAATAGTCAACAATATCATCCGGGCACTCCCGGAGAAGGTCTTGAATGTTGTGAACCTTCTCCGCGATCTCCTCGATTACATCAGGCCTGTTCATCGTTTTCGAGTGCTTCCCGAACTTCTTCTCTCCATCTTTCCGGAACGTCGTCAATGGTCATTTTCTCGGCAAGAATCGCGCGAACATATACCTTAACCATAATCATACCTCCTTATACGATCAATCCGGCAAGCTCGATAAGCGCGTCTGCCTGCTCGTCAAGCTGCGTCTGCTGTTCCGCTACCTGCTGCTGGAGCCTTTCAAGGTCGGAGGGGACGGGAGGAACGGGCTCCGGAATATCCTCTTCAATCTCCTGTCTGCTGCGGGAAACAACGTGCCCGTTCTGATACTTATAGATCGGAACGCCGTGTTCCTCGGTGATCGGCTCCCCGATGGTTTCAGGGACTTCTTCCCAGCCGGAATTGCCGGACATATCATTGGGGTTAAATGCAGTGATTCTCTTTTCACCGTCTACATAAACAAACATTAAAAATACTCCTTTCGGTTAATCAGTGTGCTGTAACCGAACAGCTCATGAAAAAGCTTGTCCATGCTACGCACGGTTTTATGACTGTTGTAGTCTTTCAGTATGTAACCGCGATATGAATTGTGTGCGCATGTAATCTGATCTTGACCGATAACCCCGGCGTCTTTGAATTTCTTCATCTTCTTCAGCTTTCTCCGGTGCTTTGCTGTGTTCGTCTTGCACGGCTTTACTATTACTTTCCCGGTACCGGTGAGATAGTAAACACCTTTCATGTAGGGGAAGCCTCTTGAAAGCTTCACAATCTGCGTTTTCTTCCGGTTCAGCTTTATGCCTTTCGCCTTGCACAGCCCGTCGATTTTATCAAGGCAGTGCCACAGATAATCTTTGTTGTTGTGGATGAGATAACAATCATCCATGTAACAGCCGTATTCCTTCACGCGCAGTACCTCTTTTATGTAGTGGTCAATGCTGCTGCGATAGGAGACAGCAAGAATCTGTGATACTTGGCTGCCGATGCCTAAAGACTTTTCGCCGAAAGGCTCAATGAATTGCCGGCATAAATCGAAGATCCTTTTATCTTCAAAAGCCGCGTCCAGCATTTCATAAACCGGCTCATGCAGAATGTTATCAAAGTATCCGCTGAAATCCATAAGCAGGATATATCCTTCGTTGCCGCCGGTTCTCCGGTAGTATTGGTGCAGGTGATGTTTCAGCCGGGAACGTGCGAAAGATATTCCTTTTCCTTCCAGTGAAGCGCCATTGTCATAGATCAGGCTCCTGCTGAGTACAGGAACAAGCGCATTGTCACACAGAGACCGCTGCGCGACACGTTCTTTGAAGTGCACAGACTTGATATGCCGCTTCTTCCCACGTTCAAACAGGTCAAATTCTATAAAGCCCATTGTTACATCTTCTTCCGCGAGAAGTTTTTCACGCAGAATAATGATGTTCCGTAGCCAGCTCATAAAATATCGCTGTACTGACGCCTTCCAGCGTATAGAATTGCCGGAAAGACGCGCCGCTTTGAACAGGGCGTTGCAGGTGCACATTCTTTCGTAGTTATCATACTCCGCTATGGCGGCTCTCCGCTTTTCGTATCGCTTCTGTTTTCGCCGCAAATAGCGTGCTTGGTGTCTTTCTTCACTTGTCATAATAATTTGGTACGGCGTACAGGCCTTATTATAGAGCGCCGTTCTACCTGCGTAGCATTGGGGCATGAAAGTGAGCTGTGCGCATACTCACCCATGCAAGCAGCGTCCGCCCCTTGCATCGCCGTACATATTTACCCTTCTTCAATAAAAAGATTCGGGGAAGGTTACCGGCTCCTTCCTAAATAAAGGCACTGAGTTCAGCCCTTTCGGGTTTACTGTGACTGGCCCTTTGATTCGGAATCAGAGCGGCACGCGGATGTTGGTGTTGGCCGCGTTGTTGTTGTTGGCATTCCCGTTGTTGTTGACATTCGCAAAGTTCGTGGCCGAGTTGGCGGTCTCCAACCACCAGTTGCTACGGTGATTTACAGCCGGTAACCTGCTGTGATTATTTTGGTTTTTGTATCTTTGCGTTTTTCTTAAGGCTGCGCAGTAATTTCAGCTCCTGTATAAGCAGGGTTCCGAACTGCTCCACTCTGTCAGGAGTAACGCTTTCAATCACCCATACACAATCCTGCATCTGAGTAAACAGCGTTTCACCGGCTTCTATTGCCCGCTGCAAATATTCTTTTCTGACTTTGAGACTGTAATCATCGACCGGGAAGAGGGTTTCCGCTTTGGTAAGATTATTTCTCATTTCATGCCAGCTGTTTATCATCGGAACAACGTCGGTATAAAGTGTCCTCTTTGGAAAGATATTCGGGTTTCCGGTCAGCCGCCGGAGCTCTACATATATCGCCGTCGCAATATCGTAGTATTCCTTCCCGGTGGCGTTTCGGTTTCTTGTGTAGACGTTACTCATGGCAATTCCTTTCAGGATAGCGCCCCATAGAGGGGCGCTGTATAGGTGTTAGGTGACGAGGAAGCAGAGCGGCACGCGGATGTAGGTGTAGGCCGCGGGGTAGGGGTAGGCAGCCCCGTAGTAGCTGACATACGCAAAGTACGTGGCCGAGTAGGCGGTCTCCAACCACCAGGTGCTACGGCCGCCGCCGTCGCCGGCGCCTTTGATAACATGGCGGGATGTTCCGTTGAAGATAGGCCACTTGTTATAGAGGTTCCCGGCGACGTAGCCGCTTGCGCTTCCCCATGCAGGAGAACCGTAAACTTCACGCTCTTCCGGAAGGAACAGTCTGCCTCTGTCCGTCCATGCCCAGTTTGAAGGGCTTCCTGCTCCTGCCGCCATTGTAGCCAGCATCGCGCGCATACCATTGTTGTTGGGTCCTTTGTAGACATAGGAGCCGAGAGCGGAGCCCTCCACAAGCTTGATGATGCCGTCCTCTGCGTTGTTGAGGGTTTCCCACAATGCGGAGCCGCGCCACGGGTTGACCTGCGCTGTGTCGAACCACACACTATTGTTGCATCTGTACTGAAGCGTAGGAGGCATACAGTCACGGGAACACATAAGAACGTGCTGCGCCGTAAGCTCTGTGTCACCGTGCCTGAGATACGGATTGATTGCCGCAATTTCCATCTTCATGGTGGCGTTCATGGTTTTCACAAAGCCCGCCGTGCAGTCTGTAATTGCAGCATATACATCAGCACCGGAAACCTTAAACTTGATTGCCGTAGCGCTCTGATATTCGCCTTCTGCGTCGGCTTCCGTGGTTCCTACTTCTGTCGTGAGATCTGCGTCGCTGTAGTATGTCGTCCCGGAAGGTACGGTGAAGCGTGCATAGTCTTTGTAGCTTCCGTTCAGGGTGATCGGGAAGTAATCTCCGATACGGATCTTTGAAAAGTCTCCTGCTGCAATGGCAGAGTGAAACTGTTCTGCTGTAAATTCCTCGCTCAGATCGTTGCCGCCGTAACCTTCGATAGCCGGGGTTCCGTTTGCTGCCCGGAGATCGTATGTGGTTCCGTCAACTTCCATCTGGTCAAGGTAAGGTCTGTTTGCCATAGGTTAAAAACTCCTTTCTTGTCAGGCCGTCGGCTTGTCCTCTACGTTGATTGCAAACGGCGGGGAAGACAGTGCCGCGCTGTCTTCCGTAAGCTGTATGCAGCATTCGAGAATGCCGACATTGGCCGTGAATGTTGCAGGAAGCACGACCTCTACGCGGTTTTCCTCGGTGATCGTGCAATCTGCGGTTATATATGTTCCGTCGGGCTTCTTTGCAGAAAGGACGGCGGCGGTGCCGTCCGTGATGATATAGGGAGTGCCGCTCTCCTTTATCAGCACGGACAGGCATTTTGCCGTGTCACCCTGCCTGACGGTTACATATTCCTGTGAATCTTGCTTGTCTAAATCAAGCGAAAAGCGATAAGTTGAAACGTTCATGCTGTCCTCCTTTATCCGTTCATCCACTTCGCAAAGGTCTTGCTCTTTGCTTTGTTCCACTGTGCCCGCCAGATAGCGTCGCACTGTTCAAAGGTGAGCTCCCCGCTCTGCATAGACGTCATGAGCGCTACGCCCATTTCATCTTGTTTAATGCTGTCGTTCCCGTCGGTATCTGCGTTATTCAGAATTTCAATGAACCTGTCAAGGCTCATGCCGGAAGGTTGCAGCTGTGTTTCCCAGATGCCGTACATGGTCTGCTTTGCCGGAGTATCGTAAACGGGAACCTTCTTGAAGTCGTCATAGCTCTTTGCGTTGGAAACGGGCGCTGCCGCCGGTGCTTTTGCCGCCGGTGTGAACTGTACTTCGGTAAGCTTCTGCGATGATGCAGCGGTTTCTGACTTCTTCCCTCCGTTTCTCCATTCCTCAAAGGTCTTGTTGTTATCAGCGTGCCACTTGGAGCGCCAGACGGCATTTGCCTGTTCTTCTGTAATCCGTCCGTCTTCCAGCGCAGCAACAAGCGCAGCTCCAACTTCATCCTGCTTATATTTCCCGTTGCTGTCTCCGTGAACAGTGTCCGCATCGTCAAGAATCGCCTGATAATCTTTCTGCGACATTCCGGAAGGCTGAATGTATTCCGAATAGGCTTTATCAACAGCACGCTGATAAGAAACAAGCTTTTTGCTCGGGTCGAAATAACCTACTGTGTTGTTCCACACGTCTTGCACTTCTCTCCATGCCGTAGCAAACGGGATGCCGGAAAGATTTGAAGTCGCCTTTATCAGATTGTAGATAATGGAGTACGGTGTGTAGTTGGATCCTTTTCCCTGCTTTTTCTGAGCGATTATGTCTATTGCTTTTGTCAGATACTTCGTATACATGGACATGCCTGAATCAACATCATTACCGTACATGTCAATGTTGAGCTTGTCGAAAACTCCGAATGAATCGAGGTATTTCTTCATCAGCTCGTAAAGCTCAGACACAAGAGGAATCTTGCCAAATATCATTTCTTCCTCAACGACGTTGCCCTTAAAGGCTTTCAGATACTTTTGCAGATAGTTGTTCAGCCAGTTTTCGCTATCCTCGTCGTCCTGATCTCTCCATGCGTCAATGACTGCCTGCATACCGGAAAGAATAACCTGCCCGATTGCGTACACGGCAATGGTCTTTGCGATATTCCCGCCGTTGCGCTGCCATGCCTCGCTTCTGCTCATGCCCTGCTGTATATCGTCCGTGTACTTGAAGTGCGCGTCCGTGAGCATGGACATTGTTGCGGAAGGTTCCGACATAAAAGAGCCCATCTGCCGGGCAATGCCGCCTTTGGAACGGAGGAATTGAGCTTTCGTCAGGAGGCTGTCAACAACCTGCGTCTTGTAAATCACGTCTTCAAACAGATCTGTGACGGCCTTGAAGTATTCTTCTTCGGTCTTGTAATCGCTGCGGCGCACGGTGTCTTTCGCTGCGTACCACATAGCAGCCCATGTATACCGGTCGGCCAGCTCTGCGCCTTTGGTTCCCACTTCCATAACTCTGTCCATAACACCGGGGTTCTGCTTGATAAGGTCAGTGAGCCCGCGTGAAATGTTGGTGTCATAGAATCCGAGCGCCTTCCATGCAGCAATGCCGCTGTGCGCTTCCATTTCTTCAGCAAGCTTATTCATTTGCAAGGTGCTCATGCTGAGCCCCTTTGTCAGCTTTGCCGGGGAAAGAATCATTGCCGCCCTCGTGATCGCCGTCGGCTGCTGGATGATAACGCGCAGGTTGTACGCAATGGCAGCGCCGTTGAAGTGATGCAGCATTTTGAGCGGGAGGGAATCATACGGGTCGCCCTGTGCGGAAGTGCCGTTGTAGGCTTTCAGAAGGTTGATAACGAACTGTTCTGCATATCCCTTTGCTCCGCTGCCGGCGCGTTCGTCAAGCGGTGCACCGAAAGCAGAGGAAAGCTTTGTGCGCACGCTGGTGTCGTCGTTCTTGTAGTTGAACCATTTCAGCGCGTCCAGCATCGGCAGGGCAAACGCCCTGTACTGCGTCATGCTTGCGGTGTGGTTGGCGAATACATCAAAGATGTTGTAAAGGATAATGCGGTTGCTGGCGTTCTCTTTCAGCTCCTTCGTGAAGCTGCTGTTCAGAAGGGCGTATAGGCCTGCATTGTCCGGGCTCTCGTCTGCCGTTGTGGAAAGATACCTGCCGTCGCTGTTGATCGGGAAATAATTTTCCTCCGTGAACTGCTCCACGTCGAAACGTGCCATAGAAACGTAGTTGCCCCATGCAGCAGTTTCCGTGCTCATGTACTTCTGAAGAGCGTCGGCAACTTCCATCTGCCGGGGTGTAAGCTCCTGAATCATCTTCTGAACGTCTTTCAGCGTTACAAGGTGCCCTTCGTCAAGCTCTACGTTCTTCCCGTTCTTGTAGTTCGCTACGCGGATCCCGTCGCCGTAAATGTGTGTGAGCGCCTGCGGGCGTTTATTCAGGCAATAAAGGCTCATAAGGTGCGTGATCGGGACCGTGACAGTCTCGCCGTCTGAAAGCTCAAAGGTCTTTGTCTGTTCGCCCCACGCCTTTACTTCTTTGCCGGTGTAGGTCTTCTTTGCAAAATCAATAATCTTGTTCGCAAGGAAAGCCTGTGTTGCCTGTCCTTCCCGGAATTCATGTTCAATGCTCTGCCCGCCTTTTCCGAAGTGCTCAAAGGCGTAGGACGGACGCATGTAATCAAAACGCATGAATTTGTATGCAAGCCCGCTCTTTTTGGATTTGCTGAACTTGCTAAGATGTTCAACCGTTTCTTCTCCGGCTTCATAGGTGTGCTGGAACATGGCGTTGTTGTGGAACATGTTCATGGTGGTAATGTACTTTTTCAGCGTCTTCAACGTCTGGGAAAGCTGTTTCAGATCTGCCGCGCTCATTTCATTTACAACGAACTGACCGGAATTGTTCTTAATATGCTCTTCCGTCTTGCTGATAAGCGCATTGAAGTTTTCTATGAAGTCTTCCGGCAGGTCGGCATATCCGGAGTAAAGCCCCTGAGAATCTACGTTTGCTTTGATCGCGTCGCGCATCTTCTTCATGTTCTTCAGGTACTTTTCGTCGGCCTTCGTGGTATCAAGGCCGCTTGTCCGGAGCGCCGTTTTGCTCATAAGGTTGATGCTTTCAAGGAAGTTCGCAACGGTTTTCTGAATCTCTGCCGGGACGTGTGCCCGCATATCCTTGTTGCTGGGGTTGACAAGCCACTTCCGGAGGGTTTCTACTTCCATGCGCACGCGGTCTCTGTATTTCCGGGTAGCCGCGCTCTCATTGCGGCGCTCCCGGTACCGCTTCAAATTCTCGTCGCCGCGCTTCTTTTCTTCCTGCTCCACGACACGGCGGGCTTTTTGCAGCACAGTTTTCAACACGTCTTTGTTTTCAAGACTAAGGAGACTGTTTTCAAGGCTCTTAATCTTAGAATCTAAGACAGACATTGCAGCACGAATCCGGTCGGCTTCCTGACGGGAGCCCCCCTTTGTAAACTGCTGGTCTTTATACTGCCTGCCGAGCTCTGCGCGCTGCTCCTGCGCTTCCTGCAACCGTGTAAGGCGTTCATTGAATATCGAAAGGGCGTTCCGCTCTACGTCGGAGAGGCTTTCCACGTCAATATCGTTCGCCGCCATGCTGAGAACTTCCCGGTCTGAAAGTCCGCTGTTCCGTCTGGTGGAATACTCTATTTCTTCCTCTTCGGTAATACGCCAAAAAGCGGAAGGAAGGTTTTCCTTCGGGTTCGTTGCGATAATAACAGCGCCTTTTCGCTCCACGTTATCAAAGAACTCTTCGATTTCATGGACGTAATCTGCTGTAGCCCTGCTGTTCTGCCACTGGTCAGCGCCGGTCTGCACGCCGGTACCGCTCTTGTCTTTCTCATAAACAGAGAAATATGCGGTGCCGTCCTCTTTAATAGACTTCGCAACTTCAAGAATGACGTTGCGCCGGGATTCCTGCTCTTTGATAACGTTCAGGACGTTTGCACAAGTAGCTGTGTCAGCGCGGTTTCCCGTCCTTAGATAATCCAGTGTTGCAAGGTTTTCGTCAATTCCTCTGTTGTACGGGTCGTAAACCATGTTCGTGGTTCCGTATTCTTCGGCAAGGTATTCTGTCGTTGCGTTGAAAGCACCGCCGCCGATGTCTATATTAACATCTTCCGGCTGGAAATGCTTGCTTTTGAACAGTGCGGCAACCTGATTCAGAGAAGTCTTTGCGCTGGAGAATTCCTGACGGACGCGGAGGGAATATTCAACATTGTCTTCGTCTTCTCCGCTGTCAATGGCCTGCTCTTCCTTCGGGTTGAGCTCTTCCATGACTTCATTGTAGCGCTTCCGCTTCTGGTCAAGCTCTTCCTGACGCGGGAAAGGAGCCTGCATTAAGGTCTCCTGCGCCTTGATCTCCTGCTCTTTCTGCTTTGCAGTCTCTTCATAGGCCTGCGCGTATGTTTCCAGCCCGTTCAATACCTTCTGCATGTTGGTAATCATCAGAGTAGTATTGTCCGGGTAGGTATTGAATTTGTACGCGCCGTCGGCTTTCAGCAGGCCGATAACGCCTTCCTTTGCCTGCACAACGGAAATATCGAACCCGGCGAATGTTCCGATCTTCGTGTAGGTTTCCTCGGTGGCCTTTGCTGCTGCGTGAGCCATAAGGACCTTTCCTGCTTCTTTCTTGTCCTTATATGCCTTGTTGCCTACGGTAATGCTGAACTTGTCGTCTGTGCTCTCTTCCGTGCGGTTTTTGACGTCCTTCCGGGCATTGGCAGCGCGTCTTTCTGCTTCTGCCTTTTCCCGTTTGGCTTCCTGAAGCTTTCTCCCAGCCTCGACAACACTCTGCCGGTGTGCCATATAAAGGTTTTGCAGCTTCTTAATGTCTGTTTCAAGCTGAACCTGTTCAAGAATGAGCGGGCTTCCAGAGGCAAGGGCTTTCACTTCTGCCGCCGATAACGTGACTTCGCCTGTGTCTTCTACGTCTCTGCCGACGTTCTCGCCGTTCATTATCTGGTCAATGAAGCTGCTCTTCCGGTCAATAATATCCCAGAGGCGAGCATCAAAGCTGCCGGTCGTGACATAGACATATTTGCTTACTTCCTCGTTGATATTGCCCTGACGGAATACACGTCCGTCGCGCTGCTCAACGTCGCCCGGTCTCCACGGCGCATCAAGATGATGAATTGCAACGGCGCGCTTCTGTGCGTTCATGCCGACGCCCATTTTGCCGGTGCTTCCGATCAGCACGCGGACGCTGCCTGCGTTAACATCGTCAAAAAGCTTGCTCTTTTTCGCGTCGGTGTCTGCATCGTGGATAAAAGCGATTTCCTTTGCCGGAATGCCAAGCTTCACAAGGCGGCGTTTCAGGTCGTCGTAGAGCTTCGTGCTCTCCGCGTCCATGCCGGCATCTTCTTCAGCTCCCGCCTTTTCAACGTTGCTCTTTCCTTTCGGAGTGGCCATATCGCAAAAGACAATCTGCGTTCCCTTCACGTCCTTGCTTGCCTTGTATTCCTCTGCGATATTCTCAGCGCATTTATACAGCTTGCATCCTTCCTCGTATGGAAGAGACGGGTCAATCATGCGCTGGGTGTAGGAAATCTTTCTGCCGTCGGAAGTGATCTTTAACATGTTGTCCTCGCTGGGGTCAACATTCTTGATATTGTCCGCTCTCTCTTCCAGTTGCTTCATGTATTCCTGCTGGAACTCTCCGGCCTCGCATTCAACAACCTTTACAGCGCCGCCCTTCATCTTCGGAATTTTCAGGCCGGGTACCTGCGTCAGAACGTCAGAGAAGTTCCGGAACAAAAGCTGCAATTCGCTCATGTTCTTGAACCGTGAAAAGCTCTGCTTTACGCGGTATCCCTGTCCGGAAGGTTTGATCTCCACGCCGTTAACCACTTCGCCGAACTGTTTTGCCCATGCGTCGAATGTGGAAAGACCGAGCTGGTCAAGAAGGTCTGGCTGCAAATACTTCTGCATGATATACATTTCACTCATGCTGTTCATGACCGGCGTTGCGGTGGCGAATACCACGCCGCGCCCGCCGTTGAGCTGTTGCAGGTAGCGAACCTTCGTGTAGAGGTCAAACGCTCTCTTGCTGCCGTCCTTGTTTCCGAGACCGGCGACGTTATTCATGCTGGTTGTATAGAACAGGTTCTTGAAATTGTGCGCCTCATCAACAAATATACTGTCAATGCCGAGCTGCTCAAATTCGATACTGTCAGTGTCCTTTGCCTTATCGGAAAGCTTCTGAATCTTCGCTTCAAGCTGTTTGCGCTTCTTTTCCATGTCCTTTACGGACATAGATTTTGCGCCGGATTCTTCCTTTGCTTCCTTTATGGCCTGAATGATCTCTTCAACCTGTTCCTGATAAAGAGACAAGGCAAACTGATCTGAAATAGGAATCTTTTCAAACTGTTCATAGGAAACAATGATTGCATCATAGTTTCCGGTAGAAATACGGTTTGCAAAAGTCTTTCTGTTGTTCGGTGTGAAATCGCTCTGCTCTGCGACAAGCAGCTTTGCGGCAGGGAAGTAGGAAGAAAACTCTTTTCCCCACTGTGCAACAAGCGATTTCGGAACGGCAAACATGGGCTTCTGAACAATGCCGAGTTCTTTCAGCTTCATTGCTGCCGCCGCCATTTCAAGCGTTTTTCCTGCGCCTACGCGGTGCGCAAGCAGCGTATTTCCTCCGGAAGAAACAATACGCTGTACGGCGTCTGCCTGATGTGGGCGCAGTCCCCAGCCTGCGCGGAGGCCGTTTACAGTGAGCGTGCCGCCGTCATACTTCGGCGTAACAAGATTGTTGAAAGTCTCGTTATAGAGATATTCAAGGTCTTTCGCCCGCTCCGCGTCTTCCCACAACCATTCCTGAAACTTCTTTGTGATCTGTTCTATTTTTTCATTGGCTGCGTCGGTTGCCACACGGTCAACAATGGTGTGTCCTTCCGCGTCCTTATAGGTTACAGTCACGCTGCGGCTGTTCATCATAGCTTCCAGAAGGTTCAGGAAAGAACGCTTCGGAGTTCCCCATTCCTGTGTATTCTGGTAATTGCTTTTCAGCCGTTTATTGGTCAGGTCGATTGTGAAGTTGCCGGTCTGATTGCTGCGGTGGATTGCAATATCGGGACCGCCGTAATACCGGTGGTTGTTCCCGCCGAGAATATATGCGGCAAAGTCTGAATAAACGCTTTCCGGAATCCACGGGGTACCGGGCTGAACAAATATCTGCTCATGCGGAATATCAGCCGGGACAATGGCTTTCAGCGCGTCAACGTTATGTTGAAAATCCTTGTCAATTCCAACAAGCCCCTGCGCGTCGCGGAGCTTCGCCCTGACGTTTCCGGAAAGGTAGGTTTCAGCAGGTTCAAGGCTGCCGTCCTTTGTTTTGAAGGCAAGTTCGCCTTCAATAAGTTCCTGTATTACGTCCGCTTCACTCTTCCCGGTAAGGCGGGAAATAAGAGGAACGTCCACGCCGCCGGTGGTGTTTCTCGATACCGCAAGTCCGTCTTTCACGGTTTCCGCGTGCGTGACAGTCTGGTTCGGCTTTATGGTGTCGGTGGTGAATATGTCGGCCTTTGTCGCCGTCTTCTTCTCCGCGTCCCAATTCTCCAATGCAAACAGGCTGAAACGGTCTGGGTCTCCCTGAAATGCTTTTTTGTTCGCCGGGCTGTTAAGATAGCCGTACTCCTTCACGAAAGAATCATACAGCTTATTCAGATTACGGCGAATGTCCTTTATGCTCTTCTCGTCCGTGCCCTGCTGCTGCGCGTTCATGAGCTGGCGGGCAATATCACGGATTCCGAGCATACCGGTGATTCTCTTTGCAGTCTTTTCGTCCGCTTCAACCTCTACCAGAATACCGTTGTCATTCTGATAAATCTTTCCGTCCTTCTGCACATAGCCGCCCTGCTTCGTGCCTCTTTCTGCTTTCTGAGCATTGATGTTTGCTTTCTCGGTAGTAGGACGCGCCGGGTAATCCATTTTACCGGTGATGTTCTGGAAAGCTTTATCTATCTGCTCTTCAAGGCTTCCGCGATCTGTAAACGGGTTTACCGTGTATTCGTCGCGGTAGTGCATACCTCGGCTGGTGGCTTGTTCTCCGAGTACCATATCCGGGTGAGCTTTGAAATACTCGTTCTGATAACCGAATTTATAATCGTATTCAGTTTCAACAAAGGGAACACCGGAATACTCTGTCCCTGCAGCTCTCTTTTTCAGAATGAGAATATCCGTTACAACGCTGGTACCTGCATTCCCTGAAAAGGCTGTGTTCGGCAGCCGGATAGCGCCGAGAAGGTCAGCCTTCTTTGAAATGTAGCTGCGAACGGTCTTGTCGTTGGCGTTCATGGTGTAGCTTGACGTGATGAACATCACGATACCGCCGGTACGAACCTTATCAAGAGACTTTGCAAAGAAATAGTTATGAATCGCAGAAGTGATCTTCTTCGGGTACGCCCTGTCTACAACAGGGTAATTGCCGAAAGGAACGTTGCCGATTGCTACGTCCATATATCCGTCCGGAAGGATCGTGTTTTCAAATCCTTCGATACGAACGTCATTCTGCGGGTAAAGGTGCTTTGCGATAAGCCCGGTGATGTTATCAAGCTCAACCATAGTCCAGCTCTTCACGCCGCCGGTCATGTTTGCAGGCATAGCGCCTACAAAGTTTCCTACGCCGCTGGAAGGTTCCAGCATACGGCCGCCTTTGAATCCGAGCTTTTCAAGCCCGCGATACATGGCACGGATAACCGGAATACTGGTGTAGTGCGCATTCAGCGTGCTGCCCTTCGCCGCTTTGTATTCCTCGTCGGTAAGCAGCTCTTTCAGCTCCGCAAATTCTTTGCTCCACTCCGTCTTTCTCTCGTCAAAGGCTTCCGGAATGCCGCCCCAGCCTACATAGCGGGCAAGCGCGGCCTGCTCTTCTGCGGTCGCGGTTCGCCCTTCGGCTTCGAGCTGCTTTACAATGCGGATAGCTTCAACGTTCGCCTTGTACCGTGCTTTGCTGCCGCTGGGAAGGTCAAGGCTTTCGCCGATCTGATAATTGTTCCCTCCGGCGCTTTCGGTTGACTTCTGCTCAACCTGCTGCACAGTTTCTTCGTGAAGCTCTTCCTTCTGCCGGGTCTGTTCTTCCGGCGTAAGGTCTATGACAATTTCTTTTAGTACGGGTTCACGTCCGGGTTGAACTCCGCTCTCGCTATTTCCTTCGCTCCGGCTTCGTCCATTCCGTTTTGCATCATCTCTATTACGAGATCGTCCAGCTCCTCGCCCTTCCTTTGAAGGTACGGAAGAAGGCTCCCGTCCTGCTGCATCTCGCTGTACTGCTCCTTCCGGTTGTTCAGAAGATACTCGTACAGCTCCGTCCCCATTACTGTCAGTGTCGCTCTCTGCTGAAACGGGAGCGGCTTCGGGTTCGGTAATCTCGGTGCTTTCATTGGATGTTACCTCCTCTAAAAGTCTGTTGTTCTCAGCGATTCCGACGAGATCGTCAACAGCTTCTTCCCTCGTCGCAAAATTGCTGTCAAAGATACGGTTGTGTGCATTTTCAACCGGGTACACTCCGTCTTGCCCGGAAACCTTTGTAATTCTTCCGTTGTAAACGGTGTCTCCGTTCCTGCCTGCGTATGCCGTGATAGCATACTCATAGCCGTTCATGGTTACTTTCCCGACAGCAGAAAGCATGTTAAACAGCTTTTCACCTTCCGGCGTGCGTGCCACGCTTGCAGGCGCTTCTTCTGCGGGCTTTTCTTCGTTTACCGGTACATCTGATACCTTCTCTTCTTCCTGCGCCTCTGCGGGCTTTTGAGCGGCTTTTGGAACCATGCTTTTCAGGTCGGGCCCTTCTTCTGCCTGACTGGTGAAGTCATTGGCGGGAAAGTAGTCTCTTCCAATGCGCCGCTTTTCCGGTTCTGCTTTGCGCGGAACCATGTCTTTCAGCACGGGCGCTGTCTCGTCCACGGTCTCATATTCGCCTGTGCGGAAGAAGTCCATACCTACGCGCTTGCGCACATTTCCGGTTTCCTGAGCATTTCCGGCAGCGTTTTGAGCATTTTCCACAACAGAACGTACATTTTTCTGCTGTGCTGAGCGTTTCGGAAGATTGTCGGGCTTTGCAGGCTGGTCTATCAGAACTTCACCGTTTGCGCCCTGATAATTCGCAACAGCGCCCTTTGCAATTCTATCCCACATCTGGACAATGCCGTCCATGTAGGCGTTGTTTTCCTTTAACGCCTGCGCCTCTCTCGGTGCCTTGCTGCTGATCTCCCGGTAATACTGCTTCATGCGTGCCGTAAACTCGCGCAGTTTCTGAAGCAGGCGACGGAAAATGTTCTGATGTTCGCTGGCAAGCTGCTGAACAAGGTTGCTGTCCGGGAGAATGTCCATCATTGCATCTGCCACAACCTCGCGGGAAGCCTGTTCATAAGTCATGTTCCCGCTCGTATCTCGCGCCTGCATGGATTCAATCAGGTCATGTACGTTCTCGCCCCTGCTTTCCAGCGTATCAAAAACAAACTGTCTGAATTCATTATACTCTGCCGCGTTCCATTTCTCAATGAAATGCGTGAACTCGTGAGCAAACGTGCGGAGCATGGTGTAATTGCCGAGACTGTTCACGTCCTTAATGCTGTTAAGGCCGCTGTTGATGTCAATGTATATGCTGTCGTCCTTCCACTGGAAACGCCCCTGCGCTTCCGGATAAAGCCCGGTCGTGCTGTCTGCCTGTGAATTGTAAAGGACGATGTTGACGCCTGTTGTCTCCGCGTACTTCGTCAAGAGCCTGTATGCGGTGTTCTGCCGGTCGTTGAAAGCGGTTCTCATGTCGGCAATGGTCACGCCCTCGCCGCGCACGGTACCCTTGACGCGCTGCAAATTCCCGCTCCGCTGCTTGGAAGCTGTTTTCAGATCGCGGTTGACCGCCTGCGCCTCTGCGTCCGTCTGGCCGAGCTGATATGCCGCTGTGCGCTGTGCATCGGTAAGAGTGGGTACGTTGGCTTCCGTGAGATATGAAGCGCTAACGCCGCTCTGCCCCATATCGTATGCAGCGCGGAACCCGGCGGCAAATTCATTCACGTCAACATCTGCCGCCTGATCGAATATCTCAGTAATCTTTTCCGGTGTAGGATATGTGCGGCTGAATTCCTCTATGTTTTCAAAGTCCGGAACATTGATACCTCGCCTTGATACTTCCGGAACGTCCGTTGATACGCTGTGTCCTGATTTCTGGGCTCCGATCTCCCACGCATGTTGAAACTGTTCGCGGGTGAGCGCGTCGCTCTGCGTCGAGTTTTCAACAGCCTGTTCATAAGTAAGCCCCATTTCGCCGAGCTGAAAAGCTTCCTGTATGCCGTGTGCATAAGTCTGCGGATCCGCGTCTCCGATGTTGAGCCCGTCCATAAGAATACGCTGCTGCGCTTCCGGTATTTCCATATTGGAAACTACCTGCTGAACATACTGCGTGCCGGTTTCAAGCTCCGTCGGAATGGTCTGCTGTGTCTGCCGGTTGCGTGCCTGCTCCTGAATGGCATTCACGCCGCCTCTGATAGCTTTATCAACGGCAACCTGCCCGCCGCCGAGACCGAGACCGACGACGGCGCCTCCGGTAAACTCTCCCGCTGCGGTGAACGGGTTGAAAATCGCCCTGTCGTCCGTCGGGTCGAGTGAGGCAACAGGAACATCCACGCCGCCGAAACTCTTCAATCCGCGCTCTAAAACGCCCTGAAGAACTTCTTCTTTGCCTTCACCGAGTACAGCATCTTTGAACCATTCAACAACGGCTTTCTTTCCTTGCTGGTTCCGCATCTGTTCAAGACGCATAGGAAGGTTCTGAATACCGCCGAGCGCTTCATCTGCGCCGCCGATTTCAACCATTGCGTTAAAGAATCCGTTTACAAGGCCGTAGGTTGCTGCGTCCTCTTCGCTCATGCCGTCGGCAAGCGCGTCTTCGTAGCCGTCACCGGCAACCTGCAAATAGGAAGTCCAGAACTGCGGGTTTTTTACAAGCTTTGTGAGGCCTTCCTTTGCCATCATCCCGGCAGCTTCTAAGCCGCCTGCGCTTTGCAGCCCGGAGAAATACTGTAATCCCTGCGTGGTAACGGCTCCTGCCTGCGCCGCCTGAACCGGTGCAAGAAGAAACGCTTCAATAGCCATTGGGACAGCAGCCACAAGGGAAGTGCCGAATGTGTCAACGATCTGCGCCGCCCGGCTGCTGTTGGCGTTGTCGCCGTATTTCTTCAAGGCATTGTCATAACCGGCCTGCGCGTCGTCTGCCGCCCATTGCAGCAGGTTCTTTGAATTTTCCCCGACGTAATCAAGATTGACGCCGGGAATCATGTTTAGCCCGTCAATAACTCCGTTGACGGTTTCAAGGCCGAGATTATGAACCTCTTCGGCAAAGCCGCCGAGAAGGAAGTTTATACTCTTCCATGCAGAGGCGTTCCACTGGTTAATGCCTTTTGCTGCGGAGCCTTTAAGCAGCTGCCACCAGTTTGTTTTCTCGCCGGTAACCTGCGTGCGGTCAACACCGAGTATGCGGTCAATAACCTGATCTGCAAAGCTCATGTCTTCCGGTTTGTAGACGCCGCCTGTTTTCTTCTCCGCTGCGCGCTGACGGAGGATTTCAGCGTTATTGCTGTAATCGTGCATGTAGACGTTGCCGTCTTCGCCTTTGATGTAGCCGCCGGGAATCGCGCCGAAACCGCCGTCAAAATCAAGCGCTTTCTGTGCGTAGTCCTGATTCAGCCCGCCCATGCCGTCACTGTCTATAATTTCTTGCAGCAGGGAAGTTCTCTGCTGCCCCTGCTGCTGTGTCGGATGCTGTACCGGCGCTACGTCCGGTACAGTGTAGCTCTTCTTTGCAGTATCAACGACCTGCTGATTAAAGCTTGCGCCGCTGTTCTGCTCTCTGATTTCTTCTAACAAGGATTTTCTCTGTGCCATAGCTGGCTACCTCCTTATTTGCTGAGTGCCCACTTTATATCTGCCTGAACGTACTTGTCGTTCGTGTCTACGCCGCGCGCCTGCAAAGCCTTTTCAATCTGAGATTTGGAAGCACCGGCAGCCGCCGCGTCAAGAAGTTCTCCGGAATTGTAGCTTCCTTTTGTTCCGCTTCCGGAACCGCCGCCGCCCATGTACTTATCATAGGCCGCCTGCGTGAGCGGGCCCCAGATACCGTCAACGGAAAGCCCAGCGCCCATTGCGTTAAGCTGCTGCTGAATGGCAGCAACGGAAGAATCGTAGCCGGAGCCGCCGCCGGAGCTTCCGCCGGAAGAACGTCCTCCGCCGGAACTGCCGCCGCTGGAAGGTGTAACAACAGGTGTGATGCTGCGCGTGTATTCGTTTGCAAGGGAATTTGCCGCCGCTCTCGTGAGCCCTGCTGCCGCAAGCTCCTGATCTGTGGGCTGATAGCCGGAGGCCTTGATAAGCGCCACAAGGTTTGCGTATGCCTGCTGCTGGCGGCTGTACGCCGTCTTTTCCTCGTCGATACGGCGGTTATACTCCGTCTCTTCCTTCTGCCGGGCAACTTCCTGTTCATAATTCCAGTCGTCGAGACTATCTCGGTACCTGCCGTATTCTGTGTCGCGCATATCTCCGATAAGCCCGTACTGAGTAAGAAGGTCGTCGCCTTTGTCCCTGTACATGTCGTATGCCATGCCGTACAGCTCCGGGATAACCGCTCCGAGATCTTTCAGGTGCGCGTCGTACGCCTGCTGGCCTACCTGCTGCCCGTAGGTGCTGCCGTAACCGCCCGTAAGCGCTGCGGCCTGCCCCATTGTGTCTTTCATGGCAAGTTTGCCCTGCTGGATGTAGTTGTCTTTCGCTGCCTGATAGAGCGGGTCTGCGTTTACATCGTACTGAAAAGGCTCCCTGTTGGAAATCTTATCAAAGATACTCTGTAACTGGCTGTCAAAGCTCCCGGCATATACGGGTTTCTGCTGCGGTCCTGTCGGTGTCGCCTGCGTCATAGCCGCCTGCATAACCGGTTCCGGAATCTGCTCATACTCTTTTTGTGCCATTGTTGTAAGCTCCTTTCTTTAAGTTGCCGGAACAGCCGCCTGTGTGAATCTCCATCCAGTCCAGCCGAGTGTGCCGTTGTAAAAGTTTGACCATATTCTTCCCGGATACGGGTAGAATTCAAATACAATAACCATCTGGAAAGATGCGTTATACCATAGAACCGTGCGGTACCCGCGCCAGTTGTAAGCGTCGTTCGTCGTCGGTCCGTTCGCCCATGAGCTGAGTTCCGAAAGCGGCCTGTAGAAAAACGCCGACGCATTTTCAATAGACCTGCGGTTATCGTGGTTCACATTGAGGAAGTCTTTTCCGAAGGTTGAGCCGTTCAGCAGGTCGTTGTACGGTATTTCAAAAGACTGCGCCGGTATTCCTCCGATAAGGAAGTCGCCGCCGATAGGAACTTCAACCGCGCTGCCGGCCGTTCTTGTCGGTGTGGTTCCTACGCCCACGGCGGTACCGGTATTGTTCCTCTTGATAACGACGTTTCGTGTGATACTTTCCAGAACAAAGGTCTTTGTAATCGGTTCGCTAACCTTGTCCTGAATCGTGAATGTCAGCGTGTAGTTAACCGTCTGACTGAGCGAACCGCCCTGCACGGAAGTCTGAACGCCGGAAGTGAGGTTTACTATGGTTCCGGTGTTGATCTGAACCTTGAATTGCAGCAGGCTGTTCCCGCTCAGTGCGGTGTAGTACGTTGCCGTCGCCATTGCCCGCCAGTAAGCGCCGCCGCTCTGCGGTGTGCCTGAACCGTTGCAGCGGTATGTGTAAGAGCTGTTGATGTTGATTGCAGGCTTTGAATACTGCACAACAGTAACAGTCCCGCTCGTGCCGCTCCCTGAAAGGCCTCTGCTGTCCGTCGCCTGTACGGTGAAATAAACGTTTGTTGTCAGCGCTGCCGTTGTACCTTCATATTTCCCGGTGCTGCTGTTGTACGTCATTATGACGGAGGAACCGCCGGAGAATGAAAGACGCACAGAGGATATAGAGGCATTTGAACGGCTCGTTACGGTTGCAGATACCTTGCACTTTGATATGTTCGCAAGATATGTGGAAGGGAAGTACGTTGCCGCGCTTCCGGTCTGCACGATCTGTGTCGTGATGTTCGTGACCGTCGGCGTCATATCAGTGCCAGCCGTAACGGTGAAGGCTTGATATAGGCTGCTGTCCTCGTCTATCCGAACCGAAACGCTGAAGCTTGTAACCGTAGTTAGCCCTGCTGTCGTAAACCAGCTCTTTGTAACCGGTATAGTCAGTGATCCGGTTGACGTACTCGCCGCATATAGCTGCGTGCTGCCGTAGTAGACGCGCACGGTGCACCATCTTCCGCTTCCGTTTCCTATGGTTGCAACCTGATTGCCGCCCGTCGTAACGTTGGAGCTGCTCAAACTGAGAGACAGCGCCGCCGCCGTGTAGGTACCGACGGCATACGGCGTGGCGGTGTATTCGTTCGTTCCCTCGTGCCACTGATAGTCGGAAGCACCGCTCACTTGGTTGTTGAACCAGAAGTAGACGGTACCGCCGCTTGAAATATCAAGGCCGTTGATATTGAATTGCAGGTTTACGCCGTATTGCCCGAAGCTTGAATACTGAACCGCGTAACCGACATAGCCGCTCGGCGGGGAGGAATAGCCGGTCGGGTCGAACGTATACATGTAACAGGTGATCGTTCGTGTGGACGTTGCGCCGCGTGAAACAAAGTTCGTCGTTACAGTGCATCCGGTAAGATGCTGCCCGCCGGTCAAGCCGAGACTTGCGGAGTATACGACGTGGTACCCGACGGCGCTATCCGATATATCCTGACCGCTGATAGCCGCCCAGCCGCCCCAGCCGCTTGACGTTCTCGCCCTTTTATATTGTAAGCTTAGAGTTCCCATTGCTTAACTCCCTACAAAGAGAAATTCAAGTTCGCTGCCATCGCCGGAGCTCTTTACCTGCCAGCTGCTTCCGATCTGCAAAATCTGCTCGATGAGCACGTTTGCAACGTGAAGCATACCGTCCTGAGAGTTGTACCAGCCCTTTTTGTATCCGTCTATCCAGAATTGCCAGCCGACGGAAGTATAAAGGCCGAATGTCTGACCGCTGTTCATGTAGTAATAGGTGTAGCCGTCGCCGGGGTTGCGCGGGTCTGACGGGCCGCATTCGCCGGAGAATTTCAGCGATTGCGCTATGGCAATGCCGGTCACATACTCGCCCGGATTATCTGGATCCTCAACAATGCCTCGCCTGATCTCGCCCTGTACGCTTGTGTAATAGCTTTGCAGAAGGTCAATGCTGTCCTGCATACTCTCAATGCTTGCGCCGTAGTCGTATGTTTCCACAACGCCGCGTGCGGTCGTCTCGATCATGCTTGTCACGTTCTCTTGGAAGGTGCCGAAATCAGACTGAGCAACGTACAGCTCGTTGTAAACTTCCGTTTTGCTGTCAACGTACCGGATAACAGCCGCGTCACCGGATTCAATCATTGCCTGAAGCTCTGTATCATCCGCGAAACGCTTCCACGCATAATCAGAAGTTTCCCGGCTGTCCTGCTCCGTGAAGTCGGTATACATGCCTATCCATGTACCCAGCTCTTCACCATAATTGTCAGTGAAGGTCTCGCCGCCGTCATTGGAATACTTGATATGCAGGTAAGGTGTTCTGCCGTCCGCTCCCGGAGTTCCCGGCGTGCCCTGTTCCCCGTTTTCAGCCATAAGCGTAGGTGTTGACCATTCGTTATAGGCTATTGTGTCCGTGTCTGTGCGGCTGATCGCCGTTGCAGCTGTAACATAGAGCGGGTCTGTCCCGGTTTCCGGCGGCGTTCTGCTCCAACCTGTTGGAATTCCCGACATGTTCTTTGTTGAAAATGTATAGGTAATATCCGTGCGGAAGTCGATAGTAGGAGCTGTTGCGCTGCGCTTATACAGGAACAGGATAATGTTGTTGTAACCGTCGGTACCGTCGCTCCCGTCATGCCCGTCAACTCCGTCGCGTCCGTCGCGTCCGTCCTGCCCGTTGCTCCCGTCTCTGCCCGGCAGTCCTTCACGGCCTTCCGCACCGTCTTCCACCAGCTTTTTAACCTCGCTCCACTCCGAAGGGTGAATAACGTCCGTCGCTGTGGTGGCTATGGCCGTCGCTGTGATAACCCAGCACGGCCGCCCGTCGCTGTCCGGTATTTCCTGCGTCCAACCGGTAACGCTGATATTGTGGTTTTCCACTTCCGCGCTGTGGAAGCTGATAACATGCCCGCTTGCGGAGGCGTCCGCGTCCGTGAGCTTGTGTCCTGCCACGCTTGCGGGTCCTAAATCCAGCCGCCCGGAAGCAAATGTATATGTCAGGTCTGTTCTCGGCTTTGTCGGTGCGCTCTCTGCGCGCCGGTACAGGAATATTGTCGCACTGTTCAGGCCTGTACCGCCATTGCCTTTAATGCGGCTCCATGTATAAAGCTGCGGGTTCGTCGGCGCTGTCGGCTCTGTGGAAGAGCACACGCCCATGTAATAGGTGTCTTCCGTCGGCCTGTTGTACATTACCTCCGGATATTCTCCCGCGAAATCGTCTGCATACTTGACGTAGAAGGTGTTGTTCTCTATGTCGTCAATCTCTTGCTGAAGCTTTTTCGCGGATTTGATAATCAGAGATCTGAGCTCCTGTGCGTTTTTCCTTACGTCGGCAATATTTTTGCTGCTTGCGTCGCCGGTACCGCCGGTCTTAAGAACCTGTGTTCCGTCTTTCTGATAGGCAATCGTCACACCTGCATTGTCCGGTATGGCGTCGGCTCCTGTCACTTCGCCGAGACTTTGAACCATGCGAAACAGATAGTCTCGGATATTCTCAATGTCCTTTTTGTTCTGACCGGTTATAATCGGCGGTTTCTCAGCGAAGGAGAAAGGCATTACACGTCACTTCCTTTCTCCAATATCCTTGCAATGGAATACATGCGAATATCGCCGTGCCCGAGAAACTTAATTCGTAGATGATCGCACCTGCGCGGCCGCACCGGGATTGTCACGGTGCCGGTAACAGGAAGGTGGAAGTATCCGGCGTAATTCCATGTTCCGCTGCTGTCGTACTCGATAAACATCCGGAACCCGCTTCCGATTCCCATGTTCACGCGGATGTTGAACCGGGAAAGGTATTTCCTGTCCGGATATTCATAGGTGAGCACGCCGGATGTGCAGCTCCACTCAAAATCTCCCTCCGGTGTTCCCTCCGTGCCGTTCAGCGCCGTTATTCCGTTGGCCACGACGGCGTACAGCTCGTCTCCCACCTGTGCAAAGCATTCCGCATGGGTGTTGTCCTCGTGCATCCAGAGGCCTTTTCCTGCGTCAAATACAAACAGGTGCCACATATTGCCGGAATCCTTCATGCTGATGTAGTACCGCTGCCCGAATACGCCGGCAACCGCGCTGTAATACTTCTCTTCTCCGAGAGCCTGTGAAATATCGGCAGGCATACCGCCCTGATAAGCCACTACGCCGGTTCTGCTCTTGTAGTACAGTGTTTCATTGACTACGCAAAGGCTCTTGTGGCTGCACTGCTGCACGCCTCTTGCGGGAATATCACCGATCTGATGTGCGCCGACAGAAGAAACAGAAACAGGGTGGATCACATTCTCTTTGAAGAACGTAGGCGTTCCGAGATAGTTGATACAGCCTGTCCACGGTCCGTCTGAACCTCTGCTTGCACGCCAGCTGTCCGTGCTGACGCCTAAATACTGTTCCCAATTCCGGAAGTCTCCGAGTGCGCAGCAGTAAACCTCGTTGATATTCTGCGTGCCGTCGTTCCCGTAGAAGCAGCCCCACAGCCTATTTTGTGCCTCGCAGACATAATCCATGTCAGGAACCTTGCGGGAAAATCGGATATTCGCGCCGGTCTGCGTGTACTGCTCTTCCTGAATGCCGATAAGCACAACGTAATCATAGCTTGTCACAGGGTCGCCGCCGACGGCATACAGGATCTTGCTTCCGTTCAAGTCTTCAAAGTACGCGCCGGATATGTTTATACCGTCGTATTCTTTGAAAGCCGTCACGAGCTGCCCCATTGTCAGGAAGTCCACGCGGGTGTAAACCGTTTCAAGAACAGTCCACGTCTCAGTGTATACGCTGTATTCCCGCACAACATTGTTCGTTATATCAATCCAGATAGCGCCGTTTGCGGGGTTTTCCGGTGCATCTGCGCTTTTTGTCACGTCTGTGTAGTATGTTCCGTCCTGATGGCACATTGTATAGGTCACAGCGCCTGTATAGCTCCATTCAGCGCCCATGCTGCCATAATCAGAAAGGTCTTGTGTGTTAATGTACTTCTTATCAGGGAAAATGCAGATATACGCGCCCATGCTGACAAGCTGTGTTTCCTTTTCGGTTTGCAGCCCTGTGAGCCCGGTCGCGTATCCATTCGCATACAGTGTTCCATTGTCAACCCAATACAGGGCGTCTTTGGCAATGATCGCCTGCAATTTGGTGAAGGACCGGTCGAGCCGCCCGCGCTTGCCTCTGTTTGCAAGCATCGGATAATGCTGTGTCGTCATGTTCTTCGTGTCAAAGAACTCTCCGTCCCTGATTTTCAGATTGTGATTATATCCCGCAAAGGTATCAACAATCTGTCTCGATGTCGCCCTTTGCGTTAACTTCGGGTAGTATGCCATTGCGCACCTCAGTAAAATATCTTCCCGCTGCTCTTTGGCAGGTGGCTTTGATTGTATGCGTTCCTGAAAGAGGAATAGATTGATTCAAACACGGCGTTGGCATTGTTGAAGTTGTCATATTCCATGTTGTTGTAGTCTATCTGCGCTTCCAGCCAGCGGATATACATCTCGTCATACGGCTGCCCGACAAGAAGTTCTTTTTCCCCGTCTCCCTCTGTGTACCCGTCAAATACAACCTCTTCTTCTCCGGTGTTGTATTCATGCGTCAGGATGATTCTTTCATAGATGCGGGCGTCAAGGCGTGACAGCCACTTGATCTTGTCTCCCTCTCCGAACATGTTCGGTTTCAGGCTGTCAACTTCGGCAATGGCTTCATGAATTTTCATAGCTCATACCTCCTTATCCACGAATGGGGAGCGCTGCGGCTCCCCGTCCGTTTACTTCTGCTTTTTCTGCTCGTACTTCATGCCCTCGACAAGCATCTTTTCAGAGTTATCAAGGACCTTCACGACGCATTCAGGAACCGTGACAGTCTCGCCGCGCTTGATAAGCCATGTTCTCTGATTCACGCGGACAAACACGTCTGCCTGATTTTCTTTCGTGAGCGGGAGCCTGATAGTAATCATCTTCTCGCCGCGCTCATTGACGTTTGTCTTAGTCTCTTTGGTCTCTGCCATGATATTACCTCCTCGTATAGTTTGAAAGGGAGAGGGGAGAAAAGCCCCTCTCCCCGGTCGCTTAGTTGGCCGCTACATTCGCGGAGAAGCGCTTGGAGCAGCTTTCCACACGAATGAGATAGGACGGAATAAGGATTTCCGCAGTCTTCAGGGCTTTCCAGCCGACAGAAGAACGCTGATCGAGTGGGTCAGCGGTACCGGCGGAGCCCTTCTGTTTTACGATGGTCTGAAGGCCGCCGCCCTCGACCTCTGTAGTGCCGTATGCACCGTCGCCCATGAACAGGGTAGCGAATACGCCGTAATATGCGGGTGATGCTCCTTCCTGAGCGGGGCAGGTGCTGTCACGCCATACCTTTGCTTCGGTGGTCTGCACAAAGCGGACGCCGCCGATCTTGCCGACTTCGCCTTCGTACAGGTTCGTGGTGTCCTGATACTTGTGCGGGTCGCGCCAGTCAGGATCACGCATAAGGTCGTACATAACATACGGATGTGCGATAGCGACGTAATCGCCGTTGATGGTGGGAGCATTCTGAGCTCTCAGCTCCGCAACAACCTGTTCCACAAGGTCAACCGTAAGAACGGAAGTAAGGTCGAGATCGTCACGGGCGGTTACTTCGGTCTCCACGCCGGTGGAAGCATTGATATTGGGGGCATACATTACGTTGGTACCGGCAACCAGAATGTTTCTGGTAATGGTATCAAGCGTAAGGCCTGCCTGTCTGCCGAGAAGCTTGGTAGCTTCCAGAATAGTATTATCAATGGCGGTGAGCTCCAGCACGTCAGACTGCACGATGTAGTCACCGTACTGTTTGACGGTCGCTTCGATGGTCGACACGTCAAGGGAGTTGCCATCAGGGGTAACACCTTCGGTGAGTGCATCAAGCGCCTTTGCAAGCGGGGTAAAAGCTCTGAACTCAATGGTCTTGCCGCCATTGCGCGGGATAGGTCTTTTCTGGCCGAACTGGTCATGCACAAGCGCCGCCTGCGCATAATCGAGAAGACGCATATCATAAAACGTCTTCATTTCCGGGGAAAGGTCATTTCCCGGATCGTCCAGAAGCGTGGTCTGCACGGCGAAATGCTGAATGAAATCGCCGATCATGCTAAGAAACTTTTTCATGTTTATTCTCCTTTTCATGTAATGGGCGCAAGGAGAATATCAGCGGTTTAGAATCTGATTTTCTCTCCTCGCGCAACTCTCCGGGCAATTTCTTCCCGGTCTGCACGGGTGAGCTGTGACACGTCGCTCTTGATACTGACAGCAGCACCGGAGCCCGCCATTGCGCCTTCTGCCGGTCTCCTCTGGCCTGCACGGACGGAGTTTGCCACTTTCTCAGTGACTTTCTGTGCCGTGAAGTGCATAGCGGCAGGGATGATCTCATCCTTGTGAACGACTTCATAAGCGGTCTGGACAGGTACGTTTGAACGGAGAAGATTGCGGAACTGCTCATTCTGAAGCTCTCCTGCAAGGTCAAAGGAAGGATAAATACCCTTCACAGTTTCGGCCTGCTGCATCCATGCGGCATATAGAGCATCGGCCTGCTGCTGGTTCTTTGCCTGTTCGCGTTCTGCTCTCAGCTGCGCATTCTCGCGCTCCATCTTCCGTATTGACTTTACCTGTTCAACAGTAAGGCCCTTTTCAAGTGCTTCATCTTCGTAGAAAGTCTCGTCGTCCTCTATGGCTTTGCTGAGTGCTTCGATGTCGTCAGCCTTCACACCGTACTTGCCGGCAAGAAGGTCAAGCACCGGGGCAAGAGAATTGTACTTCTGTACGGTCGCCTCGTTGCCCTTTAAGCGCTGCCGGATCGTGTCCTGCACTCTCGCGTCATAAAGGTCTTTGTACTCTCCCTTGATAAGCTCCTCGAACTTTGCTGTCCTCTGGTCTGTGTTTACCTCCCCGGCGGCGGGGGGTGCATCCTGCCTGCCATACTGCACATTGGCAAGGGGATTGCCTTTAACGCCCTGCTGCGGCTGGGCGGGTGCCGCTGCGTTCTGCCCTGCTGCGGGTGCTGCTCCTGCTGCACCTGCGTCCCCGCCTCCGGTGCCACTTCCAGCCCCGGCACCTTCGCCGAAATGCTGAATATCAAAAAACGGGGAAAGGATAAATCTGCTCATGCTGTACCTCCTGCCCGTCTGAGTGGGCGAATCTCTTAGCCTGTCCGTCAGAGTGGACGAATCTCTTTATTCTGAATCGCCCGTAAGGGACGTTTCATACGGTATAAGTTTTGCGTAGTCCGGATATGCCTCTGAAAGAAGCCGGAAACCTACCTGCGCCACATACAGCGTGTGAACTGCCTCGCCGAAGTATTCAGGCTTCACCGTCACGGAAGCGGAAACACGCCCGTTGCTGATTGCGATCATTGCCGGGTTTTCAAGCTTCCCTTCTTCTTCCATGTTCTTGAAGCACTGAGAAATGCCGAAAGCGTACATGCTTGCACCGGCGCACACCACGTCAAAGCCTTTCGGCCCTGCTCCTGCGTGCCCGGCTATGCGCATACTGAGCTTTCTTTCCTTCGGGTCTATCCTAAATTTAGCTCTAACCATGTCATTACCTCGGTGATGTTGATTGCGCGGCTCTCGTCCGCGCGTTTTTCGTTATGCTGCTCTCTCCGCTGGAGCTGCCCCCGATAGCGTCAAGCCTCTGCGCTGCCTGTTTTCCGGGAAGCGGGCTTCCGGGTGTTGTCTGCATCTGCATCCCTAATTCAGCCTGTACCGCCTGTGCAAGCTGGCTGCCGGTTGCCTGATCGAGCATGAGCGCCATTTTCATAGCCATCTGCTGTGCCATCATCATTCTCTGATAAAGCATGCCGTTCAGCTGTACCTTCTGCATGACGAAATCCTTCCTGTCGAAATCCATCATGTCAAGGCAGGCAAGGGAAGCGTCTGAATTCTCCGGAGCAAAGAAGCCTGCGGAATAGAACTGCAATGCAAGCTCGTTCTGCGCCATTTTGGAATACGGAGACTGCTTTTCTGCCGTTACCTCAATATCGAACAGTGGCAGCCGGTAACCGACGTCTACGCCCATTTCTACGGGGAATCCGTCAACCATAGCGCCCTGCGGCTGCGGAAGAATACCGGCGTTTGAATAGCTGATAAATTCCTCCATGCCGTTCTGTCCAAGTATGCGGTAATAGCGTGGAATATCAAAGAACTGTCGTATCAGCTCAATGCAGATAAGAATCACTTCACGATACGCCCGGTAGCTGCCCTTGTTATTGTCTCGGGAAAGCCTGTTTCCGGCCTCCTGCATGGCTGCTATGGCAGATGCAGCAGTTACGCCGCCTGTTGTGCCTCCGGTTGTCACGTCGCGGTTTCCGGTGGTTTCTTTCAGCTCCGCAACCTTGTTCGCAACAATCGTCACAAAAAGCTGATTGAGCGGGTTTGCCTGCACCGGCATAATGCTGTCCTGTCCAAGATTGCCGTCAACGTGAATGAAATCCTTTGTCACGTCTGCAAACTCTCTCTCGTTTACGCCGCCGTCCTGCCGGATGAAGTGACGCGGGCGGGCATTGAACAGCATGTTTTCAAGGATTGCCTTGTCTCCACGGTCTATGTATTCCTGCGCGCTCTTGCCTATGTCGATATAGCCAAAGCCAGTAGGCGTGCCCTTGCAGCGCATGAGCCTGTCAAACACGAAAGGATAAAGCCCGTGATCGTACCAGCCGCGATCTGCGTATTCTTCGTCGTTCTCCGTGGCGAACAGAGGTTCATCCTGCCCGGCTACGAATTTGCAGTAATGCAGCAGCGTCTTTCCGTCTGCGCCGCGTTTCTTGTAGTACCAGTCCACAACAGCGCTCTTTTCGTTGGTGTCGATCGTGTCGTCATAGATGTACCGGGTAATATCAATCGTCGGGTTCGACAGCCTGTTTCGCAGCTGCGGGTAATCCTGTTCAAGAATGTCATTGTCCTGAAGCGTCACAAAGAACACGTTCCGGCTCTTCTGAATATCTGTGATCCCGCTCTCCCAGAAAAGATTGATAATATCCACGCAGGTAATGTCTATGTCTCCGAGACCGTTGTTCTTGCTGGCGTCCCAAAAAACGCCGTAAACGCCGGTGCCGCTTTCAATCTTGTCGTCAAGCACCTGCGAATAGGTGTCTTCAAAGCCGCACTGGTCAAGAATAACCGGCAGGATAGAGGAAAGTGTTTTCGCTTCCTGCTTGTCTCCTTCCTCTCTCGGCAGGATATTCGCCGAAGGGAAGTTATCCATAGCGTCAGCGTGCTTGTTTGCTATGCTGTTCAGCAGCCATGCGCTTGTCGGCTCTACCTGTTCGTGCCCTTTCTCTTTGCTGGTACGCCTCATGCACTCCCATTGACGGAGCTTGTACCACTGCTGATTTTCGATCAAGCGTTGTTCAAGGTTTGCCTTGCCCTCTTTGTATTTCAAAAGGGTTTGGTACGCCTCGTTTATCTCGTATTTGCCTATCGGCATACGCTGAAACGGTTCCAGACTGTCACCGCTTGCAGGATTGTAGTCCACGGCGCTCATATCAAGGCTCTGAGCTATGGCAAGGTTCCCGGCGCTGTTTGTGTCAAAGCCGTTGCCGGTCTGCGCTGCGCCGTCCTGCGCAAGCCTCCTTTTGAAATCGTTAGCCATGAATAATCTCCATTCTGTGATATGTCGGGGAGGGCGTAAGATCGCTCTCCGGTATGTCAAGGAACAGGTGCATCGGGTTCTTGTTGTAGTTGTTCAGCGCCGGTGCCTGCCTCGGCTTTATCGGCCTGCTCATAAGGAAGTATCGAACCTCGTCCGCAACATGATCCTCTCCTGTGGTATCAAGGTCTTCCGGCTTGTGCTCGTCGTATTGCAGAACGGGCATTGTGCGAATGAAAGCCTTGCAGTTGTTGAATATATACATCATCGGGAAGCCGTTCTCGTCGAATGCCAGCCGGTAATGTACCTGCATCCAGCCGGGAAGCCTTTCATGGTCTCCATTCTGGAAGTAAACGCCGTATTTTGCTGCTGTCTCGGCAATGCTTATGCCGGTCTCTGCGTTCCAGATAGCCGGGTCCGCTATGCCCTGTATGGTCTTGCCCTTCAACCAGCGGTGTTCCCGCTCTATCCGGGCTATCTCTTCAAACAGCTTCGGAGGAATCCACTTGATACCCTCGTTCGGGGTCTCTGTGCAGCCGTACAGCTCCAATATGCGGTAAACTACGCCGTCAAAGTCCACAGCCCACCAGCCGACGGAGAAGGGCTTGTTGTATCCCCAGTCGAACGACCGGTATATTTTCCAGTCCTTTGGAATCTCGAAAGGCTCAATGACGTGAACCCAGCGCCTTTGCTGTTTCAGCTCCGTGCGGGTGCTGTTGTCTCCGGAAGCGTTTGCCGCTCTCATATCCGGCTCTATGCGGAAGTCCTCAAAGAACTGCCCTTCGTAGGTGTCCCAATCGCCATACAGCAGCGCATTCTTCTCTTTCTCCGGGAGAGACGCAAGGCGGGCAAGGTAGTTCGGGTCATTTTGCAGCAGAATCTTGTTATCGAACACCGTGGACGGAACAAACGTCCTGCTCATCCACTGATTTTCTGTGTGTCCGTCCGGAAATACGACAACAACCTTTTCCCAGATGGTTTGCATCGGCTCTCCTGCTGTGATGAATCTTTCCTTTACCCAGCCATGACCTACGCCGCCGGGGTTCGCCGTGTTCCGCATATAAACGCGGGTGCCGGGCCCGTTCGGTCTATTTCGTGACTTCAAGTAAATGTATTCTTCAAACGTGAAGTGTGTCAGCTCGTCGAATGCTATGAAGTCATAGGCCTTGCCCTGATAATTGAACTTGTCCTTCTCGTGCTGCAAGCTTCCGAAAATGATCTTTGCACCGGAAGGGAAAGTCCATGTATGCTTTTGGTCGTTGTACTTCGCTTTTGGAAATGCCCTCGGATAATATCTCAGGCTTTTTTCCACAAGCTCAGTGATCTGCGGGAATGTCTTTCGGAGTATCAGCCCCTTGTAATGCGGAACAGTTACCTGCCGTAGAGCTTCCACGATCAGTGCGTCGCTCTTGCCGCCTCCTGCTGCGCCGCCGTAAAGAACCTCGTCTTCTCCGCGCTGCATGAATGCGAATTGCCGGGGCTGTGCTTCCCAGACTGTATTATTCATTGTCCGGTTCCTCCGGTGGCTGCGGACGTTCTTCCATTACCGGCATGAAGATGATACCGCCAGTCTCTTCTGTCTCCACAATGCGCGTATCGCTGCGGAGCTTTGCTATGCGTGCCCGCTGCTCTTCAATGTCAAGCTCTGTCCGGTTCAGGTGTTTCAGGTCTCTCAGGTCTTTCAGCGCTGCCGTCAGCAGCTTAATACTGGCTGCGTCGCCTGTATTCACCACGCAGATTGCATCCTGAACCCTGTCAAGCATTTCATCCACAATGCGGTTGAACCTCTGATTTTCCGTTTCCCGGTCAATGACTGTCACCGGGGACGCGGTGACATTTTCCGGTGACATTTCCACCGGTGACAATTCAGCAAGCGCCGTCTCGACCTTCTTTGCCTTCTGATCGCTGCCGGAGCGTTTATTGTGCCAGCCTTTACGGGAGGCCTGCTTCTTGATTGCCGCGAGAGATACGCCGTATTTCTCCGCAAGCTGGGGATAAGTCAGGCCACTTTCGAGATAATCTTTCTCGATTTCAGCCCAATTCTGCTTTGCCACATAATCACTCCTCGACCTGAGGAACGATTACTTTGTGTCCTTCAACGTGAATCGCGCTGATAGATGCTCCTTCCGGCGTGTAGATATTGCCCTGTTCGTCAACCTCTGCCGGTATACCGCCGTCGCCGGTCTTCTTCTTTGGTGCTTCAAGAGGGGACACAGCGCGTCTCTTCTCGGCTTCCTGCCCTTCGTTGTTCTCAAACAGCTCTGCAACCTCGTCGGGAACTGTCTGCACTGTGCCGGCAGGATAGCTGTAAACCTTGCCGTTCAGCTTCACAGTAATTCGGCTGCCCCTGTCGCTCGGAATCGTGATTGTCTTTGACATTTCTTTGCCCTCCTATTCTTAGATACTAAGAGTAATTATAACTTATTCTTAGAATATTTCAATAGCGAAAAGTGCCGCAACCGAAGTCACGGCACCTAAATTTACTTTTTCCTAAAATCTTTCGCGTAACGGCAGGTTTTCCAGTGCGGTATTCTGGCTACGCCGTCCGGATTGCATTGAAAATCAAAGGTGCATTGAATCACTTCTCCTTTGTCGTCTACAACCTGATCTTCATAATCCGGCGTGTCTCCTGCCTTGTATTCAATCAGCCCTTCATTGCATGGCATCCAGTGATTATCCGGTGTCTTAATCCACACAATGGGAGCACCGCACCGTTTACACGTCGCCATGCGGAATGATTTCTGTCACGTCCATTTTGAGACGGTCGGCCAGACGCATTACTTTGGAATCCATCTGGTCACACACCTGATCGTTCATGTTGAAGATAATCCGGAGCTGTTCCAGCATGATCGTCACGTCGGCAGTCTCTTCTGCAATGGCTTTCAGGTCTTCCTTTCCTCTGAAGAATTTGCAGAGCTCTTTTGTCAGCTCGCTCATTTCCTCAATCACCATTAAGATTTGCGGATCCGTGCCGTAATGGTCAATGGCGACGTTGTAAACCTTTTCTCTGGTAGGATATTCAATGCTGTTCATATCATTCCTCCATGCAATGCCAGTCTTCTGCAAGCATGTCCGCTTGTGATGCAAGCCAGCCCATTTGAATACCGCTCGTTCCGACAAAAGCAATAGCCTGTGAACCTATCGCTTTGTGTATGACGTCAATATTCAGGTCTGCTTTTGTATCGAACCGGATGTTCTTCGCAAGGATAATGTACTGCTGTTTTCCATTCCAGCCGTCACGGCTTAATTTTGCTCCATTCTTCAGAAGGTGAATAGCGTCTCCAAAATCAAAACGGTCTGTTCTGATAACCTTTTCCTCCGGCTGTTCTTCCTTCTGGAACTCGCCGCCGTCCTGCTCACCGGGAAACAGCTTGTAGCACAGCTCGTTGAAATGCCTTACAGCTTCTTCCGGGATAGCCTTTGCGTCGCTTCCTCTGTTGTGGATTGCTGCAAAGGTTTTTCCCATGTCTTCAAGCTCTGCTTTCGTATCTTCCGGAATGCCCTTTGAAAGCTCCGCTTTGAGCGCGTCAAATATTTCTTTCTGGTACTTTGCCCTGATCTTGATAATGTCCATTTCATATCTCCTTTTCGATAATTGAAATTGTAATACCGGGCTCTGCTGTGAATTGGTCTCCTGCTTTGGATTTGATAATAAGCTTTGCGGTGTCGTATGCTGTCAGTCTATCAGCCCCCATCCATTGAAGAGCTCCAACAATTACCCAATAATGGTACGTCGGAATCTCGTCTTTTTTCTTTCCGGAACGGATTACAGCGAATGTAACCCGCTCCGGTTCTGCCTGCTTAGTCCTTTTCAAGCTCTGCTTTGATCGTCTCATAATCAGCTACCCACTTTTCATCAGGTTCAAAGTCCTGTATCGGTGGAAGAATCGGATTATTGTCGAATTCAAGATCGGCTCTCTGCATCCAATGACAGAAGGCATAACAGCCGCAAATATAGCCGTATACAGCAAGAATACCGACAATAACCATATAAGCTTTGATTTTCAACATAACCATGCCTGTGAGAATCATAGCCAGCATAAGCGCCACAAGGACCGTAACAAAAATTGATTTAGGTCTGCTCATTCTTCTGCTCCCCCTGTTTCTGAAGCTGAATTATTCTCAGCTCAATTTCAGATCTCTTGATACCTTCTGCCGCTGCAAGATTGAACCAGCAGTCTTTATCCCAGCCTTGCCTTTCGGAAAACTCCATTCTTTTTATCCAGTAATCAATCCGTTCAATCTTTTTTTGTGGGTCTGAATAAATTGGTGACGGGTTTTCCCCCTGTACCCCTTTTCCTGTACTATCCTGATCTACACTAAACTGTTCTATACTATCCTTACCTAACCTATCCTGTGTATCCAGTTCGTGTACATCATGTATACAGTTTGTATCCATGCTCGGAAGAGCGGGTTTATGACCTTCTCCGGGGTTCAGGGAATAAGCTTTGTTCTCGTCAAGAAATACGTCTCTCAGGAGCTCTTGAAAGGCAGAGCGCTTGTATCTGTCCTTCTGAATGTAGTTATGAATCTTCCAGTGCTTTATCAGATAGACAAAATTGTCTCCTTTCTTGAATTCAAGAACAAAGTTCTTTGACATAAGGAGCCTCATAGAATCATCAGCGAAACCGTACATTCTCATGATCGCGCGCGGGTTGGATACAAAACCGTCGTCGTCAGCCATCATATTCAAGCGAATATACAGCATCTGAGATTCAACCGGCATATCACTGAAAAAGTCTGACTCAATGATACTTTTTGCAAGCATTCTCCGTTCAGCCATGATCGCCCTCCTTTATGTCTGGGTAATCGCAGTAATTTCTGTCGCTGCATTTGTCGCATTTGAGATCGCATCTTATATCTTCGTATTCCGAATTTCCGGTCTCTGTTTCCTGACGTTCTGGCAGCGGAAGGACAGATTTCCAGTGCGTGACTGTTCTCCAGTCGGCTTCCCAATAATCAAAGTCGCCGATCCACGTCTCCCCGTTCCATACAGCAGTGCAAACAATCTTGTCTTCTGTTATTACAACGACGGCCTCGCTGTACGCAGTTCCGGCATTGCAAGGGATTAAGTCCGGAAGGCGGTCATTTACACTTATCCATTCAGCCATGATCTTCACCGAGAAACGCTTCTCGAATCTTCCCTTCAATGTCCGTCTGCTGGTTCAGGCTTCCCTTATGAAGAATCTTCCGGGCACGTTTCAGCTTCTTGAATATCTCCTTGAACTCCGCTCTGATAAAGTGGTCAAAGTCGTTTTCGTTGGCAAGCTTAATACCTTTGCTGCCGGAGACGATGATCTTCTCATACTTTTCCTGCATATTGATAACCTCAATATCAGAAGTCAGGAGCCTCCGGGCGCCGCTGTTGTGGTAGGTGCTCTTAAAATAGGCCGGGTACAGAGATATGCTGTCCGTTGTCTGTTCCATACTTGTCCACTTGTCGCCGCGCTGAAGAAGGAAGTTATATAAAGCTTCCCGCCTCGCCGCGTTTTCCTCAGGTGTGTACTGCATTGTTATCCTCCTTATGTTCGTGCAGCCGAACCCATGTAGAATGTGGCTGCATATTTTCTTGGAGCCATGCGCACGTTTTCTCATAGCTCATGTGGTTAATGGCAGCAGCTTCTTCGTATATGAAGCTCTCACCGCTCTCGCGTTTTCTCCGGATCCGCTCCTGTATTTCTTCCTCGCCGTGGTTCGCCTCAACAAGATACAGGTTGTAACCCTTTGCCTCTATCCCGTCCAGACTGCCGGTGTCTGTCGCGTAAAAAGCCTTGTCGCTGCTGTTGAAAGAAAAGATGTGATAACCGCAGTTCGGAACATTGTGCGTCAGCTTTTCCGGGCGTACCTTAATGCCGAGAGTAGGGTACATATATTCAACTTCCTTATCAGCCGTCGAATATATATCTATGTTCTGCGGTAGCACTCCGGCTTCTACAAGGTACTTTGCCATCCAGTCACAGCAGCCCCAGCGCAAGGCCGGATGATTCCGGGCAAGGTTTTTCACGGTGGATTTCTTGAAGTGGTCGCCGTGGCTGTGTGTCAGAAGGACAAGGCGTATATCCCGCTCAAACTCAGAAAGCTTCTTGATGCTGACGCCGCAATCTATCAGAATGCAGCCATTGAGAAGAACCGCGTTTCCGCTGCTGCCGGTGGAGATAACATTATAGATCATCAAGGCTTACCTTCTTTTTACTGCCGCTCTTCTGCGCCGGAGCGGGATTATCGGCGGGTGCTGCTTCCGGTGCCGTCTGCGGCTCCTGCTGTACGCTATCCTTCATCTTGTTAAGGAAGTAGTCATTCCCGATAATGCCGTCTTTCAGGCTTCTGTAGACCTTCTGGAGACGGATAACGTCATTCTCATTAAAGGCCTCGACCTTCTTTCCGATAAAGCCGGAGAGCATGTCAGGCGTGATCTCAAACTCTGCATAGGCCGCGATCATCTTCTGAATGCGTTCTTCAATCGGTGTGGCGTTCCCTGCTTTCAGCGTCAATTCACACTGCTTTTGAGCCATTTCAACCACGTCGCCGGGGATAACCGAGAGAATACAGGAGCGGACGCGGCGGGCGCTCTGGTTGGCAACCATTTCATAAATGTCTCTGCTGTCTGTCAGAGTTACGCTGCCGCTCTTTGTGTCTCTCTTGTGGGGCACGGTAAATACTTTGCTCTGGCGGGTGTTTGTTTCGAGATCCCATGCGTATGCCATGACGGTGCTTTCGCCGGTCTTCTGTTCCAGCTCGATAAATCCGAAGTCAATGTTGCCCCAGCTCTGTGCAAGGCACTCTGCAAGTCTGATACTCGGTCCCGTTACCTCGGTGCCGCCGCGCGGGAAGCTGTAAAGCGCGTTTTCTGCAAGGGTCTGACGGCTGCACGCTTTCAGGATTCTATCTGCGCTGATTGATTCATCGCGCGGGAACCTCTTTGCTACGATCATAGCCGCCTGCACTTCCTGTGCCTGTCTGGTGGTGGCCATTGCAGACGTTACGCTTGCAAGGCTCTGTTCTCTGTTCTGCTGTCCTCCATTGAAGACGTTAAGCTCATTACTCATAATTGATACCTTCTCCTTTCAGAAAGTCTCTGATTTTAATTAACTGACTGCGTGTGCAGTTGTAGACTGTGAATGTGAACTCCGGGAATACTCTTTCGACCTGCTGTGCGACGGCGGGAGCTGCAACCGGAACGGCGGCCGGCGCTGCTGCCATGACTTTATCAGCGGCTTCCTGCACTCTGGCCTGCGCTGCTGCGCGTTCCTCTGCCGCTTTCTTCGCTTCCTCTACCTTCCTGCGCCTGTCCTGAACCGCTGCAATGGAAGCGCCGAGATTGTATGTCTTCTTGAACTCAACGTAGACTTCATCCCGGATGTTCTCGTCAAGGAACTGAATCTGATCTATGTCAGCTCCTACGCGGTTGACGATGGCAGCAAGCGCGTCCTGAAGCTTTTTCGGCGTGCGTGCCTTGGCGTCGGAAAGGTTGATCTTAATATTGCCAAGCTCCATAGCCTTTTCCAGTGAGAGACATTCCACGCTGCTGGCAATGCAAAGCTCTGTGTAATACTGCTTGATAGCTTCAAGGCACTCGTCCTTTAATCTGCCCTCAAAGGTGCCTATCTCGGTCTTAAATGCGTTATCTGCCTGCTTGAACGGCTCTGCAACACATTCTTTCCATACCTTTTCAACCTGTTCCCATGGAGCCATATACATTGCTTTTGCCGCCTTGCGCTGCGCGTCTGCCTCGTCAAACTCCTTGCGCATCTGAGCGCGGGCGTCTTTCATGCTCTGGACGGATTCTTCTGTGCAGACAAGGCTTTCTGCCTCTGCTGCTGCCCGCTCCCAGCGGTCACGGAGCATACGCAGGTTTTCTACGATCTGCGGGAGCTGCGTAATGGTTATCAGGGCTGTGCTCTCCTGAACCTGAATGCTGTTTTCTTCGCTCATTGACATATACCTTCCTTTTCTGCTACAATGAACTGTAGCCTTTCTATTGACTTAGCCGCTTTTCCCGTCCTTCACACGGGGGAGCGGCTTCTTATTTTGCCGCTGCTGATAATGCCTCTTCGTATGGAATGCCGAGTACATCACAATATCGGAGCAGCATACCGATATTCCAGTCTTTACCGGGCTTTGACATCTGCACTCTGGCGTTTTGCGGTGTGCAGCCTATCTTTTCAGCAATCTGAATGCTGGTGATCTGCCGCGCCTTCCGGTATGTGCTGAACAATGCTGCCAGCTCATTGACCTTTGGTTTCATCCACGTCACTTTAGGCACTGGCTTTCCCTCCAACAACCGGAGGCACCGGATAATCAAGCGGGTTGATGCCGACAACATTGCAGATAGATATAAGCTCGTCTGCCTGCACTCTGCGTCTTCCGGTAAGGATTGCTGAAAGCTTTCTTTCCGGGATTCCTGTTTTCTCCGCAATGTACCGCTGCTTTGTTCCCCGGTCTTTGATTTCCTTGGATAGCCACTGCTCAGGTGTCATACTGTTTCCTCCTTTCCTCTTTATTCTCTGCATTCGGTATATCCTCCTTCCTCGAAAAATCTGCAATCACGTTCGTCTTTGCCTTCACTGTATGGGCAGTCGTCTGCGCAAACCGGACTTTTTCCGTTGCAGCAAACGCCGAACCAATCATCTTTCCATTTGCAAACAGGCACATACATCAAAGATTTGCAATAAGGGCAAAGCGCTTGTTTTTCTGCGTATTTTGCTCCGCAGTTTGAGCATTCCCATAGATGTTCTTCGCCTGTGAGGATTAATGCGCAATCTCCGGGAAGCCACAATTTCCAGTATCCTGTTTTTGTCGCCGTTGCGTTTCCTCCTTTCTAATCAAATATCACAATCATGCTGGGGAACGGTGCCGGGTGAATGCTGTCCCCAAATTTCAGCCGTCCTCTAAGGAACTCAACACGACCTTTAAGGCAATAATCGTGGAACCATGCTGTATCTGTTCTGGACGGCAGCAGCATGACTACCTTCGTTCCCGGCTTCTTTGCTTCCTTGAATCCTTTTTCTACCCACTTTCCGATATTGCGGCCATACGGAGGATTGCAAAACACTGAATAGCCCCCCCAATTTTGAAGAAGTCCGTTTTCTTTTTCCGTGAAATGCTTATCGCACTTTGCATTATCGTCAGTGGATGCCGGGTCTAATGTGAAGCGGTGGATCTTGTTCAGCGCGTCGAAAAGGTCTTGCGGCGTTTCCCATTCCGGAGACTTTGAGCTGAACATTACTTCTTGGTTAATGGTACGTCCTCCTTTCTTCTGTAATAGGCTGTGATATTGCACCTCGCGCTGTCAGGAGTCGAACCATCAAGCTTGCGGAATCGAACCACGCTTCACACAGCCGGGACGCCCGGCGTCCGGTGGAGAGGGCTGCCGGAATTGAACCGGCGCGGAAGCAGCCTACACTCCCGCTCACCGGAAGCCCTCATTTCTGATAAGTAATGCCGGGGTAATCCTTAATGGCGAAACTCTTGAGCTCTCCTTTGTCCCTGTACGTCAGAAACTTGTTCTTCACGGATCCTCGGAAGGCCACGGTGCAGATTACCGGCTCGCGGCCTTCCTTTATTGCTTTGATCGTCATTCCGACGGGCAGCGCTCTGACTTCCTCTGCGGTCACTTGCTCGTTACGCCTCCGCACCAAAGGCCGCCGCTTCTTTTCGCCGCCTTCATAAGCTGTAGGAAAGTGTCCATCAGATCAGCGAACTCTTCATCGCGGATGTAGTATTCAAGGTTTTCTTCATCCTCTTCGGTGACGTTCATATCGCCGTACTCGATGTCTCCGTCTGCGACGCCTTCTGAAAGCCAGAGTTCAAAAACTTCCTCGTCGTTTACCTGCCTTGCAAGAAACTCCATAGCCTTAACTGCTATGATGCGCTCTTTCGTAGAATCCATTGTGTAGCCTCCTGTACTCTAAAAATCTAAGAACGCCATTATACTAATC
>JAGHRS010000019.1 GCA_018066285.1 Candidatus Treponema caballi
CCAATGGTTATGTTTCCGAAAAGGAGTATTTGTACGGATACAATAATCGCGTAAAGCAAATTGAATTGACGGATGCAAATGATTCTTCCTATCACCAGATAATCACATTGGAAGATACAGCTGTTCCTCAATATATAAAAATAGACAATCGCCCAGGCAGACATGTTTTACTGAAGATTTTGGATGTGTATCAGGGATCAAAATGGAATGATACATGTATAAACTTCATTTTGAAAATCCTCTGATTTTCATCCACACACTTTTAAAAAAAGAGGCGATAAGATTAAAATAGAGATAAAAAAGGGAAAGTAAATGAGAAAGGGATTATTCTTACTGGTTTTATTGCTGTGTTTGATTACAACCAAAATCTATTCTAATACAATTTCAAAACCAGAATGGCTTTTAAATGGGTACATAGAAGATTATATGGGAAAATCTTTTGATTTCTTAGATGATGCAGTTGTATTTTTTTCCGAATACACTTCTGAAGAATTGTTTCGCAGCAGCTATTTCTTTGAAGAACAGAATGGAATGACTTACATTATCCTTCCCGATGTAAATAAGCGTTTTCTTTGTCTTGCAAATGACATAGTCTGTGTTCTATACGATGAGGAATCCGATAATCCCTATTTTATAGGGTATTGGTCATTAAGGGGAAGTGAATTGATTGACTATTTCAAGCCAGCTGCCTTTTCCGCTTCCTCCGAGTTGAAAGAGGGCTCCATCACCTACAGTGCCGGGAACCTTGCCAGTTTTGACCAGAAAACGCCATGGGTTGAAGGTGTTGCTGGTAACGGTATTGGCGAATATGTTTCCTTCCATACAGCTTATCAATACCTCTATCTTTTCAGCGGATACATCTCGTACGACAAGCCTTATCTGTATGAACAGAATGCGCGCCCGAAGAAAATCAAGATTACCATAACAGATAAAGGCAGTTCCCAGGAATTCATTTTTGACCTTGAGGATACGCCAAATCCGCAGACGCTTGCGTTCCCGGACAGGATGTACGGAGATGCCACACTCGAAATACTTGATGTGTATCCGGGAACAAAATATCAGGACACCTGCATCCACGCCATTTTAGGAAAAGTGTTTTAGAAATTCACATTTCGCCTTATTCCATGCTAGTATATCCTTTATGGAACAATTTAACCCAAACAGTACATTCCTGTATGTCATTGCAGGTGCAGTCATCCTGTTTGTCCTTGCCCAGTCAGTTTTCTTCCTGATTCACGCAATCAGGCGGGCAAAGAAAATAGGGATGGACATGAAGACAGTGCGGAAGACCATCGGCTCAACCGCAATTTTCACTATAGCTCCGGCGTTCTCCATTCTTTTGGGCGTCGTGACCCTTTCCCAGTTCCTGGGCCTTCCGCTTCCCTGGATCCGTCTCAGCGTAATCGGCGCCATCACGTATGAGCTGCCGGCGGCGACAAGCACAGCGAACGCACTCAACATCAGTCTGTCAGAAATGATTACCGAGCCTTCTGTTTACGCCGCCATTGCGTGGGTAATGACACTCGGCATCCTGCCAAGCATCGTGCTTACTCCGGTGCTCATCAAGAAGATTCAGAAAGGCGTCGTAAAGATTCAGACAAAAGACGCCGCCTGGGGTGACATTTTCATGACGTCGCTTTTCATGGGCATGATTTCTGCTTTCAGCGGCATGGTCTTCAGTCACGTCCGCGAAGGCGTGCAGGGCCTGCTTCCGATAGCGGTCCTCGTTGTTTCCGCTGTGGTCATGGGTATCTGCGGCCTGCTCGTGAAAAAGGCGAAAGTCTCCTGGCTTGAAAACTACGCAATGCCATTCTCAATGCTTGTATCCATGTGCTTTGCGGCCTTTGCTGCGCCGCTTTTCGGTGTGTGAGGAGGCCATCATGAATTTCGAAGAATATCTTGCTGATACACATAAAAAAGGCCAGATCTGGATATGGAGCGCGGTGTGTGCCGTTCTGTTCGTTCCTGTCGCCATCTGTGTGAAATACAATGCATGGCCATCTTTCGGTGCCGTGCTTAAAGGACTGCTCGGCGTCGCTCCTATTTACTGGACGGTCGGCATCATTGAAATAATCACGTTTACGCCAATGCTCGGCACGGGCGGAACGTACCTGAGTTTCGTTACCGGAAACGTTACCGCTCTTAAAGTGCCTGCCGCGCTCAACGCCATGGAAAGCGCCGGTGTCAAGTCTAGTTCTGAGGAAGGCGAAATCATTTCTACGATAGCGATTGCGACGGCTTCCATCGTGACGACAATCATCATTGCAGCAGGCATCTTCCTGTTTGCACGACTGCAGCCGCTCTTAAACTCACCGTCGCTCAAGCCCGCGTTCGACAACATCATGCCGGCGCTTTTCGGCGGTCTTGGTGTTGTTTATATAAGTAAAAACTGGAAAGTTTCCATTGCACCGGTCGTGTTCATGGTCGTGCTTTTCATCTGCGTTCCAAGTCTTGCAGGCTCAGTCGGCGTTCTCGTTCCTGTCGGCGTCCTCATCGCGCTTGGTGCCGCCCGCATCATGTATAAGAAGGGCCTTTTGAAATGAGCACAGCCGCCCTTTTGCCGCTTTCTGAAACGCAGAAAGAAAAAGCAGTCTCTGCTATGTGCAGGATGATTCAGTGCAGGACCATCTCAAACCTTGATGACAGTCTTGTTGACTGGTCGCAGTTTGAAGCTTTCAGAAAACTGCTCCGTGAGCTTTATCCGCATGTGTATGAAGCGGCTGAGTATTTTGAAATCGGAAAATCAGGAATCGTCCATAAGATTGCAGGGACAGAGCATGTCCCTCAACACGCACAGGTCCTGATGGCGCACTACGATGTTGTTCCGACGGAAGGTCAGGAATGGAGTTTTGACCCTTTTGCCGGAGACATTGTCGATGGCTTTATCCGCGGACGTGGAACACTCGACACAAAGGGTACGCTCTGCGCCTGCATGGAGGCTGTGGACAACGCACTTGCCTCGGGCTGGAAGCCAAAAGAAGACCTCTACCTCTGTTTCTCCGGTGAGGAAGAGATAAACGGTGCTTCGTGTGCAGAGATTGTCAGCTGGTTTGAAAAGCAGGGCATAGCCGTAGATTTTGTGCTTGATGAAGGCGGTGCCATTGTCGGGAACGCGTTCCCCGGTGTTTCAAAGCGCTGCGCCATGATAGGTACTGCAGAGAAGGGCTCCGTCTACATGGATGTGACTGTCGAGGGAAAGCCCGGACACGCTTCTGCGCCGCCTAAAAACTCAAGCGTGGGCCTTTTGAGCAAGGCTGTCTGCGCCATTGAAAAGCATCCGTGTAAGACTGAGTTCACGCGGCCTGCAAAAGAACTGTTCTCTGTCATGGGGCCTAACAACAAGAACGGCGCGCTCCGCTTCCTGTTCAGCAACCTCTGGCTCACGCGGCCGCTTGTAAGTCTTGCTTCAAAACTGCTTGGCGGCGAGCTGTACGCCATGCTCCACACAACGTGCGCCGTAACGCGCGCATCAGGAAGCAATGCGTATAATGTGCTGCCTGCCCGCGCGACTGCAGGCATTAACTTCAGGCTGCTCGGAAGCGATACGGTTGAAAAGGCAAAGGCGCGCGTCGAACGATATGCAAAGAAAGCGGCTGGTAAAAAGGCCAAAGTAAGCGTCACGGTCGTTTCTGAGAGCAATCCGTCGCGCGAGTCTGACACGCACTGTGAGCAGTGGGATAAGCTCTGCGGCGTCATTCATAAAACGTGGCCGGATATTCTTGTAAGCCCGTACCTCATGATGGCGTGCAGTGACTCGCGCCACTACTGCCGCATAACGGATAAGATTTACCGGTTCAGCGGCATGTTCCTTTCAAAGGAAGAGCGCGGCATGATTCACGGTACCGATGAGCGGATAAGCTGTGATACACTCATTGAGACGGTGGAGTTTTATACGAATCTGCTGGAGTATGTATGATTCATAAAACGCGTTTTTTTCTGACATTTCTTCTTATCGTTCTGCTTTGTACTGTGCTGACAGCTCAATCCGGACAGAAAATATTTCCGGTAGATTCTCCTGTTTATAAGACAATCAGAAAAATCTATCTGCTTCAGGGGATGGCCATGCCTTCATCCACAGGTCCCTGGAGTGCTTCGGAACTCAGGATGATGCTTGAGAAAATCGATCCGGATGATTTGTCAGGAACATTGCTTGAAGAATATAGCGAGGCTCTTGAGGAAGTGCTTCAGAATGGAACACGTGGAGATACATCCATTAATTATTCTTTTGGTCGTGAAGTGAATGTTGAGACTTATGCGCATACGAATACAGACGGACCTGAAATTCACGATGTTAATTACACTGAAGATGAAGACTTTAACAAGATAAAACTGTTTTCTGGCAGACGCAACTGGTCGTATGATCTGACAAAGATTTCCCCTGTTTTTGCCTTTCAATGGGAAACATGGGTTTCCAACAGTTTTTACGGATGGTTTGAGTTCCCGCTTCAAAATACGTTTACTACTCAGGAGCAGATTGGTGATACGTATGTCTCCACAAACATCCCGGCATTTCAGAACTTATCGCTGAATGGTCAGCAGATTGACATGAACTTTCCATACAGGGCTTTCGTCAGTTTCGGTGGCGACAGCTGGTCTGTGGAATTTGGCCGTGACAGGCTGAGTTGGGGATTGGGAAAGACGGGCAACCTTCTGATGAGTGACAATTTTCCCTATCATAATATGCTTCGTTACACAGCGTTTTCAAAAAAGTTCAAATACACATTCCTCGTAACAAATTATGCGCACGAGCAGAATTATTTCTATCAGCATGAGATGCCTGTTGAGGATGAATCTGATGAGGAAACAGAAGATGATGCAGAAGAGCCTCCGATTACAGATAGCAATTATGCAGATAATATAGTTGATTGTCCGGAGGTTCCGTCTTCCGGGGCTGGTCAGACGCCTTCGCCTGAGTATGTCTGGTATTCCATGACAAGGGGTGATCATAATGATGTTGAAGGCAATGAGTTCTATATTTCTCACAGAATAGAAGGACGTTTCTTCGATGATAAACTTGCCGCTACCCTGACGGAATCGGTTATGGTCCAGTACGATTCAAATCATATCCAGTGGGAAGCTCTGAATCCGCTCAACATCTATCACAATAACTACACTGCATCCACAAGTAATTCAATTCTGGGACTTGAACTGGACTGGACCCCGTTCAGGGGTTTTAACTGCTATGGCCAGTTTGTGCTTGATGAACTGCAGTTGTTTGGAGAAGACACTTCCTGGCCGAATGGAACAGGCTATCTTGCCGGATGTACCTGGGCAACCTCTGTCAGAAACGGAATTTTGACGCTTAACCTTGAAGGAGCCTATACCGAGCCATATCTGTATCTCAGGTATGGTACCTGGCAGTCAAACACCGATCCGTATGGCATAGATTTTATCGTTGCAGACAGAATATACAGTGTTGATCTGTACAACCGTGCTGTATACGAGGAGTTCTGTCTCGGATATCCGTATGGTCCTGATGCCTGCGTTGGCAATTTCAACTGCACATGGGAAAATACAAAACTCGAATTGAACGCCAATTACTTTTTCATGGCACATGGAACGCACGATTTCTGGACCAAATGGGCAATGAAATCGTCTTTTGATGATGATTACATCAGGGAAAACTACACGACACCAACTTCAAGTCATATGAGTTCAGATAATTACCGTTTTGACACATATGAACGTACAATGGTCTGCTATACAAACCGCATTACGCTTGGTGCAGCATATAAAGTACGTCCGAATCTGAAAATCTTCGGCCAGGCAGATGGCATCATTGTTGAAAATGCCTTTAACGACTGGAACAATGGTGTAACCGGCGACGTTCAGCTTGTCCTCGGTATGAAGTATACGTTCTGAGAATTCCCGGTAATCCGGGAATGATTCAGGCACTCGTTTCAGAGACCTTCAAACTCCGGCGCTGGCGGGTTGATCAGCGTCTTCTTGAAAACGTTGACCTTGTGCCGTGCGCTGATCTTGTCGGCGTTCGGGGCGTCGCCCGTCTCTGAGAAAAGCTCGACGTCGTGGTACGTAAAGCCCATGTTCTCTTCATCGGTCTTGCCGCACATGCCGTCAGAGGGCGCCTTGTGCGTCAGGTCGTACGGAAGGCCGAGCAGGTCACCGAGAGCGACTACTTCTGATACGTGCAGATTGCGGAGCAGGGCAAAGTCGCCTGCGAGGTCGCCGTAAATCGTGGTGTAGCCGACATAGCCTTCGTCGAAGTTGCCTGTGTTTGCGACGCGTGCGCCCGGTGTGCAGGCAGCAATACTGTAGAGCGTGACCATGCGCAGGCGGCTCGGCGTGTTCGTCTTAAACTGCGGCGTGATTTCCATTCCTTCTGGCATCGCATCAACAATGCCCTTGTACGCATCCTGAATGTTCACCGTGTAGGTTTTGATACCGAGCAGTTCGCAGAGGCGCTTTGAGTCGTCAATGTCAGACTGGACGCCGTTTGGCATCATGACGCCGATGACGTTCTCCTTTCCGAGGGCGCGGGCGCAGAGGGCTGCAACAACGGTGGAATCCTTACCGCCTGAAATGCCCACAACTGCGGTTGTGCCGCCTGTCTTCTTAAAAAAGTCCTTAATCCATGCAGTCTCTGTATCTAAAACTTTCTGAATGTCTTTCATGACTAACTCCTGTTGAATGCGCCCGCAATTTCCTTCACGGCGGCAAGCAGCTCAGCGGTGCCTTCATCTGTCGAGTGGCTTGAGAAACTGAAGCGCACTGCCGTTTCTGCCTCGTCAGCAGAAATTCCCATAGCCGCGAGAATGGGGCGAGATGCTTTCTTTGAAGAGCAGGCTGAGCCCGTTGATATGTAAAAGCCCTTTTCGCTTAATGCGCGGACCATGACTTCGCCAGGAATGTTCTTGAATGACGCCTGCACGACACCGGGAGAGTAGAGTGTGCCTTCCGTGCTGCCGTCGCGGCTGTCAGGTACAATCCTGCACCAGGGAAGCGTCTTGAGTTCAGCGATGAAGTTCCGGGTGCGCTCAATCTGCAGGGCCAGCTTTTCGTCAGCGGCTTTACCCGGTAGAAGAGCGTACCGTTCAAGGGCGAGTGTCAGGCCGACAATGCCGAACAGGTTTTCCGTTCCGCTTCTGATGCCGTCTTCCTGGTTTCCCCCACGAAGGAACGGCTCAAAGCGCTTTGCCATATACATGAGGCCGATGCCACGCGGGCCGCAGAGTTTGTGTGCGCTTATGGCGGCGGTGTCTATTCCCTTGTGTGAAAGCGCGAGCGGTATTTTTCCAATGGCCTGAACTGCATCTACATGGAACAGAGGCCGCCGCTTACCCTGACACGCGGCAGTAATCGCATCCGCTATTTCGGTGACCGGCTGAATGGCGCCTGTTTCATTGTTGACTGCCATGACGCATACAAGAGCCGTATCCGGTGTAAGGCGGGAAGTGACTGCTTCAGGTGTAACGATGCCGCGGTTGTCGCATGGAATGGTGACGACTTTCCAGCCGGTGCGTTTCATCATTTCAGCCTGGTTCTGCAGGGCAGGGTGCTCAATCGCGCTTACGAGGATTGTGCCTTTGGACGGCCGCTGCAGCAGTGACAGCATGGGAAGATGGTCGCTTTCAGTACCACCGGATGTAAAAACTACCGACTGTTCGTTTATTCCAAGGGCAGCGGCGCAGCGCTTTCTGCAGTCGTTAATGACGTGCCGCGCTTCAATGCCCGCACCGTGTACGCTTGAGGGATTTGCTCCGTTCTCAAGAGCAATGCGAAGGGCTTCGTTCCATATGTCTTCATCACCGGGGGCTGTTGCCGCCCAGTCAAAATAATGTGCCTTGTTCATGCTAAAACCGCCAGAATATCCTCATCCTTCACATCCTGAATGACTGTGCTGTTCATTTCACGCTGAAGGATGCAGCAGATGTTCTTATCCTTGTTCTTCTTGTCGTTTTTCATTGCAGCAAGCAGGCGGGCGGCAGTCTCTTCTCGTGAGAGCTTGAGCGCTGAAAGGGCAGGGTGCTGAGGTTCCGTGCACCAGCCGTATCTTTCAAGGAGAGCGAACACGTCGTTTTTCCAGGAATCGTCTTCGGTGAGCCCCAGACGACAGCTGAGTTCCATTGCGCGTGCACAACCCCAGGCAACGGCGTCTCCGTGCGTTACCACACCAAGACCGGCGCACGTCTCGAGTGCATGACCGAACGTGTGGCCCAGATTGAGCTGCTTGCGTTCTCCGCTTTCCATGAGGTCGCGTTCGACGACTGCGGCTTTTGAACGGGAAGAGCGCAGGACCATGTCCATAAGAGTTTCCGGATCCCGCCGGTCAACAGCATCCTTCTGTTCAGACAGAATCATGAAAAGCTTTGGAGCGTAGAGCATTGCCATCTTTACAACTTCAGCAAGACCTGATTTGTATTCTTTTTCAGGAAGGAACTGAAGGAATTCTGTTGCCATGAAAATTCTGGAAGCAGGATAGAACGTTCCTATCATATTCTTGTAGTTCTGGAAATCACATCCGGTTTTGCCTCCGATTGATGCATCCACCATGGCAAGCAGTGTCGTCGGAACAAGTTCAAGACCAGCTCCGCGTTTGAAAAGGCTTGCAGCCATTGCCGTCATATCGGTTATGACGCCGCCTCCGATTCCTGTGAACACGGATGTGCGGGTCATGCCGGCATCAATTGCTTTTGTAACTATCTTGAGCACGTTTTCAAACGTTTTTGCCTCTTCACCTGCATCAAGTACAATGGAGACTGATGAGTCAGGAATGCTTTCAAGGAACTGATGTACCTGCGGCAGGGCTGCGACATTTGTATCAGTGACATATACGCGCCGGATTTCTTCAGTTCTGAGGAATGAACCGTCATAGGCAAGGACTTCCCGTCCTTTTTTCAGTGTTTCAAAAACATCTTTACAATCATTGTAAAAAAAGATTTCTGTTGCCTCTGTTCCCGGATGAACCGCGGAATAAGGGATTTTCATAGATTCGTGCTGCATGGCTCTATTGTAGCGTTTTTGTTCGCGTATGTAAATTTACCTATTCTCATTTAAGATTTCTTTAAGTACAATAGTAGAAAATAGACATCAGGAAAAATAGTGGAGGATATATGATAGAAGTTGAACACGTTTCCCGTTCTTTCGGAACCTTCCGCGCAGTTGATGATATAAGCTTTTCCATTCAGACAGGCGAAATTGTAGGTCTTCTCGGACCTAATGGCGCTGGAAAAACCACAACGATGCGGATGATTACCGGATTTCTTGAACGGTCATCCGGAACAATCAAGGTAGACGGCCGTGATATTTCAGAAGACCCTGTTGCCGCAAAGAGGAAGATTGGCTATATGCCGGAATCTGCTCCTCTGTACAGCGATATGATTGTTGCTGATTATCTTGCGTATGTTGCAGGGATGCAGCAGGTCGATCCTGCCGTAAAAGTTCCCCAGCTTGCAGAAGTCTGCGGATTAAAAGAGGTCATGCACAAGAATGTCGGCGACCTTTCCCGCGGATACCGCCAGCGCGTCGGCCTTGCGCACGCACTTATGAACGATCCTGAAATCCTTATTCTTGATGAGCCGACAAGCGGACTTGATCCTAACCAGATTACAGAGGTTCGTGCTCTTATCAAGGAAATCGGTAAGACACGTACGGTCATCATTTCAACCCATATCCTTGGCGAAGTAGAAATGCTTTGCGACCGCATCATCATCATTGCACGCGGCAAGATAGCCGCTGATGCACCGACTGCAGAGCTCAAGACCAGGTTCGGCAATAACGCCGTCGTCAACGTAAAGGCAGACGGATGCACGGGTGATGAACTTACTGCTGCCGTCAAGGCTGCTGTTGCTTTTGCCGGAGATGCGGTCAGTGTTACATCAGACGGAAATACTGTTGCAGTTGCTGTAAATGGCGATGTTGAAATCCGTCCGCAGATTGCAGAATCAATTGTAAAGAAAGGCTGGCGCCTGTATGAGCTCTCTCTGCAGAAAAACAGCCTTGAAGACATTTTCCATGCACTTACAACAGATACTGAGGAGGTTTCAGCATGAGTTCTCCAAGAAAACATGCCGCTGTTGGCGTAATGGTAAAGCGCGAACTTGGTGCATGGTTCAATTCGTTTATCGTCTGGCTTGTAACTTCCCTTTTCATCCTGATTACAGGCTTTATGTTCTTCAGCACGTTCTTCCTTGCTAACGAGGCAGATCTGCGCTATTTCTTCGAACTGCTCCCGGTTCTGTTCGCTTTCTTCATTCCTGCAATCACCATGCGTGTCTTTGCTGAGGAAAGCAGATCAGGCAGCCTTGAGACGCTTCTGACTCTGCCTGTTTCAGCAGGAGATGCAGTCGCCGGAAAGTACCTTGCATCCCTTATTTCATGCGCGGCACTTCTTGTACCTTCGCTTTTCTACGTGCTTGTCTGCTGTATTTTCGGCTCTCCTGATGCGGGCCCGATCATCGGCGGCTATCTTGGTGCGCTGCTGCTTGCGGCTGCGTTCTGTGCCATCGGACTGTTCGCTTCTGCAATCAGCAAGAACCAGATAGTTGCGTTCTTCGTAGCATTTGCAATCTGCATAGTGCTTGCCATGATTGATCAGTTTGCAATCATTCTGCCGGCCCGTCTTGCTGATTTCCTGACATTCTTCTCTGCAGGTTCTCATTTCTCATCAGTTTCAAAGGGAATCATCGACAGCCGTGATGTCATCTATTTCCTGAGCGTAATCTGTATTTTCCTTGGCTTTACCGTCAAGGCTGTTAAAACAAGGAGGAACGCATAATGAAAAAGTTCCTTGCATGGCTTAAAAGTCCCAAAAGCGATTTTGCTCTTTTCATCATTGTCCTCATTCTGCTGAATCTTGTAGGACAACGTGCATTTTTCAGATTCGACCTTACATCATCCCGTTCTTATTCCCTTTCAGAGGCAAGTAAACAGGTTGTTCAGTCTCTTGACCAGCCACTTACTGTGAAGGTGTTCTTTTCTGATAATCTTCCATCTCCCTACAACACGGTAGATCAGTATCTTGAAGACCTTCTTGTTGAATATAAGGGAAACTCAAATCATAAGTTCTCCTATGAGTGCTTTGATATGAGCAAGCCGGAAAATGAGGAAATTGCCGAAGAGTATGGAATCACCCAGTACCAGGTACAGGAAGTAAGCAATAACGAAGTAGGCATCAGGGCTGTTTACATGGGCCTGGTCCTTATTTACAGCGACCGCATTGAGATTGTTGATCCTGTCCAGACAACAGATGGTCTTGAGTACAAACTGACTACGGCAATCTCCAATATGGTTTCTACGACAAATACGCTTGCAGGCCTTAAAGACAGAGTTCAGATGACACTGTACATCTCATCCCGCCTGTCAGAATTCGGCATTCAGGGATTTGATCAAGTAGAAAAAGCTGTCATGGATGCATACTATAAGGTAAATGAAAAGAATCTTGACAGAATCGAATATGACAGAGTATATCCTGAATCTTCCGAGATTTCTGCTCTTGCAGAAAAATATGGTCTGCAGTCTCTCAGTGTCAGAAATCAGGATGGCTCCATAACCAACTGCGCTCTTGGTCTTGTTCTTGAACATGGTGGTGTTTCAAAGACAATTCCTATCCAGATAAGCCAGTCTTTCTTCGGTTATGCTGTTGAAGGTCTTGATACACTTGAAACGACGATTTCAGACAGCCTCAGAAGCCTTGTGTCACGTTCACTTGAAATCGGTTACATTACAGGACACGATGAAAACGGTCTTGATGACCAGCAGACAGCACATGGCGCCGCGTTCCTGCCGGGTCTTGTAAGTGACACGTATTCGCTTACTCAGATCAACCTTGCGGAAGAAAACATTCCTGGACGCATTTCTGCCATCATCATCAACGGACCGAAGAGTTCCTTCTCTGATGATGAACTGTATAAGATTGACCAGTTCCTGATGCGCGGTGGAAACGTCATGTTCTTTATTGATCCGTTCACAGAAGAAGCTGACTATTCGCTGTACAACTATACAGGACAGGTTACCACAGCATACAAGCCTCTCAGTACCGGACTTGAAAAGCTGCTTGATGCCTATGGCGTCTCTCTGGGCAGCAATTACGTCATGGATGAGGAATGTTATTCTCAGGCAAACCAGCAGTATGGAAAGCTCAGCCTGTACTGGATTCCGATCATCCGCGACAGCAATATCAATCAGGAACATCAGATTTCAAAGAACCTTGGAAATCTTGTATACCTGCAGACTGGTAACGTAAACATTCTGCCGTCAGTGACAGCTGATGCAACTGTTCTTCTGAAATCTTCTCCCAAAGCCTGGACACAGAGCGAGGCAATCATGCTCAATCCGCTGTATATGGATCCGGCAGAAGAAGAGCAGCAGGAAAACATAGCTGTCATTCTTGAAGGCTCTTTCAGGAGCGCTTTCGATGGCAATCCTGCCGCAGCTGCTGAAAACGGAGATGTTACTGCTTCTGACTATCTGGCTTCGAGCATTCAGCCTGGAAAGGTGTTTGTTACAGGAACGTCCTATATTACTTCAATCCAGCTGATTGATGAGGACTGTACGCAGCCTGTTTCCGTGTTTGTCCGTAACGTCATTGATTACATGAATAACGCCGGTGATTTGTGCCTGATGAGATCAAAAGGCCTTTCAGTCAACTCTCTGACCGTCAACAACCAGAAGGCTGCAACATTCTGGCAGCTGTTCTGTCAGTACGGTCTTGTTGTTGTCGCCCTTATAATTGCATTTGTTTTGTGGCGCATCAGGCTTGCACGCCGCCGTCAGATCCGCCTTATGTACGATCCGGATGACAGCCGCGAAGAAGAAAACATTCAGAAAACTGTTACTGATGAGGAAGGTACAAAATGAAAGCTAGAAAAATAGTTCTTTTAAGTCTTATTGCCATTCTTTTGTGCGTATATATTGTTCAGATTGCTTCTGTAAACAGAGGTTCCGTAAAGCAGGTTACCCTGTCTGATGAGCCGGATAAGTTTATTCTTGAGTCTGCCGTAAACGGAAAGGTTGTTCTTTCTAAGAAGGATGGCGTCTGGTACCTTGGTGAAAACCAGCAGTATGAGACTCTTGAGAGTGAAGTAAACATTCTGATTAATGCAATGAGCAGTTATTCTATCCTGCAGACTGTTTCAAAGGGTGGTGATGAAATCCTGTACGGTCTTGATGATGAGTCAAAGATCTCTGTCTCCGCGTATCTTGGAGATACTGTCCTCTGTGCATTTGATGTAGGAAAAGATGCTTCGTCAGTCCGCCAGTCATATATCCGCAGGGCTGATTCATCTGATATCCTGCTTGTTTCAGACTCATTCAACAGCGTATTCAATATCACTCCGGATGATGTCCGTGTCAGAACCGTTTACTCATGCGATTCCAATACAATTAAACAGGCGTTTCTTATTACAAAAGATGTTGGTGTAATTCAGATGGTCTGTAATGAGGAAGGTGAATGGGGTGGATTCATTAACGGTGAATATCAGGAAAACATGACAAGTGACGGTATTGAATCATGGATTGCCTCCATTTCAATCCTGAACTCAGCTGGCTGGCTGCCGGACGACTATCAGCCATCTGCAGATGCTGTCGGCGTCATCATGTTCCAGATGGAAGACGGTACTTCCATTACTGACTCAATCTATCCTGTTGAAGGCGAGGAAGGACGCTATATTGGTCAAAGCTCTGTATGTCCGTATGCATTCTACATGTCTGAATACACCGTTGGAAAATTCCTTCGCTCTGCAGACGACTTCTCTGAATAATCGACTTTCATTCTCTTATCCTGTATACTTACCATATGCAGGATAAGACTGATTTTTCTACCGGGTCTGTCTGGAAACGCATTCTTGAAATGTCTGTTCCCCTGACAGCAGCCCAGTTCATAAATCTCCTTTACAACATAGTAGACCGCATATACATAGCCCGCATTCCTGAAACGGGAACGCTCGCATTGACCGGAGTCGGTCTCTGCTTTCCCATAATCCTTCTCATAACAGGTTTTTCCCGGCTTTTCGGAACTGGTGGATCACCGCTCTGTTCAATAGAACTTGGAAAAAACAATAGGGATGAAGCTGAGCACATAATGCAGACTTCCTTTGTCCTGCTGACCGGAGCCGCCGTCCTCATTATCGCTGCCGGCTACATCTTCATGAAGCCGTTTCTCATGACATTCGGTGCAAGTGAGGCAACATACGGATTTGCTTCGGACTATCTTTCAATTTATCTGCTTGGTACGGTATTCGTCATGTACAATACCGGCATCAACTGTTACATCACCTGTCAGGGGTATGCGAAAACGGGAATGATGACTGTCGTTATAGGAGCTGTAATGAACATCATCCTCGATCCCGTGTTCATTTTCGTTCTCGGCCTTGGTGTCCGCGGCGCTGCAATTGCTACTGTCATTTCTCAAGGTGTTTCCTCTGTCTGGATGCTTGTTTTCCTTACAGGAAAAAAGACACAGATAAGACTGCAGTTTTCATCATTCAGATTCAGTTTCAAGACTGCTTTCAGAATCATGAGCCTTGGCTTTTCCAGTTTCATCATGTCGTGTACGTCCAGTCTTGTTCAGCTCGTCTGCAATACCTGCCTGTCCCAGTATGGCGGCGACATTTACATAAGTGCAATGACAATCCTTATGTCGGTACGGGAACTGTGCTGCGTTCCGTCACAGGGAGTCAGCGATGGTACAATTCCTGTCATCAGTTACAATTACGGCCAGAAAAACTTCAAGCGTGTGAAATCATCAATCCGGTTCATGTCCGTTTCCATGATTGTCTATATGTTTGCTGCCTGGCTGCTTCTTATCCTGTTCCCACGTTTTTTCATAAGCATATTCAGCAATGATCCCGTTCTTACGGAAATAACCGTTCAATCGTTGAAGATTTATTTCTTCGGTTTTGGATTCATGGCACTGCAGTTTGCCGGCCAGACTGTGTTCCTTGCAATGAACAAACCTGTCAGGGCTATCATCTTTTCGTTACTCAGAAAGGCTGTCATTGTCGTTCCCCTGACACTTATTCTGCCACATTTTGTGGAGCCTGCCGTTAATGGTGTTTTCCTTGCTGAACCTGTATCCAATTTCATCGGAGCAACAGCCTGTTTTGTAACCATGCTCTGTACAATTTTCGCAGAATTGTAATCTTTTCCTTGTTTGGTTGCCTTTTTTCTTGTTAGGACGGATAAGAAATGATATAATCTTTAATATGAAGGAAAATGATATTATTTCAAGGGTAAGTCATGAGCTCAGAACGCCACTTACCTCAATTATGGGATTAAATCAGATAATTCATGAGAATCCCACAGATGAAGCATGTGTAGCAGATTGCTCCAAGAAAATTGCTACAGCTTCGGAATTTTTACTTTCTCTTGTTAACAATATCATCACTCTTGAAGAATTTGAGGGTGGAAAGGCTGTTCTTGATCAAAGCCAGTTTAATCTGCGCAAGATGATTGCGTCTGTCGTAACGGTCTATGAATCAGCTTCTGAGAACGAAGGGCTGAATTTCTCCTATACAGAGTCTGAAAACTTCCCTGAGTATGTCCAGGGTGATAAGAACAAGCTTTCACTTATTATCAACAATATTCTTTCAAATGCTGTCCGCTTCAATAAGAGAGGCGGTCATATCGACTTTACTGCTGAAGATATGACAGGACAGGGTGTTGAGCGTACATTCCGCTTTGCAGTTTCCGATTCCGGAATTGGTATTTCAGAAGAAATGCTGCCGCATCTGTTCTCAAAGTACGAAACTGCGGATGCAGCTCCGGAATATCAGACGCTTGGTGGAGCCGGTGTTGGCCTTACCGTTGCCAATGAAGCAATCAAGCTTATGGGCAGCAGCATTCATGTACGCAGCACGGAAGGCGCAGGAAGTACTTTCTGGTTTGATGTTACTCTGCCTGTTGTTGATGCAGAGGAAATCAAGCCTGTAGACAGCCAGCATGACCTTGAGGGAAAAACAATCCTTGTTGCAGAAGACAACATGGTTAACTCACATATTGTACGCCATCTGCTTGAATCATTCGGCTGTATTGTAGAGACAGCTACGAACGGAAAAGATGCACTTGCTCTGTTCTCCGCTTCTGAGCCGTATCACTATGATGCAATCATCATGGATATCCGCATGCCGGTAATGGATGGTCTTGAAGCTACAAAGAAGATTCGTGCACTTGGTGGAGAAGGCTGCTACAGCCCGGATGCTCTGGAGATTCCAATTATTGCACTTACAGCAAATGCACTTGATGAAGACAGAAAGGAAACAATGGAAGCTGGCATGAACGCGCACCTTACAAAGCCGATTGATGCTGCTGAACTGTTTACTGTTCTGGCCGCATACATGCGCAAAGACTGATGTGAACGTTCAGTTTTTACAAAGCGTTTACTGAAAGACAAAAAAAAGACACAACATATGTTGTGTCTTTTTTTTGTCTTCTTGTCTTGTACCGTTACTTGAAGCAGACGTCTACTTCAAACGGTCCGTATTTCGTTGAAAACGGAATTGCAATGACAGGGAAACCCGTCGGCCAGGAGATGACGTGATCTTTTCCTGAAATAGTTACTGGCGGCGAAATGTCCAGATTAACATGAGTCAGTGCGGATACCGCATTTCCTGAAATGATGTTTGTAAACTCACTTACAAGTCCTTTCGCCATTTCGTCCTGTTCTTCGGGTTTACACGCCATCCCGGCAAGTTCCAGCATTTTAAGCGAAAGAATCCTGTGCAGTCTGAAGGCAACGACACCACTGCAGTCACCTGTTACACCCAGAATACCGGATACTTCCCATGGATGTCCCTGAACTCCTTTGAGGATATAGGGTTCCTTGTTTGTTGCTTCAATGCCGAACATTGTCTGGAATGCATTCATTCCAGCCGTAAGAAACTCATTGATGATTTTAACGTCCATATAACAATTTTATCATTGAAACGAAATGGCCGTAAAGGAAAACCAGAAAAGTGTTTTTTTAATGATTTTTTTTCTTTTTTTGTGGAAGATATTGCAAGTTACTTTCATTTTCATTAATATGTTTCTTGGTATGAAAACAATAGGTATCTTAGGAAAATTAAAGAAAATCGTAGAACCTGTTGCTATTATTGTCCGTAATTTTCAAGACTGAATTCCTCCGGGTGTTCAGTCTTTTTTTTATAGTCATGCTGAACTCGTTTCAGCATGCTAAACTGATGAGGAGAAAAATATGAAGAGGGAAGACATTAACAAAGTCATGATCATTGGTTCGGGTCCGATCGTCATCGGTCAGGCTTGCGAGTTTGACTATTCGGGCACTCAGGCGTGCAAGGCTCTTCGTGAACAGGGATACAAAATCGTCCTTGTCAACTCAAACCCTGCAACAATCATGACAGACCCTGTCATGGCGGATGCAACATACATTGAACCGCTCAACGTAGAGCGTTTAAGTCAGATTATTGAAAAAGAGCGTCCGGATGCACTGCTGCCAAACCTCGGCGGTCAGACAGGACTTAACAGCGCCATGGAGCTTAACAAAGCAGGCGTTCTTGATAAATACGGCGTTAAGGTCATCGGTGTTGACCTTGATGCAATCGAGCGCGGTGAGGACCGTGAAATCTTCAAGGCAACCATGCAGGAACTCGGCATTGAATGCGCCCGTTCAGGTATCTGCCACTCAATTGAAGGCGCCGAGGAAATCGCAAAGGAAATCGGCTTCCCGCTCGTCGTTCGTCCGGCTTACACCATGGGTGGTCAGGGTGGCGGCTTCTGCTACAACATTGAAGAGCTTCGCACCATCGTTGCAAACGGTCTTGACCTCTCAATGACCCATCAGTGCCTTATTGAAGAGTCAATCCTCGGCTGGGAAGAGCTTGAGGTTGAGGTCGTCCGCGACAAGAAGAACCAGATGATCGCCATCTGCTTCATCGAGAACATTGACGCGGTCGGCGTTCACACCGGTGACAGCTTCTGTTCAGCTCCGTTCATGACAATCGACAAAGACCTGGAAGAGCGCCTTAAGAAGATGGCCTTCCAGATTGTAGAGAAAATCGGCGTTATCGGCGGCACAAACGTTCAGTTCGCCCACAATCCGAAAACAGGACGCATCGTCATCATCGAAATCAACCCGCGTACATCACGCTCTTCAGCCCTTGCTTCAAAGGCAACAGGCTTCCCGATTGCGCTTATCTCAGCCAAACTCGCCGCCGGCCTTACGCTCGACGAACTGCCTTACTGGCGTGACGGTTCACTTGAAAAGTACACACCGGGCGGAGCTCCTGACGGAGACTACATCGTCCTTAAGTTTGCACGCTTTGCATTCGAAAAGTTCCGCGGCGTAGAAGACAGCCTTGGAACTTCAATGAAGGCGGTAGGTGAGGTCATGTCAATCGGCCGCACCTTCAAGGAAACATTCCAGAAGGCAATCCGCGCACTTGAAAACGGCCGCTCTGGTCTGGGCTTTGCAAAGGACTTCAACCGCCGCTCTGCAGACGAGCTTTGCGAAATGCTGAAAGTCGCTTCATCAGAGCGTTACTTCCAGATGTACGAAGCACTCAGAAAGGGCGTTTCAGTAGAGAAACTGCACGAAATAACGTACGTAAAGGAATACTTTCTGAACCAGATGAAAGAGCTCGTCGAGCTTGAAGAAGAAATGCTCAAGACAGCAGGTTCACTTCCTGCTGACGACCTGCTCATCAAGGCAAAGAAAGACGGCTTCAGCGACAAGTACCTGAGCAAGATCCTGAAGGTAAGCGAAAAGGACATCCGCGCAAGAAGAAAGGCCCTGGGCATTAAGGAAGCATGGCTTGCTGTTCCTGTAAGCGGCGTAGAAAACGCAAACTACTACTATTCAACATACAACGGCGAGGACAAGGCTCCTGCAACCACCAACCCGAAAAAGATAATGATCTTAGGTGGTGGACCAAACAGAATCGGACAGGGAATCGAGTTCGACTACTGCTGCTGTCACGCCGCAATGCAGCTCAAGGAAATGGGATACGAGACTATCATCGTAAACTGCAACCCTGAGACTGTTTCAACAGACTACGACACATCAGACAAGCTCTACTTTGAGCCAGTCACCACAGAAGACGTTCTCCAGATTTACGAGAAGGAAAAGCCATTCGGCGTCATCGTCCAGTTCGGCGGCCAGACACCGCTCAATATTGCACGCGAACTGCAGGAAAACGGCGTCAACATTCTTGGTACAAGCATCGACTCAATCGACATTGCTGAGGACCGTGACCTGTTCCGTAACATGATGGCAAAGCTCGACATCCCGATGCCAGAAAGCGGCATGGCAATCGACTTTGAGGAAGCAAAAGAGTGCGCGGACAAGATCGGCTATCCTATCATGATTCGCCCAAGCTTCGTTCTTGGCGGCCGCGGCATGGAAGTCATCTACGACGAAAAGACACTCAAAGAGTACGTTGCAAAGGCAGTCGGCGTTACACCTGACCGCCCGCTGCTCATTGACCGCTTCCTTAAGAACGCACTCGAATGTGAGGCTGATGCACTTGCTGACTCCAATCACGTGTACATCCCGGCTGTCATGGAGCACGTCGAGCTTGCCGGCATCCACTCAGGCGACAGTGCCTGCGTCATTCCGCCGGTCTCCATCCCTAAGAACAATCTTGAGACAATCAAGGAATATACGAAGAAGATTGCTGAAAGCCTGCACGTCTGCGGTCTTATGAACATGCAGTACGCCATTGAGGATGGCAAAGTCTACGTAATCGAAGCCAACCCGCGCGCCAGCCGCACCGTGCCTCTCGTAAGCAAGGTCTGCGGTACACAGATGGCACGTCTTGCAACACGCATGATGCTCGGCGAGTCTCTTGAAAGCCTCGGCCTTAAAGACAAGGTAATCCCGTACCATGGAGCTAAGGAAGCAGTCCTTCCATGGGCACGCTTCCCTGGCGTTGACCCGATCTTAGGCCCTGAAATGCGCTCAACAGGCGAGGTTCTCGGCATTGCAGAAAGCTTCCCGCTCGCATTCTACAAATCACAGGAAGCAGCCGGCTCAGAACTGCCACACGCACCAGCCGCATGGGAAAACAAGAAGGTGCTCATTTCCTTAAGCAATAAGGAAAGCCAGAAAGACCAGGTGCTCACCATCGGACGCACACTGCAGGATCTTGGCTTCACACTCGTCGGAACACAGGGAACAGCAGACTTCTATACGGCAAACGGCATCCGCTGCGGCGTCGTCAACAAGATAGGCGCCGGACGTCCTGATGTTGTGGATATGATCATGAACAAGGAAGTTGTGCTCGTCATCAACACACCAAAGGCAAAGCGCAACTACCAGGAAGATAAAGTCACCATCCGCAAGGCCTGCCTGAAGTACAAGGTTCCATACATCACGACACTCGCCGCCGCGCTTGCTTCCGTAAACGGAATTGCAAGCGTAAAGAACGGCAATGGCGGTGAAGGCGGAGTCAAGAGTCTGCAGGAATATCATTCAATGATTCGCTGATTATTTTGAGCCCGCTGGATTTTTTGGTCTGGCGGGCTTTTGTTTATCCGTAACGCCATCCGCATTTTCTCCGTTTCATACTGATACACTCTTGTGTTATACTTATATCATGAATAAAAAAGTGCGCTTTATAATCGGGCTGGGGGCTTTTGTACTTACCCTGCTGGCCTTCATTTTTCTGTCGTTTGGGCTAGATTGGAAAGGTGTTCTTATCCGGCTGCTGCTGACTGCAGTTCTTGTCGGTCCTGCTTATGTATTGGGTGGTTCTGGAGATTTCAGAAGAGTTACGCATGAATTCAGAAACTCTTTCCGGAGCGCAAAGGTAATTCTTATCATTACGATGGTAATCTTCATTGTATGTGTGGTTTGCATAATAATTGTATGGAGCGTTCTTCCTGCATGTTCTGTTTCATTAATTCTGAGGCTCTTCTGTCTCTGTATCATCGTCGGGCTCTTTGAAGAATTGATGTTCCGCATCGTCCTTACAAAAACCATTTTTACGTTGACAAAAGGCAGTAAAAAGGCATGGATTGTATCCGGTGTCATATCATCACTGCTGTTCGGTTATATGCATGTTATGAAGGACATATATTTCGGCATGAGCGGAAATGAACTGATTCAGGCGTCTGCTAAAATTCTGTTGACAGCGAGCTTCGGATTTCTGCTTTTCACCGTCTATACCCGGCACGCAAATTTCTATGCAATTGCCTCTCTTCATGCTCTGTATGATTTTGTTCCTCTTCTGGCGTGCACCATTATTATGGGAGAAATAAAGGATATGGAATATGTGACTCCAGGCGCATCTACTGCAACGCTAATCATCCAAATTGTCGTGTCATTGGTGATTACGGTGCCATGCCTTATAAGTGCAATACGGCAGCTAAAGAAAGCGGATGTTCCAGTCCTTCTGCCGTGCGATAAATCTCTGTGACCATAATTCCATCTGTTCTTTCTTGCTTTTCTCACTTCCTTTGTGCTACTATCAGCGGCATGAGAAAGTTTATCATTGTACTGGCGTGCAGCCTCGCCATCCTTTCTGGCTGCGTTTCCTTTGACTATTCTTCCTATGAGAAGGACCGTGCCGCGCTTCCGGGAGCCGCTGAAATCCTGCCGGATGTAGAACTGCTTGAACGTGTCGCTGACACCCGCTACAACCACAAGACAAAGCGTGAAGCGCTTATTTTTGTGACAGAGACTATGGCCGTTCAGCTCGATATGACACCTGAGATGTACGCGGCTGAAAAAGCGCGCCTTCTTGCTTCATCCTCATTCCAGACTGTGCCGCCTAAAGACGGGTTTGGCCACATCTCTATTGATGAGACTGAAGTTACCGTGTACGGCTATGATTTCAGGCTGCTCAGCACGCCATCTTCATCATATCCAAAAGTATTCGGCTTCATCGGTTTTGATGACAGTAACTGCAGCATTGCATGGCTGTACTGTAACGACCCGGATCTTGATTATGTTGAATCTGAGGATTTCATCACCGAGTTTTTCTTCTAAAAATGCTCTAAAACTACACTTTCGGGTAGTGTACAGTAGGTAAAAAGGGTTTACGATTACTCCGGTTTAAAACAGAAAACGGAGGTTTCTATGAAAAAGACCCTTTTTACTTTTTTAGTCATGCTTATGAGCATTGTCTGTGTATTCGTGCTTACAGGATGCCCCAGCCCAGAAGATCCTGCTGCCCCTGAGGATCCTGCAACTCCGGATCCGGCTCCCTATGTACGTCCGGAAGTGACTGGTAAAATCGGCAGGTATGGTACTCCTTATGAAGTCGGTGATATCGTCTTTACCGATGGTAGTGCAACGCCAGCAGCCGACATTGAGAGTCGTGCTGATGTTGATTCTGTAACGGGAACAAAACTCACCGTTGCAGAAAAGAATGCCATCGTCGCATACATTTTCTACGTTGGAAATGAACTGAACAATGGTAATGACACAACGACCAGAACGCTCGGTGTAGGTTTTGAAGTATTCCCATATTCTAATGTATGGATTAGCTTTTGGGTAGGGGTACCTGATTATTCTATAGATAGTCTGACTTGTTCGGTCACTGGTACTTCTGGAGCGTATTCTTTTTCAGGAATAAAAAATGGAAGAGGTAAACTGGATGACGCTTTTAATGCTTACAGAGCCTATTCAGAATTATTGGTTGAGGAAACAAAAACAAAAATTGAGGTAATGCTGCCAAATGTCACTACATATCTCGAAGAAGCAATTAACATCGCCACTGGAAATGAAGATGCTTTGACATACCTTTCCAATATATCAGGAGAAGATATTAATGAGGATAAGGAGTCTTTTGACGCGTATGTGAACGCTTCTGGACCAATAGATACAGATCACCTTGTGTCAATACTTGGGTCAATAAGTGCTAATTTCCATGAAATTTATGATGCTTTTTTATCGGCTGCAGGTGAATTTGATATTGGATCTGAAGAAAGTGACCTGTTGTACTCTTATTCTACTGAAGTTTTCGACTATTGTGAGGAGCTGGATTCGATTCATCTTTTTTCAATAGAGCGAAATGATTTCGTTGCTTTTGTAAGTGCTGAAGAGTACGGTTCTGCTTTCTCTTCATATTCTGACGGCTGGTATTTACCAACCATTGCCGAGCTGTACGAAGTCTGGAAAAAGAAAGACGACCTGTGTGCCATTATGGGAGAAGAGTATGATTATGAACAAGTAGTCTCTGCAACACAGGCTGCTGACGCAGGTAAATGTGATCTTCTGAATTTCAGTTCTGGTGAAATCTCTTCCGGATCAAAAACAAGCGGTAATTATTATGCTGCTTTCGCCATCCGCGAGTTCCCTGCTGAGTAAACTCGTGTTTATTTAATCAGACCAAGCAGCCTGGCATTCCAGACTGCCTGGTTTGAGTTTGCGGCATTGAGCTTGGTGTATATTTTTTTCAGGTGATACTTTACAGTGTTCACGCTTATGAAAAAATAGGTTCCAATGTTTTCAAGCGTTTTGCCCTGCTGCAGAAGATTCAGCATTTCAACTTCCATTTGTGAGAACTGCTGATTGTTTTTATAGCGGGGCTTAAGATACAGCGGATACATGATTGCCATGCGACGGGTGTTTTCTGTGAATCGGGGCAGACCTGGCTCGTCAGGGGTTCGTTCTGCATAGGCAAGAAGCAGTTCAAAAAGAGCTGCGCCTTCATCCGCGACAAGCCGGTAATACTTTCTGCGGCGGGCTCCTTTAAGCGCACGTGCAAGCGGCTCAAAGGCTTCTTCAGTTTTTCCTGCAGCATACAGCGTTTCTGCAAGCAGCAGGTCCAGCTCGCACAGGTCTATGTGCCGCTTCCCGCGTTCAAGAAGAGGGCGCAGTTTTTCTATAAGGGCAACCGCCGCGCTCAGTTCTTCCTGAACAATGTAGCAGCGTATCTTTATCATGTATCTGTACAGATCGAGCATGTTGAAATCACCGGCTTCATCCGGTGCTTCACCTGCCAGCCATGACGTGATGATGTCATAGTTCCCGCTGTACAGGGAAAGATGCACTTCACACGCGTTTATGTTCATGGAAAACTCTGCTTTTCCAACTTCTGTAACACGTCTTTTTATATCAGCAATGTATTCAGCCGGTTTGACGATGGTTCCCATTGCAAGAGCATTCTTTGCTTCAAGGAAAAGTGCAGCGAACAGGAAACGGAATTCGTCTTTTTTGTCAAATTCCTTGATGGTACGGCTTACAAGTAATTCTGAATCCATGACTCTGTTCTGCTGGTAATAGTATTCAGCAAGACAAAGGTTGTACAATGATGAAGTGCATTCAGTTCCGTACAGGAATGATACGTCTTCAATGAAAAGGTCTTTATGATGCGCAAGTAAGGGACCTATGCGGGTAAAGTCATTGAAACCATTCAGCAGATAAGGGCGGCCGGCAGTGAGAACGACATTGTTGATAGGTCTGTTGTTCCTTTTCAGTTGATTTATGATATGTATGAACTCTTTCCAGGTGACAGTCGGGTTCGCAAGTGTCAGTCCAATACGGAATATATTGTCTTCAGGCAGAGTCGCAAGAATAGCATTTGCTTTATCGAGCTCGCCGTCAATGAAGAGATTCAGGATATAGCCAACCATGCATATCGGATTGCTGGCAAAATCCTTCAGGGGCAAAGAATAATACTCATCCCTGTCCTTATGGACATCAGAGAAAAAGTAGGTAGTAGAGAATGAAAGTATCTTTTTTTCTAACTCTTCAACATTCATTAGTTACAATTTGAACTTGTCGATGTTGCTCTTGACGATGGCAATGTTCTCTTTTGTCTTGTTTGCCATCTCAGAAACATTCTGAGCAGATGAGTTGATTTCCTGAACTCCGTTTGTCATTTCATCCATACTGCCTGCGACTGTTTCAGAAATCATCGTCAGATTTTCTGCTGCTGCTGAAACGTTGTTTATGCCGGCAGAAATCTCCTTTGATGTTGTCTGAACTTCGTTTGTGGATTCAGTAACATCCTTGAGTGCTGCCAGAACCTGCTTTGATGAAGCCTGCTGCTCTGTCATTGCGCTTTCAATCTGGGTAACAAGAACTTCAGTACTGCTTGTCTTTGAAGTAATCTGTTCGAACCCTTCAACGGACTCAAGCGTATTGTTGACAACTTCGTTGATTGTTTCCGAAATTTCAGCAAGTTCTTCAGAAATAACCCGTGACTGCTCTGATGAGTCCTCTGCGAGCTTTCTGATTTCATCAGCAACAACAGAGAATCCCTTTCCTGCGTCTCCTGCATGAGCAGCCTCAATAGCAGCGTTCATAGCGAGCAGGTTTGTCTGGGAAGCAATCTGAGAGATGACTTCGTTTGCTTCAGAAAGATGCTGTGACTGCTCTGCCATTTCCTTGATCTGGTCTGCAACATTGTTCTGCCGCTCTTTCTGTGCGTCGGTTATCTGCATGAGTTCCTTGTATTCTTCTGCCATCTTGCCGACCGTCTGGTTGACGGATGCGATGTTTCCGAGCATTTCCTCAATAGCGGCTGAAGATTCAATAATGCCGGCAGACTGATTCTCAATGAGGGAGTCGAGGGACTCGATACCATGAATATTCTTTCCAAGGACAATCTGTACTTCATTAAGTGCGTTATGTTGCTTGTTGACGTTACGGTTGACACTTTCAATGTTAGCCATAATCTCAGAGATTGCAGCTGCGGATTGCTGGGAACTTGAGGCGAGGTTCTCGCCGATTGAGTACAGAGTGTCGTTTGCTTCCTTAACCTTTGAAAGAAGTCCCTGTTGTGAATTGATGAACGTATTGATTGACTGGCTCATTGCACCAATTTCATCATTTGAAGCAGCCTTGATACGCATGGTAAGGTCTGCGACACCGGAGCCACCGTTAAGGTCTTCAAATGCTTTTTCCGTCTTCTTGAGAGGCTTCATGATGAATGTTGAGACGAGGATGAGAATAACTATGAGCAGTACTGCAAAAGAAGCAATGATGATAGGAATAAGTTGTTTTGACATTCCGGTAACTGTCTCTTCAATTGTCTTTACAGATTTTCCCATGAAAATCATGGTGTTCAATCCGCTGTCATTGCTGAATGGAATGTATACTGTCTGGTAAGATTCTCCGTTAATAATATTTGAGCCTTCATAGGTGACGCCTTCATTATAGACTGCGTTATAGATGACGTCATTGTTGAGGGCTGTTCCTGTAAGGTACTGCCCGTCTGCGGTTCTGATTGTCGTAGCCATGCGGATATCATCAATGAATACAGTAAGGACCTTATTCATGAGAGAACTATAATGCTCAAGTAATTGTGTGTTGCTGAAAATCTTCTCAAAGACGATGTAACTGTCTCCAATCTGAGCAGCACAACAGAACAATACAGTATCATTCGTAACAACGGTGCTGACTCTTGATATACCGGATACAAATTTATCCAGGCAGGCCATTTCCCCTTTGTTCAGATATGTATCATGATAAGCTTCGTTACACATCAGAATTTTACCTTCAGGAGATACTGTCATGGCACGTTTCAGACCAAATGAAGCACAACATCTGTTCAGATATGAAGAACTTACGCTGTCAATGGAAGGAGCTGTTGCTCTTATGAAAGCTAGTGCATCTGATACTTTTCCTTTTTCAGATTCTATTTCATACAAAAGAACGCGGACGCTTTCATTAAGCTCTTCCTGAACCTGCTTTGTCATGATTGAGCTGATGCTCTTTTCAATTACAACTGAAGTAATAAAACATCCGAGAATTGCCACAAGTAAAGCAGGAATAACAAGTTTTGTATAAAGTGTTCCTCTTTTTTTTGATGTTGTAGTCGTCAAAATGTACTCCTTAACAGGTAAACTTCCCTACTTATATATGTTATCACCTTTATAGGCATATTTCATAGGGTTATCTTCATGTTTTCATAAATATATTACGTTAAGGGAGAATACTTAACCTTTTCCTAAAAAAGCCTTAAAATACGGACATGACAGACTATGCATCCCTTTCGAAAGTAATAGATGAATTCGTGAAAAATCATGTGAAAAAATCACGGTACGAGCATTCCGTCCGTGTTGCTGAATGCGCCGTCATGCTGTGCCGGAAATTCGGCCTTGATGAAACAAAAGGCTGGTTTCTGGGGATTGCGCATGATATGTGCAAGGACTTTGACAGGGCTGAACTGCTTTCCCTTGCAGAGAAGGACGGCATGCCCGTTTATGACATGGAACGCGAGAAGCCGTCGCTTTTTCACGGCCGCGCCGCTGCTGTGTACCTGAAGGAAGTGTATGGTGTTGACGACAGAGACATTCTTGAGGCCATTGCCGTGCACGTGTCAGGTGCCGTCGGCATGGGCGATTATGCTAAAATCCTGTACATAGCTGATAAGACAGAAGCTGGCCGTGACCATCTTTCTGCAGAGTACCGGAAGGAATTGTACGCTCTTCCGCTCGACGCAATGATGCGCAAAGTCCTGACTGATAATTACGGGTACATAAAATCTCAGGGATACTCAATCTATCCGGGAACGGAAAAGCTTATACAGACTTTGTAAGGTCTTTTACCCACTTGTATTTCTTGTAATGAACAAGAACCCACGGAATCTTTCCGACTTCATCAAGACAGGTGCATGCGTAAACAAGAAGCGGATTCCAGTGGAAGACAAATGTTCCGAGTGCCGCAAGCGGGATTGCTATTCCCCACATGCAGACAGGAAGTGAGTACATGTCAAAAAGCGTATCACCACCGGCGGCGAAAATACCGTTGATGATGACCGTATTTGCCGTTCGTCCGATCATGTAGAACGCCATGATGATCATCATGCCCTTCAGGTAATAGGAAGCGCCGTCGGTCAGTTTCACAAAGTTCATGGAAAGCGGCGTCAGCAGCAGCATGATTGCGGTACACGCAAAACCTGCCACAAAGGATATGACAAGCAGCCTGTCTCCGGCTTCTTTGCCGCGGTCAAGCTTTCCTGCTCCCAGTTCGTTGCCTACCAGAATGCCGCCGCCCGCACTGATGCCGTTTGCAAAACAGCAGACCAGGTCACGGATGACGGCTGAAACTGAGTTTGCGGCCGCTGCATCCGTTCCAAGATGACCCATGAACGCAGAATATGACGTGAAGCCGACGCCCCAGAGCATTGAAGCTCCAAGCAGCGGCCAGAGAATGTGGATGAAGTCCTTTGTGAGTACGGGAATGTGCGCGAAAAGCCTTGTGAACTTCGGGTGGATGTAACTCTTTTTATAAGAGACGATGATGCACCAGGCAAGTTCAACAATGCGCGCAATAAGAGTGGCGGTTGCCGCTCCCTGAACGCTCATGGCTGGGAATCCCAGAAGTCCGAAAATGAAGATTGCGTTAAGGATGATGTTGAGGACAACGGTACAGGAGCTGACAAGTGCGGCTGTTGAAGCGTGCTCACTTATCTTCATTGTGGCCAGGTGGCACTGCGAGATTCCTGTAAGAAGATATGACCAGCCTGCTATTTTCAGATAACTGCAGCCAATACTGATGAGCGCTTCTTCGTTGGTGAAGATAAGCATGAGCGGCCGTGGGAAGAATACGCATCCAATAAAGAACAGAATGGAGACACCGACTGAGAATCTGAGGCTCAGGCAGAAGATGTCGTTTACGGCATTAAGGTCACCGCGGCCCCAGTATTGGGCGCCCAGAATGGCAACGACAGACACGATGCTGAACACGAACATGTTCTGTACGAACTGAATCTGTGTCGCAAGGCTGACAGCAGACATGGCATTCTGTTCAACACGTCCGAGCATGAATGCATCTGCAGCAGCAACGGCCGCGAGCATGAGGCTCTGGAAAGCAATCGGTAATGTAAGCTTAATGAGCTTTGCGGTAAACTCTTTACCATGAAAAAGGGATGGCGTTTTGTTCTTCATATACTCACTATATCTGTTTTTTGAAATAATGCACAGATAGAGTCATACCCACTTGACAAAAGATTTACGAAAGAGTATGTTAATCGAGCATTGCATTCCCCGATTGTGTAATGGTAGCACCGCAGATTCTGGTTCTGCTTGTGGGGGTTCGAATCCTCCTTGGGGAAAGAAAAGCTGGACCTCAAAAAGTTCAGCTTTTTTTATCAGATTGGTTCCTTCGAATATCGGCTAGTTCGTGGCCCTCTCAAGGCTAAAAGATGGGTTCGATTCCCATAGGAACCGTTTAACGAAAGAGGCACCCGTTGGGTGCCTCTTATCATTTTAAGCTTCCCAGACATTTATCTACAGACATTGCTTTTTGAACTGAATAAAGCTGTTCCTATGGGAATCGACCCCCGCATTGAGCGCTGCTTAATCTATTACCCAGCCGGCTGCTATCATTGCTTCTTTGTTTTTGAAGGTTGCGATTACCTCATTTGTGGGAACCGGCATGTAGTTCTTTGTTTCAACGCCTTTCAGCGTGATGCTGCCATCTGCTTCCGGAAAATATGCGCCAAAGTTCCAGTGGTCATCTTTTACGATTGCACCCGGGAAAATGTCATATCTTGTTCTGTCCTGCAACTCCTTGCTCCATGCCATACAGTATCTCCTTGTGATGCATCAGCAGCATCTCATCTGGTTTCATTATAATATAGTGGAAATGCGGCGGAAAATTTCTTTTTTTTTACTTTTTTTCTGATTTATTTTTCGTTGACGCCGTTCTGTGTGTCGCGTACACTAATCTCATGAATGAAACGCTTTCTTTTCAGTTTCCAGACCTTACTCCAGAAGAAGCTGCACGCGCCCCGGCCGCGTTCCTGACGACGCTTGCCGCAGGAAAAATGCGCTTCCGGTGGGATGAGACGAATCCGCTTCGGGATGCATACTTCGCACGAGTTCTGCCTGAAGGAAAGACGCTTGTGCCGCTTGAGCTCATCCATTCGCGGACGGTGTTCTGTGTTGAAAGCGGCGCTGTTTCCGCAGCCGAAAGCGAAGACGTAACGCCGGTACTCTCGCTGCCGGACGGTTCCCGCGTGAAGGCAGAGGGCGCTCAGGGAGACGGACTTGTGTCAGCCGTCCGCGCATTTGTTCCCGTCATTACCGTGGCCGACTGCATGCCGCTCTGGCTGTATGATCCGGTGACCGGCGTATTCGGCGTGCTTCATTCTGGCTGGAAGGGAACGGGCATTGCAGGGGAAGCTGTCCGGTTTGCTCAGAAACGTTTTGACGCACGGCCTGAAGATATCCGCTTTGTGATAGGCCCGCACATTGAGCCGTGCTGTTACCGTGTGGACAATGAGCGTGCAGATTATTTCATCCGCGAGTTCGGTGAAGCGTGCGTGTCTGACAGGACAGAAGAGGGCAGCCGCCTTTCGCTTACGGAAGCGAATAAGGCAGTTCTTGCCCGTGAAGGTGTTTTACCGGAACACATTCTGATTACAGGCGGCTGCACGAGCTGTTTTGAAGAAAACGGTGCGTATCCGTATGCTTCGTTCAGACGCCAGGGACCCGAGAAATTCGCCCCTATGGCTGCGTATATTGTCTAGTCTACATCCTCAATGACTTCGGGGCGCTCATCGAGTACTTCCGGATGCAGCAGTATATCCCTTAACTGATGGAAGGCTGCTGCATAGTAAAAACCGTCGCAGATGCGCTCATCCGTTGAAACAGTGAACTCAAAATAGCGCTGCGGTTTTACGCTGCCGTCCGACTGCAGCTCATTTTCGTGCTTGACTGCGGAGAATGCCATGAAAACTGGCACGTTTCCGAAGTTGTACAGATGATGGAAAATAGGCGGTATGCCAAGGGAACCCATTGACGTCATGACGATTGAGCCGTGAAACGGACTTAACGCTATAAGACCCGCCGGCAGCAGACCGAAGTAGTCAAAGAACTTCAGGCAGCCAACGACAAAGCGGAGCAGAAGCCGCGGAATGTAGTTCAAGAGGTTTGCCAGCTTATCAAACGCGTTTTTCTCATCTCCCTGATTCTTGACTTCGCTTACGACACGGTCAAACTGCTCGAAAACTTCAACAGCAGTTGCATCACGTTCAAAATCGAGCTTGATCATTGTTTCTTCACCGTTTAGGGACATTTCCTTTTTGACAGCCATAATCAGCTGGACAGTAGGTCGTGCATACAGCGTCTGTCCGCTTAAGAAGCGGTTGATTGCAGGTTTCTGTGAAACGGTGCGTACGTATGCCGCTGCGAAAACGTGCATGAGGCCGAAGTTTTTGTAGCCTTCCTTTCGCTTTTTGTGGACGTAATCGAGCATGGCATTGATGGGAACCGCATCCCTGAAAAGATTCATGGAGCCGATTCTGTCTGGCATGATGAAATAGGCGACCCTGCTCATCGGGTCTATAGAGTGAAGTTTCCGGCCATCCTTACGGTCGCCGAATCTTCTCCTGCGCTTTATATTTTCATTTTTTTTCATGTTTTTCTTCCTTCTTTCAGCATAGTGGTATCTCTTCAAAAAAGTCAATAAAGTGTGGTACTATTAAGGATATGATAAACGACAAGCATGTGAACTATTTTGCCCTTCAGAAGGCGTGTGAAAAACCCGGTTGTCCCATTTGTGACATTGTGAATGAGCGGATTGACCGTTATATTGACGGAATGCTGTTTGAGCATATTTCAGACCGTGTATTCCGTGCGCAGTACCGTGAGGCAGGCGGTTTCTGCAACCGTCATTCACAAGCGCTGCTTTCCTATAGGGACGGTCTCGCTGTCGCCATTCTCGGACAGGGCGAGATTTCTGAAAAGATTGAAGACTTCAAAAAGAAAAAGATGCGCAAATATAAGATGCCCTGTCCGGCCTGTGCGGAACAGGAACGCATTGAGAACGAATTTCTGCAGTTTATGGCGGAATCCGGCAAGCTTGATGAAGCTGACGAAAAGGAACTGATTTCGTTTGTGACAAAGGGTGACGGGCTTTGTGTTCCGCATTATGCAAGACTGGTACAGCTTATGGGCAAGAAGGTACCAAAGTGGCTTGTTCAGTTTCAGGAAACGAAGTTTGCTTCATTGCTCGAAAGGACAAACAGATTCATTGATTTTTCAGCCTGGGGAAAGCAGAAACAGTTTGAGGCGCTTCCTCCTGAAGACAAGGTTGTCTGGAAGGAACTTGCTGCAAACCTGCGCGGAAACATACAGTAATTTTTTCTGATTATTCTTGTTTCCTTAAGTTATTTGCCTGAAGTATTGATAAAAAAAGACAATTACGATACTATCGGTATATTGCGTAATATGCGTTCATCCGTTGTTCGGGATGAACTTTAATAGGAGAATAAAAATGAGCGTTATTGGTATTATCCTGATGGTTGCATTTGTCATCATCTGTATCCTTCTGATTTGTGTCGTTCTTCTTCAGAACGAAGAGGGTGAGGGTCTTGGCGGACTTTTTGGCGGTGCTGGAACACAGGCATTCGGTGCAAAATCAGGCAACGTTCTTACAAAGACAACATACGTCCTCGTAACTCTTTTCTTCCTGGCAAGTCTTGGTCTTGCACTGCTGAACAAGACACCATCTGTCCGTTCAATTGATGATGGTTCTTCAGCTGTTGAAAACACCTGGGTTGAAGCAGGTGAGGATGCTGCAGAGTAAAAGGACGGAGGTGCTGAATGATTCTTGGTAAAGTTTTCAGTCCAAAGACAATCAGCATCAATCTGGAAAGTGAAGATAAAGAAGAAGCTTTTGAAGAGCTTGCTGTGCTTCTTCATTCTTCATATCCGGAAATCAACCGCGAAGAAGCGCTGAAAGTAATCCGTGAGCGTGAACAGAAGATGAGTACTGGTATTAAGGCTGGTATTGCTGTTCCTCATGGTAAGATTTCAACTGCAAAAGGTGTACAGGGCGTCATTGGTATTTCCCGGCAGGGCATTGATTACCAGTCTCTTGACGGCAAGCCTGTACATCTTGTTTTTATGCTCCTTTCATCTCCGGATGAATGTGAGTATCACCTGCGTGTTTTACGCCACCTTTCTCAAGTTCTTGATAAGCCTGGCTTTTATGACGAAATAATGAATCAGCAGAATGCTGACGGTGTTTATTCCGTTTTGTGTAAATACGAAAATCAGCTGTAGTTGATGCAGTTGTAATGCAAGAGGAGAGTGTATCTATGGAAGAAACAGATGTAATCAGTCATCTGATTGAAGTTGAGCGCCAGGCTGCGACTCTGCTTATGGATGCACAGTCTGAAGCTGATAATCGTATTTCTGCAGCAAAAACAAAAGCTGATGAGAAATATAAGGCTGGATACGAAAAAGCGGTTGCTGATGTTGAAGCTGGATACAATGCATCTGTTGCTGAAATCAGCGTTAAGCATGACGAAGTCTTTTCAAAATATACTGATGAGGTGAAGGCAGTACCTAAAGATACAGCTGCTTTCAACAAACTGCTGGACTCTCTTCTGTTCGGGAAATAAGCCATGGATAAATCGGGTGCTTCTGCGTACGTCTTTGCTAAAGCAAGCGGCATGCTGGCCCGTTCCTTTGTAGGACCCCGTTCAGCTGTTCTTTTTGAGCAAAAAACACTTGCAGATTTATGGTCTCTTATCTTCAATACAGAAGTTCCTCCGCTTCCGGAAGTTCTGCTTGCCCAGGAACTGGAACATAAGGCAGAAGCTCAGTTTATCAGTGATTTCACCATGCTGCTTGACTGCTATTCAAAGCCGGAACCGGTGGCAGAAGCTCTGCTGCGTGCTTACGATTATTCAAATCTGAAAGATATTTCTCATGCATTAAGTGATGGCAAGACTGAACTGCCGCATATTGCTGATATTGGCATCCATTCCCAGCTTCGTGTTGACCAGTGGCCAGACCTTGCCGCAATTACTGAAGAAACCCCTTTTTCATGGTATAATAAAGTGCCTGAACGGTCTGAACAGAAGGATGTTGACCACCGGCTTGACGTGCAGTACACCATGACGCTCTGGAATGCACTTGAAAAAGTGCCTGCCGCTGAGCGTGGACCTGTACGGGACCTTATCCGTTATGACATCCAGATGACAAACTGTCTTTGGGCGCTTCGTCTTCGCGTTTATTATGACATGAAAGACGAAGAAATCATCCGCAATCTTGTTACACTTTCATCAACACCTGATGAAACAGACTTGCTTGCAGGAGAAGCAATAAAAATGCTTGCTTTCCCGCTTGATGATTACGACAGCTGGAAAAAATGGCATTTTTTTGATTGTCTTAATCCAAAAGACCCTGCGGATTTCTGGAAGGCAGATCCCCGCTGGGTAGACAGAGCTGCAAGGGCAGAACTACAGAAGATGGCAATGAAACGTTTTCATCGTTATCCATTTACTGCGTATATCCTTGCTGCATGGTACAAGATAAAACAGCACGAACTTTACTGCATCCGCCTTGCTTCAGAAGGTCTGCGTCTTTCTGTAGACGAAGAACAGCTGAAGGAATTTGCGGGAATTGAGAGGTAAAATAAATGGCAAAAACCACAGAGATGAAACTTATTGAACTCATGGTCCTGAGGGAGGATATTGATCCTGTCCTTGAATTCCTCGGAAAAAAGGAGAACTTTCAGTTTCAGAACCAGCTTGATGAAGCCGGCCAAAGTGGTGCAAATCCTTCTCGTGATGTATACGAGCGCCTTCAAACTGCACGCGCATTCCTTGGTCTTGAGGATGCTGAAGGTTATGCAGAAGATACGACTCTTCCGACTGATGCCGATCATGCAGCAGCTGATGAAATCCTTTCCGCAATTGATGATTTCCGCAATCAGGAAGTAAAAGCAGCTGAAAACCAGAAACGTGTCAATGATGCCTATAACGAGGTTCTCGCTTTTTCAAACCTTAAACTTGCCTCAAGTGAGCTTGATCACCTGTCATTCCTTTCACTGCGTATTGGAAAGATTGATCCTTCCGTTATTGAAGAATTGAAGTTTGCAGTTGGAAACCGTGCGGTCATCGTTCCGCTTGGTGATGATAAGACCCGTATCCTTACGGCTTCCTCAAAAAAGGGCCGTTTTGCTCTCGATTCAGAACTCAGAAAGTTCGGTTTCATTCCACTTGAGCTTCCTAAAGATTTCAAGGGTATTCCTGATGATGTCATTGACAGCCTGCGTATTCAGACAGTCAAGTCACAGCAGGAAATGGAAGAGCTTGCTGTTCAGCATAAGAATTATGCTGAAACTCATGCAGAAACACTGATTCATCTGCTTCGGACCTTCTCTCTTGGCATGCAGGTGCAGGATGTCAGAAACAAGCTTGAGTCAACACAGCTTATCTACCGTGTAACTGGCTGGATTCCGGCTGCCGACAGTGACGTCATGATGAAGAACCTTGACGAGCTTACTGAAGGCCGCATTGCAATCCGCGAGTATTCACCGCACGAAGTTCCTTCCGTACGTTCCGGCCGTGAAAAGGTACCGGTAAAGCTTACTCATGGAAAGGTCGTCGGCAGTTTTGAGCGCATGATCTTCAGTTACGGTTCTCCGTTGTACGGTACTGTTGATCCGACGCCGTTTGTCGCGTTCTTCTTTACCCTGCTGTACGGCATCATGTTCGGTGATGCAGGCCAGGGACTTGTGTTCCTGCTTATCGGCATCCTGTTCACGACGCACACTGTTCCGTGGTTCAAGAGCTGGCAGAAGTTCGGACCTGTCTTCATCTGTATCGGCTGTTCAAGTATAGTGATGGGATTGCTGACCGGCGAGTTCTTCTGTAACGAAGAGATTCTGAAACCGTTCGCTTATTGGGCAACCGGGCTTTTTGTGGGCCCTGAGAACGCATTTGCACCAATCCTGCATATGATGCCTTCGTCAGACACCATTGCCAAAATGTTCTATTTCTTCGGATTTACGATTGCTGTCGGTTTCATCATCAACTCAATTGGTATTGTCATCAACATCGTCAACAATTTCTCACTGCGCCGCGTCGGAAAAGCCCTGTTCGGCCGTACCGGTATTTTCGGTGCCGTGTTCTTCTGGTGGGTTGTCGCGCTGGTAATCCGTATTTTTGCCTTTGGGGCTTCCATTCAGCTGTATGACTGGATTGTCATTGGTGTAACGCTTTTCGGCGTGTTCATGGAAGAGCCGCTGACCCGCCTCGTCCAGGGCGAGCGTCCTGTTTTTGAGAACGGCGTCTTTGGTGCCGTTATTGAAGGTATTGTTGCTTTGCTTGAAATTGTTTCAAGCACGCTGTCAAACACGGTCAGTTTCGTCCGTGTCGGTGCCTTCGCTCTTGCCCATGCAGTTCTGGGCTATATCGTCTTTACGCTGACTGAACTGACTGGTTCAATCGGCGGCGTTGCCGTGTCCATTTTCGGTAATGCTATTATCGTTGTGCTCGAAGGTATGATCGTAGCAATACAGGTCATCCGTCTGCAATATTACGAGTTTTTCTCGAAGTTCTTTACAGAGACTGGAAAGGAATTCATTCCATTCAAGTTTGTCTATAAAGGAAAGTAACATCTTAATTAACCTACTATAGAGGAGTAGTTTTATGAAACGCAGAACAATTATCATCGCCGTACTTTTGATGCTTTTTGCCGTAACCGGAGTTTACGCAGAAGGTGAAGGAACTGCTGACACAGCAAGTGTTGCAAAGTACATTGCAGCTGCAATTGCAGTTGGTGTTGCCTGTATCGCAGGTGGTATGGCTGTAGGTAAGATTGGTGCCGCAGCAATGGGCGCAATGAGTGAGAATGCCGAACTTTCCGGTAAAGCACTTCCATTCCTTGGTCTTGCTGAAGGTATCTGTCTGTGGGGCTTCCTTGTTGCCCTGCTGATGATCATCATGTAATGCGGAGAATCTTTTGCAATATTTTGTGATAGGTGAACGGGAAATTGTCCTCGCTTTTGCCCTTGTAGGTGTTGAGGGATCTGTCGCCATGAACCGTGACGAAGCCCTTAACGCTTTCAATAAGGTTACAGGTCGTGGACGCTTTACTGCCGGAGAAACAACGGCAGTACTTCCTGTTGACCAGCGCCCTAAAGTCCTCATTCTGACAGAAGACGTCTCGAATATGCTCGAAGAAGAAGTCACTGAATGGCAGATGGAAGGGCAGTATCCTCTTGTTGTGGAAATTCCCGGTCTTGGCGGACATTTATCCGGCAGGAAAACGCTTACGGAATCAATCCGTGAAGCAGTTGGTATCAGTGTGTAACTGCGTATGGCAGTTTACTTTAATAATGTGGTATTAGCGTATGGAAGAGCTTCGTTCTACTGAAATACTTGATAAGGAAATTCAGGAAGATGCCCGCAGAAAGGCAGAGCGTATCCTGAAGGACGCAGATGACGAATGTACAAGGATGATGGCCGATGTAGAAGACCGCATCCAGAAAGGACGTGATGCTCGCAAGGCTTCTTATGATGAGAAACTTGCCGCAAAACGCCGTGATTCTGAAGCTGCAATTCCGCTTGAAAAACAGCGGTTTCTTATTTCATTTGAGAATTCAGCAGTCCAAGATGCATGTGCGGCATATCTTGCAGCATTGAAACCAGCTCAGAAGCTTGAGTTGATTGAAAAGTTGCTTGATCAGAAAAAAAACGTACTTAAAGACAGAAAATTCAACGCACAGGTGTGCGGATTTGATATATCAGCAGTTAAGAAGATGCTTGAGGCGGGACTTGGTGCAAAATCAATCCTTTCCTGTGTTGAGGCAGATGTTAACTGTATAAAGGCTGCAGGTGGCACTTTTGAGGGCTGTCTGCTTGAAAGCGATGATCGGACAGTTAAATGCCGTTTGACTATTGCTGAGATTATTGACGGTATTGCAGATACACAGCGAGAAGAGCTTGTGGCTGCTCTGTTTGCGGGGAGATTACCGGAATGAGTGAAGTTGTTGGAAAGATTACCCGCATTTCAGGCCCGATTGTGTATGCAGAAGGTCTTGAGAGCTGCGGATTATATGATGTTGTCGATGTTGGTGACAAAAAACTCATCGGCGAAATCATCCGGCAGAAAGAGGGTATGTCTACACTGCAGGTCTACGAGGATGACACAGGCATGCATGTCGGTGAGTCTGTCGTATGCCACCAGCGCCCGCTTTCAGTACGCCTTGGCCCTGGCCTTGTAGGCACGATTTATGATGGTATTCAGCGTCCGCTTGCTTCTATGTTTGAGAATGCGGGTGCGTACCTTAAGCCTGGCGAACGCACAGAGCCGCTTGATACACAGAAAAAATGGGACTATGTTCCGTTGCTTAAGGAAGGAGATGCAATTGAACCTGGCATGCCGGTTGGTACTGTTCAGGAAACAGCCTCCATCCTGCATAAAATCATGGTACCGCCCACAATAAAGGGAAAGAAACTCGCTTCCGTAAAAGCAGCCGGCTCATACACCATCGACGAGACTGTTGCCGTTACCGAGCTTGGTGAAGAGATTCAGCTTTCCCAATACTGGCCGGTCCGTAAGCCGCGTCCGTACACTGAAAAGCTCACGGTCACCGAGCCGCTTATCACCGGGCAGCGCGTTATTGACGTGTTCTTCCCGCTTTCAAAAGGCGGTACGGCCGCAATCCCTGGCGGTTTCGGAACCGGAAAGACAATGACTCAGCACGCTATTGCAAAATGGTGTGATGCTGACCTTATCGTATATATCGGCTGTGGAGAGCGCGGAAACGAAATGACCGACGTTCTCACTGAGTTCCCGGCATTGAAGGACCCGCGCACTGGCCGTTCCCTCATGGAGCGCACCATCCTGATTGCGAACACCTCAAACATGCCGGTTGCCGCCCGTGAAGTTTCGCTGTATTCAGGCATTACGCTCGCGGAATATTACCGCGACATGGGTATGGCAGTCGCCATCATGGCTGACTCAACAAGCCGCTGGGCAGAGGCTCTCCGTGAGCTTTCAGGCCGTATGGAAGAAATGCCTGCAGAAGAAGGCTTTCCGGCATATCTGCCGACACGCCTTGCTGAGTTCTACGAGCGCGCAGGCCGCGTTAAGGCTCTGTGTGGTCAGGAAGGAAGCGTTTCCGTCATCGGTGCTGTTTCGCCACCTGGAGGCGACTTCTCAGAGCCAGTCACCCAGCATACAAAGCGCTTCATCCGCTGCTTCTGGGCACTGGACAGGGAGCTTGCAAATGCACGCCATTACCCGGCCATCGGCTGGATAGAATCATATTCAGAGTATGCAGACGAAGTGCGTACCTGGTGGGATAACCTTGACCCGCGCTGGGCCGGGGTCCGCCTTGAGGCTCTCGATTTGCTGAAACGCGAGCAGCGCCTCCAGCAGATTGTCCGCCTGATAGGCCCTGATGCGCTCCCTGATGCTGACCGTCTTGTGCTTACCATCGCCGAGATGATTAAGAACGGCTTCCTGCAGCAGAGCGCCTTCGATGAGATTGATGTGTACTCTGTTCCTGAAAAGCAGATTCTCATTTTGCAGCTTATTATGGAGTTCTATCGCCGTGCTGCTGCTATCATCAAGATGGGAGCCCCGCTCATCCGCATTACGGATCTGCCGGTCCGCGAGGAAATCGTCAGAATCAAGACGTCTGTTCCAAACGACAAGCTTGATCAGATCGGTATTGTTGAGGCTCACATGAACGAGCAGCTTTCATCCATTGAGCGGTTGTACCGCAAGGTAGTCGACTTATGAAAGGTATAGAATACAGAGGCGTACAGTCCGTTGACGGACCAATCATCGTCGTCCGCCGCTCAGAAAACGTTTTCTACGGTGAAATTGTTGCCGTGCGCGACCGCTTTGGTGAAAAAAGAACCGGCCGTGTCATTGACGTTTCAACAGAATACGCAATCGTACAGATTTTCGGTTCAACAACAGGAATTGACCTTGAGGAGACAACATCTGAGTTCCTTGAAACTCCGATGGAACTCCGCGTTGGAACCGGTCTTTTAGGCCGCATCTTCAACGGACTCGGACAGCCGATTGACGGACACCCTGAAATCATGTCCTCAAAGAAGGTCAACGTAAACGGCTACCCGATCAATCCGTACGCACGCGTTTATCCGCGCGACTTCATTCAGACGGGTATTTCATCCATTGATGGCATGAACACGCTTATCCGTGGCCAGAAACTGCCGCTTTTCAGTGGTAACGGTCTGCCGCACAATAAACTTGCCGCTCAGATTATCCGCCAGGCAAAAATCCTTAACAGTGACGAAAAGTTCGTCATGGTTTTTGCCGGCATGGGTATCAAGTACGACGTCGCCCAGTTCTTCGTCAAGACATTCGAAGAGTCAGGCGTTCTGTCCCGCGTTGTCATGTTCCAGAGCCTTGCTGATGCGCCTTCTATCGAGCGTATCATTACGCCTCGCTGTGCTCTGACAGCAGCAGAATATCTTGCCTACGAGCAGAACATGCACGTTCTTGTCGTGCTTACTGATATGACCAACTACTGTGAGGCTCTCCGTGAAATCAGTACGACACGCGGTGAGGTTCCTGGCCGAAAGGGATATCCTGGATACCTGTATTCAGACCTTGCCGAGCTGTACGAACGCGCAGGAAAAATCAAGGGCTCAAAGGGTTCCATCACCCAGATTCCGATTCTTTCCATGCCTAACGATGATATTTCACATCCTATTCCTGACCTTACCGGTTACATTACTGAAGGCCAGATTGTTCTTGACCGCGAGCTTTCTCAAAAAGGCCTGTATCCGCCGATTGCGCCGCTTCCAAGCCTTTCACGCCTTATGAAGGACGGTATTGGTGAAGGCATGACGCGTGAAGACCACAAGGATGTATCGAGCCAGCTGTTCGCAGCATATTCAAAGGTAAAGAGCATCCGTAATCTGGCGGCTATCATCGGTGAAGAAGAACTTTCTTCCCTTGACCGCTGCTATCTGCGTTTCGGTGAGGCTCTTGAAGAGCAGTTCTTTACTCAGGGCGAGTACGAAGACCGCTCTATTGAAGAGACGCTCAACATCGGCTGGAAGGTGCTTTCCATCCTGCCACGTGCAGAACTGTACCGTATCAAGCCTGAACTTATTGCGAAATACATGCCGGAGGATGCACAGTAACTTATGGCACGCATGAACATTGCGCCTACAAAATCAAACCTCCTCACCGTAAAAGAATCATTGACTGTTGCAAGAGACGGCTACGACCTGCTTGAACAGAAGCGTGAAATCCTCGTCATGGAACTCATGCGCATGGTTGAAAAAGTCAAGTTGCTTGAGCAGTCAATCGACAAGAAGGTGAGTGAGGCGTATCCTGCCCTGAAGAACATGCTAATGGCTGTCGGAGGAGACCAGGTAGAGCGCATTTCACGTGCTGTTCACTATGACTTCAAGATAAATGAAGTCCCCGTGAACGCTGCCGGCATGCAGTTCCGTTCCATCAATGTAGAACTTCCCAAGCGTGAGCTTTTCTACTCGTTCATGGATTCTTACGCTGACACCGATAATGTAATGGTGAACTTCTTTGAGCTTCTGACCCTTCTGACTGAAATGGCTTCAATCAGGACGATGGTCTGGCGCCTTGCTGGAGAAGTTAAGAAAACACAGCGTCGTGTCAATGCGCTTGATAAGATGGTAATTCCGCAGACTGAAGAAACCTGCAGGTATATCGAAGGCGTTCTTGAGGAGCGTGAGCGTGAAAACGTGTTCGTCCTTAAGAATCTTAAAGCAAGGAGCTCTGAAAAATGATTAAGCCCCTCATGCAGAAAGTCTTGATTGTCGTAAGCAGCGCCGATTCCTCTATTCACGCTGCAAAGTATGGTATCCTTCTTTCAAAATTGTATCATTCAACGTTAAAAGCTGTTTATGTTGTTGATACGGCAACGCTTCGTCAGCTTACACTGAACAAATTCTTTGTAGCTGATGAAAGCCGTGAGTACGAGGAAAGTCTTGAACGTGACGGCGAACGGTATCTTGAGTATGTTCAGGAACTTGGAGAGCAGAAAGGCGTCAAAATTGAGACTCAGCTTTTGCGCGGTTCTGTATGGTCTGAGGTTGTGAAGGCGGCAAACGTCATGGGTGCTGACCTTATCTTGCTCGGTGGCATTGAAAACCGTGGCGATGACAGACGTGATGTGCTTTCAACGGCATACCGAGAAATCCTTACCAATGCAAATTGCTCTGTCCTTATGGTCAGGGAAGAAATGATAGACCAGATGTTTCGTCTGGCGTAAGTAAAAAGAAGGGAGGCAGAAATGCGCGTATTACTTCTCTCATATACAAAATCAGATAACAGAAAACAGACAGAAATTCTTAAAAAACTTGAACAGACTGCAGTTTCATGTGGCCATCAGGTCGATGTGAAATCTGGCGAAAAAGATATAGAAGACATTCATCTTATCATTTATGATTATATTGCTGTCATTGTACCGGCATCTCCGCTTTTCGGAGCAAAGGTTCCATCAAAGCTGCCGGAAGTTCTTTCTCAGTGTGGTAATGTAAGCGGAAAGAAAGGTGCTGCTCTTGTCATAAAGAGTGGTTTCTCTTCAGCAAAGATGTGCAACGTCGTCATGAAGGCGATGGAAAAAGAAGGCATGTTTGTTGACTACTTTGAAGTAGTTGAAAGCGTTGATCACGCAACCGCAGTCGGCCGTAAGATAGGATAATACTAACGTGGAAGACTACTACCGCATCCTCGGAGTCCAGCCGACAGCATCAGCTGCCGAGATTAAGCGTGCCTACAGAAAAAAAGCAAAGCTCCTGCATCCGGATGTGGCGGGTTCTGATAACAGCGTTGAGGCGGAAGAGCAGTTCAGGCTTTTACAGAAAGCGTACGAAATACTTTCAGACATGCATCAGCGCTCAATGTTCGATGAGTCTTTCGCCGTTCATTCACGTTATGAGGCAGGACGCAGAAGCGAGAACACGTTCAACTACCGCGCCTGGCTTGCTGCTCGCACGGATGAGGAAAGCCGCTGCAAACTCATTTTCTTTGACTTGATGCATGATCGCGAAGATGATGCCGTAGTCCTTTTCAAGAAGATGAATACCGAAGTTGCAGGCTTTTCACTCTCACACTGGTTTACGCGCGAAGACTTCATGGATTACGGCTTCATCCTTTCTGAAGAGCTGGTGCTGCGCGCTGAGTATTATGACGCAATCCTGCTTCTTGAGCAGATAATCAAGATGGAAAGAAGCTATGCGTATTTCAAGCATTTCTTTCCGGAAGTGATGAGTCTTGCACGCGATGTGCTCCGCCGCCAGCTTGCGGGTTCCGTTCCTGATGAACTTGCTCTTGATGCGTGGGAACGCGCGCTGGAACTCGGCTTTGAAAAGAAGGACGAAGCGTGCTTCCTCCTCAAGATGGCAGAAACATACGACCGCATGGGTGATTCCCGTACGGCGCGCATCTGCCTTCAGGAAGCGGTTCGCCTTGACCGGAGTATGCATGTGCCGCGCGCGCTTAAAGGGATGCTGACGGCGCTTTAGAGAGAACAAAGAGGCGTGTGATAAAAAGTACATCCGTGTACTTTTTATCACTGTAGTTTGTCCATGCGTTGCATGGTCAAACTACGGATTCTCGCCATCCATGGCTCGCCGCAACAGCGGTGGTTTAAGAGGTATTTTATGATACGTTTGAAGAATGAAAAACAGATTGCAGGAATCCGCGAATCGTGCCATCTGCTTGCCCGCCTGTATAACGAGCTTATCCCAATCGTGAAGAATGGCGCCGGCATGTCCACACGCGACATTGATGACTTCTGCGTTGAGTTCATCAAGAAGCATGGCGGCGTTCCTGCCTGGTATGCAGAAGATTTTGACGGGGCTGCCTGCATTTCAATAAACGATGAAGTCATTCACGGCATTCCAAGCAAGAAACGCAAAATACACAACGGCGACCTTGTTTCCCTTGATATTGGCATTGACCTTAACGGTTACATCAGTGATTCTGCTACGACTGTTCCTGTTGGCAAAGTTTCAGATGAAGCTGAAAAGCTTATGAAAGTCACCCGCGAATGTCTTGCTGCCGGCATTGCAGCATGTAAGGCCGGAAACCGCATCCGTGACATAGGCATTGCCGTGAGCAACATTGCAGAAGCCAACGGATATGGCGTCGTCTACGATTTCTGCGGACACGGCGTTGGCCTTGCCGTTCATGAGGACCCGTCTGTACCGAACCTGCCGATGTCCGGGGCTAATCCGCGCATCCAGCCTGGAATGGTGCTTGCCATTGAACCGATGATCAACCTTGGCGTTCCTGAAGTAGAGGAACTTGAAGACGGATGGACAATCGTAACTGCAGATGGCAAGATTTCATGCCATGAAGAGCACACGGTCGCAGTCTTCGCAGACCACACAGAAGTCCTTACCGATAGAAATCTGTAACTTTAAGATTGCTTTAATCATTTAGTATTAGTATTTTAAAAGTACTATCGGAGGAATAAAATGAAGATCTGGAAGAAACGTATTTTCATCTGTTTCTGTGCAGTTTGCACCCTTATTCTTTTTTCATTTTCATGCAGTAAAGTTGACGGAGTAGCAGGACAGCGCTCCGCAAATACCGTATATGCAGATACAAGTCCCGCAGTGACAATCCCGACAGAAGCGCTCAGTGTCATTGAGGCTCTTCAGGAAGCAAGCCGCGCAGTTTCATCACAGGTTCTGCCTTCAATTGTTGAACTTGATGTTGTAGAAACCGTAAAAAGTACGGCACAGTCAATGAATCCGTTTGATTTCCTGTTTGGTCAGGGAAACTCAACACCACAGGAATATCAGCAGAGCGGACTGGGCTCCGGTGTCATCGTACGGAAAGCAGGAACGCACTATTATGTCCTTACAAACAACCATGTCGCCGGTAATGCGGATGAAATTACCGTAAAACTGAATGATGACACAGAATACGAAGGAACGCTTGTCGGTGCCGATGACAGAAAGGATATCGCGCTTGTCGTCTTTGACAGCGATGATGACATTCCTGTTGCAAAGCTTGGTGATTCTGACAGTGTTCAGATTGGAGACATCTGCTATGCAATGGGAACTCCGCTCGGCTACCATTCATCAGTAACGCAGGGTATTGTCAGTGCAACAGGCCGTTCTGGTTCAAGCATTGATAACATCAGTGACTTCATTCAGACAGATACAGCAATCAACCAGGGAAACTCTGGTGGTGCGCTCGTCAATATTTATGGCGAAGTAATCGGCATCAATACCTGGATTGCCTCTCAGTCAGGCGGTTCAATAGGTCTTGGTTTCAGCATCCCGATTAACAATGTTAAGAAAGCAATTGATGACTTTATCCGCGACGGAAAGGTTACGTATGGCTGGATGGGTGTTTCACTCGTTGAAGTAACGAAAGATTTCCAGCAGGAACTGGGAGTCGGAAATACAAATGGCGCCTTTGTTGCTAACGTATATCTTGATTCTCCTGCAGCAAAGGGTGGCCTTCAGGCTGGCGACTTTGTCATTGAGCTTAACGGAAAGAAGGTAAAGGATGTAGATCAGCTCGTCCGCGATGTTGGCGATCTGACAGTCGGTGAGAAGGCAGAATTCACTGTAATCCGCGGAGGAAAGCAGCAGCTCCTTACTGCAACGATTGAGAGCAGGGAAGACAGTGTCGTTTCTGACAACTCAAAATACTGGCCGGGCTTTGTTGCACAGCCGCTCACTGATGATATCCGCAAGGCATACAATATCGGTAATGATGTAAAGGGTGTCGTTGTCGCAAGCGTAACGGCAAAATCACCTGCAGCTGCCCTGCGCCTTCAGGTTGGTGATGTAATCACTGCGGTCAATGATGAAAAGGTTACCAGTATCAAGGAATTCTATGAAAAACTTGATATTTCTGGAAAGAAAGAAATATGGTTTGATGTTTTCAGTGAAGGAATTACTCTTTCTACGAGTCATTATAAGCTTAACTAGTTGACCAAAAGTTAAATCTTTAGTATAGTCTTGACTGTTGCACCGCAAGATGCAGCAGTCATAAACCATCGGGATGTAGCGCAGCTGGTAGCGCGTCTGGTTTGGGACCAGAATGTCGCAGGTTCAAATCCTGTCATCCCGACAAGGACCTTTTCGTGAAAGCGGAAAGGTCTTTTTTTTGTCCTGTCAGTATTACTAATGCCGCAGCAGGATTTGAACCGAGCGAAAACGCGAGCAGTGCGGAGCGTTTTCACGACGGCGGGTCCGGAGGACCAAATCCTGTCATCCCGGAGGTGAGGCTTTTAAAATGAAGAAGACACGAAGCCTTTCCGCTTTATCAAAATCTGTCTTTCTCCCTGTCTTTCTTACGCGTTCGCGCGGAGAAACGTGTCTTTCCGCTTTACTTTCCGCAAGGGATTGGAGCACGCACGGCTGACTTTGGCAGACGTGCTCCACCGGAGCACGCTATGAGCGGGCGAGGAGGATGAGCGTGAGCGAAGTGCGGAAAGCCCGGTGACGGCGCGGAGCGGCGTCATGCGGCCAAAAATGCATGAAAAAATCTTTTCTTTCTTTTTTCCCTATAACCGTAAATTCTTTAATTACATAAAAATTGTTGTCAGATATAATGAGTACGATTTAATGTGGTGGGGAATACGCAGGTAAAAAGTCCAAAAAAAAAGAGCACAAAACTTTTTTTATGAGGATGTGATTTGGGCGAATTTCTTTCAAAAGATGACCCGTTTTATCTGGATAATATCAAACGGATCAACCGGTTTGTTGTAATAGTTCTCGCGTGTATTATTCCTGTGGGGCCGCTGTTTGCTCTGGCGACGCTGATTGGCATGTTTGCCATTCCCTATTGTTACTGTCTTGTTCTGACCGTTGTTGCATGCCTTTTTACGTGTATCCAGTACTGTACGGTAAAATACGGAAAGGGTGGCCGCTGGACGATGTTCCAGGGATTTGCGCTCTTCCTGCTTATCACGACTTTCATTCTTGTCATTCCGGGCGTTGGTGTCAGTATTGTGCTTGCGTTTGCGGTCATTCCGTTTCTTTCATGCCTGTACCTGAATTTCAAGTTTTCCATAGGCGTCTGTTTCCTGTCGTACAATCTGTTTGTGCTTGGTTTCTGGTTTAAATCAGAGGAACTTGCAGCTCAGCTTGCAAGCGGCATATCTCATACTGACTGGTTTTTCTCTGAACTTTCAGGATATACGATGGTTTCTGTGTTTGTCCTTCTTGGAACCATCAGCGTTTCCCGCATGCTCAACAGGGCATTCAGCCGCGTTCGTGATACAACCATGCAGGTAAATCACATCCAGTCTAAGCTGATAAAGGCGTTTGCAGACACTGTTGAGTTCAATGATGAGACGACGGGCCTTCATGTAAAGCGCACAAGTGAGTATGTAAAACTAATTGCTCACCGTCTTGCTGAAATGGGCTACTATAAGGATGAGCTGACACCGCTTCAGATTGATCTGTTCATTCAGGCAGCTCCTCTGCATGATATCGGTAAGTTCAGCGTGCCTAACACGATTCTGTGCAAGCCTGGTAAGTACACGCCTGAAGAATATGAGGTGATGAAGAAGCATGCTCAGGCGGGTCATGAGCTGATTGAGCGTGAGTTCCACGGACTTGAGGATGAAGAGTTCGTCAGGACGGCGAGCAATATGGCGTGGTATCATCATGAGAAGTGGGATGGTACGGGATATCCGCGCGGCATTAAGGGAACTGACATTCCGCTGTGTGGCCGCATCATGGCTGCCGCCGATGTTCTTGACGCTCTGTTAAGCCGCCGTCTCTACAAGGACGCTTTTGAGATGGAAAAGACGTTCGAGATTATTGAAGGCCTGAGGGGAAAGCAGTTTGAGCCGTGCATTGTTGATGCGCTCATCTCGCTCAAGCCTGAAATATCAAGAATCCTGTCGGAAGATGGCGTCGATTGACGTTTTGAACGGCTTTATTTGTTTTCTGTATTGACAAAAAATATCTTTTTTGTTATGGTACTAGACGTTCCGGGCGATTAGCTCAGCTGGGAGAGCACCTGGTTTACACCCAGGTTGTCGGGGGTTCGATCCCCTCATCGCCCATAGCCGTCGGTCACCTCCGACGGCTATTTTTTTTCTCTTAAAAAGAGAAGTTAGTAAGCCGTCAGAAGCGGCAAAAAAAAGGTACCGGGTTAGATACAGATTCCCGCTTTTAATCGGGATCATAGCTCATCTGGATAGAGCAACTGCCTTCTAAGCAGTAGGTAGGGGGTTCGAGTCCCTCTGGTCCCATTATTCAAAAGCAGTCCAAAGCGGGCTGCTTTTTTTTATTACAGGAAAACTTATTATAGCAGATGGACTCGAACCCCCGGCGTGAGCGCCGAGCAGGTGCGAGGAAGAGCGCGCAGGACGCGCGCGGCAGCGAACAGAGGCGGGGTGGAGGACGCATACAGGAAGTATGCGTCCGTAACCTTCGAGTCCCTCTGGTCCCATTATTCAAAAGCAGTCCAAAGCGGGCTGCTTTTTTTACGTCTTGCGCCTTATCCTGCCTTTTCTTATACTGTAATCATGAATAACGCGATAATTACTGTGGTCGGCTCAGACCAGGTCGGCATCATTGCAAAGGTGAGTGCCTTCCTTGCAGAAAAGAAGATAAACATTGCTGACATCAGTCAGACAATTCTTTCAGGCAACTTTGTCATGATGATGATGGTTGATATGTCAGGTTCTGAACTTGCAATGGATGAACTCAGGTCAAGTCTTGATGAACTTGGTAATTCCATGGGTGTTGATATAAACGTCATGCACGAACGTGTGTTCAGTGCAATGCATCGTGTCTGATATAAGGGAGAGCCATGTTATTTACCAGTGGTGAAATTCAGGAAACAGTAAACATGTTCCGTCATGAGAATCTTGACGTACGCTGTATTACTATGGGTATTTCCCTTCTTGACTGCGCGGATGAAGACAGCAAAAAAGCCTGTCAGAAGATATACGACAAGATAATGAAACAGGCAGGAAACCTTGTTCCTGTCGGTCAGGATATTGAAAAGGAATTCGGCGTTCCAATAATCAACAAGCGCATTTCCGTTACGCCGATTGCGCTTGTTGCAGGCGCAAGCAAAGCGGGCAGTTACGTTGAGTACTGCCGGACGCTTGATCGCTGCGCACGGGAGCTGGGCGTCAACTTCATAGGCGGTTTTTCAGCGCTTGTCCAGAAAGGCATGACGACGGCAGACCGCATTCTGATTGATTCAATTCCTGAAGCACTTGCAACGACTAACTGCGTCTGTTCAAGCATAAACGTCGGCAGCACGAAAAGCGGCATCAACATGGATGCGGTGAAGCTGCTTGGCGAGACTATCGTAAAGACTGCGGAGGCGACAAAGGAAAACGACAGCATTGGCTGCTCAAAGCTTGTCGTCTTCTGTAACGCTCCTGAGGATAATCCGTTTATGGCAGGCGCATTCCACGGACCTGGAGAAGGAAACGCTGTCCTTAACGTTGGCGTTTCAGGCCCCGGCGTCATTCTTGCAGCAGCGCGCGAGTACCGCGGCCGCCCGATCAACGAGCTTGCAGACGGCATTAAGAAAATGGCGTTCAAGATTACGCGCATGGGGCAGCTTGTCGGCTCAGAAGCCGCGGCGAGACTTGGCGTTGATTTCGGCATTCTTGACCTTTCACTGGCACCGACGCCGGCTGTCGGCGATTCTGTCGCACGTATCCTTGAGGAATGCGGCATTGAGGGAGCAGGAGCGCCTGGAACTACGGCCGCTCTTGCCATGCTTACCGACATGGTGAAAAAAGGCGGCGTCATGGCATCAACAAATGTCGGCGGACTTTCCGGCGCGTTCATTCCCGTATCTGAGGATGAAGGCATGATAAACGCTGTGCGCCAGGGTTCCATCTGCCTTGAAAAGCTTGAGGCCATGACGACAGTCTGTTCTGTAGGACTTGATATGATTGCCGTTCCTGGGGATACGCCTGCTTCAACGCTGAGCGGCATCATGGCCGACGAGTTCGCCATTGGTATGGTAAACAACAAGACAACTGCCGTCCGCCTCATTCCCGTTATAGGAAAGAAGGAAGGCGAATGGGCTGAGTTTGGTGGATTGCTTGGCGGCGCACCGATTATGCCGGTAAGCCACTTCAGCTGTGCAGACTTCATCAACAGAGGAGGAAGAATCCCTGCCCCGATTCACAGTTTCAGGAACTGATTGCTTATGACACGCCTGTACTCCGATGCTCATCTTCATCTGACGTCCCTTGCTGAAAATGCCGTAGAAGCCGTTCTTTCCGGTCCCGACAGCATGCTCTGTTCTTCTGCGTTTACCCTGAAAGAGTGGCAGGAGTTGTGTTCTATAGAGGAAGCGGTGAAAGGTGATGTGCGCATCCTGAAAGCGTTCGGCATTCATCCGCAGAATCCGGATATCGAAGGGTTGGAGATATTGGAGAAACTTCTTTCTGAAAGCGGAACAGGAGCACCCGATGCAATCGGGGAAGCCGGTTACGATTTCTTTACCAAGGTCTTTGAAGCGCAGGAGAAGCAGCAGGATGAAGCCTGGTACGGTCAACTGGAACTTGCTGCAACGTACGGAAAGCCGCTTGTCGTTCATCTGCGGCATGCTGTTGACCGCATGTTCCGTGATGCATCGATCCTTAAGAAAGTGCCGTCCGTCATATTTCACTCGTTCCCGGGCTCGCCGCTTGAGGCAGAAGCTTTGAGAAAGCGGGGCATAAACGCGTATTTCTCGTTTGGTAAGCCTGTCATGAATAAACGGAAAAACAGCATTGAGTGTGTGCAGAAACTGCCGGACGAATGGATTTTTTTTGAAACGGATGCGCCTTTTCAGACGCTGAAAGGCGAGACTTCTACTCAGATAGCAGATATTGCCCGTATTTTTGAAGTTGCAGCGCTGCTCCGCGGATATGGCATAACCGTGGAGAGTGCAGAAAATCAGGAAGGTTTACAGAGCGGTCCTGAAAAGCTCGCCGCCATTGCAGGGGCGAACTTCAGGAAAGCGTATATGCTTGATTGAATGAAGGCTCCTGATCAGATGCCTTCTTTGAGGTAGCGCTGCAGTTCCTTTGATGTTTCATCAAAAAGGTAAATGACAGCATCCTTTGCTGCAGTAATGTCGCCTTCAATGCGTCCGCGCAGAATGTCATCAAGTGTCTTGCATGCTGCAAACAGCTGGTCAGCGCCAAGTGTGCCTGCAACGCCTTTAAGCAGATGGGCAAGCTTTGCGGCTTCTTCATTTTTTCCTGCTGAAAGAAGGTTTTCAAGGTCTTCAGGTTTAAACTGCGGATCATCAAAGAACATGTTTACAAGGTCATCATACAGTTCCTTGTCATTATCAACGCGCAGCATTGCATCTTTATAGTTTACGAGAAACTGGTCACTCATTTTTTTCCTCCGTCTTATGTAACTATTGTAGCCTATTATCCGTTTAATTGCTATATTAAGATTATGACAAAGAAGTTCACTATATTAAACTGCGGTACTATTCTCTTTTGCGTACTGTTTACTTTTTTTCAGATTAATTTTGTCGGTGACATATCCGTTACGGCGTTTCCGCTGTGTCTTGCCTTTACCGGCGTACTTGCTTATTTTTTCATCCGCTGTGTATTTCAGGTCCGCGTTTCAAGCCTTCCTGTGCTCAGAAAGCTTCTGGAATATGTTCCGTTTGTTTTTCTGACCTCTTTTGTCCTCCGTCGTGCAGGTGAGGATGGAACTTCTTTTGGCTATGATGTCATCACCGTCATTTTGTGGGTTCTTTCCCTTGGTTTTTCAATAATCTCTCTGGTACTCCTTTCAGAAAAGCGCGTATACGCGCAAAATAAGGCCTTTGCTGAGGCCAAAGAGGCCTGGGACGCTGAATATCCCCAAGAGAAGAAAAAGATTGGTCTGAAGGTCTTTATTGAGGCCGCTGGATGGATTGATGCACTGGTACAGGCTGTTTTCACTGTGGTGCTCATCAATATCTTCATCTTCCAGCTGTACGAGATTCCTTCTGAGTCCATGGTGCCTGAGTTCCTAATAAAAGACCGCGTCGTCGTCTTCAAGTTCATGTCAGGACCTAAGTTCCCGCTTTCAGATGTCGGGCTTCCTGAGTTCCGCTCATACGAACGCGGCGATGTCGTCGTTTTCAGGAATCCGCACTACAGCATGGACAGAAAGAGCGAGGTAAAGACGTTCGTGTCTCAGCTCGTATACATGCTTTCCTGTACGACCGTCAACCTGAATGTGGATGAGAACGGCGACATGAAGGCTGATCCGCTTGTAAAGCGCGTTGTCGGTGTTCCCGGAGAGCAGCTCATGCTGCAGGATGGCATTCTGTACCACAGAGTAGCGGGGCAGACCGAGTTTACGCCTGTGGAAGAAGACGCTTCCTGGGCTGAATGGAATGCCTCTGCGCTTCCAAAGGACATAAAGAGCCAGATACGCGATATTCCGATTACCGCAGACCAGTATAAGATCATGATTGATGTTGAACAGGAACGCCGTAACCTTGATATGGATGCGCTTGCTGCTGAATGCCGCTCTCTTGCAGCTGAGTTTACCGTTCTCCGTAACATGAACGATCCGTCTCTCCGTCTCGAAGAAGGCGAGGCTGTTCCTGCTCTTTTGAGGGAATCTGATTCTACTGTCTATAACCTTTTCACCAAGGCTGACAACCTGACGCTTAAGTTTTCAACGGTGAAAGGCGGCGCTGAGTTCTTCTCTGCATATGTAGCAGGCTGGGCTGATGAATACGAAAAAGCGCGTGCTGCCGGAGAAAGCGAGATAGGCGGCAATCTGTACGATGAGTCCATGTTCCGCCTGAATGCAATGATAAAGACCTGTTTTGCACGTCTTATCGTTCGGAATGCAGAACTTAACGCAGAAGGCATTTCTTCATCAAGCCGCCGTTCTGATGAAATCAGGACGAAGACAATTACGGAAGCAGATCATCTGTATCTGTATACGCTGCTCATCAACAGCCGCAATATGCCGGTGTTCCCTGCAAATGATGCAGACGGAAACGCTCAGTACATTCCGGAAGGCAACTACTTCATGATGGGCGACAACCGCTTCAATTCTCTGGACATGCGTCATTCTTACGATGAATGGAGTGAGCCGATAACAGCACGCGATGCATATCCGGTTTATTACGTGTCTAATGTAGAACCGCAATATGTAAGTTCAAAGCGTATTCTCGGCATTCCTAATCTGCGTTTCATGCCGGTTTCCCGCTTCGGTGTTCCGGGGCATACGGCAACGGTTAAAAACTGAATCTGAGAGCGGAAGTGCGTTATGTACAGAATGTTCGTTGTAGAAGATGATCCCGGCATTGCAGAAGCTGTCTGTGAGCAGGCATCTTCCTGGGACATAGAGGCCTGTACGGTAAAGAACTTCCGTGATGTTGCTTCCGAAGTTGCAGCTTTTCAGCCGCACATCATCCTGCTTGATATAAAGCTTCCCTGTTTCAACGGTTTTCACTGGTGCACTGAAATAAGAAAGTTTTCACGCGTTCCCATTGTGTTCATCTCCTCTGAGTCAGACAACATGAACATTGTCATGGCGATGAACATGGGCGGCGACGATTTCATTGCCAAGCCCTTTGACGGCGCCGTCCTCATGGCAAAGGTACAGGCACTGCTGAGACGAACCTACGATTTTGCGCAGTCTAATCCCGTACTGGAACACCGTGGCGCCATTCTTGATACGGGTGAGAAACGGCTTATCGCTGCCGGAAAGCACATGGAGCTTACAAAAAACGAATACCGCATCCTTTTTACGCTGATGCAGAATAAGTGCAAGGTCGTGAGCCGCGAAAAGCTGATGGAAGCACTCTGGCAGACTGACTGCTTTGTTGATGAGAATACGCTTTCCGTAAACGTAAACCGCCTGCGCCACAAGCTTGATGACGCGGGGCTTTCCGATTTCATAACGACACGTTTTGGTGAAGGCTACATCATCCAGTGAGGCTGTGACGTGAAGTTTTTCCGCCTGTTTCTTAAAAAGCACAGACTCACCCTGGTTACAGCAGCGCTGTTCATCCTTGTTTTTGCGATAGTCCTCAGGCTGTATGGCATTGACCTTATGGTAATTGCCTATCCGGTGTCAGTATGCGCTTTCCTGTTCATCATCATGATGGCGGTCGCTTTTCTCCGCGAACGTCGGCGCTTCGAATACATAAAAAGTCTTGAAAGCGTTGTTCCGCATGTACCAAAGCTTACCAAAGCAGACAGCCCTGTTGAGGACGAGCTTATGGCAATCGTTTCGCTCATGAAGGAACAGCAGGCGCGGCTCAACACCGGCTGGGAAGGCCGTTACAATGATATGGTCGAGTACTACAGCATCTGGGTGCATCAGATTAAAACGCCGATAGCCGCGATGAAACTGACGCTTGAGAACATGGACTCTCTTGAAAGCCGCCGTCTTTCCCGCGACTTGCAGCGGATAGAGCGCTATGTTGAGATGGTGCTGACGTATCTCCGCCTTGAATCTGAGACAAGCGATTACGTTTTCAAGGAATATGAGCTTGATGACATTGTGCGTGGTGTCATCCGCCAGTTCGCTTCTGAGTTCATTGAGCGCCGCCTTACGCTGCATTTTGAAGGCGTACAGATGAAGGTTGTGACAGATAAAAAGTGGCTTTCATTCATTATTGAGCAGCTGCTTTCAAATGCGCTCAAGTACACTGCTGAAGGAAGCATTTCCATTTTTCTGGAAGGCGGCGCGCTCTGCATAAAAGATACCGGTATGGGCATTGCAAAAGAGGACTTGCCGCGTCTTTTTGACAACGGCTTTACGGGCAGAAACGGCCGTCTGGACAACAAATCATCGGGGATCGGGCTTTATTTGTGTAAGCGCACCGCCGACCGACTGGGACATGAGTTGTCCCTGGAGTCTGAACCTGATGTAGGCACGATTGCGCGCATCCGTTTTGCTCAGGATGTGGCAGGAAAGTTCGAATAGCAGACTTCTTACAGAAATGTAAGAAATTTCCCGCAAAATGTAAGAAGAACAAATAGAAGGTGACTCTGTACATCCCGTATACTTAGCATGACATCAGAAAACCGCATATGCGGATTATTACAGGAGAGACGATATGAGTTTATTGACTGTATCAGGATTAAAAAAGATTTACAAAACACGCTTTGGCGCACATCAGGTTGAAGCACTTAAAAACGTAACGTTCTCAGTAGAGAAGGGCGAGTACATTGCAATCATGGGCGAGTCCGGCTCTGGAAAGACAACGCTTCTTAACATTCTTGCAGCACTCGATAAGTCGACTGCAGGTTCAGTTATGCTTGATGATATGGATCTGACTCAGGTTAAGGAAGAGCAGATGGCTGCTTTCCGACGCGACAACCTCGGCTTCGTGTTCCAGGAGTTCAACCTGCTCGACACGTTCAGCGTAGAAGACAATATCTTCCTGCCTCTCGTGCTTTCAGGCAAGAGGAACGAAGAGATGAAAGAGCGTCTGGAACCAATTGCAAAGCGTCTCGGTATTGAGAAACTGCTTGCAAAGTATCCGTACGAGATTTCAGGCGGACAGAAGCAGCGTGTCGCTATTGCCCGCGCTTTCATCACATATCCGCAGATCATCCTTGCTGATGAGCCGACAGGTGCGCTTGATTCAAAGAGTACAGATGACATTCTCCGGGCGTTCGCAGACCTTAATTCGCTCGGTCAGACAATCCTTATGGTAACGCACTCTACAAAAGCCGCAAGCAAAGCCGGACGCGTCCTGTTCATCAAGGATGGTGAGGTGTTCCATCAGATTTACCGCGGCGAATCTTCTGACGGTGAGATGTACCAGAAGATTTCAGATACGCTCACCATGTTGCAGAAGAATGACGCAGAAGAGGTTGCAGAATGAACAGGGGCTTTTATGCACAGCTGGCATGGACCGGCATCAAGAAAAACAGGAAGCTGTACCTTCCGTATATCATCACCTGCATCGCCATGGTCATGATGTACTACATTACGGCGTATCTGGCTCATTCCCCGCTCATAAATGGAATGCGCGGCGGTGATGAACTTCAGATGATGATGGCGTTCGGAATGGTCGTAATCGTCGTGTTTGCAGTCATTTTCCTTATTTACACAAACTCATTTGTCAACCGCCACCGTAAAATGGAATTCGGTCTGTACAACATCCTCGGTATGGGAAAAAAGAACATTGCAGGCATTCTGTTCTATGAGACGCTGTTTACTGCAGGAATCGCCATTGTTTCAGGTGTTGTGGGCGGCATCCTTTTCAGCAAGCTCGGTGAGATGATTGTCCTGAACATGCTCGATCAGACGCCTGATTACTCGTTCTACATTTCCTGGAAGGATGTGGGCAATACCGCAAGTCTGTTCCTGATCATCTTTTTTGTACTCATGTTCAAGAACCTGCTTGGCGTGAAGGTCAGCAATCCGATTGATCTTCTTCACAGTGAAAAGACAGGTGAAAAGCCGCCGCGCGTAAACTGGTTCCTGGGACTTGCTGGCTTTGTCATCCTTGGCGTTGCGTACTATATTGCGGTAACAATCGATAATCCGATATCCGCAATTCCCCTGTTCTTTCTTGCTGTGCTGCTCGTCATTATTGCGACATACCTTATTTTCATTTCAGGCTCCGTCGTACTTTGCCGCCTGCTTCAGAAAAACAAAAAGTACTACTACAAGACACAGAACTTCATCTCTGTTTCTTCAATGATGTACCGCATGAAAAGGAACGGTGCAGGCCTTGCTTCCATCTGCATACTTGCGACCATGGTGCTTGTCATGATGGGCTCAACGGCGTGTCTGTTCATCGGCTCTGAAGACAGCATAAACGCGCAGTGCCCTAACGACATATGCGCATCTGCTTACTTTACGGACCCGGCTGATCTTACGCAGGAAGTGTGTGATGAAATGACGGGAAATGTTTTCCGCATTCTTGAAGAACAGAACGTACAGAACGCTTCTGTCTCTTCATACCGTGAGTTCAGTGATCTGGCTGTCATCCGTGATGGTGTGATTCTTACTGATTATGAGCAGATGGAACTTACGAGCGGTATGGTTTCTGATGCCTTTTTCATGATGGCAATCAGCCGCGATGATTATCTCAAGATGACACGGACGCCGGTTACTACCGGTCCTGATGAGCTGATTGTATTTGGAAATACAGAAAAGCTTTCAAAAAACACGCTGACAACTCCTGATGGAAAGCAGTATATGTTGAAATTCGTGGAGGATACATCCATTTATGAGGCAGATGCAGAAAGCTTCCTGATTTCTGAACTCATGTTTGTCTTTGATAATCCTGAAGAATTCGTGCATATGTTCGGTGGAACAAATACTGCTGGCGAAGATATGAGTTGCAGTGCAAGCTGGCGTCTGGGAATAAATGCGCCGCTTGATGATGGTCAGATTGAAAGACTGTACGCTGCGATAAATGATGAGGTGCTCATGCTTACGGGAAAGTTCGATATCCGTAACTCAAGAGTCCTGACAAAAGCCAGTCTCAAGGATGACCTTTATTCTTCCTATGCAGGTCTGTTCTTCCTTGCCATCCTTCTGAGCATCGTGTTCCTGTTCGCGACTGTCCTCATCATCTACTACAAGCAGATTACCGAGGGCTACGAAGACCAGCAGCGTTTTGACATCATGATGAAAGTAGGCATGACAAGAAAGGACATCCGTAAGAGCATCAACACACAGATGCTGACTGTCTTCTTCCTGCCGCTTCTGGGAGCCGGGCTTCACATGGTGTTCGCCTTCCCGATGATAAAGCAGCTGCTTGTCCTGTTCAGTCTGTACAACATACCGCTGCTGATCAAGACGGTTGTTGCAAGCTTCATTGTGTTCGCAGTGTTCTACGTCATTGTCTACCGAATTACGACTAATGCGTACTACAGCATTGTTTCAACGAAGGATGAAGAGTAATCAGTCTGATTGATGATGAAAAGAGTGGGCCTGCAACCCACTCTTTTTTTATTGTACGTGCGCCATTTATCAGTTATAGTGAAAGCATGTACGACTGGCTTTTTTTTGACCTTGACGGCACCCTCACTGATCCTGCAGAGGGAATCACCAATTCTGTAGTGCACGCTCTGAAAGCTATGGGCGCTGAAGTTCCATCCTATGAAACGCTCTGTACGTTTATCGGACCGCCGCTTAACGACTCGTTCCATAACATTGCAGGCATACCGACAGAACAGCTCCCTGAGGCGATTGCAAAATACCGCGGGTACTTTTCGACAAAAGGCATTTTTGAAAACAAGGTATACCCGGGTATTGCGGATATGCTTGAGCGCCTTCAGAAAGCGGGAAAAAAGCTCGTTGTTGCAACGTCAAAGCCTGAAGACTTTTCGGTACGCATCATAGAACACTTCGGTCTGACCCGCTTTTTCGAAAACGTCTGCGGCAGCTGCATGGACGAGACCCGCACAAAAAAAGGGGAAGTCATTGAGTACGCTCTTGAGCGGAACGCCATCGCTGATAAAAGCCGCGTCCTCATGATTGGCGACAGAAAGCACGACGTCATAGGCGCGCACGAGAACAGCCTTCCCTGTTGCGGTGTGCTCTACGGTTACGGGCCGCGCGCAGAGCTTGAGGAAGCAGGCGCCGACATCATTGCCGCTGATCTCCCGGAACTCGAAAAGATCTGCTTGAAGTAGTACTGTCGCGGATCGCGTGTGCTTTCGCAGGGACGAAATCTGGCTGATTTTGAACTATCAGAAATATCTTTTTATATTATACAGGGGGTGCGTATATGAACAGCATGACTTTTAACGGATGGACTGTATCCACATATGATGACATTCCGGCAGCATGTGCGGATTGTACCGGCATTCCAGAAAAGGAGGATCAGGAACGGATTTCAGAAAACGACCCGATGTTGCGTATTGTCGCAAGCCGCGATTATGTCGGCCATACCGCAAAGATTTATCTTGATTATGGGTGGGCCGTTCATCCGGATGGAACCGGCCGGCATATCCTTACTATTGATGACCAGTGGGTTCAGGTTGAAGAAAGTGCAATCCTGTTAATGGCGTACGCAGACCGTGTATGCACTGTTGATAACGAAGAGTGCCGTGAAGAATACGTCAGCCGCTGTAAAGACGGGGAACTGCAGACAGTCGCGTTTTTGGATGATGTGATGTAATTGGCATATAAGACCATAAAAAAAGCGCTTCTTAACGAAGCGCTTGCTGTGCCGCATGGATGCGGTACCAAACTGAGACAGTTTCACAAAGTGAAACTGTCAGTCATGAATTGGCATGGATGCCAATTCATAAACTTACTCCGTAGGGCGTTTTTTCAGTGACTTACTCTCTGTAATAGCCTGACCTTCGCCAACACTCTGCTCCATGAGGGCGCGAACCTTGAGTGGCAGACCGAACAGTGTGATGAAGCCCTGTGCGTCTTTGTGGTCGTACAGGTCACCTGTTGTGAAGGAAGCAATGTTCTCGTTGTAGAGGCTGTACTTTGAGTATGAGCCTGCACCGCGGATTGAACCCTTGTACAGTTTCAGGTTTACCCAGCCTGTGCATGTTTCCTGTGTCTTGTCGATGAAAGCCATGCAGGAATCCATGAGGGTTGTGAACCACTTTCCGTCGTAAATCAGCTCTGACATGCGGAGTGAAATCTGCTGCTTGAAGTGATAGGTGTCTCTGTCGAGGCAGAGGTGATCGATCATTTCGTGTGCAGCGTACAGGATTGCTCCACCTGGTGTTTCGTATACACCGCGGCTCTTCATACCGACGCAGCGGTTTTCGCAGATATCAACGAGACCGACGCCGTTTCTGCCGCCAATCTTGTTGAGCTCGAGCATCATTTCAAGAGCGCCCATCTTCTTGCCGTTTACTGCAACTGGAACGCCTTTCTCAAACTCAATCTTTACATATTCGCCAGCTTCAGGAGCTTCCTCAGGAACTGTGGTGAGCTGGAGCATGTGTTTGTAGTTAGGCTCGTTTTCTGTCTTCTCAAGTTCAAGACCTTCGTGTGAAAGGTGCCAGATGTTCTCATCGCGTGAGTATGACTGGTCCTTCTTCATAGGAACTTCAAGACCGCGGTCTTCAAGGAACTTGATTTCAGCGTCGCGGCTGTCCATGTTCCATTTGTCATCGCGCCATGCTGCAATAACCTTAAGGTCTGGAGCAAATGCCTTGATTGCAAGCTCAAAGCGGATCTGGTCATTTCCTTTTCCTGTAGCACCGTGGCAGATTGCTACAGCGCCTTCCTGGCGTGCGTACTCAACAAGAATCTTTCCGATAAGAGGACGTGCAGTTGAAGTACCGAGCAGGTACTGGTCCTCGTATTTGCAGTTAGCCTTTACAGCCGGCCAGATGTAGTCTGTGATGTATTCTTCGCGTGCATCAACAACGTAGCATGCTGAAGCACCTGTCTTAAGGGCTCGGTCCTTAATCTTCTTCCAGTCGTCTCCCTGACCGACGTCGATACAGACAGCAATTACGTCGTAATCGTAGTTTTCCTTGAGCCATGGGATGATAACAGTTGTATCAAGTCCACCAGAATAAGCAAGAATAACCTTGTCCTTTGCCATATATACACCTCATATTCAAAAAATGCTTAAAATATGCATAAAAATGCATGAAATATACACGAAGTATACTGATTATGCATTTTTATGTAAATAGGTTTGGGAAAAATTAGAAAAGATACCAGGTTCCTGGCTGTACGAAGCCCATGAAGCCGTCGTTTTCTGGGGTTTTCTTTTCTGCTGAGCTGTTATAATGGACGAGCAGCATTTTTGCTTTTGTGGCTGCATCGAGGGTTTCGAGCTGACGGTAGGAGGCATGAACGCCTTCTGCATATCCGCTTACGTCGCAGTCATGGATAATCAGTTCTACAGGGTAACGGTTCTGGAAGTATTCAAGATACTCAGGTCTGAACTGACTGTCACCTGTGAAAAGAATGCGGTTGTCTATGAGAACGCCGTAGGAAATCTGTGAGCGTCTTAAGTTGTGTGCTTTTGTCGTAATATGGCGGGAACGGAAAATCTTCAGGTTGATGCTGCCAATGTTCGTTTCATAGATTTCAAAAGGCTTCTTCGCAATCAGTTCCGGTTTTATCTGGTTAAAATAGTCATCAAGCTTCATGTGGCCAGCTTCACTGTAATGAAGACCGCCTTTAACTGATTGTTTCCAGAGGATTTTCTTGAACTTATCGTTGATGATCAGATTGAGCTTTCTTTTAGCGACATATCTTCCTGTCAGGGCGAATTCCTCAAGGCTTCCTATATGATCTGCGTGAGGATGTGTGACAAAGATGTTTTGAATTGATGTGACAGGTGTGTTGTATACCTTTTCGAGAGCATAAGCACACAAAGTGCCGCAATCAACAAGAATATGCTCATTACCTTTTACAATGAGAAAGTTAGTCTGAAAGTACTTTTTGGAAAAGGCACTGCCGGTACCGATGAAGAATAAAGATAGTCTTCCATCATTGGTAAGCTGCAGGGTGTCTTTGAACTCACTTATAACCATCCCTTTCATTATATCACAAAATGTCAAAAATGTAAGGGTCAGTTAAGTTCCATGAGACTGAGAACTCTCTGGTATTCGGTAGCGTTCCATCCATCCAGAAGCTGCTGCTTTCCTTTCAGTATTTCTTCTTCTGTTGGTAACCATGGATACTTATCTTTAAGCTGTGAAAGAATATAGCTTCCCTGATCGATAGAGTATTCTTCCGGCTGAAGTTCAATTGCTTCTTTCGTGAGTTCCACGGCTGCCTCTTCGTACGGAATTGATTCAATCGTCTCAAATCCGGTGACAATCCAGCGGTCTTTCTTCCAGCTGATTGTAATTATGTCAGTCTGATCAATGTAGGAGAACTCTTCGTTACCCATATTGTAAACGATGTAATAATGAACTTTCCAGGAGAATGCATCTGCTGTGTCTGCCGGATAATCAGCAGGTGGCGTTTCTCCAAGCGGAGTGAAAGTCAGATGGGTAAGACCAAAGACGTATGTATTTGTGAGTACTTTTGTGCTGAGCCATTGATTCATGGTATAGGAACCCATGCCTTCGTAGGACTGGCGCATTTTTGAGGTGACAAACATAGTTGAAAGATAGTTGGATGCATCTTTTGCGCAGTCGTCAGTGTGGGATACGTCAAAAAGTGTCGCGTCGAGCTGGTCAAAGGAATCATAGAACATGACAAGAACTTCTTCCGGTTCCATGCCTTTCGTAGTTGGTGCGTTGAGTTTATCCTTTATGAGCGAGCCTGCAAAAAAGAGCAGGACTGCAGCGCCGATTGAGCACCACTTGATTGCAAGGCTGTTCTGGCGGATAAAGCGCGTTTTTTTAAGTTTCTTCTGCTGTGACTGATATTCTGAGCTGAGCGCATAACTTGAAAGTTCGCGGCTTTCATATGCGGGAAGGTCAGGCAGGGGAACGCTCTTAGACTCTTCTGCAGGAGCCTTGCGTGAAGCCTTTCTCTTCTTTTTTGCAGTTTCCTGTACGGGAGCTGCTTTTGAAAGGTTTGTGCGTATTGCGCTGTACAGGTCTTTTGTATCAATGACGGCTGTTTCTTTTCCATCAGCAGGCGCTTCATCCTTCAGAGAGCAGAACCACTCAAGCGGAATGAAGTTTTTGTCAAAATAATCTGCGGCACGAAGCTGGGAATCGTCCTGCGGAAACGCGGTCCTTCCGCAGATGTAACGGTATGCATAACAGGCAAGTGTGAAGCGCCAGGCGTCAATGCCCTGAAGACCGGTGTTTTTCCAGCAGCCTGCAAAGCGCGAGGCGTCTCTGTCAGAACGGGACTCGAGCGCGCGGATGAAGACGTTTTCTGGAAGCAGCAGAATGTTGCCGTCATCTGCAACAAGCGTACCGAGCGGGCCGTTGTTTACCAGAGTAATGCCTTTTTCAGCAGCATCTTCTGCGACAAATGAAAGCGTGTTTATCGCGCGTCTGAGTTTTTCCCGAACGGCTCTGGATGCGGCGGAGTCTGACTCATCAGAAACTGTATCCGCTTCATCCATGAGTGTGAGCAACGGCTTACCGTCAAAAGGTTCACCATCAACGTAGACAGAATAATTCTTCCGTCCCGGTGCAATGTCTTCGTGAGAACCAGTCCAGTGCCAGGAACTGTAATTAATTGTTCCGTCTGCTGAAACGCTGATTATGACACCGCTTTCAGTCTGATGCTGGGACAGTTTTGCTGTTCCGGCCTCACGTGCTGAAAGACCTGTATCAATGGTAATTCCTTCTGGTGTAACTGTAAGTAAGCCGTCGCCGTATGTCATTAACGTTTTCCTTCCGGTGAGTACAGATAATCGAAGTAGTCCATATCAGTACTCAGTGTAGCATCAAAGTTTTTGAAAGTTTCCTTGTATGATTCAAGGCTCTTCCAGAATGTGTAGAATTCCGGATCTATGTCGTAGGCTTCTGCGTAAATGCGGGTAGCCTCAGCATCAGCGTTACCCTTGATTTCCTCGGATTCGCGGTATGCTTCTGATTCAATGGTGAGCTTATCCTTTTCAAGCTTACCAAGATAATCAGCCTTGCGTCCTTCGCCGACAGAACGATAGGCCTGTGCGACCTGGTTACGTTCCTTGATCATGCGGCTGTAAACGCTGTCTGTCATTTCGTCAGAGTACTTAATCTGGCGTGGCAGGACATCAATGAGGTCAATACCGTATCCGGAGATTGTCTTGCGTGCTTCTGCAGCCATTTCAAGACTGAGCTGGCGGCGTCCCTTGATGACTGTTTCGCTTGTCGTCTTTGCGTTGACAAGTGAATCAATCTGGGCTGCTGTCTCATCCTCAAGGCCTTCTGTTGTTTCTGCAGTAGATTCCTCGTTGATGATGTTTGAGGTGCGGACAATTTCGCTCAGTCTGTTCTGAGTGACAATGGTGCGTGTTGCAGAATCGATGATGTCACTGATTCTGGTGTATGCGTTATCCAGCGTCTTGAATGACTTGTAGAATTGAACAGGATCACTGATCTGCCAGCGGCTTGTCGTATCTACGATGATGAACTGGTTTTCCTTTGTCGGAATGCGCTGCGGATCACCGTCGAGTGACAGAATGAGCTTTGGATATGTGGTAACAGCGTCAATGAACGGTACCTTGAAGTAAAGGCCTGCTTCTGTATGTGAATTGACGATTTCACCGAAACGGGTAACGACGACCTGATAGCCTTCGTTAACAATGTAGAGAGGTCCCATCATGAAGAAGATGATGAGAAGGACTGCGATAATGCCAAGTGTTGTCCAGAACTTTTTCATGTCAGTTACCTCCGTTTCCTGTCAGAGTCTTAACAGGCAGGACGTTTTCAAGTTCACTGTCTATAAGAGTCTGGTTAGTCTTGCTCTTGAAGAGTTCTTCCATTGTTTCAAGATAGAGACGCTCGCGGGTAATAGCCGGCGCTTTTTTGTACTCTTCATAAACTGAAACGAAACGGGCGACGTCACCTTTTGCCTTGTTGACGCGTTCGACGGCATATCCTTCTGCAACCTTGATCTGCTGGTCAGCCTGACCCTGAGCAAGAGGAATTTCCCTGTTGTAGGCTTCCTTACCTTCGTTTATGTAGCGCTCCATATCCTGGCTCGCTTTGTTGACGTCTTCGAATGCATCCTGAACGCCGGTCGGCGGCACGATGTTCTGAAGCTTTACGCTTTCAACCCTGATGCCGAGTCCCAGAGCGTCGAAATTCTGGTTCATGGTGACCAATGCCGCCTCTTCAATGTTTGTGCGTTCAGCACTCATGACGGCGAGAATTGCGCGGTCACCTACGAGAGTGTTGACAACTGACTGTGAGATGTCGCGGATGGTCTGGGTGCGTTCCTTTACATTGAACAGCCATGCTGCAGGATCAACAATGTAATACTGGATAATCCACTCAACGTCAACGATGTTAAGGTCGCCGGTGAGCATGGTTGATTCGCTTGTGATACCGTTATTGTACTGATTCTGCGTTCCCGCCTTTACGGTTCTGAAACCGAACTGTTCAGTCTGAACCGCTTTCTGTCCTGGCACATTGTAGCTTTTATCAATGCCGAACGGCAGCTTGAAGTGAAGTCCGGCACCTACTGTTGAGTAGTATTTACCAAGACGCGTAATGACAGCCTGTTCTGTTTCATCAACGACAAAGAAACTTGTACTGACGATGATTACGGCAAACACTGCAAGCAGAATGAGGATTGCAAATGCCGGCGTAAGACTGCGCTTCTTTTTTGGACGGATGACGTTTTCATCCGTGTTTTCATTAGTGTCCATAGAGCTCCCTCCTGGAGATTCTCAGGGATTTAAAAACCTATTTAAAGATACTGATTAAACACGCAAAAAACAAGAAAAAAAGACTAAAAGTCCGAAACTTTTCCGTTGAAGAGCTGCTTTGGATAGACGGTGATGTGCAGCCTTTTTTCCATGCGGGCGAGCTGTCTCATTTCGTGTGCGTCACCAATCAGAATGTTGATGCCTGTTGCGCCTGCGCGTGCGGTGCGACCTGAGCGGTGGATGAAGAAATCGTCGTTTACCGGTACATCCATCTGGATGATGTGCGTTATGCCCGGAAAATCAAGGCCGCGGCTCGCCAGATCGCTCGTAATGAGAATAGTCGCCTTGCCCGAACGGAACCTGTCGATTGCCGCCTTTCTTTCCTGCTTGTCAGCGCGGGCGTGGAGCGCTTCACACGGGATGTTCTTGAACTGGAGCTTTGACGCTATGTTTTCAACCTGGTCAGGTCGTGATGTGAAAATGAGCGTTTTCGAAGGCTTTTCTGCAAAAAGCAGTTTACGTAAGAGATCAATCTTTTCGCGCTGTTCTGCAAAAAAAGCCCAGTGCGTAATCTTCCGCTGAAGAATGTCTTCTGGTGGCAGCAGGATGAGCTCAAGCGCGTGTGAGGAAGCCGGATCGCCATCTTTGAAACGCGCGTTCATGCTTTCCTGTATGATATCGGCAAGTTTCGGCTTTACAGTGGCTGAACATGCGGCAATCTGCGCTGACTGTGGCATGAGGCGCGTCAGTTCTGCACTTGCGTCCCTCAGTTCCGGCGCAAAAAGGCGGTCTGCTTCATCAAGGACGAAGGCCGCTGTTTTCTCGACTTTCAGTTTCTTTATGCGGATAAGTTCTATAAGGCGTGCCGGGCTTCCTATAATGATGAGCGGTTTCTCTTTTAAGAGCTCCTGCTGGCGTTTGAGCGGTGCGCCTCCAATAAGCAGCGCGGCCTTCATGTCAGTGAGGGACTGGACTTCTGCCTTTATCTGGCTTGCAAGCTCATGCGTCGGAACGGCTATGATAAGCTGAACATCCCGTATTTCAGGATTGATTTTCTCAAGAAAGGGGATGAGGAAAGCTATTGTTTTTCCTGTGCCGGTTTCTGACTGGAAAAGTACGTCCTTGCCATCCATAAGGACAGGAATGACCGCTTTCTGTACGGGAGTTGGGGTCGTAATGTTCTTTGCTTCGAGTCTTGGAAGCCAGGTGCTTGAAAAGGAATAGTCGCTCATTGCGGTGAGTGTAGCACATTTCACTTCAATATGCTAGAATAAGTTAATTATGAAAATAGGCATTGATACGTTCCTGTGCGGCCACGGACGCTCGGGAGCAGGTTCATATCTCCTCTCGCTCGTCAGAAACCTTCCTTCAATTGATGATGTTCAGTACGAGCTTTTTGGAAGCGAGATGGACCGTTTCACCTACATGGATGCAGGTGGCCCGATTTCCTATGCGGGTATAAAGATTCATGATTCAGAGCGTGCTGAAGTACGCTGGCACCTGCTTCATCTTTCAAAATTTGCACTCAAGCAGAAATATGATGTTGTACTTTTCCCATCTGCCGATCAGATTATTCCATTTACGTTCTTCATTCCAAGTGTAATCATCGTGCAGGATATCGTTTCTCAGGGATTGTCAGAAAACCACGCGTTCCGCCGCCGTCTCAAGAAATACACGCTCCGGCATGCAGATGCCCTTATTGCCTCAAGCAACCACATCAAGAAAGATCTTTGTTCACTCGGCGCCTCTGCGGAGAAGATTGAAGTCATTCATCCGGGCATTGACCACACGCTGTTTTATCCTCACACGGAATTTGAGGGCGACACCGTCATCATTCAGCCGTTCTCAATAAAGCGGCCGTTCATCATCTATGCATCACGGCTTTCAAATGCAGAGAAACATCACGTTGAGCTTATAAAAGCTTTTTCGCTTTTCAAGAAGAAAACGGGCCTTCCGCATCGTCTCGTTCTTGCAGGACAGACAGGTGCGTACTCTGATGAAGTGCAGAAAGCTGCCCTCGCGTCAGACTGTGCCTCTGACATACTGATTACCGGCCATTTCCCGCATGAGCACCTGCCGGAGCTGTATTCGTGCGCAGATGCATGCATAGTTCCGTCAACGGCGGAAGGTGTAGGCCTGCCTGTCATTGAGGCTATGGCAACGGGCATTACGGTCGCGTGTGCAAAGGCCGGTGCGCTTCCTGAGTTTGCGGGTGACTGTGCGCTTTATTTTGACAGCGACAATATCGAAGAAATGGCATCTGTCATCGAGACTGCCGTAACTGATGAGAAAGTTCGTGAAAAACTTGAGAAAAGCGGGTTTGAGTGGACGAAACGGTTCTCCTGGGATAAAACCGCAGAGAAAACCGTTTCAGTTATGCAATCTGTGAATTGCTGACAACCGTAACTTCAGCTTTCTGCTTCTGTTCAACCATTTCTTTGGTGACAACAAGCTTCTTCTGTCCTTCAATTGAAGGAACTTCAAACATAGTGTCCATCAAAAGGCGTTCTACGATTGCGCGGAGTCCGCGTGCGCCTGTCTTCTGCTTGATAGCTGTGTCTGCAATTGCATCAATGGCTTCGTCGCTGAATTCAAGCTCAACGTTATCCATGGCGAAAGAAGCCTTGAACTGCTTTACGATTGCGTTCTTCGGTTCAGTAAGGATTCTTCTGAGGTCTTCACGCTGCAGTTCCCTGAGAGCAACAGAAATCGGCATACGACCGATAAGTTCAGGAATAAGGCCGAACTTTACAAGATCGTCCGGAATGACCTGAGAAAGCAGTTCCATGCGTTCGTCATCAGTCATGGTATGGACTGTTGCGCCGAATCCCATGGTGTTTTCGTGAATGCGTGACTCAATGATCTTATCAAGGCCGACGAACGCGCCGCCGCAGATGAAAAGAATGTTTGTCGTGTCTATTTCGAGCATTTCCTGGTTAGGGTGCTTTCTTCCGCCCTGAGGAGGAACGGATGCATGCGTTCCTTCAATAATCTTGAGGAGCGCCTGCTGAACGCCTTCGCCTGAAACGTCGCGTGTAATTGATGTGTTTTCTGATTTGCGTGAAATCTTGTCGATTTCATCAATGAAGATGATTCCTCTCTGAGCTGCTTCAATGTTGCCGTCTGCAGCGTTGATCAGCTTTAAGAGAACGTTCTCGACGTCTTCACCAACATATCCTGCTTCTGTAAGTGTTGTCGCATCAGCAATGGCAAAAGGAACGTTGAGTTTCTTTGCAAGCGTCTTTGCGAGCAGTGTCTTTCCAGAGCCTGTCGGTCCTATAAGCAGAATGTTTGATTTTTCAATCTGGACATCATCATCTGCAAGGTGTGTCTTTGTCATCCGCTTGTAATGGTTGTACACAGCGACTGAAAGAACTTTCTTTGCGTAATCCTGACCGATGACATACTCATCAAGGAACTCTTTGAATTCCTTTGGAGTAGGGACGTCTTCCATGTTGATATCGGAAACGTCGCCTGCTTCTTCATCAAGAATACCCTGACAGACTGCTACGCACTGATTACAGATATAAATGTCATTTGGGCCTGCAACAATCGGACGGGTAGGGGAAGCAGGCTTTCCGCAGAATGAACATACCTGCGGATTATTTCTTAGCCTGGCCATCTTTCCTCCGTGGCATGATGTGGTCGACGATGCCGTATTCAAGTGCTTCTTCTGCCGACATGTAGAAATCTCTTTCCATGTCTTTAGCAACTGTTTCTACCGGCTTTCCGGTATGCTCAGCAAAAGCGTCGATTGAAATCTTCTTCAGGCGCAGTATTTCCTTTGCCTGAATGGTGATGTCAGAGGCCTGACCCTGGGTTCCGCCCCAAGGCTGATGAATCATGACACGGGATGATGGCAGTGCATAGCGCTTGCCTTTTGTGCCGCCAGCGAGCAGGAATGCGCCCATGCTGGCAGCCTGACCCATGCAGATAGTCTGAATGTCGCACTTTACGTACTGCATTGTATCGTAGATGGCGAGTCCTGCCGTTACAGCTCCACCAGGGCTGTTGATGTACATGCTGATGTCTTTGTCAGGATTCTGTGATTCAAGGAACAGAATCTGTGCAACAACAAGGTCTGCTGTTGCGTCGGTGATTTCACCATCAACAAAGATAATCCTGTCTTTCAGCAGTCTGGAGAAAATGTCATAAGAGCGTTCGCCGTTTCCGGTCTGCTCAATAACGTACGGAACAAGACTGTTCATCTGTGCGTTCATTCGTCACCTCTGGGTATCAAAAAAATTATGCGTTGGCAAACAGATCTTTAAGGGATTTCTTTTCGCCCTTTACAACCTTTACTTCAGCAAAAAGCTGATCGTACAGTTTCTGTTCCTTGGCATCATCTATAAGATACTCTTTTTGTCTTGGATCCGCATAGTATTTTTTTACTTCTTCTACAGAAACTCCTGCACCTTCAGCAAGTTTTGCATAGTGAGCCTCAATTTCTTCCGGAGTTACTGCAATGTCGCGTGCCTTGAGCAGGCTCTCAACAATGATGCGTCCCTTGAGCATCTCTTCTGTGTCGCCTGTCCACTGTGTGAGCATTGTTTCCTTTGTCTGACCTGATGCTGTTACCATCTTCTCAAGCTGCTCCGGTGTTGTCTGGAACTGCTGAGCCATCATGCGCCAGCGTGAATCAAGTTCCATCTGGACCATTGACTTTGGCAGTGCGAAAGGATATTTCTCGATGAGCTTCTTGATAAGGTCGTTTGTCTTGAGTTCCTTAACCTTGTTTGCTGCAGAAGCTTCCATGTTCTTCTTAATGTCAGCCTTCATGTCGTCGAGAGTCTTGTACTTCTCGTTGACATCCTGTGCAAGTTCATCATCCAGGTCAGGAAGGTTACGGATCTTTACAGCTGTTACAGAAACGCGGAGTTTCTTTGTTGTGCCAGCGAGATCCTTGTCTTCGAAGTCTTTCTTGTACTTCTTCTCAATGTCCTTTGTCTCGCCTTTCTTCATGCCGATGATGTCGTCATCGAACTTGTAGATGTTCTGGCCGCTTCCTGCTGTGAAGACGTAATCCTGTCTCTTTGAACCCTCGATTTCGTTTCCTGTATCGTCGAGTTCTGAGTAGTTGACGGTTACGATATCGTCCTTTGCAACCGGCTCGTCATCCTTCTTGTCGAGGACCATGGCATTGCGCTCGCGGATTGATTCAAGTTCTTCCTTGAGGTCAGCGTCTGAAACCTTAACCTGTGGCTCTGTTACTTCAATGCCTGAAAGGTCAGTTACTTCAACCTTTGGCCATACGTCGTATGTTACAGAGAATGTAAGGTCCTTTGCTGTGTCGAGGACTGGGAGTTCTGAAAGCTCTGGCTGTGCATAAGGAAGCGGACGGTTCTCTGATTTTTCCTTGTCAAACTCAGCGAAAACTGTCTCAAGAGCGTTCTCAATGATTTCTGATGCTGCATCCTGCTTGAGTGCGTCACCGTACTTTCTTTCAAGAACAGAAACAGGTACCTTTCCCTTGCGGAAACCAGGCATCTGGATATTCTTTGCATACTTTGTGACAACATCGCTGTAGCCCTGTGCTACATCTTTCTTACCGATTGTGACTGTGAGCTTGATGCTTGAGTTTTCAAGCTGCTCGATTTTCTTTGTGACTTTCACGGCAGGTTTCCTTTTGATGTCCTTCTGAAGTTTTGTGAAGGACAATAGTTGAAATTAAAAAAAAAGCGATTCAGATTTCTCCGAATCGCTTTTCGCTTAGAGCGGGAAACGGGAGTTGGACCCGCGACATCCACCTTGGCAAGGTGGCGCTCTACCACTGAGCTATTCCCGCAAGAACTGATACGGATTTAGATCCATATTCATTTTAAGCTTGCGCTTAGTTTTTTCTCTCATGCGAGAGAAGGGATTTGAACCCTCACGCCTAGGGCACCAGATCCTAAGTCTGGCGTGTCTGCCAATTTCACCACTCTCGCCCTTAGACGTTTGTGATAGTATCAGAAACACTCGATTGTGTCAACCGTTACCGTCACTTTTGAGCGACCGGGGGATCGAACCCCGGACCCACAGATTAAGAGTCTGTTGCTCTACCAGCTGAGCTAGTCGCCCGTGTGATGATGAATATATCAAAGATGTAATTTTTGTTCAAGTAGTTTTGAGAAAAAATTACGAAAATAATGAATCTTCTGAAAGTGTCATGAGGTCAGCTGCCTGTTGCCGGCCTTTTTCACTTATTGCAGTAATCTTTTCAAGTGCTTCAAGAACAGTGTTGTTCTGGGCTGTGACCGTGCTGCTTTCCCTGTTGAGTTCGGCGACTGCAGCCTTAAGGTTTTCCTGGTTTTCAATCAGACGTTTCTGGGAAGCTGTAATGCTGCTTTCTCCTTTCTTTATGGATGCGGAACAGTCATCAAGAAGCTTCATTGTGCCCAGAACCTGTTCGCTGCTTGAGGCAAGTACTTCGGTAGAATTAATGATCATATTGAAGGACTCAACTACATTATGGATGCCATTCTGTATTCCCTTGAATGAATCGTCCGTTTTTGAACCTTCCTGCGACACTGTCGTAATGCATTCAGTAATGCTTTGAAGCTGTTCAGTTATTTCCTTTGAGTTCTTGGCTGAGTTGTCGGCAAGCTTTCTGATTTCACTTGCGACAACGGCAAATCCCTTACCGGCAGTTCCGGCGTGGGCTGCTTCAATTGCGGCGTTCATTGCGAGCAGGTTTGTCTGGACTGCAATGCTGTCAATGGCTTCGAGCTTTCCGTAGATTGCCTGAATGCTTTCTGAGGCAACCTTGATGTTTTCAAGAAGAGACCTGAGCTGTCTGCTTCCGTCTTCTGAGGTAATAGAGAGGGAATCGAGGATGCGGTGCTCTTCCTGTGCTGAATCTGCAACTTCGCGTATGGTGCTGACCATGTTGCTGACAGATTTCTGCGTTTCAGCCTGGGATACCGTCATGTTGCTGATGCTTTCTGAAAGGGAAGTTATGTTGCTGCTGATGGATCTTGCATCTTCCAATGCAGAATCTGCTCCGGAATCAATGTTCCTGACTTTTGTGTCTATGTTTGCCATTGAGTTTACGGAAGCAGTAACAAGCTCCCTGATATCAGAGACGCTATCTGTGAGATTGCTGATGGCTTGAAGATTTGCAGATGAACCTTTCACTATTCTGGAGACATGCTGCAGTTCTGCTTCAAGATCAGATTTCTGGTCAGAAACGGTTTTCATGAGCGAGTCTATGATGCGTGCGTATGCAAAGAAGAGCTGTGATATAAGGTTATACAGCACAGTGGACATTATGAACAGCGTGATGACTTTTGACTGGGGTGAATAGCCGGTCGGAGCGAGCAGAAAGAAACAGAAGACAGTCTGTACTACATTCATGGAAAGCGAGAGCCTCTGAGTGAGTTTCTGGTTTTTTGAAAAAGTCAGTCCCATGGCGAGTGCAAGGAAAAAGTACGTGCAGTTTCTGTAGACGAGAATGGCTCCCTGTTCGTTGACAATGAGGGAGAGAATGGTCGCAAAGGCATATGTTGTGACGACAAGCAGTGTTGCCGCTGGCTTGAACTTTTTGTTGAGTGCCAGAACGATTCCTACAATGACTGGCAGTATGAACGCTGCTTCCGCTATTCCGTTGACCATTTTTCCGGAATTGAATTCCATGGCTGAAAGAATGGGAAGTGCTATGGCGCAGACGAACAGAATGACGGTAAGTACTTTCTCTTTTGTAGTTGTTTTTGAGGTTTTAGATACTATTGTTTCCATACATAGTATTATATCTCCATGCAGTAAAAAAGTACAACAGAAAATATAGTTATTGGAGATAATTTTGAGGGGTATGAGGAAAAAGAGAAGGGGAATAAAAAAATGCGTCTGACACGATTCGAACGTGCGACCTGCGGATTCGAAGTCCGACGCTCTATCCAGCTGAGCTACAAACGCATATATACGAACATATATAAAAAAACAACCCGCTTTGAAGCCAAAACGGGTTGTTGGGGTGCCTGGTGGGGTTCGAACCCACGACAACCAGATCCACAATCTGGCGCTCTACCTCTGAACTACAGGCACCATGATTACATCGCTTAGGATACTAACAAAAAAGGTGCCTGTGTGTCAACTGTCAGTACTATACTATTAGAACGCCGGTTCTTTAATCGTCACTTACGATGCGGCGATCCATGTCAATTCCCGTTCCTGTCGGGAAAATGAACAGATCCTGCAGGGTAAAAGCGTATGTTGAATTAGGAGCAAGACGTGCTGCTTCTTCGCTGACAACAGGAACGGTGAACGCATACTCGAGCTTGTCGTAACCGGCACACTCAATTTCAAGAGTGAACTGGAACTGTTCCTGCTTTCCCGTGGCATCTGCTTTTTCCGGTGTTACCCAGAAAGAGAAGGCTCCCTTTGTCTTCTGGTTTGTCGTACATGGGTTCTGCCATGTGTAGTCTATCATTGAGCAGGGCTTGCCGTCTTTTTTCAGTGTAATTGTTGCGTCATTGAGCTGTATGAACGAACTGCCGTCGTATACTGTGCCGATAAATGTCGGGAAGTTGAATACCGGTCCCTCTTTGATGTCCGGCTTTGGAATTGATTTATCATGATATGGACGGCGTGCGCTGCTTACCGCTCTGATTCCTTCCATAATCAGTGCATCAATGTCAGCTTTAAGCTGTGTGTCGTCTTCTACTACTGAATGGGTGATGCCGCGTCCTGAAACAATATACTTTGGCGGGATGCGGTTGAGTACGTAGCTTGCTGTATCGAGACGGCAATGATCGCAGGTGCATATACTCCACGATGTCTTTCCGTTGGCAATCTGATCATAGAGGTGGTCCACACGCTGAAATACCATTTCTTCCATTATGTTATGCACATTCATTACTTTCCTCCTGGTGACTGGAACACCTTTCCACTTGTAATCTTACTCCATAACAGAATAATCATCAAACTTTTTTTTAGAAGTGTGATTTTTCTGATTTTTTTGTAATTTTTTCTGTTATGTGGTACAGTGATGATATGAAACGCGTTGCCGTCTTATCTATTCTGACAGTCTTCTCTTTTTTTCTGTTGACTTCCTGTACGCATCAGAGCGAACAGGTTTCTGTCGTGGATGAGACTGTATCTATCAGGTATGCGGTAAAACAGGTAAAAAACGCTGTTTCATGGACAGCTCCTGTTGAACCAGATGCGCTTTCAGAAGATCCTGCAGGATTGGTAAACGATATCCGTTTTTATCCTGCTGCGGGTTTTGCAGTCATGACAGGACGGAATGCTGTTTATCCTGACCTGGAGGAATTCGGCAGTCTTGGTACTTCTGAAATGAGCAGGAAGATCCTTTCCGGTCTGAATGATTTCCTTGGCCAGCTTTCAAAAAAAACGCTTACGTTCAACTCCTCCTTCTTTGATAAGCCGTATGAGGGAGTTGTCATTCTGTATGACGCTTCTCTTCTGGATGAAATTACAGGCTGGAAGATAGGAAAGCCATTTATTTCGTCAGGAGAATCTGCGCTGTATGAAGTTCCTGTCCAGCTTACCATGGGGACACATAAAATAAATGCAAAAATATATCTTAATCCTGAGAAAACGAAACTGGATGAAGTAGTTGTCCAGCAGGTCATGTTTGGGGCGGTAAAAAGTGGCGAGTAACGAAGAAGCCGGTACGGTAACCGGTGTCGAACGTGAAATTGTTCTTGAGGTATTAAAGTCTCAGTCAACAGTTGTCATTATCCAGGCTCCGGAACTGAGTTTTGTTGTTCAGCCCTCAGGATATACAGTTCCAGCGGAAGGCCTTCTGTTCTTTTCTGAGCGTACGCTCCTTGCCATTCCAAGTGGTGGCGAATGTGCCGTCTGCTTTTTCTATCATGGCCGCGGCATGTTCTTTAAAAGCATAATGCGTCACACGAAGAACGGAACAGCATGCGTAATTCCCGCTGAATTGTACAAACAGCCTGATTCATCTCCTGAACGGGGCTCTCAGGTTATGATGCGCATGTATCTGACGGACCGCGGCCCGCAGAAATTCTATACAGACTGCTATCAGTCGCCGGATTTCCCGCTTTTCAAAAACAATCTGTGGACGTGCTTTTCCAAGGATGACGTTGCTGCAAGTGCCCCGTATCTTAAGAATCTGGCTGATCTTGTTCCGGCGAAACTCCCTGTTACAGTACATAAACTGGTGTCAAAAGAGCGTAAGATCCTGTACCTGCCCGATGGTTCGCTGCCGACAAAGAATTATTTTCCGTACGATGCAACCATAACGGCAAATGATGCAGAGTTTTACCGCGACATTAATCCTTCTTCATTTGCTTCGCTTGAGGACTCTGTTTATATTCCGCTTTCAGATACGCTCGATGCAAGTGAGAAAGCTACTGCAATCATGGCTTTCAAGTCAGATGATGTTTCCGTATCTCCTCTTGATATTACAGAAGTGCTTGCCATGCTTCCGGTGTGCCGTTTTCTCGGAAAGGACAAAGTTGTTCCACAGGCAGTTCAGGGACGTGTCCAGCCGTTGACGCTTCTTTTCATAAATGACTATTACGTTGTGGTCGGCATGTCGGCGAAGAATCAGCCATTCAAGAAAGGTGAGGAATATAAAGCGGATATAGTTGTTTCACTTCCGGTTGGAAGCAGAATCATTACGGTAACACTTGCTCTTGCCAGAATATTCATGTCAGAGTCAGGCAATAACGCATGTGCACTCATGCGCTATGTTGAGTTTGAGGAAGAAGACCGGCGTTTCATTTTTGAGAAATATTACGGTTCTCGTTATATTTAATATGCGGACAATATACAAAAGGGAGAAGAAAGAATGGGACCTGTAAACAACACGCAGAAAGAGTTTTTTGATGATTTTGAAAAACGGACGGGATTGCGTCCAGAAAGCCTTGAGCTTGCTTCTCTTGAAGCATCTCCATCGACACTTTCTCAGCTTGAACTGCAGTATCCCATAGGACAGACGCAGCTGTGGGGCCTGTTCGTGTTCTGTGAAAAGCATCTGTTCTTCTTTTCCCATGCTGCAGATTACACGATTTGCGGTTTCAAACCTTCCGACGGTTTTGAGTCTCAGAAAGAGCAGATGCTTGATTTTGCCCGTTTCAAAAACGTCCGTGCCCAGGTTCGTAGCGGGAAAAACTTTTTTACACGGCTTTTCGGCCCGGTGAACCAGCTTGACCTTGTACTGACTCTTGAGGACGGAAAACAGATTTCATGCCTTCTTAAGACGACAGGAAAAGCGGCATTAGTTGCAGAAAAGATTAATTCTTGTTTTTAGATGCCGGTGGCCAGTCGCCAAGAATAGCCGCAACAGGTTTTAAAAGAGAGAAGTTCTCGCAGACAATCTTCATGATGACAGTCATTGGCACGCCGAGTACCAGGCCGGCAAAGCCCCAGAGCCAGCCCCACAGAGACAGGGAGGCGATGATGACGAACGGAGAGAGGCCCAGGTTCTTTCCCTGTATGCGCGGTTCTGCAACGTTGCCGATCAGGAAGTTTATGAGTGTCATGATTATTGCAGTAAGTATTACCTGAAGCGGATGCGGCCAGAACTGGACAAGTGCAAAAACTGAAGTTCCCAGAACAGACAGAATGGAACCGAAGTTCGGGATGAAGTTCAGGACAAAGGCAAGAAAAGCCCAGATAATTGCGAAATCAAGCTTGAGAATGAGCGCTGTAATGAAAACGAGCGAACCTGTCAGCAGTGATATGAAGAACTTGACGGAGATATAGCTGGTGACCTGCTCAATGACATCCTTTATGATGGTGCTTATCCGCTGTTTTTTCTCGGACGGGCTTTTTACCGTGTCAGAATCTGCTGGTGTCAGACTTGCAGCATAGTCTATTTTCTGCCTGATATACTTCAACTCCAGCAGGAAAAAGAGTGCAAACAGGAAAATCATGACAAAGTCTTTTGTGTAGGTAATGAGTTTTCCTGAAAAGGACAATGCAAAATCCTGGATGAAATTACGTACACCAAGCTGGCCCCAGAGGTTTTCGAAAAGGGAAGTGTCTTCGTTGAATGGCAGCGAAAAAAGATGTGCTATTTTCTGGTACAGGATAAGGAACTTTGCCTCGTACTTCGGATAAACGGTCAGGATTGTCCTGCAGCTGGCTCCAATCAGAGAAACGACTGCAAAAAGTACGAAGAAAACGATGATGAAGACGACCGCAATGCCTGCTCCCCACGGGATATGCAGCTTGTTTTTGAGCTTGTACAGAACAGGCTCAAAAACAAGTGAAACAAGCACTGCTATGGCGAGCGGAATCGTTACGGACGCGGTAAGTTTCAGTATTGCTGCAAGCAGCACGAATGCAAAAAAGAGCAGTATGATGAATATACCGTGAATGTAGCGTTTCTGTCCGTCCATGTGTCTCCTTAAAGATACGCTTAGCGCTTGATAACGTCAAATCCGCAGAACGGACGCAGAGCTTCAGGAACGGTGATTGAACCGTCAGCATTCTGGTAGTTCTCGATTACGGCGACCATAGCGCGTGAAACTGCAACGGCTGTACCGTTCAGCATGTGTACGTACTTGTTCTTTCCGTCATCATCCTTGTAGCGGACGTTCAGGCGGCGTGACTGGAAGTCTGTACAGTTTGAAGTACTGGTGACTTCGCCGTACTCACCACCATTGCGACCTGGCATCCAGGCTTCAAGGTCCCACTTTCTGTAAGCAGGAGCGCCAAGGTCACCAGTGCAGGTATCTACTACGCGGAACGGCAGACCGAGTCCGGTGAAGATTTCTTCCTCAATAAGGCGGAGCTGCTCGTGAAGGGCGTCTGACTCTTCAGGCAGACAGTAAACGAACATCTCGAGCTTTGTGAACTGATGGACACGGTACAGTCCCTTTGAGAACTGGCCTGCAGCACCAGCTTCGCGGCGGAAGCAGTGTGAGAGTCCGCAGTATTTGAGCGGCAGCTTTGACTTGTCGAGAATCTCGTTTGAGTGGTAGCCGCCGAGTGTGATTTCAGCTGTAGCAACAAGGCAGGAGCCTTCTTCTTCAATGCAGTAAACGTTTGATTCGTTTCCGCGTGGATTGAATCCGATACCCTGCAGGATTTCAGCCTTTGCAACATCCGGTGTGATGAACGGTGTGAAGCCGTGCTTGCGGAGGATGTTCAGGGCGTACATGACCATAGCCTGCTCAAGGAAAACAGCCTCGTTCTTGAGGTAGTAGAACTTAGGTCCTGAAACTTTTGTAGCCTCATCAAAATCAATGAGGTCAAGGTCCTGCATGAGCTGAACGTGGTCTTTTGGCTCAAAGTCAAACTTGCGTGGTGTTCCGACCTTCTTTACCTCGAGGTTTTCTGAATCAACCTTTCCGACAGGTGCATCCGGGTGTGCCATGTTCGGAATCTTGCGTCCTGCTTCATCAAGGGCTGCTTCTGCATCTGCCAGGTCTTTTTCGCAGGCTGCAATCTGATCCTTGAGTGCCTTTCCTTCTTCAATGAGTTTCTGGCGTACATCAGGCTCAAGCTTGCCTTTCATGGATTTTGCATTTTCGTTGCGCTTTGTCTGAAGTTCCTGAAGCTTTGTAACCAGTTCTGTACGCTTGTCAAAAAGACGTACAACTTCATCTGCGTCTGCATCCATGTTGCGTGCAGCAATGTTTGCCTTTACGGCGTCAAGGTTTTCCTTGATAAAACGGTAATCTAACATAGTTATTTCCTTATGTGTTGAGGAAAGCACAAGCAGTACATTTTCCTCGTAATCTACGTATTGTCTTATATTGTAATGAGAGCGCACTTTTTAATCAACATCTTGTGAATCATTCACATGGTACTTCTGCATAAACCGCGCTGATTGCCTTAATCGCCAATTTCGGGTAAAATTAATAGGATTATGCTTGGATTTCAGGTTTGTTTTTTCTGAGATCTGCTATGGGGTTTTTGTGTTCTTAAAAAGTCTTGATATTTACGGATTTAAATCTTTCGCTGATCATACGCACGTAGAATTCTCTGACGGTATTACAGCTCTTCTCGGTCCTAACGGATGCGGTAAGAGTAATGTCGTTGATGCCGTAAAGTGGGTTCTCGGAGAGCAGAGTGCCAAGAACATGCGTGCGGATAAGATGGAAGACATCATCTTTAATGGAACTGAAACACGCAAGCCTCTTAACGTTGCAGAAGTCACGCTTACCATTTCCAACGAAGCAGGTCTTCTTCCTCTTGATATAAGTGAAATCACCATAAAGCGCCGTCTGTTCCGCTCCGGAGAAGGCGAGTACTGGATTAACGGAACGCTTGCAAAACTGAAGGATGTGCGCGAGCTGTTCTGGGATACGGGTGTCGGTAAGGCAGCCTATTCCGTCATGGAACAGGGAAAGATTGACCAGATTCTTTCCAATAAACCTGAAGACCGCCGCTACATTTTTGAAGAGGCTGCCGGTATTACGCGTTTCAAGGCGCGCCGTGCAGAAGCTGAGCGTAAACTTGAGCGCACTGAAGAGAACATGAAGCAGGTCGACGGTATTCTCGGAGAAGTCAAGCACCGCTATGACTCTCTGAAAGTGCAGGCTGAAAAGACAACCGCCTACCGCGAACTCAAGGATAAGGTTTTTGAACTTGAGCGCGACATCCAGCTTCTGAAACTGAAAGGTTTTGTTCAGGATAAGTTCAACCGCGAGGATGACATAAAGAAAAACACGGAAATGCGTGATAAGCTCCGCGCTGAAATTGATACCATCCACGCAGAGCTTGACGAGCACATGGATGAAGTCAACTCCATGGAAAGTGAGCTCGTCAGCCTGCAGCAGCAGATTTACAAGCTGGCTATCGACAAGCAGGCAAAGTCAAACGAGCTTGGTCAGCTGAACGAGCGCCAGAACGAGGCAAAGCAGAAGATCAACCAGCTTGAAAGCCGCAAGGCAGGCCTTGAAGAGCAGATTGAGGATGTGCGCGAAGATGCTGATGACCAGCAGGTGCAGGTGCATGACCTGACGAAGCGGCTCAGTGACATTACAAAGAACATTTCTTCTTTTGAAGACAACATAGAACTTGCGGGAAACCGCATTACAGAAAATGACCGCCGCTCAGCAGAAGCAGAGCATGATATCCGGGAGCTTGAGGATGCACGTGCTGAAATGCAGGAACGCCTTGAAGCCATTACTGAGGATATCGTTACTCAGCTTGACTCAAAGCTTCGTTCTGCAGGGTATTCAAGCCAGTCACGTCAAAAGGCGCAGGATGAGGTCAACACGTTGCTTTCCCAGCTCAAGATTCTTGCAGAAGGCAGACGGAGCATTTTCGAAGACTTCGCCAAGCTGAAAGGTCCTTCCGAAGCTGACGTCGCAAAATTCACGGCAAGCGCGGTTTCCTCATTCACCGAGCTTGAAACGCTTTCCGGCAAGCTCAGCGACGCCTTTGACGGCTTTGTTGAGACAACACCACAGTTCATAGACGAGTTCCTTTCACCAGAAGGCATCATCACCAAAAAGCGTGGCATTGACGTTGAGATAGAGCAGAACCGCGCGCAGGTCGCTGAAAAGCGCGATGTCATCAGCTCTCTGAAAGCGGAGAACAGCGAGCTTGTCACCAAGATTGACGAATACAGAAAGACCCTTGAAGGCATGCGCATCAACAAGGCGCAGATGGAAGCTCAGATTACATCTGCAGAAGAGCAGTTGAAGCTGCTTAACCGCCAGATTGCAGCCCTTGAAGCGCAGTTCCGCGAGCTTGAGAACGAGCTTTTTGCTGAAAACAAGAAGTACGACGACCTTGCAGACCAGATTCTTGAAATGGATGGCGAGATTCAGTCCATGGAAAGAAAGGGCATCAAGATGACTGAGGACCTGACTGACCTTGAGACAAACATCGCCAGCCGCAACACTGATGTCGCCGGAAAGAAAAAGGACCTTGAAAAGAAAAACGCAGAGCGCGACAGGTATCAGGCGCTCATTGAAAAGGCAAACTTCTCAGCCGCGACGGTTGATATTGAAATACGTACATTGAAGGATAACTTCCGCGACACCCATTCCCGTGACCTTATGGAATTTGAGGAGCGGATGTACACGATTGACAGGCAGCCGGCAGAAATGCGCGAGGAACTGTCGGATGTGCGCAACAAGCTCAAGAGCCTTGGAAGCGTCAACTTCATGGCTGTGGAAGAGTTCGCCGAAACAAAGGAACGCTACGAGTTCCTTTCCGCACAGATTGCCGACCTTCAGAAAGCGCGCGATGACCTTCGCCGTATTACTGAGGAAATCCGCGCTGAGTCCACGGAACAGTTCCTGGCAACCTACAACAAGATCAAGAAAAACTTCCACAATATGTTCCGCCGTCTTTTTGGCGGAGGTCGTGCAGAGCTCCGTCTCGTCGACCCGCAGAACGTTCTTGAGTCCGGTATCGATATTTTCGCGCAGCCGCCGGGAAAGAAACTTGAGAACATCGCACTGCTTTCAGGTGGTGAAAAGACAATGACGGCAGTTTCTCTGCTGTTCGCTACATACATGGTCCGTCCGTCTCCGTTCTGTCTGCTTGACGAGATTGATGCTGCGCTCGACGAACAGAACGTCCTCCGCTTTGTCCAGACACTGCGCGAGTTCGGCAACATCAGCCAGTATATCGTCATCACACATAACAAGAAGACCGTAGCAGGTGCTGGAACAATGCTCGGCGTCACGATGGAAGAATCCGGCGTCAGTAAGGTCATCACCATCAAGCTTGAGGAGAACGGCCGCATTATCCTGCCGGATCCTGAACCGTTTGAGGAAGAGGATGTCGCGCCTGAGACAGATGTCGTCATTCCGCCGCATCCGCCTAAGCGCGTTCATGGAAACTCAATGCCGCAGGGGCTGATTGTAGAAAAGGCACAGAAAATTGAAAACGCAGCAGAAGAAGGAACTGTAGAAGCTCCGTCTTTTGAGGCATCAGAAAATACAGACAGTACACAGGGTGAGGGTACAACTGGAGATGAATCAGCTTCTTGAGAAGATAAAACTCTGGATTCTCGGCGCTTATGATAAGACGGTGGATTTCTGCAGGGAAAAGTGGGAAGAACAGCGTCTTATCTGCATAGCTGTCCTTGCTCTTGTTCTTCTGATTATTCTGCTGCTTATCCTGCTTCCATCATTAAGCGTCGAAAAGCCGGAAAAAGTAAAAGCTTCTCAAACTGATTCTGTTGCTGAAATTGAGATGGAGCCTTTTCTTTCCATCCCTTCAGAACCATACATAGAAGATGATTACGTGTATACACGCGACAAAGTGACACGCTGGTCAGAGAGCGCCGTCAATGAATGGTTCAGTGAACCTGATGAAGAAATGCTTGATGAGCTTAAGAAAGCCAATGACAAACTCATTGATGATATGATGGAGGTAGTTCCATGATGAAAGAGTGCCTTCGTTTTGTGCTGCTTGTAATGCTGACTGCAGTTTTATTTTCCTCCTGTGCCTCTGATGATGCTGCTGAAAGCCAGATGCCAGAAGAAACCGTTCCTGTTGTTGCTGTTGAAGTCAATGAAGAACCTCTTCCGGAAGTTCCGGATTCAGTGCTTTCGGAACCTGAGCTTCCTGCAGTTGAGGATATCCTGCCTGAAGCTGCAGAAACAGAGCCTGTTGTTCAAGAGGAAGCAGTTTTTGAAGAAATCGTGCTTTCTGAAGAGTACATAGAAAACGAGTTTATCCCGGTTGAAGAAGAACCTTTATACACCATTGACGTTGTTGCCTATTATGACGATTTCTCTGTGGCAGATAACGAATTCGTTGATGTGGAAATACCGGTTTTCGAAGAAATTGAGCCTGTTATACCTGAACCTCCTGTTCTGCCTGTTAAAGAAGATGAAGTAAGAAAACCTGTTGTTGTCATAACTGAAGAAGAAGCTGTTGCTTCTTCGGAGCGTGAAAAAGAAATTGCGCTTTCTGAGCTTGAATCAATACTGGAAAAAGTTCCAGAGGAAGAAACGCCGCCATCTCCGGTTCCAAGCCGTTCCATCACAATACATAAAAATGACATTATTGATTGCCCGTATCAGGGAAACTGGTGGGTGTATCTTGGAGATATGAATGGCTCGAATTCGGTCGTCTTTATGGGACGCGATTATATCTCAAACAAAACCGTATTCACATTGCGGGCCTCAAAAGAGGGAACCGCGTTGCTCCACTTCTTCAAGCAGGACATAATCGGCGGCGTCATGGTTGATGATTACCTGGAAGTTACTGTTGAAGAAAGTATAGCCGCTTCTGAAAAGATTACACTGGATGAGTTTATTATAAGTCAGATACAGGATGATGACACAGTAGCGGTGGATTATGTGCAATATCAGGAAAAAAGCGCTTCTGTTTCTGATGAGCCCGTGATGGAAACTGTTCCTGTTTCTTTACCTGAAGTTACTTTTGAAGCTGAATCAAGTATTGTGTCGGATGAAGAAGAAGTGACCAGTGTTGTTGAAGAAATCCTTAATCCTGATGAAGACTTGTTTATGCGGGCTCAGGAACTTGAGAAGACAGATATAGAAGGTGCGCTTATTCTATATACACAGCTTGTTTCTGCTTATCCTGCCAGTCCGTACTGGAACCAGGCAAGCAAACGAATCACCTACATTAACCGCTTCTACTTTTTCAAGCGCTAAACACAGATTCTGCGAGAAATAAAAAAAAAGCACGCATTTTGCGTGCTTTTTTTTCGTTGGCGAATAATTCCGCCAGCAATATTATTCGCCGTCGATCTGAATGCCGTGGCGTTTCTGCTGGAAGCGCTTGAGCATTGCTACTCCGTTGCGCTTGTCATTGTAAATGAAACCGCCGTTCCAGTATTCAAGAGCGGCGAACAGTGCGTTACCACCGTCCTGATCATCACTTTTCTTTGTGCGGAAAGAAACGAAATCTGCAAGTTCCTCAAAGTTCTGCGTGTGCAGGCACTCAAGACGCTTTTTATTGAATTCGTTCCATTTTTCGAGATCCTTGAAACCTTCACCTTCATCTTCAACGATGATGTGTGCATGTGACGGGCTGAAAGAATACCATACACGGACTTTCTTGTTTGTATCACAGTCGTTTCCGTGCTTTACAGCATTCTTGATGACCTCACTGATCTGCTGTTCAAGAAGGTTGATCTCCTTAATCTCGAGAGGAGCAGGCTGAACAATCATCAGGGTAAAATACCTGATTCTGCGGAAATCTGATGGGAATTCCTTGTACAGCATGTTTGTCTTGTCAAATAATGGATCGCTTCCATCTGAGCGTAACTCTTTAATCTGGTCCATATATTAAATCCTTATAATTACATCGAAAGCTTGTGATTCTCTCTCCGCGTCAGAATCATCAGCCCTGAATCTTCATGAGAGCTTCTTCAACACTGTTGGCAATCGGGAAATAGCCCATCAGTTTTGTCAGCTCAATAACCTTCTTTACAGAACCATGAACATTTGCAATAGAAAGACGAAGACTCATCTTCTTGATTGTTGAGCAGATGTAAATCAGCGCACCAATTCCGGAAGAGTCGATATAGTCTACCTTTTCAAGATTGATGATGAAACTGCGAACATTTTTTTCGAGCATTTTCATTACGAGCTCTTTGAGCTTGTATGAATTGTACAAATCCATTTCGCCATCTACATCAATGATGTATGTCTCTCCGTTTTTGCGGATTTTAAGTTCCATGTGTACACTCCTTATTGTATTTTTATTACAAGCAATGTCTGATCATCATGCTGACGAGCAGACCCTGTGAAATTCTTTATATCAGCCTTGACAAGGCTTGCGATTTCCTTACTTCCTGCGTCCTTATTATCGGTGATGGATTTGATAAGTCTGTCGATTGAATACTGTGCACCTGATTTGTTTACAGCCTCTGCAACTCCGTCTGAGTAAAGAACGATGATATCACCTGACTGGACGTCGATTGTATTGTCGGCATAAGTTGACTGTTTTTCAATACCGATAGGTTCTGATGAAGTGTAAAGCTGTTCGACTTTTCCTTCTGCAGCTGAGTAGTAGAGAATAGGAGAACTTCCTGCCGTTGCATATTCAACTTTGTGGTTTATGCCGTCATAGTTGAGCAGTGAAAGAGACGCGAAGTGGTCAATGTTATCTTCAACGGCAATACCTCTGTTTGCCCACTGAATGATTGTTGCGGCTGTCTGCTTTGTGTTTGTGATCAGCCTCATGATTGCACGGAGCATAATCATAATGACGACTGAGTTCATTCCCTTTCCGGCAACATCTGCCATTATGAATGAAATGCGGTCCTGGCGTGATGGCAGAACGTCGTAATAGTCAGCGCAGACGCCTTCAGCCTTGTCCTGGAATGAACCAAGCTGAATGCCGGGGATGACAGGAAGAACTTTAGGGTTCATTGTTTCCTGAAGCTTTGTAGCAATTTCAGATTCACGTACAAGCTCTGTATGGTCGCGGAATTCCTGGAATGAATACACATTCTTAACAGAAGCGCAGGCAAAGTCACAGAGAACCTGAGCCTTTTCAAAGTCGAGTTCAGAGAAAGGCTCTTTATTTGCCGTACGTGCAAGGGCAATGATACCGATAGCCTTATCGTTTACGACCATAGGGAGGAAGATGTAGCTTCCGCACTTGAGGAACTCTTCATCCTCGTTCTGGAAGATTCTTTCATCTGAAAGAGGATCTGTTATGAGTTCGGCTTTACCGGCGCGTGCAACCTTTCCGAAAATGTTTTCATCAAGACCGAACTGTGCGAAACGGAAGTGTGTATCAACGCGGACAACCTTATGCGGAACATCATCAGGAAGCTTGAACGGCGGCGGGAACTCGCCAGCAAAAGACTTGACGGCAATAACGTCATCAAAGTCATCGATGATGAGGATGACACCGCCGGTTGCTCCTGTCTCATTCATCATTGAGTAGGTGAATGATTCAAGCATGCGGTTATAGCTTGCTTCATCGACGAATGCGTCTGAAGCCTGCATGACGAACTGTTTGTTTGCTTCAAAGAACTTGATCTGCTCTTCTGAAAGCTCCAGTTTTTTCTCTTCTGGAACCTCGATTTCAGGGGTTTCGGCTGGAGCTTCCTGTTCTGCCGGTGTTTCTGCGGCAGAAGATGCGTTTTTCAGGCTTATCCAGAACGGTACCATAAGCAGATTCTGAATGAGGATGGCTGAAAGAAGTATTACTATGCTGTTGAGCGCGATGGCTCCTAAAATACCGGCAAGCAGAACAAGAAGGGCAATATACACCGTCAGCGATGCAACTGCGCGGTTTTTCCGGCGTGCAAGGACGAGTGTTATGAAAGAAAATATGGTAATGACAAAAACCGCAATAATTGCGATCAGTGCCATGCTGTTATCAAGAAGCAAAATGGGTACCCCTTATTCTTAACGGATATAGTTTTAGTTAAATAATTCTAACATCCTATATTTCTACCGTCAAGTTTTTTTGCCTTTCAGGTTCTTGTGAAACAGCCCTTTTATACGGTTTATAAAGCGTTTTGCAGTTCCTTCGCCGTATTTTTCGGTGAACTCTTCTGCGGCTTCTGCAATTGAGACATCATCCCCGAATTTGTGCTTGAGGTCATCCCAGTATCTGATGATCCAGACATACAGGTCAGACGGTGTCCGTTGCTTGAACTTACGCAGAATATGCTGCTTCTGGATGACCGTGACAATCGGCAGGTAGAGGTTGTTGAACCAGGAGAGGATTGCTTCCTCCATGCTGATTTCATCAGTCTTGTCCTGATTGATGTAATATTTATGGATGAGGATGTGCTGGTAAATCTCGTCGTACTGACCGGTTGAAGAAAAGTCGATGTCCCAGTAGTCGGTAATGTCGCCGAAGCCAGTTTCACTGTAGAAAACACGCTTCTCATACTTGATGACCTGCCGCTTTATGCGTGACTGGGACATGCCCGGCTTGAGCTTTATCTCGCTTTGAAGACTGATAACCTCTGCATCGATATTTTCCACGCCCTGTGCACGTGCGACGGAAACGCGGTGGTTTCCATCCCTGACGAAATAGAGTCCGCCAATTTCATACAGCACAATCGGGGGAAGGATGACATCGCTCAGGTGCGCGCGGTCAATGCTTTCCCATCTGTTCTTAAGGTGAAGGCTCTTTGGAAAGAAGTGATTGTCGAAGTCCCGGTAACGGCCTTCGCTTCCTGCTATCAGTGAAATGGGAACAACCTGCATTCCCATGTAGATTTCATTTTTCGGCTTTAAAAGCTGTTTGACTTCGGAAAAAGAAAGCAGCTTTGACTCTTCCGGATTGAGAAAGTGCTGCAGGTCATTAAAGAGGGCTTTGTTGCGCGCTTTGAAGAAGTCATCCTCGCTTTGCTGCCTGTATATTGAATCATTCATTTTGTGCGTTTTTCCTTTTTGGGTGGATCGGGCATTTCAATCACATAGTGACTGAATGCGTTGATTACTGTCGTATCCTTGTATTGTGTGACCCTGGGTTCGGAAATGTCATACAGGTGAATGTGTCCGTGAACAAGGAACTTTGGCTTGTATGTATCCATGAACGAAAGGTAACATTTGAATCCTCTGTGACAGGGATCGTTTTTGTCGTGAATGCCTTCTGGCGGTGCATGTGTCAGGAAAATATCCGTGGCCCGGCCGTATAAAAGCTTGTTGAGCAGGAGCCGGAATGAAAGACGGAACATGCGGAACGCCATCTGTCTGTTTGTGTATTGACTGAGACCTTTGTTATAGCGCATGGAGCCGGATGCACCCGTGATGATAAGGTTTCCTATGCGGAATGATTTGAAACCTGCATACAGTGCACCGTGGCAGTGGTTGAGTTCAACATCGGGAATGTAACCGTTGTTGTCTGGTGTGGCGTGATAATACCGGTAATCATCAAGATTGTGGTTGCCAAAAACGAAGACCGTCGGTTTGTTCAGTGTAGTGACGATAAAGTCTATGTACTCCATGGGAAGATCGCCTGCGCATAAGACAGCATCAACATCACCATAGCGTTCCTTGACGCCGGCACTGTAAACGAGCGGATCAATCTGGTCTGAGATGCACAGGAGTTTCATGAATTACAAATCTACTTTCAGGAGCATGGTTTCAAGCTTTTCCTTTTCAACCAGCTCAATAGGCCTGTTTTCTGCGAAATCAAGAGCCTGTCCTGAGAACTTTGAGCTTGTCAGGATGACCAGCTTTGTGTAGGCTTTCGATTTCATTTCATCAAACGCTTTTCGGACGAGTACTTCCTGAATGGCGGATGTATCGCGGTAATATATGAACAGAACATTCTGAGCCCGCTGATTGCGCCAGTTGTCTGATTCCGGCTCAGATGCAACAAGAATGCATCCGTATTTTTTAGTCTGTGTGCTCTTTGTTTCAAGTCCGTAACAGATGGTGGTAAGTTTCTTTGCGATTTCGACAAATCCTTCTGAATTGCTTGTCAGGTATTCCTTCATGCTGTCATTGGTGACGACATCGCTGTATTGGGCGATTTTAGCAGGAACATCCCTGAAGTTCTGCTGAACAGCCTGAATTGCATGCCACTCCTTGAGTGCTGCATCTATGTCACGCATTTTTTCCTTGCAGTCAGCAAAAAAATAGCGGGCATACAGAGTTTCTTTCTTTTCATTCTGAGGATCAAGCTTGATTGCGCGTTCAAATTCAAGACATGCTTTATCAAGTGATTTTCCTGCCGCGTAGCAGGTGCCGCGCTCAATCAGTGATTTCTGCTTGAATTCAGGGTCTCTGAGTGCTTTCTCAAAGGCTTCGACGGCTCCTGGATAATCATGGCTTTCCTTAAGGATTTTTCCCAGATAGTAATAGGAAGACCATGTTTCAGGGCTCAGCTGGATGGCATGGTCAATGGCTTTCTTTGCTTCTGAGAACTGCTGTGCATGAAAGAGCAGAAGTCCTGAGGCTGCATACGCCTGAACATTGCGGCGGTCAAGCGAGATTGTCTTCTGGTAGAAAAGCAGTGCCTGATCAGGCTTTCCGCGTGCTTCAAAAATCTTTGCAGCGCCGAAGTACCATTCTGGATTTTTTGCATCGATTTTAGTGAGAAGCAGGAACTGTTTCAGTGCTTCTTCAGGCTGATGGAACTTTGTGTAAAGTGCACTGAACTCTTTTCTGAATTCTTTTTCTGATATGCCTTCTTCAAAAATGGCGTTCTGATCTACATATTTGAATTCGGTAAGTGCCAGTTCGCTTTTACCATCAGCAATATAGGCCTTTCCCAGTGCATAGTGAATTGATGCATCCCGCGGATTTTTCTGGAGAATGTTTTTTGCAGTTTTGATGGCTGCGCTGTTTTTTCCCTGCTTGATGAGTTTCAGGATAGTGTCAGCGCGCTTTGGAGAGGTTATGGATCTGATAAGGAAAAAAGCAAGAAAACAAATGCCCGTACCTAAGACGGCGATGATAATTATTGTAATGGGATCCATGTGTTCTCCGATAATTTAAGAAAATGCGGATATCATCACTTAGGATAATCTGCTATATAGAATGGTAACTTTTTTATGCAAATCTGTCAAATATTGGAGAGGTATATGAAGAAAAAGGACTGTTTTCGTAAAGTATTGCTGTGTGCCGTCTGTGTGCTGGCAATAAGTGCTGTCCATGCGGATTCGTATGCCGATGCAGTGGAATTATTCCGTACCAACAAGCCTCAGGAAGCTATCCCTCTTTTTCAGGATGCTCTTTCAAAGGGAACTGCTTCTCCTGACATCTATAATTATCTTGGCCTTGCCTATTATCAGACAGGCCAGATGCAGAAATCTTTTGAAACGTATCAGATTGGGCTGCTCATGCCTGACACGGATAAAAGAACGCTCTATTATAATGCTGGTAACGTTGCGTTTGCGCTTGGTTATTATGACCGCGCAGATGAGCTGTATACATACGCACTTACAAAGGATTCGCATTTTGCAGCCGCAACGCTCAACAGGGCAAATGCACGCATGAAAAGTCTGCAGTATGAGTGGGCTGTCGATGACTACAAGACGTATCTTGAGCTTGCTCCAGAAACGGAACAGCGCGGAAACATAGAAAAACTGATTGCATTGCTTACCCAGCAGATGGAAGATGGAACGCTTTCCAATCAGAATGTAACTCAGAGACAGATGGGCGCTATTGTCCAGCAGCAGATTGAAGAATCTCTTGCCCAACAGCAGGCGGAACAGGCTGCCGTACAGGCCGCCCAGCAGGCTGCCTGGGAACAGCAGCGGGCAGAGGAAGAGGCTCAGCGTGTTGCAGCTGAAGCTCAGGCTGCAGAGCAGAAGAAGCAGGAAGAGGCTGCCCGCCGTCAGAGACTGCTTCAGGCAGCGGCTGCGGCATTGCAGAACAGTGCCGCCCAGACAAACAGTTCAGCGGGAGCTGAAGAGGTAAAGGATTATGTCCATGATGAAGAACTCGATTAACGGAACGGATGGAGCGGATAACGCTCAGAAGAATAAAAAAAACAGGATGGTGATCATCATCCTCATAGCGTCACTGCTGCTTGCCGGTATTGGAGTCGGAAGCGGCGTCGTCATTAACAGCCGTCTTAAGGCAGCTGCCGCAGAAAGGGCTGTCGCAGAGCGGAATGCAGAACTTGCCGCTTCCGCAGAACGTGAAAATCTTCTTAAACTTGTTCAGTCGTACATTGAGCGTGAAGAGTATGAACACGCCATGACCATGCTTGATGACTACATCATCAAGCATGGTACGGATGAGGAACTTGAAGCGCTTTTTGACAGCATCATTGCCCTGAAAAAGCTGATGGATACATCCTATGAACAGGCGCTTCTTGATGCTGCCGATGCTGCTACAAAAGTGGCTTTGCTTGAAGCGAAAGCTGCTGAGCAGGCTGCCATTGAAAAGGCTGTGCGTGAAGCTCTGGCCCGCGCTCAGGCTCAGACAGCAGAAGCAGAAAAGGCTGCAGCCACGGCACAGGCAGCTCTTGAAGAAGTGCAGAAACGCGCAGAATCTCAGAAAAAGGCTGGTTCTGGCAGTGAAGAGAAGACAGCGCGTGCAGAAGCGGCAGCTTCCGTTGCCTCATCTGCTTCAAAAGCGAATGCTGCAGAAAAGGGTACTTTCGCGCGCGAAGGAGCTCCTCTTGCAGGCAGTGGAAAGACTGATGCAGCCGGTAACTTTTATGATACAGACGGAACTGTGTACAGTGCAGACGGTACTGTACTTGGAAAATATGATGCCGACGGAACTTTCACGGCTGCGGACGGAACGCGCGTAACAGCTGACGGCAGCGTATATGATGCAGACGGTTCTGCCATAAACATGTCCGTTCTTGATGAAAGCGGATATGACAAGAAAGCACATGCTGGTTCTGGCAGTCCTGAAGAAACGGCTTCGAAAGCAGGTGATGCTCTGAACGCTGATAAGAAAGCCTTAGATAAGGCTTCTCAGGAAGCAGAGAAGACGGCAAAAGCAGCTCAGACTGGCGAGAAAAAAGAGATGGAAGGCGCTGACAGCGAGGATAAGCTTGCTGAAGAGAAGGCTCGCCAGGAAAAAGCAGCGGAAGATGCCGCAAAGCAGAAGGCTGCAGAAGAGGAACTTGCCCGTCAGAATGCTGAACTCAAGGCGCTTATTGATGAGATTAACGGCCTGATTGAAGAAGGCCGTATTGCACTTGAAGAAGGCCGTATAGATGACGCCCTTGGTTCTTTTGAACAGGCGAGAGATCTGCTTCCTGAAGATCAGGAAGCTTTTGCAAGTCAGAAACTGTCGCAGATGGCTGTCATGATGTACGATGCGGCAGAATCTTTGGGAGACCAGCTTTCACCTGAGGACCGTGCGCGCCTTCTTGATGAAATTGACGACTTTACGGATGAAGCAATCGCTATGGATGGAGATTCTGCTGATTCCCACTATATAAAGGGCCTGCTTGCGGAAGAGTATGGAAACCTTGATGAAGCTGCTGCTGAGCTTGAGAAAGCGCTTGAAGAAAATCCGGGAGATTATCTGTATTGGTATGAACTGGGCAAAGTCCGCTACATCCAGAAGAAATATACGGCTGCACGCGATGCGTTCAAAAAATCAACGGAAATAAACAGCAGATTTGAGATTTCCTTCTACGATCTGGGCCTTTCTTACGAGCGGCTTTCAAGTCCTGATTCTGCAATTGCTGCTTATAACAGCGCACTTGATATCCGTGCATCATATACAAAGGCAAATCTGCAGATTGGACGCATTGAGAAAAACAGGAACCGCCTCAAGCAGTCAATTTCAGCGTATCAGGCAGCGCTCAGTTCTGCTCCGAACAACGTTGTCGTGCTCAGGGAAACTGGTGCCGCATACTATGCATCAGGTGATTCTGTGACAGCTGAGTCATATTTCAAGAAAGCGCTTGCCATTTCGCCAAATGATGACGTAACCAACTATAATCTTGCGATAATTCTGTATAACAGCGGAAAATATAAGGATGCGCTCACGTATGCGTCAAAAGCTTCATCCGCAGTAAACAATGCAAGCTATCACTATACCTGCGGCCTTATATACGAAGCGATGGATGATTTTGACAACGCGCTTACCTGGTATGTGAAGGCGATTACGACAAATCCGAAAATGACCGGTGCGTACATCAATCTGGGACGTCTTTATATAGAAAATGATGACGCCTACGATGCAATCAAGCTGCTGAATACAGCAGTCCAGCAGAACCCCGAAAGCGTTGATGCATGGAACAATCTGGCGAACGCGTATGTGCTCGACGAACAGTATGAGAATGCCATAAGGACGTATCAGACGGTGCTCAAACTTGCTCCGGACAACATGACGTTCACGAAGAATCTTGCAAATGCGTATGCCGCGAACGGACAGTATCAGAATGCTATAGACATCTATATGAACATTCTGCGTGAAAACCCGTCAGATTACGATGCTTACATAGAACTTGCCTATGTGTATATTTACGCGGGCGATTTTGACTCAGCCACAGGTTATCTGCTGCTCATGCAGGATGCAGCTCCGGACTATCGTGCTGACGAAGTGAATGTACTTCTTGATAATCTGATGTACTAATTCAGATAATGTGCTAAAATGAGATAATAGAGTTTTACATGAGTTTACTATCATCTGTATACCTTATTATCTCAATTGGCTCATTGATGTGTCTGTGGTTTGTCGTAAATCAGACAAAAGACAGAGGTAATGCCTATTACGTCCTTTCTTTCGCATGTGCCTTTGTCGGCTCAATCGGCTATTTCTTTGCAACGGTCTATACAACAGCAGAAGGATTGCTGCTTGCGACAAAACTGACGTATCTTGACGGAATATTCCTTCCTACGTTTCTTTTTATGTGCATGCTTCAGATATGCAATATAAAGATTAAACGCAGATATATACTATGCCTTCTTCTTATCGATGTAGAAATTCTTTTTTCTGTGTTTTTATCTGAGTTTTCAAACTGGCATTATATATCTGTTGAGGTTATCCAGAAAAACGGCATGTATTTCCTTGAGAAAGAATATGGACCGCACCATGCCTTTTATGTCGGATACCTCATCGTGCAGTCGCTCCTTCCGTTTGCCGTCATCTTCTGGGCGTTCACCAACAAGAAGAAAATATCGTGGATTTATACCATTGAGTTGGGACTTCTTGAGTTTGTCACAATATTTGTATATGTGTTCGAACTTATCGTCGATCTTGATGCTGAACTGCTGCCGTTTGCCATTCTTTTTGATGAAATCTGCATCCTGCTTATCCTGCGCCGCATGAACTATTTCGATGTGACAATGGCGAACGTGACTCTTTCTCAGATAAAAGTTGACGGTTACGCTGTGCTCAATACGCGGCTGCATCTGGTAAGTTGCGATGATAACGCCAGAAAGTATTTTCCTGAACTTGCTGATGTTGACATAGATTCAAGTGTGACACAACCCTTCCTGCGTAAAGAGTTCGAGAAATGGATCCTTCAGTCAAAATCAGAACCTGTCATGCCGAAGGTGTTCAACAGAAACGGAACAGATATTCGTGTTATGGTCCATCCGTTTTACAATGACAGAAAGACAAAGCATAAGGGCTATGTTCTTGAGGTAACCGATGATACCGTGAATCAGGAGCATATCCGCCATCTGAATGAAATCCTGAATACTGACGCTCTTACCTGCATAGAAAACAGGTATGCCTTTGAGAACAGATGGAATGAACTTGTCGAAAGCCCTCTCAGTGATGATTTTGTCATTGTCGCCGCTGATTTGAACGGGTTAAAGACAATAAATGACAATAAAGGCCATGTAGCCGGAGATATCCTGATCAAGGGTGCGGCTGAAATCATGAAAAAGACGTTCGGACCATATGGCCGTGTGTACAGAACTGGCGGAGACGAGTTTGCCGCCCTTATTGAAACAGATGATCTTCCTTCTCTTGCAGCGTCTTTTGCTGAGAATATGAATGCCTGGAATCATCCTGATATAGGAAAGATATTCATTTCAGCGGGATATGCGGGAAAGCGTGAATTCCCGGATTACTCGCCGGATGCACTCCAGAAACTTGCTGATAAGCGGATGTACGCCAGCAAGCAGGAATATTACCGCAAGAATCACATAGACAGACGAAGATAAACTTGAAATAAGTAATTGTTTTTCAGGGAGGTCATGACAATCCATGATGGAGTTTACATGCAAGGCTGATTACAAGGCTGAAAAAAATACCGTTCTTGGTACATTTGATGTTGCGTCATTTACGGGTGATAAGAACCTGACCGTAAAAAAAGCCTGGATAAGCACCGGCGGCTGGCAGTCCTGGAGTTCCGCGCTTGAAGTTGAGCCTGGAAAGAGACAGCCGTATCTGCATGTTGCCTTCATCACAAAATGGATCCGCTTCCTCCTGTTTCCGGAAAGCAGTTTCAAGGTTTCACGTAATCAGGTGCTCGCACAGTTCATTACGTACCTGCGCTGGAACGACACGTATCTCTTTTTCGTGTCCTGTGGCAACATCCACGATGAGTGTCCGCCCGTGCAGTTTGTCTTTGACCGCAGAAAAAACACGGTGACCTTTGAAATCTGCGATATCGGTAAGGAATGGAAGAAAGGCGGCCTTCAGGCAAAGATTGAAGTGTTTACCGCGCAGTCCTATTTTGAGGCTAAGGATAAGCTTTCCGAGCTTTTCGGACACGACCATTTCAAACAGATTGATTTCCTCGGAAAAAATCCGGGTGGCTGGGAAAGCTGGTACAATCACTACACGGATATAAACGAGCGCCTTATCCTGGATGACCTTGTGTCGCTTTCAAAGACAGACAACATCATTTCAAGCGGCAATTACAGCTCTGTCGTCTTCCAGATAGATGACGGCTGGGAACAGGCAATCGGCGACTGGGAGCCTCTTTCTGACCGCTTCCCGAACGGACTTGCGCCGCTTGCTGCTTCAATTGAGAAAAAAGGCTATATTCCCGGCTTGTGGATAGCGCCGTTCCTGTGCTCTGTGAAAAGCGAGACGGCCAAGGCGCATCCTGACTGGCTCCTCCGCGACAAACGCGGAAAGCTGGTGATTGCAGGATTCAATCCGTCCTGGGATGGCCTTTTCTACTGCCTCGATTTAAGCATTCCCGAAGTTCTTGAGCACCTTGATGCACTTATGGAACGCGCGGTAAATGAGTGGGGCTTCCGTTACCTGAAACTCGACTTTCTGTACGCGGGCATGTACTGGGGCGCTCACAAAAACGCCGGCGCTCAGTACGAGCTCTACAACCGTGCAGTCAAAATGCTTACGTCGCGCACAAAGAATAAGGAAGGCCGCGATGTCTGTTATCTTGGCTGCGGATTGCCGTTCGAGCAGTCATTCCGCTGTTTCCCGCTATCCCGTATCGGAGCTGATACGCGCGAGCACTGGGAAAATGGCCTTTATAAGTTCATCCACTGGAATGGCCGTAACGCCGCGTTCACCAATCTGCAGGATTCGCTTGGCCACGCCATGTGGGATAAGGTTGTGTTCGCAAACGATCCGGATGTGCTGTTCGTGCGTAACGAAAACTGCTCGCTCACCCGCGATGAAAAGCTTCTGATAGCAACGGTCGATGCGCTTTTCGGAAGCCAGATCATGTATTCGGATGATCCTGCGCACTCAGACTCACCTGAAGAGAAAGCGCTTACACATGAGATATTAGAGATAATAGAGAAAAACCGCGATAAAGAGTTCAGCGTCAAACCGCTTGGAAAAGAGTATTATGTCATCTCTTCTCGTGATGGAAGCGCACATGGCGTAATCCTTTTTGGAAGACAGCATCGTGTTGTGTGGGAGAAATGATGAACATTCAGTGAGTGGTCTGGCGTAACGCTTACAGAGAAGGCAGAGGCTGAGATTATTCAGGAGAAAGCATCGGAACTCCGTATTTCAGATGCTGACAGCGACGTGCTTTTTGATACGGAACGTGAACCGCTGACACTTGAAGAGTATCAGGAACTGAAAGCGCTGGCGTTAAAATCCGCAGAAGATTTTTTTGCTTTATATCAATCATTTCCGGATAAGCATGTTTCTTCGCTTCCAGAACGGAAGACGTTTTACGGCCAGGTTCCTCGGACAGCAGAAGAGATGTATCAGCACACAAAAAGTGTGAATGTGTATTATTTTGGAGAAATTGGTATAAATGCAGATAATGAAGGTTCGATTCTGGAATGCAGGCAGAAAGGCTTTGCAGCTTTGGAAGAGAAACCCGATTTCCTTTCATCCGCTGTCATTGATGGCAGCTACGGAGAACTGTGGTCAGTACGGAAAGTCCTCCGCCGCTTTATCTGGCACGACCGGATTCACGCAAAAGCCATGTACCGGATGGGTGTGAAGACATTTGGCGAAGGAGTGGTTGTAAATCCGTTCGGGGTTTAATTGCTGTGATTACGTCCGCTTTATCAGTGCGTAGAGCCCGTCCTGTGTGAGCGCAATCCAGAGCGGGCGGCCGTGCGGGCAGTGCGGATCAGGCAGTGCGAGAATCTGTGAAGCCAGCATGCGGCCGGTTCCCTCATCGAGATAGTGGCCTTCCTTTACGGCGCTGCGGCAGGCGGTATACGCTGCGAGCGTCCTTTGAAGCTCGGCCGGCTCAATCCGCTTTTCTATAAGCGCAGTGTACAGGTCGCCGGCTTTTCCCTGCCAGGTCGCTGGAACGGCCGTTACTTCCCAGATACCGGCTTCAACCTGCTTTAACGAGAATCCTGCTTCATCAAGGGCTGGCAGAAGCGAGTTCAGGTACGCATCGTCTGTATCAGACTCTGTCTCAAACGATTCGGCTATCAGAAGCGGCTGTTTCCTGCCGCATCCTTTCATGAACTTATCGTACAGAATGCGCTCGTGTCCTGCGTGCTGGTCAATCAGAAGCAGCGTGCCATCCTTTTCGACAGCGAGGAACACCTGCATTATCTGGCCGATGTACTTAAACGAATCAAGCGGCACGTGCGGCGTCTCGTCAGGCGCGCCAAAAGCGGATGAAGCTGGAGTTGAAGATGCGGCGCCCGTAAAAGCGCAACCAGCTGTAGTTGAAGAATCGTTCGTGCTAAAAGCAGACTCAGTTCCTGTCGGACGACCGGCGGTATAAGCGTACTCAGTTTCAGTTGAAGAGGCGCCGCTTACGTAAGCGCCCGCGGCTCCTGTCGGACGACTGCCGCTGAAAGCACTTGCAGTTCCTGTTGGACGGCCGCTCGTGTAAGCGTACTCATTTCCAGCGTTCAGCGCTGCCTCTGCAAGCGAGCGTGCAGCTGAGCGAGGTTCGCTTTCGGGGCGGGAAGCGCCGTACGCGGCATCATCTGCGACGCTGGTGCTGCCGTCAAATCCCATGTCCGTCTGCTGCCAGCTGCTTTCCATGACGGCATCGCGCTTTTCCTCAGACTGGCGTACATAAAAGCTCCGTACGGCGGTGCTGACTGCGTGATGTACGGCGGAAATATCCTTGAAGCGCACCTCTTTCTTTGCAGGGTGAATGTTGAAGTCGACGAGAGCCGGGTTAATCTCTAAGAAAAGGACGGCTGCCGGGTGCGTTCCATTCGGGAAGAAACCCGTCGCGCCGTACTCGATTGCCTGTAAGAGCGAATACTCCTGAACGCGGCGTCCGTTTACGTAAATCAAAAGGTGGCGTTTATCCGCGCGGGAAACTGCGGGATCGCCAAGAAGCAGAGTAATGCGCCAATCTCCAAAATCGTCTGACAGTGTCTTGTCCTGTACGGTAATCTCTGAAAAGAGGTCGGGGCTTTCGTTCATCTCGAAGGCTTCGACAAAGCGTTCTGCGAGCGATTCGCCTGCAGGCAGATCAAGCCGTGTCTTGCCGTCTGCAATAAGGCGGAATGATATATCGGTGAAGGGAAGTGCTTTTTCAATGAAAATCTGCCTGCACTGAGCGGTCTCAGTTGCGGGGCGTTTCAAAAAGAGGCGGCGGGCGGGGATGTCTTCAAAAAGCGCCTGGCTCTTTACGGTTGTGCCTTCTGTGCGTGTTGCAGGGGTGATGTTGTTCCCGCCTGACCCTGCGAGCGGAGCGGCGAGTTTCCAGGCTACGTCTTCGCCCCGCCTTCTGGAGACAATCTCAAGGCGGCTCACTGCTGCAATGGAAGCGAGCGCCTCGCCGCGGAAACCGAGCGTTGAAAGGGCCTTAAGGTCATCTTCACTGGTGATTTTGCTTGTACTGTGCGGATGTGCCGCAGCGGCGAGGTCTTCTTTCGTCATGCCGATGCCGTTGTCGGTAACGGTTACGCTGTCTATGCCGCCGCCTGAAATGTCGGCTGTTATGGCATCAGCACCAGAGTCGACCGCGTTATCAAGCATCTCGCGCAGAATGGAAGCAGGCCTGTCTATGACTTCACCTGCTGCAATCTTTCGCGCAACTTCAGTTGGAAGCGGCTTTACGGGGCGGGTACTTACTGTACGGTACTGATGCTGATTCTGCGCCATCTTGTTTCTCTTAAGCCTTCTGGGCGTCGTCAAGGCCTGAGAACAGGTCGAGTTCGGGTGATTCTTCAGGCTGGACAGGCTGATTCATCAGAATCTGGATTTTGCCTTCAATCTTGTCGATATCCTTTTCCATGCCGCGGGCGAGCGTAATGCCTTCTTCAAAGCAGGCAAGCGCATCCTCAAGGCTGAGCTCAGGATTCTTGATCTTGTCTGAAAGTTCTTCAAGCCGTGCAAGTTTGTCTTCGAATTTCTTCATATCGTTCTCCTCCGCCGTTTACCGTTCACATCCGGTTACGGCTGCGGTAATCTTTCCTTCTTTAGGGATAATCTCAAGAAGCTGTCCGTTGGTTAATCCTTCCGGGCTTCTGATGATTTTTCCCGTCTCTTTATCGCGCACCATCGCAAATCCCCTGTTCAGGATTGACTTCGGATCTGCTGCCTCAAGCTGGATGATGGCTTTCTCAACGCGCTGTCTTGTTTCATCGCAGCGTACCTTCATGTTCTCAAGAAGCGCTTCCTTTGCATCGCTGAACGCTGAAAGCACCGGCTGTTCAATCTGACGGAAACGCAGCTCCAGATTTTCACCGCTGAATGAGCGGACAAGGTTACGCGCGTTGTCTATCTTTACATCCATGAAGCGGATGAGCTCGTCCTTGCTTCTTGAAAGCGTCGTCAGTATGTCAGTGAGAAGCGGCGTACACAGTTCTGCGGCAGCGGACGGCGTCGGCGCGCGCATATCGGCTGCAAAGTCGCTTATCGCCCAGTCAATTTCGTGACCGACTGCAGAAACGACAGGAATCTTTGATGCAGCAACGGCGCGCACGACTTCTTCCTCGCTGAAGGGCAGCAGGTCTTCAATGGAGCCGCCGCCACGACCTACGATAAGCACATCCGCCATGTCGTAGCGGTTCGCTGTCTGGATCTGGCGGACAATGGTAGCTGCCGCCTCTGCGCCCTGTACAATGGCTGGAAGGATGACGATGCTCACGCACGGGTTACGGCGGCGCACAATCTGGCAGATATCGCGCAGTCCTGCTCCTGTAGGTGTTGTTACGACGCCGATTCTGCGCGGAAAGAACGGCAGTGGCTTTTTGTTTTCGCTGTCAAAAAGGCCTTCCATGGCAAGGCGTCTCTTGCGCTCTTCAAGCATGGCCAGAATATCACCGGCGCCCGCCTGTTCCATTGAATCGACCTGTATCTGGTAATTGCCGCGCGCAGGGTACACTGTCATGCGGCCTTTAACGCGCACCTGCATGCCGTCCCGCGGCTGGAAATTCAGGTACATGGCTCTTCCGCGCCACATGACTGCAGAAAGGGTTGCTGTCTTATCCTTGAGGGTGAAATAGACGTGACCTGCGCTCGATGGCTTCCAGTTGGAAATCTCGCCTTCAACGGTGACGGCGGGAAGGGTGCCTTCAATGAGCTCCTTCATGATATCCGTCAGTTGAGAGACGGTGAGCGTCTGGTTCTGTAATGTGCTGAATTGTGACAGTTCCATCTAATCCCCTCTGTTGTGCGCAAATTATATCACACTTTTATTTTAAAATCCGATAATTAACACGTATGAAAACCCTTATTACGCTTTTTGCAGAAAAAATAGAAAAAGAATTCCTTCCTGAAGTCATTTCCTGGGCATGTTCTGTTCCGGATGCATCGAAAATCCTTATCTGCGGCGGCAATGCGGATGTGCTTGCAGCTGCAGAAAAAGACATTCCTGAATTTGAGCAGTCCTTACCTGTAATATATGCAGAAACGCCGCTTCTGGCTGATGTTTTAAAAGCTGTTCTTGATACTGCGGATGATGCTGAGACAGTTCTTTTCGGGCGTCTCGAGTGTCCGTTCTATGATGCAAGACTCACCGCGGAAACGTATAAGCTTCATACAGATTACGCTGCTGAATACTCGTTTGCTGACGGCTATCCGTTTGGCGTTGTTCCGGAATTTGTGGCAACCGGTACTGTCCGTACGCTTCAGGCGCTTTGTGGCATGAAAGACGGATTTGCTGAAAAGCCGTTCGATAACGAGGCGCTTTTCTCACTGATTAAGACTGACATCAACTCTTTCGACATAGAAACGCTTATTTCTCCTGTTGATTACAGGATGCTCCGCCTTGACTTCTCGTACAGCACAAAGCGCGGTCTCGTTCTGTGCCGCCGCCTCGCTGCCCTTAAGTCAGATCTGACAGCAAAACTGGGCCATGCTCCATCTGCTGTTGAGCTGTGCGATGAGGCTTCCGTAAATGAAGGAATACTTCACACGCTGCCAGGTTTCTACGCGGTGCAGGTTTCAGCGGCTTGTGCGGGAACCTGTAATTACTGCCCGTACCCCGAAGCCTGCAAGAAAAAGTATGGTACGGCGCCATCAGCATGCAAGACATTCATGAAGAAAGAAGATTTCGCGCGCCTTGTCGATAAAATCGCTGCATTCTCAGATGACGCCGTCGTCTCTCTTTCACTCTGGGGCGAGAGCCTGCTTCATCCTGAGATTGTTGAGCTCATAAAAACTGTGCTTTCAAAGCCATCTCTTTCTATATTGATAGAGACAGACTGCGAGAATCTGACGCAGCCGCTCATTGATGAAATTGCCGCAGCCATAAAAGCCGCTTCTCCGCGGACTAACGGCAAGAGCGCCGTCATGTGGATTTGCGGTGTTGACGCTGTCTCTGAGGCAACGTACCGTGCCCTTCACGGAGAAAACGGGCTGACGCTTGCTGCCGTAACCGAAAAGGTTCATGCACTTGAAGCTGCGTTCCCTGGTGATGTGTACGCCCAGATGGTCCGCGTCAACGAAAACGAGGATGAGCTTGAGACGTTCTTCCGCGGCTGGAACAACCGCATCATCCAGAAGTACGACTATGTGTCAGGCCAGTTGCCCGACAGAAAGCCTGCTGACTTAAGCCCGGTAAAGCGTAACTGCTGCTGGCACCTGCGCCGCGACATGAGCATCCTCGTGGATGGAAGTGTCCCGCTCTGCCGCCAGTTCATGTTCTGCTCTGTAGTTGGAAATGCGCTTACCGATGACCTTGAAACAATCTGGAAGGCTTCAGAAGAAAGCCTTGCACTTCATATAGAAGAAAAATACGAAGGATTATGCCGGAACTGCGATGAGTTCTATACCTGCAACTTTTAATGAGCGCCAGATAAAGCGCGTCATTCTGGGCGGTGAAAAACCCAGGACAAATGCAAAGATTTCTCTTTCAGTCATCCTCCTGAGCAGGAGTGGTACGCCGTTCCGTGCAGGAAACCTTGACCAGCTGCTTTCCATCGGCTTTTCGGACATCATTTCCGTTGAGATGTCTGCTGAAAATTACAACCTGGAAGACATTTCACGACGGTATCCGTCTGTGAAGTTCATCGCACCTGAAGAAAAATGCACGCTCGGGGATATGATCAACATCGGCATGTCAGAAGCCCGCGAGAATTACGTGCTTGTTGTGTGGGATACGCTTCACATTCCGCCGCGTTCAATCAATTCGTACGTGTTGAAACGCCTTGAGGATGAGAATATCCTCTGCTACGTTCCTATGCTTTCAAATGCCCTCATGCAGTCTCTTCCTGTCAGGATGATGCCATCCGTTGAGAACAAGGCGCTTTCCGTAACTGGCGAGCTTGTCGTTCAGGATAAGGCCCCGACGCTCTATCCGGTTGATTATGTCGGTCTCTACAACAAAAGGAAGTTTAAGGAACTTGGCGGATATGATTATTCCATAAAGTCACCATACTGGCAGAATCTTGATTTTTCTATGCGCGCATGGCTCTGGGGGGAACAGATCCGCATGATGCCGCAGCTCCGCTTCAAGTACGAAACTGAGTTCCAGTCAGAAGATACAACGCCAGATTATTCCCAGCTCAAGTTTTTCCTTAAGAATATTGCCCCGCGTTTCAGCGAGGATCATGCATATATCCCGAAATCGCTGTTCCTGTCGTATTACAGAAACTCTGGCTGCGGTATTACCGAAGCTTTTGAGGATTTCAGGAAAGCCCGCATCTGGGTGGAAAAGAATAAATACCGTTTCAAGACAGATGCATCTCATCTTGTAACATCATGGGAGAGTCTTCCTTTATGACAATAGTTATCGTTCAAAGCCGTCTCGGCTCAACACGCCTTCCGGAAAAGGGGTTGCTCCCCGTCGGCGGAAAGCCTGCCATCGCTCATGTGCTTGATACCATGCGTCATGTTCCTGCAGATGCGTATTACCTTGCTACTGATGAGGCATCATACGAAAGGCTCGCTCCTGTTGCGGCAGACTGCGGCTGGGAATGCTTCGCCGGTCCTGCTGAAGATGTGCTTGAACGCTTCTGCCTGCTCATTGAAAAAACACATGCAGACGTTGTTGTCCGGGCAACCGGCGATAATCCCTTCCTTTTTGCTGATGCCGCTTCGGCTTCCCTTGAAGAATTTCTGTCAAGAATAGAAAAGGGAAATCCGTGTGACTACTTCACCTATACAGGCCTTCCACACGGAAGCGGCATAGAGGTTATGAATGCCGCCTCGCTTCTTGATACAAGAAGGCTTACAAAAAGCCCTTATGACCATGAACATGTAGGGCCTGCACTCTATAACCACGACGATTATTGGAAATGCGTTTTCGAACCGGCTCCTGAAAAGTGGAATCATCCAGAACTCAGGACGACGATTGACACGTTCGGAGATTACCGTCGCGCATTACGGATGTTCGAAGCCATGAAGGAAAACGGCCCAGCCTGCGGTTGCGACCCGGCTGCACGGACAGCTGCCATCATTGAAGCAGCGAACCTTCCGTACATAAAGAATCCGGTACTTTTCGTGCCTTCAACTGAAGCCGGACACGGAACGGGCCATCTCCGCCGCTGTCTTTCTCTTGCAAAAGAACTGAACGCTGACATATACATCCCTGAAGACGCAACGCTTGCAGAAGCAGAACCGCTGCTTGCCGAAACAGGTCTTGATTCCCTTCAGGTAATCAGAACGCTGCCGGTTCCGTCCGAAGCAGAACCGCGGTCCATGTATTCGCTTGTTGTTGCAGACATGTTCTCTCTTAAGGATACGTTTGCAAAGAAACTGCGTGCGCTCGGACCGCTTGCCGCCATTGATGAAGGCTCATCGTTCACAGACTGCTGCGATTACCTGCTCGACATCATTCCGGCTGTGCAGTACACACGGCGTCCCAATTTCCAGAATGCACAGTTCATTCCGCTTCCGGAGCACAGAAAAACGGCGCCTGTCACTGAATGTAAGACGGCGCTTGTTTCCATCGGCGGTGAAGACCCTAAGGGCTTTACCGCTGTTGCAAAAGCTGCGTGTGAAGCTCTCGGCCTTGCCGTTACGGCGGTTACCGCGGAGGCTCCCGTTCAGAACCTGAAGGAAAAGCTCGCTGACTATGACCTTGTTGTCACGCATTACGGCTTTACCGCTTTTGAGGCGCGCGCCGCAGGGTGCCGTGTGCTTACGCTTGCAACCACGCCGCTTCATCAGAAACTGTCTGAAGCTCAGGGATTCGCCTGCATTCCGGCAAAGGAACTTTCTTCTGCTAAACGTGCTTCGTCAGCTTTCAGCCGTGCCCTTGTAGAATGCGGAGGTAACGAAGGCTTCCGGCAGACAGAAAGCGGAAGTCACGAAAACGCGGACCTTGCTTCTTACCTCAGGGATCTCGCATCAGGTCACAGAAACTTCTGTCCTGTGTGCCGTGAAAATGCAGCTGATCCTGTCGTTGCACGCACACAGTACAAAACGTACAGAAAGTGCCCTGTGTGCGGCATGACCTATCTTTCATGGAGCAGAAAACCTGTATCGGATTACAGCAAGGCTTATTTCTTTGAAGAATATAAAAATCAGTACGGAAAAACGTATCTTGAAGATTTTGATTTAATAAAAAAGCAGGGCGAACGCCGCATGGCAGAAATCTGCGCTCTGTATGACGATAAGAAAAAACTGCCGAAAAAGGTACTCGACATAGGATGTGCGTACGGCCCGTTCCTTGCAGCTGCAGCTCAGTCAGGCTGGCGCTGTTACGGAACAGACATATCAGAAGATGCCGTTACATATGTCCGCGACAATCTCGGTTTTCATGCAGTGACTGCAGCATATCCGGCTCTCGATGCGGATGAGCTTGATTCGCATGCATTCGGAGCCGTGACCATGTGGTATGTCATTGAGCATTTTGAAGACCTTGACGCCGTTCTGGCAAAGACAGCAGAACTGATTCCTGAAGGCGGCGTTTTCGCGTTCGGTACACCGGCAGGCCACGGCGTCTCATCCACATACTGCCCGGATAAGTTTTTTGAGCAGAGTCCGTCTGATCATTACAGCATCTGGGATGAAAAGACCTGCGGAAAAATCCTTGCAAAATATGGTTTCAGAGTAGTGAAGACAGTCTCAACCGGACATCACGCGGAACGTTTCCCGCTTAAAAAGCAGGCAGCCGCCGGTAGTTTCAGATACAGACTGCTCACTGTATTCAGCCGGATGCGTCATCTCGGTGACACGTTCGAAGTGTATTGCGTAAAGACAAGGTAAGGGGAGGAATATCATGTCATCAGTTTTCATTTTAGGTGCGGGACTCATGCAGCGTCCTGCAATTGAGGCGGCTCACCGTCTCGGATACAAGGCGGTTGTCGCTGACGGAAGCCCGAAAGCCCCCTGTGCTGTCCTCGCTGATACGTTTGTCCATATTGATCTGAAGGACCGTGACGCGCTGTATGCATATGCGCTTTCCATTAAGGATGAGCTTGAAGCTGTTTTCACAGCCGGAACTGACTTTTCCGCGTCTGTTTCATATGTTGCAGAAAGACTTGGGCTTAAGAGCCATCCGTTTGAGGCTGCACTTAACGCCAGTGACAAGATCAGGATGCGTCGCGCTTTTGCTGAACATGGTGTTCCGTCTCCTGTATTCTGTGAAATCACTTCTGATGAGTGGAATGTCTGTGTTGCTGAAACTGGTGCGGGGCATCATGCTGCTCAGAAACTGCTTGAAAATGCAGGATTTGCAGATTTTCCGCTTGTCATAAAGCCAGTAGACAATATGGGTGGCCGCGGCTGCCGCATGATCAACGATGCTGCTGAACTTTCAGATGCTGTTTCTGAAGCTTTGAAATATTCCCGCTCAGACCGCGCTGTCCTTGAAGACTACATGAACGGGCCTGAGTTTTCCATTGATGCGCTTGTCTTTAACGGAGAAGTGACCATTACGGGCTTTGCGGACCGCCATATATACTTCCCGCCGTATTTCATCGAAATGGGACACACCATGAGCACTGACATAGGTCATGATGACTGGAATGCGCTTGTCTCGTGCTTTGCATCCGGAATAAAGGCGCTGGGGCTTACGCATGGTGTTGCAAAAGCTGACATAAAGCTTACTCCCCGCGGTCCTATGATTGGAGAAATTGCCGCCCGGCTTTCAGGCGGCTACATGTCCGGCTGGACATATCCGTATGCGTCTGACTTTTTCCTGACCGAGCAGGCATTACTGCTTGCTCTTGGAAAGGAACCCCGTGAAATCATGCAGAAACGCGTACCGACAGATATTCCCGGCATTTATGACGTGCCTTGTGTGCGTACAAGCGCAGAACGCGCGTGGCTTTCCATTCCTGGAAGAATAAAGGATGTGCTTGGCCTTGAAGACGCCGCACAGAGCGCTTCCATCCGCGATGTCCTGCCACGCGTTTCAGCCGGTGACACCATCACGTTCCCGGTAAACAATGTCGGAAAATGCGGCAACGTCATTTCTGTGGCGGATACGCGCGAGGCTGCTGTTGCTGCAGCTGAAAAAGCAATTTCTTCAATAATTGTGCGGCTTGAGAAAGACAATGCTGAAACAGACGCCTTCCTCTCATCTCCGCTTTCCACTGCATATCCGCCGTCAGCGTACCAGCTTGGTACAGATGTGTATGCGGAAATAGATGCAATTGCCTCCGACGCGCGCTTAACGCTTTCAGCAGACTCTGTCCCCGCACTCCTCAAAGGTTTTGAAGACTGTGCCGACTGGAACAAACGGACTGTAAAGCAGGCTCTTTCTGCAATTCATGCAGTATGTGGGGACTGCTCCGTACCGGAAAAGAAGTTTGTATGTGCACTTGTACGCGGGGGCATTCAGGGCGCGCTTTATGTCATTGATACGGAGGTCAGGTAACGAAAGTGTTTAGGAAAGCGCTGCTTATACTTACAGTTTTTTTCCTCGCCATAAGTGTGCTGCCGGCTGAAAATACCGTAAATGTCACTGCGTTTGCTGATGAACTTGATGTCCAGCTGTACTGGGATCCGCTTACAGGAAGCTGTATGTTTGAGAAGAACGGTCATTCTGTTTCATTCCGTACCGGTGAAGAAATTGCGCTCTTTGATTATGCAACGTTTGCAATGATTGAAGCGCCGACAGTGAAAAAGGGCAGCCTGTTCATATCCTCTGATTTTGCTGATAAGATTCAGGGTCTTTTTGACGCTCAGTCAAATGAAAGCCTTTTCAAAGTCGGTGCAATCCTGATAGATCCTGGTCATGGCGGAAAAGACCCGGGGGCAGTGGCGGAGCATACCATAAATGGGAAAAAAGTTACTGTCTGTGAAAAGGATATTACGCTTGCAGCCTCTAAAAAGCTGTACTCACAGCTCCAGAAGGAGTATCCGGACAAGAAGATAGTCCTGACCCGCTCTGATGACCGCTATCTGTCGCTTGAGGAACGCGTTTCTATTGCCAATTCACTTTCCCTTGCTCCTGACGAAGCAGTTCTGTATCTGTCCATTCATGTGAACAGCGCGTTTGACAAGAAAGCTGCCGGTTTTGAAGTCTGGTATCTGAGTCCGGGGTACCGCAGAACGGTCATCAGCGAAGATGAAGTCGATGATGCATCCCTGCGCAATATCCTCAATTCCATGATGGAAGAGGAATACACGACAGAAAGCATTCTTATTGCAAAATACATACAGGATGGCCTTAATCTTGAAATCGGCGACAAAGTCCCCAACCGTGGCATCAAGCAGGAAGAATGGTTCGTAGTCCGCAATGCAAACATGCCGAGTGTACTTGTTGAGCTTGGATTTGTCTCAAATCCCGCGGAAGCAGCCCTGATGGTTGATGACGCTTACTTGAACAAGATGGTATCGGGCATATATAATGGCCTCGTTGCGTTTGTGACGCATTTTGAACAGTCCCGGGGATTTACGGGACTCCAGGAAAGGTAAAACCGTGGATAAGAAGACCTCATTAATCACAAAAATCATCGTATTTTCATCGATTTTCGTCGTGACCTTTACCATTTCTCTTGTGTATATTCTGGTCCAGAAAACGGATGAAAGATTCGTCTGTCTTTTTGAATCGCTTGATGATGCAGAAATCCATGTCGAGACAAGATATGTTAACAGAATACCTGAAGAGGATGAAATCAAATGCTTCTTAAAGGAGCTTCTTCTCGGCCCCATGACAAACCGCTACAGACCGCTGTTTGCTAAAGGCACTACGCTTGAATCCTGCTTTATCCGCGATGGTGTTCTTTTCATTGATTTGTCTGAAAATGCACTTCTGAAATCCGGTTCATCATCTGAAACGGAACGTGCATGTGAACTGCTGAAAGAAAACATTATGAAGAATTTCAGTACGGTTACTGACATAAAGATTTTCATTTCCGGTACGGAAGCATATAGAAGAGATAACGTGTTAATCGTAGACGGAGACTGATTTTCGTAGAAATTTCGTTGACAAAAGCAATTGTCCTTTCGTATAATCGAAAGTACAAGGCTACATCAATTTCTCATAAGGAGCTTTTAATGAGGAAGAGTTTTATTGTTATTGCAATTGCACTCCTGCTTGTAGGATCATTTGCAATTTGTGAAGAAGGTGTTCTTATCGATTTTACAAAGTTGAGCGCAGATATTACGGTCAACAAAGCGAACGCCAAGACAGATGCTGACGGTAACATCCTTGCTGATGAAAACCGCCACACAGTAATTGATTATGGTGCAACTGCAGGTGCAACATTCACAGAAGACCAGAAGTCACTGATGAAGACATCTCTCTATCTGGGTAACTGGGAAGTTGAGCTTAACTCTTCTGCAAGAAACGCTGTAAGTCTTTCCAACTCAGTTGTAAAGGCTGCTCCTGTTCGCACAGAGAAAGCAGGTCAGAATGAAGATGAGACTGTTGCAGTAACAGTTCCATTCGCAGGTCAGGAAGTCATGGGTGTACGCATTGTATTCCCTGAGACAAACGTAAACTCAAATGCAAAGGTTGTACCTCCATTTGAAATTCCTGCTTTCGATGCAATGGTTGACATTGATGATGATGGAAACTCAACAGGAAAGAATACTTCCGGTTCAACAAAGACCCGTTTCGAGGATGGCTATGGTGTTCTGAAGAATGTAGGAACAATCAAGTCAATCTCAGTAACAACAATGGGTATGAACTTCCCGCACGGACTGTATGTAATCCTTAAGGATACAGATGGTGTAACACGCCGCTACTTCATGGGTTACCTCGAGTTCGACGGATGGAAGGAACTGGTTTGGAACAACCCGACATACATTACAGATATCCGTGCACGTGAAATCAGAGTATTCCCGATTTATCCACGCGGAACACCATATGTAAAGTTTGTTGGTTTCCAGATTACACGTGATGCAGCTGATGTTGGCGGAAACTTCGTCGGATACTTCAAGGACGTAAAGATCATCTACGATAAGGCACTCCTTACAACAGAGCGTGATATCGCTGATGAAGACCTGTGGGGTATTGTAACAGACCGTGAGTCTGCAAAGCAGGATTACGAGATGACAAGATTCGGTAACAAAGAAGTTGACCGCTATCTTGAAAAGGCAAAGTCAGCAACAGAAACAGGATTTACTTCAAGCATCCTTGCTGAAGTTGTTGACTAACCAGAACTCCGACTGATATGAAAAAGACCGTCTTTTATGGCGGTCTTTTTTTATTTTAAATCTGTTTGATGTTGTTTGTGATTTTCCATTTCATATAATAAAAGATGAATCAGCGTGTTTTTCTGTAGTAATTGCAGCGTCCTCTTTTTTCTTCAAGCGTAACAAGGTTCATCTTTCGAAAGACCCACAGCATGATACGTGCTTTTTTGCCAACTTCGGTTTCTATAAGATCGTTGGCGCAGAAGCTTTCTGGAAGCGATGCGGGTAATAACGCAAGATAGTCCTCTTTTCCTGTGAACGTGCGGCGGCCTTTTATCTCACCTAATGATTTACCCGTTTTAATCCAGTTCTTCCTGAAGCGCCTGCTTTTGTTGACGAGCTGTACTGGTTCCGCTGTCCGCATGCGGTGTTCCACAACAGAAACGGAAAGAACTTCAAGTGTAAATCCTGGATGCAGCAGAATGGGGTAGAGACCGGTAAGTTCATCGAACATGCTGTATATATTCGGGCGCTTCGGACTTTTCCGTCTTGAAATACGGCCGCCGCCCTCATCTGTAAGCTCAATTGTCTTTTCTACCACAAGCGGATACACAAGTGTCACTTTGTGGGATTCAAGCAGGTCCCTGATTTTGGGATACAGTTTTCCTAAGTTTGCTGTCTGTATCTCAATCACATCGCCGGTATCAGTTACAACATCACAAACGTACTTACCTGTGCTGACTTCGGTATGACCACCGTAAGTCATTGTATACATGTGTTTTAGCGTGTTGTGAAGGTCAGATTCGTTGTAGGTATTTATCATAAAATTCACTATACAAGGTTACTATACAGACGTATTGTCTCAAATTCTCCAATATCACCTTTTCCTTATATTATCTGCTTAAATTGTGTTGACTTTAGAATTTTTGGGGTTAAAATAGTAAGTAAGTGGGAATTAGTGGAGAATAGTGGGTAAAAGTAGATGGAATTACTTACTGGCGAGTACCGGAACACATTGGATGAAAAAGGACGTATTCTTTTTCCTTCACGCCTCCGGACAGAAATTACAGGAAATGTACTCATCGTCACCAAGTCAATTGACAGCTGCTTGTGGCTCTATACTCCCGAAGAATGGAAAAGTCTTTCTGAGAAAATCATGGGGTCTGCATCCCCGTTTGATCAGAAGGCGCGCCTGGTTATCCGCCATTTGATTGCGCCTGCTCAGGAAGTTGAGTTCGATAAAGCCGGAAGGCTTTCAATTCCCCAGAGTTTACGCGAGTATGCCGGTCTGTCTAAGGACTGCGTCGTTCTCGGTGTCAATCGCTTCATTGAACTTTGGGATGCAGCGAAATACCGTGAGTACAACGAGCAGAATGAATCTGCTCTTATTGACGCAACATCTTCACTGACTGACATCTGCTTCTGAGAGGCTTTTGGATATGGAGATTATCCACACACCTGTGTTGTTGCAGGAAACGCTGCGTTATCTGTCCCCTGTTGGAGAACCGTTTGAAAACTCCGCAGTGATGATTGATTCAACGCTGGGCGAAGGTGGTCATTCTGAAGCTTTTTTAACTAAGTTTAATAATTTGCGCATAATCGGTTTGGACGCAGACAGTAAAATTCAGGCTCGGGCTAAGGAGCGTCTTGCATGCTTTGGTGGCCGGATGACTTTTCGCAATGTCTGGTTCAACGATTTTTACGCAGATTATCCTGAGGAACTGCCTCATCCGGATGTAATCCTGTTCGATCTTGGAATTTCCGTGTTCCATTACGAGCGTTCCGGACGTGGTTTTTCTTTCAGATATGATGAACCTCTTGATATGCGGCTTGATCCAAGTGCAGGAGATTCTGTTGAAGTGCTGGTAAATACCATGCGTGAGGGAGAGCTTGCGGATGTGATTTTCCAGTACGGTGAAGAGCGTTATTCGCGCCGTATTGCCAAGGCTATAGTTCAGGCCCGTCAGCTGTCGCGGATTACTTCTTCAAAAGTGCTTGCTGATATCATCTATTCGGCAGTACCGGCTCAGTACCGTCACGGCAATATACATCCAGCCACAAAGACTTTTCAGGCTTTGCGGATTGCCGTAAACGGGGAACTTGACCGTCTGCCGCGGGCACTTAATTCTGCTTTTGACTGTCTGAATGTCGGCGGAAAGATGGGCGTCATTACGTTCCATTCTCTTGAAGACAGGATAGTTAAGAATACATTCAGGGATTGGGGTAAACAGTGTACCTGCCCGCCTGAACAGCCGATATGTACGTGTGGTGGAAAGCCGCGTGCTGAATTGCTGACCCATAAGCCGGTTGCGCCGACTGATGAAGAGGTTTCTGAAAACTCTCCGTCGCGAAGTGCAAAGCTCAGGGTAATAAGGAAACTGAGGGAAAGGGAGGTTGTCCGGAATGAAGAAAAATAAAATGCTGTCTGATATCGGTGTTATATTGCTTGCTCTGTGCATACCGGCCCTTATGATTCTGGCTGGTGTTCAGACGCACCGCTATTCAGTCCTTGAAAAGCGGGTTGAGCAGCTTAATGAATCTCAGTATGAGATTATTGAGGAAAGCAACCGTCTGATTAGTGACATCAGTGTTTTGACGAATTCTGACCGCATTGAGAAGATTGCGACGGAAGAACTTGGAATGAGAAAAGCGGAAAGTGAAGAAATAATCCGCGTTGATATAAAGGGTAATTAAGCATGAGTTTGGTGGGAGCAGATTCATTGCTTTCACTGCAGGAAACACTTTCTGCAGTGAAAGCAAAAGTCTGTATTGGGAAAAACAGCTCAGAAACATTCTCTTTCACATCTGTTACGACAGACAGCCGTTCAGTAAAAGAAGGAAGTCTTTTTGTGCCTCTGATTGGAGAAAATCAGGATGGACACAAATACGTTCTTCAGGCTGCTGAAAAAGGCGCTTCTGTCATATTTGCCGTTGAGCCTTCATGGAATGCTCTTCCGGCAGCAGACAAAAATGCTGTTGAAGAGAAGTGTGCCGTTATTTTTGTAGAAAATACCATGTATGCCCTTCAGGCTGCCGCTGCTGCGTATGTCCGTAAGTTTCCGGATCTTATCCGTGTGGGCATTACCGGCTCAAATGGAAAGACAACAACAAAAGAAATTGCCGTTTCTGTACTTTCAAAGCATTTCAATGTTATTGCCACGCAGGGAAACTTCAATTCTGAGACTGGTCTGCCGCTTTCAGTGTTTAATATAAGGAAAGAACATCAGATTGGTGTGTTTGAAATGGGCATGAACCGTCGGGGTGAAATTACAGAACTGGCAAATGTTCTTTTTCCTGAGTTTGCAATCATTACAAACATTGGAACTGCCCATATCGGTATTCTCGGCTCAAAACATGCCATAGCTGAAGAGAAAAAACAGATTTTTTCAAATTTTTCTTCAAAGAGCGTCGGATTTGTTCCTGAAAAAGATGAGTTTGCTTCATTCCTTCAGGATGTGAAAGCAGGTTCTGTAAAACTGTTCGGCCGTGTAAGCCAGGCAGCATCGGTAACTGATGTTGAATCTGCCGGTCTTGATGGAACGTCATTCCGCTATTACGGCAGACAGGTTACATTCCCGCTTCCTGGTACATACAATTTCAACAATATGCTCGCTGTCGTTTCTCTTGCGGAAACGCTCGGGCTTTCAAAAGACGAAATCATTGCTGGTATTGAGTCTGTAAAGCCTCTGTTCGGTCGCAGCAACATCAGCCGCGGAACGTTTACTGTCGTAGAAGACTGTTACAATGCGAATGCCGAGTCAATGATGGAAGCTGTCAGCTTTTATGGTTCTGTCAGCGTGAAAGGAAAGAAAGTCTTTGTTCTTGCGGATATGCTTGAGCTTGGCGATGAGTCAGAGCACATTCATGCGGAAACAGGCGCAAGAGCTGCCAGATCCGGTGCTGACAAACTGGTGTTTGTCGGCCCACAGATGCAGGCCGGCGCTGTTGCTGCTGAAAAAGCGGGAACCGGCGTTTCTGTTGTTTCCGAGAAAGATGTTTCTGATGCTGCAATCGCTACATTAGCTGAAAAAATTGCTTCCGAAGCCGCTGCCGGTGATCTTTACCTTGTGAAGGGTTCACGAGGAATGCGTCTTGAGCGCATAACGGAAGTGCTGAATAAGGCGGCTTCAAGATGAAATCATTTGACATGTTTGTTGAACGGCCAATGTTTACAAAAAAAGCAGATCCGGGACTCATCGTATCAATAATCCTGTTTCTTGGACTCGGTTATGTAACATTGTTTGTCAGCTCGCAGCGTGTCGGTCTTAATCTTCGCGGCGATGAAATGTATTTTATAAGACGTCAGATTCTTTTTGGCTGCGCTGGTCTTGTCTTCCTGCTTGCTTGTGCCTGTATAGACATAAAGATCATCCGTACATTTACAGCTCCTGTATTCTTTGCCTGTCTCGGTGTGTGTGCACTTACGCTTATTCCTGGTATTGGAACGGATGTGAATGGTGCCCGCCGCTGGATAAATATTCCTCACGTCGGTACTTTTCAGCCTTCTGAGTTTGCAAAACTTGCCGTAATAGTGTTCCTTGCAAACCTGTTTGATAAAAAGGCTGACAGACTTGATGATCCAATGGTTTCCACATATCCGGCAATTGTTGGTCTTGGTGTTTTTGTTTTCGTGGTTATCCTTCAGAAAGACTTTACTACGGCTCTGACAATCCTTCTGCTCGGACTGGCACTGTTCTTTATTGCCGGTGTGTATCTCCGCTGGTTTGCACTGCTTATTGTTCTTGGAATTCCGATTCTGTTCCTGTTTATCTTTACCGAAGAGTATCGTGTAGAGCGTGTGCTCGCATGGCTTCTTCCAAATTACGACATGGAAGGAATGAGCTATCAGGCTACTGCGGCCAGCAGGGCAATACGCAGCGGCGGTATATGGGGAAACGGAATGGGAACAGGCCTTCAGTATACAAAATATGTCCCGGAAGTTCAGTCTGATTATATTTTTGCCGGCTGGACTGAAGCTATGGGATTTGTCGGAGTTCTTATCTACTTCCTGCTGCTCGGTTATTTCTGCTGGCGCTGTTTTGCAGCCGCCCTGCATAACGAAGACAGATTCCGGGCCCTTATTGCTTTTGGCTGCTGTTTCCTTATTGTGGGACAGTCAGTCATGAATTGCGGAGTTGTTTGCGGAGCTTTCCCTTCAACTGGTATTCCGCTGCCTTTTTTCTCCTCAGGTGGTTCATCACTTATTGTGACGATGGGTGCCTGCGGATTATTGATAAACGTATCACGCTATGAGAATGTATTGGAGTTAGAAGATGAGTGACGGTTACGCTTTCACAAATTTCAGTTCGTACTACGCTGAAGAGACTAAAAACACTGATAGAAAGACAAAACTGCTTAAGATTCTTGTTGTTGTGCTGACTGTTGTACTTGCAACAGAAGCCTTGCTTTATGCAGTGATTTTTCCCTGTCTTTCTCCTGTGCAGGTAACTGTTTACGGACTTGAAAACATGACTCCGGAAGCTGTGCTTGAAGAGAGCGGTATGAATCTTTCTGAAGGCTTCCTCCATTTTGATGCTGCTGAATTCAAGTCAAGACTCGAATCTGTTTCAGCAATAGAAAATGTAACTGTACAGAAGAAATTTCCGGATCAGATCATCGTAGAAGCCAAAGAGCGTGTACCTGTAGCGTTTTCACTGGTCAGCCGTGGTGGAAAGACAGTATCTGTTCAAATTGATAAAAATGGTGTAGTATTTACATCAGCGGCGAAGTCTGCAGCAGATTCAGTGCCGCTTCTTTCAGGAATTGATCTTGATGCAACTTCTGAAGGACTTGGCATTCCGGCAATGTATCGTCCGCTCCTTGTGGAGATTTCTGAGATTGCAGAAAAGAAATCGCCATATTTTTCTGCCCTGTCTGAAATTCATGTCCAGCCGACAGTTTCAGGCAGTTATGAACTTGTTCTGTATCCTATTCATTCACACGTCCGTGTTCTTACAGACAGGTCTTTTAATGAGCAGAAGCTGCAGTATATGATGGTTGTCCTTGATGTGCTTGATTCTATGGACGCCGGTGTAAATGAAGTTGATATGCGGTACGGAACGGTGTCGTATACGAAATAGATACTGAAAAGCTTACGGTAACTGTGGGAGGGAACTCGTGAGTGATGCAATCGTTGGCCTTGATATAGGTACATCCTTTGTCAGGGCTGTTCTTGGTGAATTTACCGAAGAGAATAAACTCGAAATAACAGGCGTCGGAAAGATTCCGTCAAAAGGAATCAGGAACGGCGTCATTGTAAATTTAGAGGCTACTCAGCAGGCTGTCACCGAGGCTGTTCAGGCTGCTGAAATGATGAGCGGCCATGAAATCAACTCAGTAGTAACCGGTATTGGCGGCGCACAGATAGAAAGCCAGAACTCCCGTGGCATTGTTGCTGTCGCTGATCATGGAAAAGGCACCCGTGAAATAACGGCCGATGATGTTTCCCGTGTCATGGAAGCTGCCCGTGCTGTTCCCGTTCCTCCCGACAGACAGGTGCTTCATGTTGTTCCCCAGACATATACCATTGACGGCCAGCCGGGCATTAAAGACCCGATAAACGAGATAGGCGTACGTCTTGAAGCTGACGTGCATATTGTAACTGCTGCCGTAACGACAATGCAGAACATGATCCGCTGCATAGGACGTGCCGGATTCGGCGTTGACGGTGTCATGCTCAAGACCCTGGCTTCTGCAATTGCTGTAACAACAGAAGAAGAACGCGAGCTTGGTTCCATCCTTATTGATATGGGTGGCGGCGCAACTGATGCGCTCGTTATGATTGATGGAGCTCCTATCTGTACAGAAAGTATTCCGATTGGCGGTAATCTGGTTACCAACGATATTTCCATCATAAAAAGCGTTTCCTTTGAGATTGCGGAAAAGGTCAAGCTTAACTCAGGCTGCTGCAGCCCGGAACTGATAGATCCCAATGAAAGCGAAGTAATCATTCCCGGTATTGGAGGAAGGGCTCCTTCTACAATGCCGCGACAGGAATTGTGCGACATTATAAGACCGCGTATTGTCGAGACTTTTGTAACGCTTCGTGACAAACTTGCTGTAAGCGTACAGGGCAGACAGTTAATGGGAAACGTCATACTTATTGGCGGTGGTTCTCTGTTGCCCGGCGTTGTGGACGTTGCGTCTGAAGTGTTTGGAACGCGTGCGGTCCGTCTTGGTATGCCTGGGAACTTCGGCGGTCTTCAGGATGAATACAGAAATCCTGAGTTCGCAACGGCTGTCGGTCTTGTTGTAAGCAATCAGGATAAACGTCGTTCTGAAGTGTTGAAAAACGAAACAAGTAAGAAAAAACACAGCTTTTCAAAACTGAAAGGCTTTTTCAAGGAATTCTTTTAAGGGCGAGGAGCACAAATATGGAATTTTCATTAGTAAACGAAGTAGCCTGTCCTACAGTTATCAAGGTCATTGGAGCTGGTGGTTGTGGCGGAAACGCAGTTAACCGCATGATTCAGGCCGGCATTAAGAACGTCGATTTCATTGCCGTAAATACAGACCTTCAGGCATTGGGCAGATCAATGGCTCCTCAGAAACTGGGAATCGGTTCAAAAGTAACCGGCGGTCTTGGTGCAGGTGGAAAGCCTGAAGTCGGCCAGATGGCAGCTGAAGAAAGTAAGGAGCAGCTGACCGAACTCCTGAAAGGTTCCAATATGGTCTTTATTACAGCTGGAATGGGTGGTGGTACTGGAACAGGTGCTGCTCCGGTTATTGCCGGCATTGCAAAAGAACTTGGCGCTTTGACTGTTGCTGTCGTAACAAAGCCCTTTGACTGGGAAGGAAACGTGAAGATTGCCTACGCTGAAGATGGCATTAAGAAACTTCGTGAAAACGTAGATGCCCTTATTGTTGTTCCGAGCCAGAACCTTCTCAAGATTGTCGACAAGCGTACTCCTATAAAAGAAGCATTCCGCATTGCTGATGATGTACTTCGGCAGGGTGTTCAGGGTATATCCGACGTCATCACTCAGTCCGGTGGTATCAATTGCGACTTCGCTGATATCCGCACTATCATGCAGGATAAGGGAGATGCCATCCTCGGTATTGGAACAGGCTCTGGTGATAACCGCGCAATTGATGCAGCTACAGCCGCAATCAATAATCCTCTTCTTGAAGATATGCACATTGAAGGCGCAAGAAACATCCTCATCAATATTACTGCCGGTGATGACCTTTCTCTCGTTGAGACTACTGAAATTGCAAATATGATAAAGTCTACTGCAGATCCTAACGTATTCTTCAAATATGGCGTTGTCATGGATCCGGAGATGCATGATTCCATTTCTGTTACTGTCATTGCAACAGGTTTCCCTGAAGAAAATGAAGAAGAAGATCATTTTTATGATGATATGAATGAGCAGCCTTCTGCACCTCAGCCACAGCCAGGAGTTGATGTCTCTGATGATGCGTCAGATTCAAAGTACATTTCTCTTGATCAGTGGAAGAAAATGGGACAGAAAGCTGCAGGTACAAAACTTTTCGGTTCAACAGAAGTAAACTCTGATCTTGAGGTGCCTGCAGCCCTGCGTAATTACGGAATAAATCTGGGAAACAACACAAAGGGCAAATGACAGCTGTAGAACTGGAAGATCCTCTGCTTTCAGGTTATCGAAACGATCTGCTCATGGCTGACAGTAAGGCTTCTCTTACTGCCGAGACATATCTCATTTCTGCAACGCAGTTTGTATCTTGGTGTGATGATAAGAAACTGTGTCTTCAGGAACTTACTGTTCAACAGTTGATGCTCTATTTTGTAGACAGGCATACAAACGCTGATGAGCTGACTGTTGCAAAGGATATTTCTGCGCTGCGCTCTTTCGGTGCGTTCCTGGTAAGAAAAGGTGTGTGGAAGGAGAACTTCGCCCTGCTTCTTGAGCGGCCGAAGATTCACCGCGCTCTTCCAAGGGTTCTTTCTGTAGAACAGGTTGAGAAACTTCTTTCAGTAATTGATGTGTCAACGCCACTCGGGGTTCGTGACAGAGCGCTTTTCGAGCTCATTTATTCATCAGGCCTGCGTATCAGTGAAGCGTCAAACCTTTTGTTGCAGAACGTTCACATGGATGAGCGCATTCTCTGGGTCACCGGAAAAGGCGACAAGGAGCGGCTCGTTCCGTTCGGTGATGAAGCGTTCAGATGGCTTTCATCATGGATAAACGATGCCCGGCCCGTTCTTGTGAAAAACAGGGCAGTTCCCTGGCTTTTCGTGAATTATCAGGGAAAGCAGCTTTCGCGAAAAGGAATCTGGAAGAAGTTCCAGGAGCTGGAAGCGCTTTCAGGAGTGAGCGCGAAAGTGCATACTCTGAGGCATTCGTTTGCAACACATCTCCTTGCCGGTGGTGCTGACTTGAGGTCTGTGCAGGAACTTTTAGGTCATTCTGACCTTGCCACTACGCAGATTTATACCCATATTACTAATGATGAGCTTCAGATGTATCATGATGAATATTTCCCAGAACGGGAAAAAAAAGAAAACGGGGAGTTGAAAAAATGATGAGAAAAAGAATACGGATTGTATTTGTCCTGCTGGCAGTGTGTGTTTGCTTTTCCTTTACCGGCTGCAATAACAGTTCCAAACAGATAAAGCGCATGCAGCAGGTTGAAGAAGGCGTATCTGAACCGACTACTGTTGAAGAAATCCGTGAGGCAATTGAGAAATACGATGCCCGTATTGAAGATATAGTGCTTGCTACCCAGCAGACTGGTGTCTGGTGGAAACTCCTTGGTACCCGTTATCTTGACAGTCAGATGTACGGTCAGGCACTCGATGCTTTTCAGAAGGCTGTTACTTTCTATCCTGCAAATCAGAATCTGTACTATTACATTGGCGTCTGTGCCGGATATCTTGCAGAATCTGCTCTTGATTACGAAGCAACCGGTGACGTGAGTGAACATGACCGGTATCTGAATCTTGCTGAATCAGCGTATCTTCGCGCCCTTGAGATTGAGCCACGGTATGTAAGGGCTTTGTATGGTCTTTCTGTGATATATGTTTTTGAAATGAACCGGTCAAAAGATGCAATTCCGTATCTTAAGTCTCTGCTTACTATCGAAAAAAAGCATGTTGAGGCTATGTTTGTGCTGGCGCGCGCTTATTACAGTACTGCACAGTATCAGAAAGCTTCTGACCTGTATGATCAGATCCTTGAAACGACAACAGATAAGACGCTGAAAGAAGATGCAGAAAGAAATAAGAAGGTAGTTCTTGATGCCCTCTATAACTGATGAAAGTCTTCTCTTAAAGACGGCATTAACCAGAATCCGCTTTCTGTCATGCGGAGAAAAGCTTCAGTTACTGAAAAAACTTGACAATGTAACGGCTCTCGCATTACTTTCTAAAAAGGACCTTGAAATGATGTTTTCCCGTCCCATCCGTGCGGTGTGGAAAACTGACATGATCAGGGAACGAGCTGTTCGGGATGTCCAGCTTATGGAACAGTATGGTATAACACTCACCATATATGGTGATGAAGAGTATCCTGCTTTCCTGAAGGAGATTCCGCAGCCGCCGTTCGCATTGTATTGCCGCGGCGATATTTCATGCCTTGCTTCTCCCTGTCTTGGTATAGTGGGAACCCGGCATGCAACAGCAACAGGCATTAAAGCTGCAATTGCTTCTGCAAAAACCTGTGCTGAAAAGAAAATCACCATAGTGTCAGGCCTTGCAGCCGGCATTGACGGAGCTGCCCATAAGGGAGCCCTTGATGCTGTGCTGGAAGATGGTGCTACGGGAAAAACGGCGGCTGTTCTTGGCTGCGGTGTTGATATCATTTATCCGTCTGCGCACAAGAAACTTGCTTCTGCCATCCTCAGAAACGGAGGATGCATTGTAAGTGAGTATCCGCTTGAAGAAAAGCCGCGCCCGTACTATTTTCCTGAACGTGACAGACTTATTTCAGGTTTGTCCGGCGGTGTGCTCTGTATTGAAGCTCCCCAGAAATCGGGCGCTCTCATTACAGTTGATTTTGCGCTTGAGCAGAATCGCGACGTCTGGTTTCATCCGGTTTCAGTATCGTATGCTGAACAGGATATGCGGGATCGTCATAACGAAAATAAGGATGTGTTCATGCTTCCGGCAGGTGTACTGAAGTATATTCAGGAAGGAGCTCCAGTAGCTGATGACATGCAGATTGTCATCGATTCAATTCTGGCTTCAAAACCTGCTGAAAATACACTGTTTTAAGCATGGCACTCAAAGGATTGGTTGCGTAATGGCAAAAACTACTAAAAGCTCTAAAACATCAAAAACGGCTAAAAAAGGAAAAAGGACTACTCTCGTAGTAGTAGAGTCTCCTGCAAAAGCTAAGACCATAGAGAAGTACCTTGGTTCAGGATATATCGTACGTGCTTCAATGGGACATCTGATAGATCTTCCGAAGTCACGTCTTGCAATTGATGTGGATAATGATTTCCAGCCAGAGTACATCACTGTACGGGGTCGTGCTGCTATTCTTAAGGATTTGCAGAAAGAAGCGAAGAAAGCAGATGTTGTCCTGCTCGCAAGTGATAATGACCGGGAAGGAGAAGCAATCGCATGGCATCTGCGCAATGCTTTTACCGGTAAGACTGATGCCCCTGTAAGCAGAATTGTATTCAATGAAATTACTCCTGTTGCCATAAAGGAAGCGGTAAAGCATCCGCAGGACATTGTTGAAGACCGCGTTGATGCACAGAAGGCCCGCCGTGTCCTTGACCGTCTTGTAGGCTACAATCTTTCACCACTTCTCTGGAAGAAAGTAAAGAACGGCCTTTCAGCGGGCCGTGTTCAGTCTGTTGCACTTCGCCTTATCTGCGAACGCGAGAAGGAAGTGGAGGATTTCATTCCTGAAGAATACTGGACGCTTGAGGCTGAGTTCCTTAAGGGAAAGACAAAGATTGCAGCCCAACTTTTCCAGTATAAGGGAAAGAAACCTGAGCTCAAGTGTGACGCTGATGTCCGTAAAATAATAGAAGAAATCAAATCTTCTGATCCTGTCGTTACTGACATTAAGACTCAGGAGCGCACTCTTAAGCCTAAAGCTCCGTTTACGACAAGTAAGCTGCAGCAGGCTGCCGCTAACAGACTTGGATTTACGTCAAAGAAGACAATGCAGCTCGCACAGCAGCTGTATGAGGGCGTGAACATCGGATCAAGCCGCGTCGGTCTCATCACCTACATGCGTACAGACTCCGTCCGCATTTCACAGACGGCACTTGCCGACGTCCGCGAGTGGATTGGAAAAGAGTTCCCTGACCAGCTTCCGGAAGCCGCCGTAGAGTACGCTGTCGGAGCAAAGGCGCAGGATGCTCATGAAGCAATCCGTCCGACATATACGAAATACACACCTGATTACGTGAAAAATTACCTTACGAGAGACCAGCTGCGCCTGTACACCATCATCTGGGAAGCGTTCGTTTCCAGCCAGATGAAGGCGGCAAAGTCCAGTACAACAAGCTTTGACATTACTGCCGGCGATGCACTGTTCCGCGTAACTGCAAGCAAACTTACTGAAAAGGGCTTTTACAGTGTCATCAAGCTGCTTTCTTCAAAGGAAGAGATTTCAGGTACCGTTCCTTCCCTCAAGATGGGCGAGAAACTGGCTGCTTCATCATTTACACCTGAACAGCACTTTACGCAGGGACCAGCCCGCTATACGGACGCAACTATCGTAAAGATGCTTGAAGAAAAGGGCATTGGCCGCCCATCCACATACGCGCCTATCATATCAGTCCTGCTGGAGCGTTATTACGTCAACAGAAGCAACAAACAGCTTGTGCCGACACCGCTTGGCCGCATGATAAACGAGATTCTTGTTGAAAGCTTCCCTGAAGTCATCAACGAAAACTTTACTGCGCAGGTTGAAAATCAGCTTGATGCGGTTGAAGAAGGTAAGTTCCGCTGGCCTGACATGATGAAGGGCTTCTATGATCCGTTCAAGAACCGCGTGGATGAGCTTATGGGCTCTCTTGAAAGCGTGAAGGGCACCATGGATGAAGTTTCAGACAAGACCTGTGAACTGTGCGGAAAGCCGATGCTCAAGAAACTGGGACGCTTCGGTTACTTCCTTGCATGTTCAGGATTCCCTGCATGTCATAATACGCGTTCCATTCCGCTTGCAAAATGTCCGCGTCCGGGCTGTGACGGCGAAATTGTCGCCCGAAAGACAAAGGGAAAGGGTAAAGAGTTCTTCGGATGTACAAACTATCCGAAATGTGATTTCATCACCCACTTTAAGCCGCTTGCAGCAGTCTGTCCTAAATGCGGTCAGTTCATGGTCGAGAAGTTTGATAAAAAGCATGGTTCGTTTAAGTCATGCATCAATCCGGATTGTAACTACCTGCACACTGCAGATGAAGAAACAGAAGAGGACGCTGAGTAAGCATGACGGAGCGGACGGTCAGCGACACAGCGGAAGAGTTCCTCGTATATCAGGAAAACGTCCGCATAGTCTCGCCGAATACCGTTTCGGGCTACCGGCTTGACCTTGAGAAACTGCAGCGCCTTCTTGCAGCCCAGCGGCTCACCGGGCCCGTCCTGCTTTCAGATGTAACGCCTGAACACCTGAGAACGTGTGTCGCGCTGCTGGTCAGGGAGAAACGTGCTCCGGCGAGCATCAACAGATTTGTCGCCGCTGTGCGTTCTTTGTTTGCCTATTGTCACAGACTTCAGTATATTGAGAGTAATCCGGCGCTTGAACTTAAAACGGTGAAAAATCCTGTCCGGGTTCCGCGTTTCATGACAGAAAATGAGGTGAATGCGCTCATAGAAGCACCGGAACAGAAAGAGCTTTTATGGGCTGCACGTGATTACTGCATTTTTGAAGTGCTGTATTCAACGGGCTGCCGTGTTTCAGAGCTTGCAGGCCTTAAGCTGAAAGATTTTTCACCTGACATGACCTGGGCGATCGTCCATGGAAAGGGCAACAAGGACAGACGCGTCTTCCTTACGCCAGAAGCGGTGAAGGCGCTTACCATGTATCTGCCTGAACGGAAGATGAAAATCCCTGCAGAGAAGCATGTGCCCGAGGTGTTCATCAACCAGCGGGGAACAGGGCTTTCTGCACGCAGCATCAGGACGATTGTGGCCCGGTATTCAGGTGTGGAAGGAACAAATAAGCCGGTTTCGCCGCATTCGTTCCGCCATACGTTTGCTACCGTTCTGCTCAATAACGGTGCTGATATCCGCGTCGTTCAGGAACTGCTCGGACATTCGAGCATATCGACGACGCAGCGTTATACGCATATTACAGCCTCCAGGCTGATTGAAACATACAACCGTGCTCATCCGCATGGAAAAGAATGAGGAAACAGATATGAGTCTGCCAAAAGTGAGAAGTACAACAGTTATCGCAGTAAAAAGAAATGGCCACGTTGCCATGGCTGGTGACGGTCAGGTCACCATGGGCGAAACCGTGATGAAAGGAAACGCGCGCAAAGTTCGCCGCATATATAACGGAAAGGTTCTTACCGGATTTGCAGGTGCAACAGCCGATGCATTCAACCTTTTTGATAAGTTTGAGGCAAAGCTCGGTGAGTATAATGGCGACATTACGCGCGCTGCAGTTGAACTTGCGAAAATGTGGCGTACGGATAAGGCTCTTCGTAACCTTGAAGCGCTGCTGCTTGTCGCCAACCAGGAGAAGATCCTGCTTATCTCGGGAAACGGCGATGTCATTGAACCTGAAAACGACATCCTCGCCATCGGTTCTGGCGGCAACTACGCGTACGCTGCGGCGCTTGCCTACACAGAGGCTACAGACCTTTCAGCACGTGAAATCGCCGAAAAGAGCCTGAAGATCGCCGGCAATATCTGCATTTATACAAACGGCCACATCACCGTGGAGGAACTGTAATGGAAACTAAACCAGCTCTTGAAGAGCTTACCCCAAAAGAAATAGTAAAACAGCTCGACAACTACATTGTCGGCCAGCATAAGGCAAAGAAGTCTGTGGCAATCGCGCTCAGAAACAGAACGCGCCGCCTCAAGCTTCCCGAAGACATCCGTGACGAAATTGCACCAAAGAACATCCTGATGATTGGACCGACTGGTGTCGGAAAAACTGAAATTGCCCGCCGTCTTGCAAAGCTGGTTGGTGCTCCGTTCATTAAGGTTGAGGCTACAAAATACACAGAAGTAGGCTATGTAGGACGCGATGTTGAAAGTATGGTCCGTGACCTCATGTCAGTCGGTATCAACCTGGTGAAGGCTGAGATGCAGGAAACACTCAAGACAAAAGCTGAAGAAGCTGTAGAAGAAAGCCTGCTTGACCTTCTGCTTCCCGGAAGCCGTCCGGAGGCAGTTAAAAAAGCGGAAACAAAATCAGCTTCAGCTGCACCAAAAGGATTTGCCATCGGCAACATCTTCGGGAACGTTGCAAGCTTTGGTACCGTTACGGTAAAGCCAGTTGAAAAAAGCGGGAACGCCGCTGATGAAAGCGGAAAGACAGCCGCCGGCTCTGCTGACGGAAGCGTTATTGCTCTGGGAGACAGTTCATCAGCTTACAGCGCGGCTGAAAGTGCATCATCCGGTTCTTCTGCAGACAGCAGTGCAACAGGAGGTCAGCAGTCAACGCGCGAAAAGTTCCGCCAGATGCTCCGTGAAGGCAAGCTTGAGGAACGGACTGTAGAAATTACAGTAAGCCGCCGCGCTCCAATGCCAAATATGGAAATCCTTGCCGGCGGCAACATGGATGACATTGAAGAGACTATGCAGAATATCACTTCAATGCTTTCTGGCGGCAACCAGAAGAAAAAGAGCGTTACCATTGCAGAAGCACGCCGTATCCTTACAGAACAGCAGCTTGAACGCATGACGGATCCTGATAAAGTTACTGAAGAAGCCAAGCGCCGCGTTGAACAGATGGGTATCATCTTCATTGATGAAATAGACAAGATTGCAACAGGCGGTTCAGACAGCCGTGGTCAGGATGTTTCCCGTGAAGGCGTTCAGCGCGATATCCTTCCTATTGTTGAAGGTTCAAACGTCAATACAAAGTGGGGCGTTGTTGATACGACTCATATCCTCTTTATTGCAGCCGGTGCGTTCAACGTTTCTAAGCCGAGTGACCTCATCCCCGAGCTGCAGGGTCGTTTCCCGCTTCGTGTAGAGCTTGATTCTCTGAATGCTGAAGATTTCAAGAAGATTCTTACAGAGCCGAAAAACTCCCTGACGCGTCAGTATGAAAGCCTGCTTGCTACTGAAAACGTAAAGATTACGTTTGCTGAAGAAGCAATTGAACGCATGAGCAGCCTTGCAGCTGACGTCAACCAGCGTGTTGAGAATATCGGCGCGCGTCGTCTGCATACCATCATGGAGACCCTGCTTGAAGACCTGTCATTCGAAGCTGATGAGCATGCCGGTGAAACAATTGAAATCACTGCTGCTTATGTTGATGATAAGCTGAAGGATGTGGTTCAGAATCAGGACCTTTCAAAGTATATTCTGTAAAAAAAGCTGCCATCTGGCAGCTTTTTTTTATATGAAGTATTCCGGATACTGTTCCTTGATGGCGTTTTTATCGACTTCAAGGCGGGAAAGATGTTTCTGGAGAAGGCGGAGTGCTTCATCCTTGTTGTGATTCTTTATAGCCTCAAGAATAGCCTTATGATCGTCTACAATCTTGATTTCCTTGACAGAGTGAAGACTCATGGCACGCAGGCGGTCAAAGTGAACGTTCATAAGCTGGACCATGTAATAGCACTGCATTTTATTGCAGAGTTTGTACAGATAACTGTGGAAGGCATCATCCAGTTCCATGATTTTATCCATGGACTGTGTTGCAAGATAGAATTCCTGAAGGCGGACATTATCCTGCAGTTCGAGGATATCGCGTTCGGTTGCCATGTCACAGGCCATCTGAACAATTGCGGATTCCATTGTCTCACGGATGAATCTTGCTTCTTCAATGAGTGAAAGGTCAATCATTGATACGCGGCATCCACGCTGCGGAAGTATTTCAACGATTTTTGACTTTGAGAGTTCAAGGAGCGCTTCATGTACAGGGGTGCGCGACATGTTCAGCTGCTGGGCAATGTCTTGCTCACCGATCATGCTGCCTGGCTGTATTTCGAGGCTGAGTATGTTTTCACGGATAATTCTGAAAGCGTATTCTCTGTTGTTTTCATTAGCCTGTTTTGGTGATATATGCATTTATGACTCCTGTTTGTTCCTATTTTCTTGTTGTACGCTGCAGAACAACTGGAAGCAGGGGGATAAATCCTGTGTTCAAGACTGTTCTCCAAAAAGCGCGGAGAGCAACAGCGAGTAGATTATAATCTGCTAAGAGCATTGATTCAAGGTCTGCAAAAAATGAATATAAGAAATAGAACATACAACCACCTGCAAGAATGATGATGCTCCGTTTCTTCATATTTGCAGCCAAGACTGCATCTTCTTTCAGCTTTAAGCCTTTTATCATTGTCATGAGGCCCCAGAAAAAAAAGCCCGCAGCAGCTATAGCCAGAATAATCTGAGCTATATCTATAAACAATGTAACGCTGTTGTTAGCTACCATACTAACATGTTACCATAATATTCAACACCATGCAAACTTTTTAGAATCCGCAAAATACCCTATCAGAAAAACCCCCTATGTTAAAAAGATTGACAACTGAGAAATTGTGACTTAGTATTTGGATATTAGACAACTAGTATGCAAGTATACTAGTGATGGTTGTTGGTTACTCAGGCGGTTCCTGCCGCCGGTTGTAATGGAGGAAAATTTGAAAAGCGAAGTAAAAACAAAGTTTAATTGGAAAAAACACTTCAGACAGAACTGGGAACTGTATGCACTTATGATAGTTCCGATCGTCTACTATGTAATCTTCAGATATCTGCCAATGGCTGGAAATATTATTGCTTTCCGTAAGTATCGTGCAGGAAGCAGTATTTTTGGAGACAAATGGAGCGGATTACGCTACTTCAAGCAGTTTATCGGAGATCCAAGCTTCTGGCGCGCATTCAAGAATACACTCTATCTGAATATTGTTTACCTTATCTTCAGATTTCCTCTGACGCTTATTTTTGCACTTCTTCTGAATGAAATCAAAAATATTCACTGGAAAAAATTCGTTCAGACAGTTTCTTACCTGCCGCACTTCATCTCAATGGTTATTGTTGCAGGTATGATTCGTGAACTTCTCTCAATAAATGGCCCGATCAACCATATGCTTGCATATTTTGGCAAGGATCCGGTAACGTTCGTCGCTCTCCCAGAGTGGTTCTGTACGATTTTCGTTACTTCTGGAATCTGGCAGGGCTTAGGATGGGGTACCATCCTGTATCTTGCTGCAATGTCAAACATCAACCCGTCTCTGTATGAAGCAGCAGAGGTCGATGGCGCCGGACATTTCCAGCGCGTGTGGCATATCACCATTCCGTGCATCATGCCGACGATTACAACCCTGCTTATTCTTGATATCGGTGGTCTTGTCGGTTCTGGCGGTGCATTTGAGAAGGTATTCCTTCTTTACAATCCTATGACATACGAAACTTCTGATATTATTTCGACCTACGTTTACCGCATGGGTCTTGGTTCTGCAAACTACAGCTATGCAACTGCTGTAGGTCCTTTTGAAGGCGTCATCAACTTTGTTCTGCTTTCTATAGCGAACTTTGTTTCCAAAAAGACAACTGAGAACAGCCTGTGGTAATGAGGAGGTAATCGTATGGCAGAAAAAACAGCAGTTTTACAGACAGTGCTTGCAAAAAAAAGAAGAAGCAGTTATCGCCGCGAATCACAGGGATACCGTGTATTCACTGTATTCAATAACATACTGATGGTCATCATCTGTTTTCTGACACTGTATCCATTCCTGTACCTGGTTGCCCAGTCTTTTTCTTCCGAGCAGGCAATCATGCAGGGAAAAGTCAGCATCATCCCTGTTGAATTCAATGTAACAACATATAAGAAAGTACTTGAAAAGGGTGATTTTCTCAGATACTACAAGAACACTCTTGTCTATTCAGTAATTGGAACAATACTTTCCATTTTCTTCAGCTCATGCCTTGCTTATCCGCTTTCAAAGCCTAATCTGAAACTGAACAAGTTCTTTACGCCGTTCATCATTTTCACCATGTACTTTGCTGGCGGACTTATCCCGACATACGTCCTCATGATCAGGCTTGGACTTCGTGATACCGTGATGGGATTTATCCTACCGGGTCTGATAAGCACTTATTACGTCCTGCTCATGCGGTCGTTCTTCAACGGTGTTCCTCATGATCTTGAAGAAGCGGGCGAGCTGGACGGACTTTCAAAGACAGGAATCTTCTTCAGGATAGTCCTGCCGCTTTCAAAGCCAATCATTGCGACAATGGTTCTGTTCTATGCAGTCGGATACTGGAACAACTGGTTTACCGCCTTCCTGTACCTCGATTCAAAGGAAAAATGGCCGGTCGCATTCTATCTTAAGACAATCATTACCGGTGCTTCCCAGACTTCAGATCCGGGAGATGCTGCCGGAGACAAGATGCAGGTTGCTGCAAACATCAAGGCTTGCTCAATGCTTCTGATGGCTGCGCCTATCATCTGTGTATATCCGTTTATTCAGAAATACTACGTTCAGGGCATGATGCTCGGCGGAGTAAAGGAATAAAACATAGATAAAGAAGGAGGAAAATCTATGAAAAAGTTTGCAACTATTCTTGTTGCTCTCATGATGGTTTGTGCTCTCTTTGCTGGTGGAAAGAAAGACACAAAGGCTGCCGCACCAGCTGCAGCTGCAGCAAAGCTCGACTATCAGTTTGGTGAGGAAGTAACATTCCATTCAGACGTTCCTGTAACATACACAATGTATTTCAGTGACGCCTCATGGTATGCAATGGTGGACACATGGAAGACAGAAGGTATCTTCAAGGATATCGAAAATCTGACAAATGTACATCTGGACATCATTTCTTATGATTCAAGCGTTTACACAGACAAGATTACTCTTGCAATCAACGCAGGTGACTCAGCCTACATCATTCCAAAGGTTTATGATGAGTCAAAGTTCGTTGATGGTGGTGCTGTTGTTCCAGTATCAGACTATGTACAGTACATGCCTAACTACATGGCATTCTACAACAAGTACAACATGAAGGCTGATGTTGACACAATCGTAAAGGCAAACGGCAAATACTACCGCCTGCCAGGTATGCTTGAAAAAGCAATGCAGGATTACACAATTTTCGTACGCAAGGATTATTTCGAAGGTGCTGGAATTGATGTAGCAAAAGAAGAAGTTAACTGGACATGGGATGACCTGTACAATGACCTCGTAAAGGTTAAGGCATACATGGTAAAGCAGGGCATCATTACAGACAAGGACTATGTATGGTCTGACCTGTGGTGTGGTTCTGAGTCAGGACAGGGCACAGGTGGTAACCTCCTGAAGCTCATGGGTAACTCATTCGGTATCGATGCTGGCTGGGCACTTGGAAACGGTGTTCAGTATGACCAGGCTAAGAAGGAATTCTATTTCGCAGGTTCTTCAGATGCAATGAAGCAGTTCCTCGCTTGTGCAAACAAGTATGTTAAGGGCGGAATTCTCGATCCGGAAACATTCACACAGGATGATACAACAGCCTGCAACAAGTTCTACAATGGTAAGACAGCAATCATCAGCATCAACCGCGGTCAGCTCACAACATGGGAGCAGGGCCTGAAGGATGCTCTTGGTGAAGGAAACTATGAGACATACTATGCACTGACTCCAGTTGCACTCAACCGCTACTCAGCTGAGAACGCACGTCTTGAGAATGGTGTCATGATTGCAGAGCGTGCACGCAAGGAACTCGGCGAAGAAGGCTTCATCAAGATGCTCCGCTTCGTTGACTGGCTGTGGTACTCTTCAGAAGCATACTCACTGTACAAGTGGGGTCCAGAAGGAAAGACATGGCACTGGGTTGAAGATGCTTCAACTGGTCTCCAGGTTAAGGCTCTCCTCCCTGGCTTCAAGTGCGGTGGTCTGTCAATTCCTGGTAGCGACGAAGATGTTGATATCCGCCTCCAGTGGGGTTATGCAGGTGGTAACTTCTGGTATGGTCATACATGCGTAGAAATGGCTGATAACTTCTCACCAATTCACCAGAGCTTCTATGACCGCCTCGGTAAGTACCGCGATTCAAAACCACTGTCACCAGCAATCGCATTCGATGAAGATGACAACGAGCAGGTTAACCTTTGGGGAAGCCCACTCAAGGACACAATCGCTTCTTGGTCACTCCAGTTCATCCTTGGTCAGAAAGACCTGAGTAAAGACTGGGACGCATTCGTTAAGGAATGTGAGACAAAGAACGCTTCAAACCTTGTTAAACTCTACAACTCATATCTGTAATAGAACTGACTTTTAAGTAAGTTCAAATATGCGTTTCGGGCAGCCTGAAAAGGCTGCCTTTTTTATTTTTATCCAGAAAAAAGACTTAACTTCATTTATATTCCGCCGAAAATATAGCTGAAGACCTGGAAAGTAAAAAGTACGGGCACCTTCAACTATTTATTCAGAATCCGGGAGGGGATACGAAATGAACAGTTTTTCAAGAGATGTGGACCTGCTGCACAGAGCACTTGATGTTTCAAGCCTCAGGTATCAGGTAAGTGCCAATAACCTGGCCAACTCAGAAGTTCCGAATTTCAAGCGTTCATCAGTTAATTTTGAGAGCGAACTCAAACGTGCAATGGAGCGTGAAGCTCATGCAGGGGAAGAGTTTACCATGATTACGACTGATCCACGCCACATTCAGTCAACGAAAGCAGCTGCTTCTTATCAGGATGTCACACCGAAAACAGTCCTTGATTACACATCAACATCTAAGGCGAACGGCAACAATGTTGATGCAGAAGAAGAAGCAATGCTCATCCTTAAGACTCAGCTTCAGTACCAGCTCTTAACTCAGATGGAAAGCTTCGAGTTCTCACAGGTAAAGGCAGTTCTTAAAAAGTAGTTTCGTAAAGGAGAAAAACAATGGGTCTTTTTTCAAGTATTAACATAGCAGCAACAGGAATGAGCGTTGAACGCCTCAGAACGGACGTCATCGCAGACAATATCGCAAACGCAAACACAACACGCACCGCAGACGGCGGTCCTTACAAGAAATCAACGGTTATTGTTCAGGCAAGAGCAGGTGCACAGTACCGCGGATTTTCAGCTCCTTCTGAATTTGATACTACAATCGGAACTGGTGTAAGAGTTGCAGAAATTCAGAAAGATACGTCAGAAGGCCGCTTTGTATACGATCCGACAAATCCTGATGCAATTCTTTCTGGTCCACATGCAGGTTATGTAGAATATCCTAACATCGATATCGTAACAGAAATGGTTGACCTTATTTCAGCATCACGTGCTTACGAGGCAAACTCTTCTGTCATTCAGGGTTCAAAGGAAATGTTCCAGCAAGCCCTTGCAATCGCTCAGTAAGTGATGTACCATTAAATCTGGAAGGGGAATGTCATGGCTAATAATCTGTCTATCATGTCATCATTTCAGATGGCCCGTACAAATCCGGCGCACATTGGTTCATCACCGCTGGCTGCGTCAAATGCTGCGGAAAACTCACTTTCTTCAGAAAACATTACAGGAAAGAGGAACAAGTCTTCATTTGAGGAATATCTGCTTGATGCAGTCAATTACGTAAATGACAAGCAGCAGGCAAGTTCTGAGATGGCACAGGCTCTTGTAACTGATCCTGATTCTGTTGATGTGCATGATGTAACCATCGCAATGGCAGAAGCAAGCCTTTCTTTAAGTCTTGCACAGAACGTCATAGACCGCCTTACACAGGCATGGTCAGATATCCAGACGACAAGATAGAAGTAATCCTGATTGTTGATTAACTCATTCTCCGGGCATTTTTCTGCATTTTTACATAAAGTCTTTTCAGATAAAGAAATTTGTGATATAATTTCATAAACAGTATGTTGTTATTCGTTCACGGGAGGGCTAAATGAACGAATGGTTTAAAAAACTGCTGGATCAGACCAAGGCTTTATGGGCTAAATGGAGTCTGGTCCAAAAGATTATTCTTATTGGCATAATTGTCGTCGTTATAGGCGTCATTATCGCCGTCTCAAAAATCTCATCGACACCGACTACGTATCCGCTGTTTCAGACTGCAATAACAGATGAAAATGCGCGTGATGATATTCTGTTCAGACTTGATCAGGAAAATGTTGAGTATACTTTAAGTACAACTGGCATTATTTCTGTAAAGGATAAATCAACCGCACGCAGATTGCGGTCACTGCTTGATCAGGAAGGGCTTATTCCGGATTCAGTTCCGGCTTGGGACTGGCTTGGAATGGAGCAGTGGACGACAACAGATTTTGAAAGGAACATAAACCTCAGAAACTCAGTCGTTACAGAACTTCAGAATCACCTGAAGGCTCAGAGCGATATTTCTGATGTAAACGTCGTGATTTCAATGCCTGAAAAATCAACGTTTACTGCCGACCAGACACCTGTTTCAGCTAGTGTTGTCATTACTCCGGCACCGGGAAGCGACCTTTCAATAAACAGAAAGAAAGTCCTTGCAATCAAGAAAGATATCAGAAGTGCCGTTGCCGGTCTTAAGGATGAGAATATCACCATCCTTGATAATAATGGAAATGATCTTGGTGATTTTGACGGTATGCAGGATTTTGACCGTATCAGTGTCATTGAGAAGCAGCAGAAACTTATTGCACAGCTTGAATCAAAGTACCGTGTTGAAGTTCTTTCTTCCCTGCAGAGTATTTTCGGTAGTGACCGTGTACGAAATCTGAATATCAAGATTGATATGGATATGTCTGAAAAGACAATCGATTCAACTGAATATAAGCCCATTACCATAAAAGCTGATAATCCTGATACATCATATGATGATTCAGAATTGAAGGATTCACTCGTTCTTTCTTCAGAAACGGTAACGAAGATATCAAAAGGAACTGTCTATAATCCGGAAGGCCCTGCCGGTGTTGAAGGACAGAATCCTGTCGTCTATTCAGACATGTCAAATACCTATACGCTTACAGAAGAAAAAGGCGAGAAGGTAAACAATGTCGTCAATTCCACTCAGACATCTGAAATAAAGAGTCCTGAAATGGGACGCAGAACGGTTTCTGTCAACATTGATGGTGTCTGGACCCGTAATTATGACGATAAGGGAAATGTAATTCTTGGAACAGAGGGATGGACCTTTGAGCCTGTTTCAGATGAAGATCTTACAGCAGCCATCAGTCTTGTTCAGGATGCAGTCGGTTATGACAGAAGCCGCGGTGACTCAGTAACTGTTACGAGAATCAAAATTGACCGTACAGCAGAGCATGAAGCTGCCGATGAAGAATTCAGAAAGAAAGAGCGGTTACAGAGCACAATCATTTACATTTGTATTGGTATTGCCGCTGTCCTGCTTGCATTCATAGTATTCCGCTTTATCAGCCGCGAGGTTGAGAGAAAGCGCCGCCTCAAGGAAGAAGCAATTCTTCGCCAGCATCAGATGGAACGCGAGAAGACACTTTGGGAAGCGGAACAGGCTGGTATGGAAGTTACCATGTCTATCGAAGAGCGCGAACGTGCAGAACTTCAGGAAACTGCAATCGCTATGGCCAAAGAGCATCCTGAAGATATCGCTATGCTCATAAGAACCTGGTTGACGGAGGAATAACAGTATGTCAGACGCGAAAGCAGCCGCCGCTGCCAAAGGCGGAAAGCCAGCCGGAAAAGGAGCTGGTGGCAAAAAGAAAGATTATAAGAGTCTGAATGGCCGTCAGAAAGCCGCTATATTCCTTGTAGCCCTCGGTTCAGAAATATCATCAGAAATATTCAAGCATCTGCGTGAAGATGAAGTAGAAACGCTTACTTTTGAAATTGCCCGTCTTGAAACGGTCGATTCAGAGTTCAAAGAGCAGGTTCTCCGTGAGTTCCAGGATTTGATGAAGGCTCAGAACTTCATCACTTCCGGTGGTATTGACTTTGCGCGTGAACTGCTTGAAAAATCAGTCGGAAGCCAGAAGGCAATTGATATCATCAACCGCCTCACAAGCAGCCTTCAGGTACGCCCGTTTGACTTTATCCGCCGTACAGACCCAGCCCATCTGTTAAACTTCATCCAGCAGGAACATCCGCAGACAATAGCCCTTATTCTTGCTTACCTTGAGCCTAACAAGGCTTCAATCATTCTGCAGAATCTGCCGGATGACATTCAGAGTGAAGTTGCAAGGCGTATTGCAACAATGGACCGTACATCTCCTGACGTTCTTCGTGAAGTTGAACGCGTTCTTGAGAAGAAGCTGTCTACGCTGTCCAGTGAAGACTACACGGCAGCTGGTGGTGTTGAAAGCATCGTTGAAATTCTCAACCTTGTTGACCGTTCTTCTGAAAAGACGATTATCGAATCCCTCGAAGAAGAGGATCCGGATCTTGCAGAAGAGATCAAAAAGCGAATGTTCGTTTTCGAAGATATCGTTATGCTGGACGACCGTGCTATTCAGAAGGTTATGCGCGAAGTCGATACGCAGGAGCTCGCAAAAGCGCTTAAGGCTGTTGATACCGAAGTTCAGGATAAGATTTTCCGCAACATGTCTAAGCGTGCTGCCGGTATGTTGAAAGAGGATATGGAGTTTATGGGACCTGTCCGCTTGAAGGACGTTGAAGAAGCCCAGCAGAAGATCGTATCTACAATCCGCCGTCTTGAAGACTCCGGTGAAATCGTCATCGCCCGTTCTGGTGAGGATGAGCTCGTTGTATAAGGTAGCCTGATATGAAGAAAAACGTTTTTAACCCTGGCGAAATCAAAAAAAGCGACAAAAAGGTAATGCTTCAGCTTTCCCGTTCTTTTGAAGCTGAAGAAGAAGAGGAAAAGGAAGAGGTGGCTCCGGAATATACCGGACCAACAGCTGATGACCTCCGCAGGGAAGCAGAAGCGTTCAAGGCAGACTGGGAAAAACAGAAAGCCCAGATGATTGAAGAAGCTCAGGCTGAAGCTGATGAAATTGTAAAACGCGCGGAAGAAAACGCTTTTGATGAAGTCCGCAGAAAGACTGATGAAGCTGCAATTATTCGTCAGCAGGCACAGACTGAAGCAGAGGACATCATAAAAAAGGCTGAAGAAAAAGCAAAAGAAATCACGACAGAAGCAGAAATAAAGCGCGACAAGATTACTGGCGACGCCTACAAAGACGGTTTCGATAAAGGAAGCGAAGATGGATACAACAACGGAAAGCAGGAAGCTGACCGTCTTATCAACAGACTTCATACAATCCTTGAGAAAACAGTGGATAAGCGGCAGGAAATTCTTGATGAGACAGAGCAGCAGATTGTTGAGCTGGTTCTTCTTATTTCCCGCAAAGTTGTCAAAACAATTTCTGAAAATCAGAGAAGTGTCGTCATGCAGAACATTCTGCAGGCTCTCCGCAAGGTGAAGGGAAGAGGAGATGTTACCATCCGTGTTAACCTTGCTGATCTTGATCTTACCACAGAGCATACAAAAGACTTCATGCAGGCTGTAGAGAGCGTCAAGAATATCACCGTGGCTGAAGATTCAAGCGTTGAACGCGGTGGCTGTATCATCGAGACAGACTTCGGCGCAATTGATGCACGTATCTCAAGCCAGATGAACGAACTTGAACAGAAGATTCTGGAAATTTCTCCAATCAAGACTGTGAATAAAACCAACGCCATGAACGAATAGGTGGCTTGCTATGGATAATTTATTCAGCAAATATCTGAATAGGGTTGAGGAAACAGATACAATCCGTTTTACCGGTGAAGTAATCCGTGTTAACGGCATGCTTATTGAAAGCCGCGGCCCCCAGTCTGTTGTCGGCGAAGTCTGCTCCATTGAAATTCCGTACTCAAAAGAATCTGTGCTTGCTGAAGTCATCGGCCTTGACGGAACCACAGTCAAGCTTATGGCATACGGCGAGACAAAGGGCATCGAAATTGGAAGCCGTGTTACTGCTTCTGGAGAAGTCCTGAAAGTTGGTGTTGGAAAAGAACTTCTCGGACGCGTTCTTGATGCGACTGGTCATGCCTACGACAGAAAAGGTGAAATCATTCCTGAAACATACTATCCGGCAGTTGCGTCTCCGCCTGATCCGCTTGACCGAAAGCCGATCAAAGAGCGCATTGTCACTGGAATACGCGCAGTCGATTCGCTCCTGGCAGCAGGAAAGGGCCAACGTTTTGCCATAATGGCAGGTTCTGGTGTCGGTAAATCAACGCTGCTTGGTATGATTGCGCGTAATACAAACGCTGATGTAAACGTCATTGCGCTTATCGGTGAGCGTGGACGTGAGGTTCTTGACTTCATTAACCATGACCTTGGCCCTGAAGGCCTGAAACGTTCCGTCATCATAGCTGCAACTTCAGATCAGTCGCCTCTCTGCTGGCTGCGCGGAGCATATGTCGCTACCGCCGTCGCTGAATATTTCCGTGACCAGGGCAAAGACGTCATGCTCATGTTTGACTCAGTTACGCGCTTTGCCCGTGCCCAGCGTGATATCGGCAACACAATAGGTGAGCCGCCAGCACAGCGTGGATATCCGCCGAGCGTATTCGGGCTTCTGCCAAAGCTTCTGGAACGCGCCGGTACATCACTTAAAGGTACTATAACTGCTTTCTATACCGTTCTTGTTGACGGTGACGATATGAATGAACCAATTGCTGATACTGTACGTGCAACTCTCGACGGACATATTGTCTTGAACAGAAAACTTGCGGATTCATTCCATTTCCCTGCAATTGACATTCTTGCGTCAATCAGCCGTCTGTCGAGCGTAGTCATGGGGCCTGTCACCAAGGAAGTGTACGCGAAAATCCGCCGTCTTATTGCGTCATATGCACAGAATGAGGATATGATTACCGTCGGTGCCTATAAGCGTGGTTCCAGCCCGGATGTAGATGCGGCAATTGATGCACATCAGGCAATTGAAGAGTTCCTGATGCAGAAAGTTGAAGAGCCTGCGCCTGTCCGTGAAACGTTGCAGAAATTTGGAGCTCTTGTCGGTATTGAGATTCCAGAAGAAGAACTTGCCGCAGCTGAAAGCAGTGGCTTTTCCCAGCGTTGAAATGGGGGCGGCATCCGTCTGATTTATGAAACGGTTTAATTTTTCCCTTCAGAAAGTTCTTGATTTACGCGAGTACGAAGAAGAACAGGCTAAGCTTGACCTTGCTGCCGCCATTGCTGAAGCAAACAGGATTCAGGCAGAGCTTGAGCATATAGCCCGGGAAATGGTCGCCGCCGGAGCTGTGCGTATTACAAGCGACATTCCTGCAATGCAGGCTAATGAAGCATATAAAGTACGCCTGAAACTGCGTAAGGGAGAGCTCCTTGAAGAGTTTGCACAGGCTGAACTTGTCATTGAACAGAAGCGCGAAGTGTTCGCTGAGAAAATGCGTGACAGAAAAGTCATTACAAAGCTGCGCGAAAAAGCGCTTGCAGACTATAACGCGGAAGTTCTGAAAGATGAAGAACAGGCGAACGATGATCTTTCAAACGCAAAGTTTGCGCGCGAGCTGAGTGGTGTGTGATATGCACAAAAAAAGCGGGGCTTTTACAGGCTCCGCTTTTTTAATTATTTAATTCTTTCAGAAATGAACTTAAGTTTCAGTTCCTTAAGCGTATCCGTGATAGACACCTTGTAAATGTGCGGGTTCAGGATGCGCTTGTATGTCGGATCCAGATACTCAAGCTGTTTTACGAGAGTCTCGCGCGCCTTGCGGAGTGCAATGACCGGATCCGGTTTAGGCTGTGTGCGCTCTCCTTTTTCGAGTACCTTAAACAGAAGCGGCTCAACACGGGCTGCCTTGAAACTGAACTGCCTGTAGTCTACAGACGGATGATAGTAACGGGCTTCTTTTCCGGCTTCAACCTTTTCGCCTTCAAGTGCAAGGATATCTGCCTTTGCCATGCCGTCTGCATCAAAAAGGCGGTAGACGTTCTTGATGCCCGGGTTCGTTGTCTTTTCAGGATTATCTGAGAACTTCATCGCCGGAATCATGTCTCCGCCTTCAGGGTTGTTGCGGGCGGCGAGCTTATATACACCGGTGAAGCTTGCTTCGCTTCCGCCGGTGACCATGTGCGTTCCAACGCCCCAGCTGTTGATCGGAGCGCCTTTAAGGACGAGTGTTTCAATGATCTGTTCGGTAAGTTCATTTGAAACGGCGATTGTCGCCTGTGGGAAGCCTGCTGCATCAAGCCGCTTCCTTACTTCCGCCGTCAGATACTGGATGTCGCCTGAATCAAGACGCACGCCGAAGTTGTAGCCCTTTTCAACGAGCTTTGCGCCAACCTTGATTGCATTGATGATGCCGGAGTTAAGCGTGTCGTACGTATCGATAAGGAAAATTGCCTTGTCCGGATAGATTTCTGCGTATGCCTTAAATGCTTCAAGTTCAGTCGGGAAACTCATGATCCATGAGTGGGCCATCGTTCCCATGACAGGAATCTTGTACTCAAGACCGGCGAGCGTGTTTGATGTTCCTGCGGCTCCTCCGATATATGCAGCACGGGTTGCGCTCATTGCACCGTCATAGCCCTGTGCGCGGCGAAGACCGAACTCCATGATGCCGCCTTTCTTTGAAGCAAGCCAGACGCGTGCTGTCTTTGTGGCAATCAGACTCTGGAAGTTAATCGTGTTCAGGACAAGACCTTCAAGAATCTGTGCTTCAATCAGGTTTGCGTGGATGCGGACAATCGGCTCGTTCGGGAAGATGACGCTTCCTTCCTGCATGGCGTACATGTCACCGGTAAAGTGAAAATCCTTCAGGTAGTCAAGAAAGGCATTATCGAACGATTTCAGGCTGCGGAGGTACTCAATGTCCTCGTCCCTGAAACGGAAAGATGTAACGTAATCAAGAAGTGTCTCAAGACCGGCGAACACAGAAAAGCCACCGCTGAAGGGATTTCTTCTGAAAAACATGTCAAATACTGCAGGGGCATCCATGTGGTTTTTCCAGTACCCCTGTGCCATGGTCAGTTCATAAAAATCGGTAAAAAGTGCGCTTGAAACAGCGTTTTCTGTATCGTTACTCATAGAAACAATGATAGCGATGTGATTTGAAATAGTAAAGCACGAAATTCTATATCATGTTGAAAATTATGCAGTTTTTTGCTAAACTCTACACCATAAAGGAAATATTGCCCATTTTTTCGGGCTTTCATATATGACAGGAGGCCGTCATGGCAGATTTACGGACACAGTGTGGCATTGTTGCCGCTGAAGCAATCAACATTTTCATCAAAAACAAGGGACTTGATGTTCCTGCTGTTGAAGCATCATCTCTGCTTCTTGAAACGCCGCCAAACCCGGAGATGGGTGATGTCGGCATCCCGATGTTCACGTTTGCAAAGACACTGCGCATGGCTCCTCCGATGATTGCGGCCGAGGTCGTCACAATCATTAACAGCGAACTCGCGGCAAAGGCTGCTGAGGCAGGTACATTCCTTAATGTAGGCCCGTACGTCAACGCAAAGCTTAATAAAGCCGCTGCTGCAAGTTCCACGCTCAAGACAATTCATGAGCAGGCTGATACGTACGGTTCCCTGAATAAGGAAGGCAAGGCTCCTCTTGCCGGCCGCCGCGTCATGATTGAGTTCTCAAGTCCGAATACAAACAAGCCGCTGCATCTCGGCCACCTGAGGAACGACGCGCTCGGTGAGTCTGTCAGCCGCATCCTGAAAGCTGCCGGTGCAGAGGTCTACAAGGTAGACCTCATCAATAACCGTGGTGTTCATATCTGTAAGTCAATGCTCGCTTACATCAAGAATCATTCTGCTCATCCTGAGTGGGTCGATGAGAACGGCCTTACAAAAGATTACAAGTTCGAGCTCAAGGACACTCCTGAGTCACTCGGCCTTAAGAGCGACCGCTTTGTCGGTGACTGCTACGTTGAATTTGAGAAGATGCGCAAGGCTCAGGCTGATGAACTTGCCGCCGCAGGAAAGGCTGATGAGCCGACCGCTGTTGAGAAGGGCGCACAGGCCATGCTCAAGCAGTGGGAAGAAGGCGGCGAAGAGCTTCGTAAGCTCTGGACACAGATGAACAAGTGGGCTGTCGATGGCATGATGCAGACATACGAGCGCACGGGCGTTTCATTCGACAAGTTCTATCTTGAAAGCGACACCTACCTTAAGGGAAAGGCAATCATCCTTAAAGGACTTGAGGATGGCGTGTTCTTCAAGGCAGATGACGGTTCTGTCCGCATTGATGTAACAGATGTCGTCGGAAAGAATAAGGACGGTGAAGACAAAGAGAAGGTCATGCTCAGAAAGGATGGCACTTCAGTCTATATCACCCAGGATATCGGAACGGCAGTCAGCCGCCACGACGACTGGGACTTCAACCAGCTCGTGTACGTTGTCGGCTCAGAGCAGCAGTTCCATTTCAAGGTCCTGTTCCATATCCTCAAGAAACTCGGCTATTCATGGACAGACAGCCTGTTCCACCTTTCATACGGCATGGTCAATCTTCCGGAAGGCAAGATGAAGAGCCGCGAAGGTACTGTCGTTGACGCTGATGACCTTATCAGCTCACTGCGCGACGGCGCACTTGCTGAGATTGCAGAGAAGGGCCGTGAAGAGGCTGTCGGTGACCCGGCCGCTGTAGCAGAGAACATCGCTCTCGGCGCACTTCATTACTTCCTGCTGTCTGCAACACCTACAAAGGACATGATGTTCAATCCTAAAGAGTCGCTTTCATTCAACGGAAACACCGGCCCGTACCTGCAGTACATGGGCGCACGTATCGCTTCCATCCTGCGTAAGGCTGATGAGGCTGGCGTTGCTCCTGATTACAGTGAAGAGGCTCTTTCCCTTCTCAAAGCCCCTGCAGAATGGGAGCTTATCAAGACACTCGGTGACTATCCGGCAGTGCTTGAAAAGGCAGCAAAGACACTTGATCCGTCACAGGTTGCAGGCTATCTGTACGAAGTTTCAAAGGGCTTCAGCAAGTTCTACCACGACTGCCCGATTCTGAGTGTGGCAGACAGGGATGCAAAACTTGCTTCTGGACGCCTGGCTCTTGCAGAGTGTGTAAGTCAGGTGCTCAAGAACGCCATGAATGTCGTTCTTATTCCTTATCTTGAAACGATGTAAGGGCTCAAAAGGTTATTGACCAAAAAGAAAGAAACTAATACAATGCTTAATACGCATGTATCCTGGCGTCGGGGAATCCCCGTTTTTCCGGTGCCCCGCATTTCGGTTGAGGAACTGCGGTATATATATTAAATAGAGGTGTAAGATGTACGCACTGGTAGAGTATAAGGGCAAGCAGTACAAGGCTGAGAAAGATGCCCTCATTCAGGTTGACAAGCTTGATGTTGAAAAAGGAAAGACTGTAGATATCGACACTGTTCTTCTCGTAAGCGACGGTGATAAGGTAAGCGTTGGTACTCCATATGTTGCAGGTGCTAAGGTAACTGCAGTTGTTGAAGACAGCTTCAAGGATGACAAGGTTATCGTTCTTAAGTACAAGAGCAAGAAAGATTACCGCAGAACAATCGGTCATCGCCAGCAGTACACAAATATCCGCATTCAGGATATCGTTATTGCATAAGGACCTGATGGTCCGCTAACCGGTGTGGTATGGTTCAGGTACGGCTCTCCCGTTCACAAGACGGTGCGTTCCGTTCCTGCCTGGCAGAAGGACATGCCGGTTATGCTGCCAAAGGCTCTGACATTGCCTGCGCGGGGGTTTCTGTCCTTCTCCGCACAGTCAGTTCACTGCTTGAATCTTCTGCCGGCATTACTTTAGAGATAGATGCACCTGAACGCGGAGTACTCGCATTTCGTGTGAAGGATTTTGACAAAGCTCAAAATGCTTTGTTGATGCATTGTGAAAGTTTTCTTGAAACGGGACTTGGTCAGCTTCAGGAAGAGTTTCCTGACAATGTATCGATGCGGGTACAAACTGAAAATCAGGATGCGGAGGCATAAAAATGGGACGCAAGAAAGGTGGAAGCGGCGCTAAGAACGGTCGTGATTCAAACCCAAAATATCTTGGAGTTAAGGTTTACGGCGGTGAGACAGTTACTGCAGGTTCAATTCTGGTTCGCCAGAGAGGAACAAAGATTAACCCGGGCGATGGTGTAAAGATCGGTAAGGACGATACACTGTATGCTACAGAAAGTGGTAAGGTTGTTTACCACGAGCGCAAGGGCAGAAAGCTTGCTTCAATTGAGCCTGTAAAGGCAAAATAAGTTTTCTGAACATTGTGTAACAGAGTACCCGGTTATTGCTGCCGAAAGGTGTGCAACCGGGTATTTTTTTTGTATATTTATCATTGAGGATTCAAGATGATACAGTTTGCTGATGAAGCACGCATAGAAGTCAGTTCTGGTAAAGGCGGCAACGGCTGCATCGCGTTCAGAAGGGAAAAGTACATTCCGCTTGGCGGCCCTTCCGGTGGAGACGGTGGACGCGGCGGCGACGTTATTTTTTGCTGCAAGCGCAATTTGAGGACACTGGCTCATCTCAGATATAAGGGAAAGTACAAGGCCCGAAACGGCGGCGACGGCGAAGGACGCAACCGCTATGGAAAAGACGGTGAGGATGTCATCATTCCGCTGCCACCGGGAACAATTGTCCGCGATTGGGAAACGGACGAGATTGTCTGTGAGTTCACGACTGAAGCCGACAACGAGCAGTTTGTCTTCCTGACAGGCGGCAAGGGCGGCTGGGGCAATATGCATTTCAAGAGCTCGACAAACCAGGCTCCGAAGTACGCTCACCAGGGAAAGCCGGGTGAGACCCGCATGCTCCGTGTAGAGCTCAGCATCATGGCAGATATCGGTCTTGTCGGCTTCCCGAATGCGGGTAAGTCTTCGCTTCTCGATTACTTCACGAACGCGCGTCCTAAAATCGCGCCGTATCCGTTTACGACAAAGATACCAAACCTGGGCGTTCTCCGTGTGGATGACGAACAGGACATCATCATAGCGGACATTCCGGGTATCATAGAAGGAGCTTCTGAAGGCGCCGGACTCGGCATCCGCTTTCTGAAGCACATTTCGCGCACGGTTGGTCTTGTGTTCATCATTGACTGCAGCGACCCGGACGCCCTGAACGCGTATGAAAAGCTGAACGCAGAACTCGCGTCCTTCTCTGAGGAACTTGCGAAGAAGCCGCACATCATCCTGTGCAACAAGATTGATGTTGAAGGCGCTTCTGACGTTGCAGCCGAAATCGCAGCGAAGTACCCGGACGAGAAGGTAATCCCGATGTCAGTGTTCAGCCGCGAAGGACTGCAACGTGTACGTAACGAAATCATTGAGCTTGCAAACCGCCTTCCTGAAGCGCAGGGTGCTGATACAGCTGAAGCTGCGCGCGCTACTGCGATTGCTGGTGTTACGGCGACCGGTCCGGCTGCTGATGCCGCACCGAAGAAGGAAGTCAGCGCATTCATGAAAGACAGGGCGTACTGCTCTGATGAAGATACTCAGTATCCGGGAAGCGAAGGTTGAAGATAGCGCTTTTAGGCGGCAGCTTTAATCCCGTTCATAAGGGACATATCGCGCTCGCTGAGTCTGCGGTGAAACTTGCAGGATACGACAGAGTTGTCTTTGTACCCGCGTATCAGTCGCCGTTCAAGTCTCGCTGTTCGAAAGGCGTCGTTTCTTCGCCTGAGGAAGCGGGTGCATTTGCCCTTTCATTTACAGATGAAGAACGCATAGAGATGCTCCGGCTTGCCATAAAGCCGTATCCGTGGGCAGCGCTTGAACTGTGTGAAATAGAGCGGGCCGGCGTTTCCTACACCATAGACACGGTGCGCTTTCTGACAGAGAAATATAAGCGTGAAGGGCTGCTTGAAGGAAAACTTGGCATCATTATTGGTGCTGATCTTATTGAAGGCTTTCACCGCTGGAAGGAAGCTGACGCGCTGGCGGACGAGGCTGATATAATACTCGCACGCCGCCCCTATGCCTTGAAAGCAGACTTCGCATATCCGCATGTCTCAATCATGAACGAACTGTTCGACATCTCATCCACAGAAGTCAGGAGAAGAATAGCATGTCACGAAGAAATTTCAGCGCTAATTCCTGATGAAATATGCCGATACATAGAGCAGAGAGGTGTATATGATTCGTGACATGGAAGAAGAAATCGAAAAGATGAAGAAAGTCGTTCAGAAGACTGTTTCTCAGGCCAGATATGCTCATTCCCTCAGAACCGCACGCACGGCAGAGGAGCTTTGCATCCGCTACGAGCTTGATGGCCGCACCGGTTATTACTGCGGCGTTGTTCACGATATGTGCAAGGAAATGTCAGACAGGCAGCTTATCTCTCTGGCGCGTCTTGATTCCGATCCTGTGTCTGATGTTGAAAAAGGCCGTCCAAACCTTATGCATGGACGTGCAGCCGCTGTTATGCTCGAAAGGGATTATGGCATTGATGAACCGGAAATCCTTGAGGCGGTGAAATATCATACGTTTGGAAAGCCTGGTATCTGTGACCTTGCGAAAGTACTGTATGTTTCAGATAAAATGGAACCCGGACGTCAGACAGTTCCTGCTGATTTCTGGAAAACACATGAAAACGACTCTCTGAATGATCTTGTTATATGGGTTCTTGAGGATAATATCCGTTATATGTCAGAAATCGGAAATGATCTTTCTCCATGGACGGAAGAGTTCCTGTTTTATCTCGTAAAAAAGGACTGATTGATGTCAACGCAGAAAATCAACAAGAGTGCCATATTCCTTTTTTTTATCCTCATTGTTCTCGTTGCAATGGTAATTGCGCTGTTTTTTCTCGTTCAGACAGATACTGTTGCTGAAGTCCTTAAAAACGACGAATTGGTAAAAGTTCTGCTTGTCGTTCATGATGGAGATACGGCAATTACGACGGATGTGCTTGTTTACTATCCTGTTTCAAAGCGTGGTGCCGTTTTTGACATTCCGTGCAACACGGGTGCAATCTATTCCAGTCTTGGCCGTGTTGACAGCATTGACAGCGTTTACCGGGAGAAGGGAATTGACGTTTATCGCCAGGAAGTTGAAAAACTGACAGGTGCAAGCATTCCTTTCACCATGGAAATCAATCTTGATGACTTTTCTTACATAACGGATATGCTTGGTGGATTTCGCGTCTTCATTCCGTCACCTGTTGATTATGTTGAAGATGGCGTTCATTATCTGCTTCCTTCCGGTGCCGTAACGCTTGACGGTGATAAGGTCTGCACCTATCTTGCCTATACTCTTCCGGATGATTCTGCTTCTGATATTCAGGAAAGGAAACAGAACATTATTGTTGCATTCATTTCTGCACTTAACAACAATAAGACAGGGCTCATGAACAAACGGCGTTTCAGCCCGTTCTCAAAGGCTGTTGTCACAAACATTGAAGATGACGATGAATATTCGCTTATTTCCCAGATAGCTTCTATTGATGCAGAACGTCTTATGCCACAGACTGTTCTTGGAAACGAGGAAATAGTGGATGACGAAGTACTGCTTTTTCCGTATTATAACGGACAGTACGTTAAGGATGTTTTCAAGCGGACTACGACTGCTCTGGTATCCGCTTCAGGAACAATCTCTGATCGTGTTTACGTTCTTGAAATACAGAATGGAACATCAAAACAGGGACTTGCCCGTAATACCGGTGTTATCCTGCAGGGTGCCGGATATAACGTGCTCAGTATGATTAATGCTGATTCTCAGGATGTGGAAGAAACATGCATCATTGATCATATTGGTAACGAACAGGATGCGAAAATCCTTGCAGATTTCATCCAGTGCGAGAAAATCATTACGGAAGAAGTTCGTACTGATGATGAACTGGAAGTAAACTCTCTTGTAGACTTTACGATTATTCTTGGAAAAGATTTTGATGGAAGGTATGTCAGATGAAGACAGAAAAAGAAAAAGCTCTTGAAATAGCGCAGCTTGTTGAAGACTGTAAGGCAACGGATATCTCCGTACTTGATGTTTCTCAGCTGAACAGCTGGACAGATTATTTTGTCATTGCGACTGTTGCAAGTTCAACACAGCAGCAGGGATGCTACAAGGCTGTAAAAGACTATGTGAAGGAAAATGACATGGAGATTCATATCACAAATCACAAGATTCCTGATGGTGATGACTGGAACCTTATTGATATCGGTACTGTTGTTGTTCATCTCATGACTCAGGAAGCACGCGCTTTCTATGACCTTGAAAAGCTCTGGCATTCAGGAGAGAAACTCCGCTGATTGCCCGCTGTTTGATGTCAGCATGAAGACAAAAAAAAGCCTTGAATACTATGTATTCAAGGCTTTTTCTTTCTGTAAGCGCGACTCTTTCAATCAGTTGAAATCGTCGTATCCTAAATCATCGTCGCCGTCTTCGCCTTCAATGCCGAATCCGTCGAAGTCGTCATCTTCATCTTCGTCGTCATCGTCACCAAAATCGTCGAAGTCGTCGTCCAGGTAATCATCGTTGTCAAAGTCGTCTAATGAATCATCGTCATCGAAATCATCAAAGTCATCTTCGTCCTGATCATCGAAGTCATCATACTCGAAATCAAAACCATAGTCCTTTACTGAATCCTCAAACAAATCACCGTCACTGAACATCTAACACCCCTATTGCTTTGAGTCTTAACTTAAACTATCTATAAGAAACATAGATGAAGAAATTTCTTCTGTCAACTGATTTTCATGAAAAAAGGGGAAAATTTGTGTAAATTTTTACGAAATTTTCGAGAATTTTTTCAAATTGCATACATTTGCGAAAAAGCGCAAGATTTTCAATAAATATGCATTTTTTTAACTGAATTCATAATACCATTTCGGCTGAAAAAATCAATATTGAAAGACACCATCCTTTCGCAGGTCTATTGACAGAGTTCCTTGTTTAGTATACTTTTAAGCAAATGCATCGTAGTGTATGTGAGCGTGCACCTGCCAAAATCAATCTTCATCTGAAGGTAGACCAGAAACGGGCAGATGGCTTTCATAATATCGAGAGTATCTTTCAGAAGGTCAGTCTTTATGACGACTTGCTGACGGAGATGGCGGATATAAACTACACTTGCCAGGTGGTCTCACCAGGCTTCTGTCTTCCCCCAGAAAATACTCTCACTTCCGCATACAAGGCCTTTTGTGAATGTACGGGCGTTTCTTTCGGTGTACGTGTTACATTGAAAAAAAACATTCCGTCAGGAGCGGGCATGGGTGGAGGTTCTTCTGATGCTGCAGCAATGCTCCGCTGTATGGAAGCCCTGAGTGGCATAAAGCTTACGGCTGAACAGAAGCATGAGTGTGCGGCAAAAATCGGAAGTGATGTGTTTTTCTTCCTGGATGATGACACGGATAAAACTGCTGCCATTGTGACGGGACGCGGCGAGAATGTCAGGTACATAACTCCCCGCACTGACTTATTTATTGTTCTTGTATCCCCGGGGGTACACAGTTCAACAAAGGAAGCCTATTCCCTTGTTGATGCATACTTCCCTGGGACTGCAGCTGATTGTACTTCACTTGCTGAGCTGGAAGCTGATTATCAGAAACCATGTCACAAGTGGAATTTCTATAACAGTTTTACAGCCCCACTTAAGGAGAAGTACCCGGAAATTGACAATGCTTTACAGGACATGCGTTCTGTTAATGCTGGGTTTGCTGATATGACTGGTTCCGGATCGGTTGTTTATGGCATTTTTGCTTCCAGGAAGGAAGCAGAAGATGCAAGCGCACTGCTTTCTGAAAAGTGGAAATGGTGCGAAGTAGTTACAACGGAATGTCTGGAGGACATATGCAGATTACAGAGATTCGTATCCGTAAAGTAGAAGCCGAGGGCAAACTCAAGGCCTATGTTACATTGACTTTTGATAACTGCTTTGTTGTGCACAATGTAAAGATTATTGAAGGAAAAACAGGCCTGTTCATAGCTATGCCGAGCAGGAAGACAAGTAGTGGTGACTACAAGGATGTAGCTCATCCAATCAGCCCTGAGTTCCGTACTGAGCTTCAGGACAAGATTCTTGCTGAGTACGAGGCTGGTCATTTTGAGGAAGCTGGAGCTTCCGACGATTAATTTGTATCAAACGGCAGGACGACAATTTTTTTGCTGCTGTTTTAATTGGGACGTCGTCAAGCGGTAAGACATCGGCTTTTGGTGCCGACATTCCGCAGGTTCGAATCCTGCCGTCCCAGATTCGAAAAAACTTTAAGGAGTCCTATAATGGATTACATGACAGTTAACGCTGAAGAGCGTAAAACTACCGGTAAGCGTGCTGCTAAGGCTCTGCGCGCAACTGGAAAACTCCCTGCAGTTATGTATAACTCAAAGGGAGAGGCAACTATGCTTTCTGTTGAAGAAGCAGAGTTCACAAAGGTTTGGAAGCTTGCTACTCCGACAACACTTATCAAGCTCGTTGTCGGCAAGAAGGAATACCTTGCTTTCATTAAGGACACAGAATATGACATCATTACTGACAAGAATCTCCATGTAGATTTTCAGGTAATCGATGAAGACAAGCCGCTTGTTGTACCTATCAAGATTCTTCTTGACGGTAACCCAGCTGGTGTCCGCGAAGGTGGTCTCCTCCAGAAGGGAACAAACAGCATGAAGATCAAGTGTATGCCTAAAGATCTTCCAGTCCGCATCAAGGCTGACATTTCTGCCCTCAAGATTGGAGAAGGCATGAAAGTTGGTCAGATTGCTCTTCCTGAAGGCGTAGAAATCGTTTCTGACAAGGAACTGGTCATCGCATTCATCAAGGCACCACGTGCTTAATTGAAGTCTTGAAGACAAAGAGGCTGTCCGTTTACGGAGGCCACTGAAAAAGTCCCATAAAGACTGAATTTACAAACACCATTTGAATAGAGTAAAATTTATTCAGGTGGTGTTTTTTTATGCTCAAGTCACAACAAGAATTACATTTCAGTCAATACACAGA
>JAGHRS010000062.1 GCA_018066285.1 Candidatus Treponema caballi
GTAATCCTATGATTTTAGGGATATTCATAATATTTAAAGTATTTTTCCTTCAGCTTCAACGTCTTCTGTCTGCGAACGTGATTCAAATACTTTTTCTATGAGTATTTTTACCTCTTTTCCACCAAGATGAGCAGAATCTGACGCTGCATCTGAAAGAGGATGCAGACGAACGTGTATGAAGTTTTCCGTGACCGCGCGAAGCTCATCTGTCCGCCGCTTTTCTACAATGGCCGTGACTTCCTTTCCTATAAAAGTTTCCAGGTATGCTTTTTTCTGAGCGCAGGCAAATGCAGTAAGTCGTGCTGCCCTATCCCCAGAAATGCTCTGAGGTACCTGCGGCCTCATTTTGTAAGCGGCTGTTCCCGGCCGTGCTGAGAACGGGAATACGTGTATCCATGAGAAATCTGCTTCGCGGCACATGGCAAGCGTCTGTTCAAAGTCTTCTTCTGTTTCACCGGGAAAGCCTGTAATCACGTCGCACGCGAGAAAGCAGCCAGGTTTAAGCTCCCGTAAGCGGCGGGCTGCTTTAACAACATCTTCCGCATTGTACGGGCGGTTCATTGCATGAAGGACCGCATTGCTTCCAGACTGGACGGAAAGGTGGAAATGTGGTCTGATGCGTTCATCCTTTATAGCCTCGCACATCTCATCGTCGATGCGGTCCGGGTACAGACTCGAAATGCGGAAATTAATTGTCTTTGTATTATCAAGAAGCAGTTTCAGAAGCTGTGCAAAGTCAATATATGGCCGCAGAATTCCATTTTTCTGTGCTCCCGAAAGATTAAGGATCTCATCATTTTTCAGATTCTGAGTACTTCCCGCGTACTGAGAAAGGTTTACTCCCGTAAGGACAACTTCCTTCTGGCCTGCTGCTTCAAGAAGTCTTACCCGTTCAAGAACATCGGAGGCAGACAGAGAGACGGCAGGACCGCGTGCAATATGGATGCGGCAGTACGCGCAGTTATTGTTGCAACCGTCCTGAATCTTGAGCGACGCCCGTGAATGCTGCATGAAAGTATCAGTGCAGAGGGCGAATGAACTGTGCTTTAGAGCTTCTTCGGGTGATGCGCGGCGGGCGTCAAGAAGTTCTTCCAGCAGCTGTTCAAGAGCGCGGGCCCCATCTGTCTTGCCGCTTTCAAAAGGCCACTTCCCGGCTTTTGTCTTGCCGCTTTCAAAAACTGCCCGCTCAAGAGCTTTGGGAAGGTCTGCCAGCACATCTTTCTGAGTGCCGCGGAGTACTGCTATACGCGGATCAAGAGAACGGATGGCGACAGGTTCAACTTCAGCATAACAGCCCGTAACAAGGACGACCGCGGCAGGGCATTTCTCAAGCAGGAGCCTGATAAGGCGGCGCGCTTTCTGTTCTGCTTTTGCAGTAACGGTGCATGTATTGACGATGCAGAGTGATACATCCGCGTTCTGATTCGTCTTTGCCGTATAAGGAGTCATTTCAGAACAAAAACCCGCGTCACGAAAAGCGCGGGCTATTGATTCTGATTCTATCTGATTGAGCTTGCATCCAAGCGTCTCAAAATGGATTATGCTTTTTTCTTCCATCAGTTACTGCAACAGCTGTGTCACACGGAGTTTTCCTGATTTTGCGGCTTCCTGTGACGGATTAAGTTCAAGAGCCTTCTCATAGGCATTTGCGGCACTTACGTATTCGCCAGCCATTTCACGGGCATAGCCCAGACGTGACCACCACAAATCCCTGAGCGGATCCATACGGACTGCCTGAGAGAAAGAAATGTCTGCATGGTTATATTTTTCTTCCCTGATATAAATCTCGCCCATAAATGAATACGTTTCACCAATGCGGCTTCCACTTGCACCAACAAGTGAAATGTATTCCTGAAAATGAGCGAGGGACTCATTATTCTTTCCAAGGTAGTATTCCGCTTCTGCCTGAACTTCCACAAGACGTGAATCATATTTACTTACTTCACGTCCCTTTGAACTCCAGTAACTTGCTTCAGAGTACTGACGGTTTGCAACAAGTGCCCAGCAGAGGACAACATAAGAGTCAACATTATCAGGATTCTCTTTGATTTCCTGCTGGCATACAGTTGAGGCTTCCTCATACTTACCGTTTCTGTAAAGGACAAGGGCATCTTTTTTCTGTGCTGCAAGAAGTGAGCAGAGCATTAAACCAAGGCAAACTGCTAAAAATTTCTTTTTCATATCATCCATTCCCCTTCCCGTCTGATCAGTCTTCATCCTTTACGGATATTGCAGAAGGCTGTGTTGTTGTACATTTACCAGAAAAAACACTGCCAGGCTCAAGAACAACCTGCGGAGACTCAATATCACCGATAACAGTGCCGGAAGCAGTGACAAACACAAGTTTCTTTCCAAGAACATCGCCTTCCACACGTCCGCGGATAAGCACACGTTCAGCATTGATATCAGCCTTTACTTCGGCATCTGTGTCTACTACAAGGTCGTTCGTTGCCTCAATGGAACCGGAAACATGTCCTTTTATCATGAACGGCTTTGCAAAACGGATTTTTCCATTAAAAACTATATCGGAAGCAAGGACTGTGTCGAAATCGTCCTCTTCAAGTTCAAAAAAATCTGTATCTTTTACATCAAACATGATTAAACAATACCTATATCTGCGCGATTTTTCAAGTATCAGCGTTACGGATGTCAGCCGTTGACGATTGAAATACCTGCACTGCAGCCAAGACGGTCAGCGCCAGCTTCAATCATGGCAAGCGCAGTTTCCCTGTCGCGGATGCCACCCGCAGCCTTTACGAAACAGCGGTCTCCAACAGTCTTCCGCATGAGGGCAACATCTTCGACAGTTGCTCCTCCAGTTCCAAAACCTGTACTTGTCTTTACGAAGTCTGCTCCTGCTGCGACGCATTCCCTGCAGGCACGCTCAATTTCATCCTTGGTGAGATAACAGTTTTCAAGAATAACTTTTACAGTGACTTTCTTTCCGTCAGCAGCTTCACGTGCAGCTTCAATAACGCCTTCAACATCCGAGCGGACAGCGTCCCAGCGGCCGTCTTTCGCAGCGCCGATATCAAGCACCATGTCAATTTCTGAAGCACCGTTTTCTACAGCGATGGCTGTTTCAGCTGCTTTTGTATCATGAGAACAGGCACCGAGCGGAAAACCTACTACGGTGCACACAGCGACGTCCGTTCCTTCAAGCAGGGTTCTGGCCGCGGTCACCCATACGGAATTGACGCAAACGGAAGCGAAATGATTGTCTTTTGCTTCCCTACAGAGTTTTTCTATATCAGCAAGAGTGGCAAATGCCTTAAGATTTGTGTGGTCTATTTTTCCAGCGAGTTCTTCTTTTGTCATGAAATCCTCCCAGTCGCTTTTTTCTTGATATATCCATCATACACCATTAAAAGAGACTTGTCTTTAGCTGTTTTCTATGTTATTTTTTAAGTATGGTCAGACAAAAACTGTTCTGGCTGATAAAACACTAAAAAAAAGAGGTTTAACATGGCTTACAAGATTTCTGATTCATGTGTAAACTGCGGCGCCTGCGAAGGTGAATGCCCGGTTGGAGCAATTTCTGAGCAGAACGGAAAGCGCGAGATTGATTCAAGTGCATGCGTAAGCTGCGGTACATGTGCAGCTGCTTGCCCAACAGAAGCAATCGCAGAAGAATAATTGACGGAAGAAACCGGTTAGTTTTTCAAAAACGCCGGTTTCTTTTTTTTTGGCATGTATATTCTTCTTACTGCAGTTCTCTGCATTGCACTTTGTTTTGGTGTCATTTATCCCCTCTGGTTTTTCTCGACGTCACAACCTCATCTGTACACGGTATTGGTACTTGTTGCATCAGTCCTTTTTTTCTGCATCATCATCATACGTAAGTTTGTCCACACATACAGAAACATTTCTACATCAGATGGCCGGAAACGCCTGATTCTCCGCGTAATTATCAGACTTGGCATTTTCATAGTCATTCTGTCTTCCATCCTTCTGGTAATTTCATCCGTATTCACTGAACGGAGACTGGCAGCTTTGCTTTTCCTGATTGCAGGAGCTGCCGTTTCAACTGTTCTTTCCAGAATCAGAAAGCGTCTTGCAGATGTTTAAACATTCACTTTTTCCACAGCTTTTCTTAATCCTGATTCTTACACTTTCCATACACACATCATTCTGCCAGGAAATGAAACCCGTTGAACTTCAGTTCATTCCAGATCTTCCTTCGCTTAACCCCCGGGATGCCATCTTCAAGCAGTATTCCCAGGATGTAGAAAATGCCTACAAAGCCGCAGCACGGCAGGATATGTACCCTATGTTCATATACGCATATACTACTTCAGAAAGCGACACGGTCATATCCGTTGCTTCCCGCTGCAACATTCCAAAAGAGACAGTTGCACTTCTCAACAATCTTTCGTCCGCATCAGAACCTGTCTCTGGAAAAACGCTGTATCTTCCCGTAAATGCAGGACTTTTCATACCAGAAACACCAAAAACAGTTCTTGCACAGATTGTTAAAAAACGTCTTCTGACAGAAAATTTTGCATTTGAGCAATATCAGTGGTATAGTATAAATGGTGAGAATTTCTGTTTCATACCGAATGAGCGTCTGACGCCCACGGAAAACTACTTTTTCCTTGATTCTGGCATGAAGTCTCCGTTACCGGAAGGAATCCTCACCTCGCCTTACGGAATGAGGATAAGCCCCATAAGCGGAACTGAGAAATTCCATTCAGGAATTGATCTTGCCGCTCCGGAAGGAACAGCTGTTTACGCATGTCTTGGTGGAACGGTACTTGTTGCCGCCACTGATGCAACATATGGTAATTACATAATCTTACAGCACGCCAACGGATTACAGAGTGTCTATGCCCATCTTTCAGGTTATGCAGAGGGGATGAAAGAAGCGGGTACATTCGTAACAGCAGGCGATGTGATTGGATATGTGGGTACGACAGGAGCCTCAACCGGGCCGCACCTGCATTTCGAAATACGGACAGGAAACGGCACGACAGATCCCGAAAGCCTGCTTCCGTAACTGTTTACCACAAAGGAACATGAAGAAAGCAGCATCGTTTCTTTTACAGCTTATTTTCCTCACCTCTCTGTCATTCCTTCACGCAGAAAATTTCCGTGTCATGGAAATGCATCAAGCAGTTCTTCAGACTGATGGCTCAAAGACTGTCCTTACTGTCGGAATCAATGACGGCGTCAACATCACGCTTCCCGAAGACCGCCGTTTTATCCAGGGCATTCAGATTGACCTCCGCATTCCAAAGATAATTGCATCCTACCGGGACTCAATAGCAACGACGCTGTGGACAGACTGCGTACAGGGAGCTTCAGAAATTGACTTCCGTGGTACCAAGCAATACCTTGATACAGTTCCACCCCGTTTAAGCCAGACACTGCAGCTTGAGTGCGAGGGACGTTCCATAAAGAAAGACCCGTATGCGACTGTCATTCCGTATGCAGTCCGTGAAGGCGATGCATCTGTTGTCCTGCGCTTCCAGCTTGCAATGAAAGGTGTTCCGGCGGATCTTTTTGATGCATTGTTTGACGTTGAGATTAAGGCAATTCTTTCTAATGAGGGTCTTTTCTCTCTTGATTTTGAGTATCCGCCGGTGGAGGATGATCTGACGGAAGCAGAACCGCAACCTGATGAAGAGGTGCCGCTTCTTGTTTACATTGACGAAATTCCATACGAAGAATACCAGGACATAATCCTTCCTGCAGGAATACATCATCTTTCTGTCATTTCAGAAAATTACCGTAACGAAGTACGAACCTTCTCCATTGAGCAGGCTAAAAAAACAGAGCTTTCTGTTGAGCTTAAGGCCGTTACGCCGGAGCTTTTCCTTGTAGCACCGGAAAGTGCCGTCATCTATCTGGATGATGTACTTATTGAAAACAGGGACGAAAAGCAGTTCATCACTTCAGGAAAGCATGTCGTACGGTTCGTTCTGGCAGATTATGAGCTTTCTAAATACTTTGAGGCTCAAAACGGTAAGACTTACACCCTGTCAATGAACGTATCTCTTGAAATGATTGAGGATTAATCGATAAAAAAAGCTGCAAAACCTTGCAAAAAATGTAAAGTTTTGACAGTTCCTACCGATATTATAAATGTCGGGCGGGCAAATCCCCTCCCACCCATTGTTCGTCCGACTGCCTGATGGGCATGGCTGGCTTTTTATAAAGCCGGCCTTTTTTTTTGCTTCCGTTTCATCTTGAAAAAGACCTGATTATTGCTTAATATATACGAGATGGAAAAAATCAGAAAAAGTACAGTAGTCTGCATCTGTATCATGGTGTTCTTTGCGGTCTGCTTCGGAGCAGGACTCGGCTGGTTGACGGCCTCCACCATCAATGTCAGGAATACTGAAAATTTCACAGAATTCAACCCTTCGCTTCCAACGAAGCTTCTCGATATAAACGGTGAACTCATCACGGAATTCTCTTCAGATGAAAAGCGTGAAATGATTGATATAATCGATCTTCCGCAGAATCTGCTTGATGCGCTCATTACGCGTGAAGACCGTATCTTCTACAATCATAAAGGTTTCAGTTTCAAATCAATCCTCCGTGCTGTTGTCGGTAAGGTTTTCAATCTTTCACTCGGTGGAGGAAGTACACTTACCCAGCAGATTGCAGGTACGCTTTACTGTGACCGTACAGATATTTCCATTTCACGAAAAATCAAGGAATTGTGGTGGGCTATCCAGATGGAACGCCGTTATTCCAAACAGGAAATCCTTGAACTGTATCTGAACAAAGTCTATCTGGGAGCAGGAACGTACGGTGTTGATGCCGCCTCCAAGCACTATTTCGGACATGGGGCGACAGAGATTACCCCTGCTGAGGCCGCAATCCTCGTCATCCAGCTTTCGAACCCGTCTTACTATAATCCGTTCGAGCACCCCAACAGGGCAAAAGAACGCCAGATGGATGTCCTTAACTCCATGGTGGAGAACGGGTACCTGACCCGCTCAGAAGCAGATGCTTCATTTGACGATTACTGGGTAAACTTCGACTTTACGCGTACCAACTCATCCGCTTACAGTATGCGTGAGGACGGAGCTCCATGGTTCAGTGAATATGTACTCCGCGAGATGAACAACATGCTGTACGGAACCATGGATGTATACACTGACGGATATACCATCAACACGACGCTCAACCTGCAGCATCAGCAGGTAGCAGAACGCGTCATGAAATATTACATTGATTACGCAAACGAATCATATCAGTCTTCTTCAACACTGAGAAAATCTGATGCAGCAAATACATACATTCCGATGACGGAACTCATATCTCTCGTGTTCAACATTCCAGAACTGAAACTTTCAGAGCAGCGTAATGAATCTACATCGATGGCAACGTTCAAAAACGATATCAATCCTGTCCTCGATATAATGACGCTCATGTTCGGTCTTGATGATCTGCGTTTGGGCGTTGTGAATAAAGTCAACGCACAGGAAAAGGAAAACACCGGTAACAAACTCATTGAAGGTACGATGATTGCCCTTGAAAACAACACGGGTTACATCACATCCCTTGTTGGCGGCAGTACGTTCGATCAGGACAACCAGTTCATCCGCGCTACACAGGCAACACTGCAGCCTGGTTCTACTTTCAAGCCGCTGTATTATTCAGCAGCAATTGATTCACGTAAGTTTACAGAAGCAACAATCATTTACGACTCACCTGTTGTCTTTAAAAACCTGGACGGTACGCCATATATTCCTGAAAACTTCAAGGGAACATGGGAAGGCCAGGTTCAGCTCTGGTATGCGCTTGCAACTTCAATGAACGTTCCGTCCCTGAAAGTTCTTGACGGTCTTGGCTTTGAGGCTGCCATTGAGCGTGCAACAGCGCTTCTCGGCATTCCTTATGAAGAACGCGAATCTCGCAGTTTCATTCCGGTTTATCCTTTGGGACTTGGTGTTGTTTCTGTTCAGCCTGTTCAGATGGCACGCGCATTCGCCATTTTCGCAAATCAGGGTAAGGAAGTCATTCCAATGGCTATCCGCACGGTTGAAGACAGGAATGGCAACGTCATTCTGTCACCGGAAAAGGATATACGTGAAGAACAGCTTGCAAAAGGTGAAGCAGCTCAGATTATTTCTCCGCAGACAGCATACATCATGTGTGACCTTCTGCAGAACACTGTAAATATGGGAACACTCTACCGCGGTTCCGGCTGGGGAACAAAGTTCCGCTACACGGATGCAGACGGCAAGCGTTTCACCATGCCAATGGCAGGAAAGACCGGTACTACACAGAACTGGGCTGATGCCTGGACAGTCGGTTTCTCTCCGTATTACACGGCTGCATTCTGGTTCGGCTTTGACAGGAAAGGACAGACGCTCGGTCTTGAACTTACCGGTGCAACGCTTGCAGGTGTTGCCTGGGGTGATTATATGAAGGAAATCCACGATGGATTGTCATATAAAGACTTCGTAAAACCTCAGACCGGACTTATAGAAGCGACAGTATGCTCAGTTTCCGGTATGCTTCCTACAGCGGAATGTGGCAATCACACAGCAAAACGCGTATTCCTTGAAGGAACAGAACCAACAACGTTCTGCGAGTTCCATACCAACCGCGTAACAGCATCTGCAATCGGACAGCAGAGGCTTGGAAGCGAAATGCTGCAGGCCGGTTACGTTTATACAGAAGTGAGTGCGCCTGAACTGGTGCTTGATCTTTCATTCCTTGATTCATCTGCTTCATCTGGAAAGGGACATAGCAGCACGTCTTCATCAGTGTACGGAAGAAATACCGGAAAGACCTCAAAAACCACAGATCCGTTCACTACAGAAGATACAGAAGAAGAACTGCCATCATATAATTACCTGCTTGACTAATCGGATAAACGTATTATCTTAAAGATAAGGAGGCCCGCATGCTGGTAAACATCAATGACATTAAAGTCAGACGCAGAGTCAGAAAAGACCTCGGAGACCTTGAGTCCCTCAAAAACAGCCTCCGCACATACGGACTTCTTAATCCAATAACACTTAATTCCCGCTATGAACTTATTGCCGGTGAACGGCGTCTTGAAGCTGCAAAACAGCTGGGCTGGACGACAATCAACGCGCAGGTACTCGAAATTGCAGATAAGGTCGGTCAGCTTGAAATTGAGCTTGAAGAAAACATTCAGAGGCATGACTTCACGGATGAAGAACTTCTTGCAGGATATACACTTCTTGAAAAATACAGGAATCCCGGTTTTTTCAGAAAGATTTTCAACAAGATTTCAGCTTTCTTCACTGCATCATCAGAAAAGAACAAGTCTGTCATTTCAGCAAAAATGCATAACACACGTTTCTGGGTATTACAGTTACCACTTGGAATAGCCGTTGCCATTGCAAGTGGCATTCTCTGGAATAAAGCCGTCATTTCAGGTATTTTCCATGGGTTCCTTGATATTCTTTCTATTCTCATGATTGTAACCGGTATTCTTTCAGGTATCAGATACATGGCCCTCAAACACCGTTTTAAAGCCTGAAACGTACTCACTTATAATCAGTTCAACTTGCCGTTTTACCCTTTTTAAGCTATATTCTTTATGATACGCGCAGAAGATTTGCATTCTGTGCATCCACGGGGGTGCACCGGTTTCGACGGGTGTGATCGTGGTCTTGAACTGCAGGTGAGGCCGCCTGTCCTCTGAACAGACAAACCTATAATCGCCAAGAAAGAAGACGATTACGAAGAAGAATACGCACTCGCTGCGTAACTTCCGGGATTCACTCTGCTCCGCTCTGTGCGGTCTGAACTCCTGTTACTGATCAGGGCTTGCTTTTCATGGTGTCTGGTACGTGAAAGGGACTCTTAATCAGAATACGGAGGCGACGCTTGTAATGCTGCTACCGTCTCCCGACAACCACCTCGCATTACTAAACCTGTAGATGTTCCTGGTCCGCTCATCCGGACGGGGGTTCGATTCCCCCCACCTCCACTACCACGCCTTATGCATTTTTGCAGAAAGGCGTTTTTTATTGCACTATAAGGGGTCCAAAATGGATACATCAAGCCTCATCCTTTCAGCATCCGGCTGGCGTGGAGTTTTCGCCGCATCCGGAAATGAGGAAGACAAAACTACTGAAATTGACACAAATCACAAGACATTTTCACAGATTATGGCTGCTGTCTATGCAAACTACATTCTGTCACTGAAAGAAGCAGCCGGTCTTGCCCAGATGGCAGGAATCGGTTCATGGGGCACAGGCAGCGAAAAGCCTGTTATTGCTGTCGGAACAGACGCACGCCCGACTGGCCCTGCCATTGCAGACCAGATGATACCAGTCCTGCTCGCAAAAGGCCTTTCAGTTGAATACCTGGGGATTACCGCAGCTCCTGAAATCATGGCATACAGCCACAAAGTTGATGGATTCGTCTACATCACTGCAAGCCACAACCCTGTCGGTCACAACGGCGTAAAATTCGGCCTTAATGACGGAGGCGTCCTTCCCGGTCCTGTCGCCAACAAACTGGCCGCTGATTTCCGCGAACGCTGCGACAAAAAAGATGCTGCAGCCCGCGCACAGGAATTAGCTGACAGCGCTGACAAAACAGCAGTTGAAAACGTTTACAAAACCTCGTCAGACGCAAAAAAACGGGCCATAGACGCGTACAAAGCATTTACCTCACTTGTTATCTCAGATGAAGCGGAAGAAGCCGCTCAGCGCCCGCTTTTTGACGCCATAAAGAACAGCCTTAAAGCAAAACCACTCGGTGTCGTCTGCGACTTCAACGGCAGTGCACGCACGCTGAGCATCGACAGGAACGTCTTCAACGAAAACGGCATCAGTTACTTTGCCATAAACGACAAGCCGGGCCAGATTGTGCACGCAATCATTCCTGAGCCTGAAAACCTGGTGCACGTCGCCGCTGAGATGAAGAAACTGCACGACGCTCATCCGGAAGTTGCGCTCGGCTACATGCCAGACTGCGACGGCGACCGCGGCAACATCGTCTTCTGGAACGAGAAGACAGGAGAGCCGGAAGTCCTTAAGGCACAGGAAGTATTCGCCCTTTCAGTGATGGCTGAACTCGCTTTCATGACCTGGAAGAACGGCGGCACACCATCTGACAAACTCGCAGTTTCAGTAAATGACCCCACTTCAATGCGTATCGAAGAGATTGCATCCGCTTTCGGCGCAAGAGTTTCGCGCGCAGAAGTCGGTGAAGCAAACGTTGTAAACCGCGCCCGTGAGCTTCGTAAGGAAGGTTATACTGTGCGTATTCTGGGCGAAGGCTCAAACGGAGGCAACATCACGCATCCGGCGGCTGTACGCGACCCGATCAACAGCCTGTTCGCACTGATAAAGCTTCTTGTACTGCGCGACAGTGAGAACGCAGACGGTTCTGTAAAGAAAGGCTTGTTCCACCTGTGGTGCAGCCTTTCAGGCCAGGAAGAAGCATATAAGGCTGACTTCACGCTTGCCGATGTCATGGCAACACTCCCCGTCTACACGACGACCGGCGTTTCTGAGCCACGCGCAGTACTGCACATCCACACGATGGACCACGCCGCTTTGAAAGCCGCCTATCAGCGCGTATTTGAAAGCGAATGGGAAGCGAAGGCAGCTCTTCTTAAAGAAAAGTACGTTATATGCGGCTGGACTGCAGTTTGCAACAACGGTACAAAAGAAACTTCTGACGTAAGCGACTTCAGCATCTCGCAGAAAGGCGGCCTTAAGATTAAGCTGCTGGACGCTTCTGGTGCGCCTGCCGCATTCATCTGGATGCGCGGTTCAGGCACAGAGCCAGTTTTCCGCGTCATGTGCGACGTCAAGGGCGCGCAGCCTGAAATGGAAGCGGCCCTCCTCCAGTGGCACACCGACATGATTGCCGCTGCTGACAGCGCATGCCAGAAATAAGTTCATGCACGCTCTCTTGCAATGAACCGTAAAATATGGTACGTTTTTCATACAGACATACATAAGGATGGGTATATTTATGGGTATACGAGGCGAGCTTTTTACAACACAGGTTACACTTGATAACAGATCATACTTTTTCAACGTCAAAGAAAACCGCACAGGCGATGTTTTCCTTCAGGTTGTAGAAAGCAAGAGTAAGAACGGCGAAGATTTTGACCGCCATGCAATCGTGATTTTCGCGGATGATATGCAGAAGTTCTTCAAGGGAATGGACGAATCGCTTTCATTTATCGATAAGGACAGAAAAGAGCGCCAGAAGAAGCAGGCTGAGAAGAAAGCGGCAAAAGCTGCAAAGTTCGGCGGAAAGCCAGCTGCTGATGTAAAGAAGAAAGTCTACCGCAACAAGAAAGATGGTGATTCTTCTGCACGCAAAGATGACGGCATCAAGAGAACCGGCAAGGTTGTCCACGTCACCTCAAAGCGCACTCCAAAAGCTGACGCAGATAAGACTGAATAGTATGGCCGAATAAGGCTTGAAGAAAGACCGGGACAACCGGTCTTTTTTTTTGCACTAGTATTTGAACGTCATCCGCTGGATCGGGCTTGGGCCAAGGCGGCGGCAGACTTCCTTATGCGCAGGGCACGGGTAGCCCTTGTGCTTCTCGTAGCCGTACTCAGGGTACAGTTTCGCGTATTCACACATGACTCGGTCCCGGTGATTCTTTGCAAGGATTGAAGCCGCCATGACGCATGGAAAGCGCCCGTCTGCCTTCACTTCCGCACGGCACGGCACGCTTATCTCGGGGACATAGATTCCGTCAGCGATTGCGGCCAGGCGGCGGGTTCTGCCCTGAAAGGTCACAATGCCTTCCGGTACGGCAAGTTCATCAAAAAGATCAGACCGCACTTCTGGCAACCGCCACTCGAAGCGTACTCCGTCATTATCTGAGGTCTTCTTTTCAAGCATGGCGAGCATAGCCTCGTAAGCGCGTTTCATGGCAAGCAGGCTCGCCTTAAGGATGTTGATTTCATCAATTTCGGTGTGACTCGCCTCGCCTATTCCCCACGCGATTGCCTTTTCAAGAATGACAGGCTCGGCAAGCAGGCGCTTTTTTTCAGAGAGCTTTTTTGAGTCGTTCAGAAGTTCAATGGGAAAATCATCTGGAAGAATAACAGCGCCTGCAACAACGGGGCCTGCAAGCGGACCGCGGCCAGCTTCATCAAGGCCGCAGAACAGGTCTTCCATCAGCGGGACTCCGCTATCTGAAGCCAGGTACGGGTTCCATCATACTTTTCACAGGCCCATCCTGTTACAAGGAAGTAAATTTCCGTATCAGAAAGATGAAGTTTTATCTGTGGCTTATTGGCAACATAATCGATACTGACTTGTTTTAATTCTCCATTCTCTCCAAATACAGCGACGAACGCATCAGCTTTTAACCATGCACCGTTTTCATCCGCAAGACCCATCTGGTATATGCCCTGTTTATCTGGTGTAAAGACATACACACATGTTTCTCCGCCATTATTTTCTTCAGCCCAGAAATTTCCATTTCCTTCCTGATTTATATGACCTGTATAGAGTTTAACATCCGGAAGCGGTTTTACTTCTTCATCCGCCGTCCATTCCTTTATTCTGCCTGCAATAAAATCAGCAACTTCCTTTCCAGGTGTAAAGTTTGCGAGTAAACTGTTTACGGTTTTTCCTGTTTCTTCATCTTCAGCGGAGTATTCTTCACCACGAAGATCAGTAAAGGAATAATCATCCTCAATTCTGAAAAGATACTGCTGCCTGTCGCGTCCGGTAAGCGAAAGGATATTTCCATCCAGAGAAGCAGTTTCTCCTGGATAGACAGGACAGTCCTGCTTTGACAGCAACTCCCCCGTTTCATAAGAAAGAATCAGGAAAGCAGGTTCAGCAGTTGTTGTTATGATTGTTTCATTACAAATAACAGGTGTCGTAACAAAAGGCCAGGAACTTTCATAAAGCCATCTGTTTTTTCCCGCTGATGCAAGCGTATAGCCCCGTTCTGTAAACTCGAACAGATCATTCTGCGACGCCTTTTTAGAGCTGGCTGTCTTTTTCTCTGGTACGGCAACTGTTGTTACGGCTTCAGGAGAAACATCCGTTTCCGGAGTTTTGATAAGACTGATGACATCGGCAAGAAGAGTATCAACGACTCCATTAAAAGACGGAATAGCGTTGCTTACATAGATACAGGCCGCCAGTGCCAGAATAAGCACTATAACAAGAAGAACGAGAGGAAAATTGTTGTGTTTCACAGGGAGCCTTCCCTCTTTTCCGATAACTCATTGATCCGCTGAACATACATCAGTGCGTTTTGTGCAATGAAATCAAGTTCCGTATTCAGTCTGTTCAAAGCGCTTGCATTCAGGCTGAGGACAGCAAACGGATCGGTATGATAGAGCATGATTGCAGTCCATGCTTCTTCAGAAAGGACATCCGAAAGAGGTATGCCTTTAACAGAAGCGATCTCTTCGCATCCAGCTACAAGGTTTTCAAACGTATAGAAAGCATCTGCAGTTTCTCCGAAAGAATTCGCATCGACATCAGCGGATGAACGGTTCAGTACATCATTGAGTTCTGCATAGACTGGTTCATGGGTTATCACGTATACCATTGCAGGCTTTTCCATGACACTCAGATACGCTTCTTTTGAAAACTTCAGGAGAACATCACCACCACGGGATTCTGTCGCTTTTCTGAAACGCTGGCTCATTGCCTCAACTTCAGCAAGGGTACGCAGCATGAGCAGTCTTCCTGAAGATGCATCAGGGAGCATGTCTTCTTCAACTGGACGTTCAATCGCATTCTCATCAAAAAAGACTGCCGCACTCAGGTTTCTGAAAGGAGCTGTTTTCTGAACTGATCTGAAAAGCTCGAAAATCGTTCTGAGGACGGGCAGTTTATCTTCTATCGTACTGCAATACTCTATGATTGCTGAGAGAGAATCATCCAGTGCTTCATTTTCCGGCATGTCAATGAATGAAGACGCATAATACCTGTAGAAAAGCGCTTCCGCAAGCATGTACGGGCATAATTCATCAGGAATCAGGGATTTTGCCGTCTGGCAAAGCTTTTCCTGATATGTTTCATACGTATTATTTGAATACGCTTCTGACCAAAGTGTCTGAAGATCGTCAAAATCACTTCTTGAAGCAGTTTCTATAGTCTCCGCGTTCACAGCTGTCATTCCCGCAATGACAAAAAGCAGGACAGCGGCAAACAGCTTACCTTTTTCCTTCATCTGTAGTATTTCCCCCACCGTATGTACCAGCTATTTCTCTGCCCGTATCCAGAGCTTTGAAAAACCGCTGTATGAATTAGCTTTATCTGAAAGCAATATGGAATTTTCATCAGTCCATATTGCACTTTCTACAGGAATAGTATTATTTCCGCGCAGACTGCATGCCTCAAGAACCCAGGAAAGATCAACATACTCAGCAATGCGTCCAAGAGAGGCAATTACTGATAATGATGAATCTGCAAGATAACTCATTCCGCCTTCTGCACTTATGCCGACTGCAGTCGGAGCACTTGCAACACCGCGGACATTGTACATGAAAAGCTTGGTCCCATGAGCACTTACAAGTGCAGTGTATGTCTGAGCACGTGTTGTAATACCGCATTTCTTTATGTTGATTGAACTGTTGTCTGCATTGATGACTATGCCATTTTTTGAAAAATCTGCATAGAGCTCGCAATCATAAAGTGAAAGTGACGCATTCTGGATGGTAACGAGCGAGCGGCAGTATATTTCATCAAGAGGAGTTTCACGCTTCTCTAAGGTAATGCCTGAAATGCTGGTGAATCCATCCGTTATGATGATTTCAGAATCTTCCGGGCAGATAATCCGTGCATTCTGCTTTCCGATGAGCCTCAGGTTTCCGGCTATTGAAAGCTGGCCTTTCAGCGTGTGCGTTCCAGATATGAATACACGAGGGTTAAGAAAGCCATTCCTTTCAGCAATCTGAACTGCTTCTCCCAATGACTTGCACGGATTATTCATTGAACCATATTGAGCAGAACTGACATACTGAGCATCAAGGAAAGAAGGTTCATCTGCAACATACAGGTTTGTTCCATCAACAACGACAGCGTATTGAGTCAGGTCACTTCTGTTACCGGATACATCCTCTGAGTAGGCTGTCACTCGATACAGCAAAGCAGAATCAGGATTTACGCCAAGCACGATTTCTCCATCCGCTAGACGCATGTAGTTGTTTCCTTCAGGATTCAGCTCATCATCCGTCATGCCCTCAATATCGTCTGTGGCAAAATCAAATCCGTATGGTCTGTTTTCCGGAATGGTAACCTTGTAATACACGGTATCTGCGCTATGGAATTTAAGTACAACTTCCGTCCGTGAAAAAAGTTCGTTTGTGTCAGGAACAATTTCAGGACCTTCTGGAATACGGCGGTTTATAAGCACCGAGACATCCATGGTTCCCTGTTTCAGGCCTTTGTAATATATGGTGAAATTTTCCTTTATTCCTTCTGAATCACCCGGAACGGTCGCCATTCCCCACGAATTCTGATAATGGATGCGTCCTTTTTCATCCTCATACTCAAATACGAAATCTTCTGATGGGAATGACAGGAATAATGAACCGCCAGTCCATGACTTTTCAGGCAGATTGAACTCTGGTTTTGCAGGAAGCACCATTGTCTGCGTGCCTTCATCAGCATATCCTTCCTCAAGTTCTGCAGTGGTAACTGGCTTCAGTTCTTTCCATGAGACGGTGTGCTCTTCCGTACGGTCAATGAAAACCGGCTTTTTTGTCTGCTGCCACGGGCCCCCGTCTATTGAGTAAAGCGAAGTACGTCCGTTATTGAAGCGGATGTAGTTCCATTGTGAGAATTCAATGCCGGTATATTGGGCTACGGGGGCTGGAAGCGAGGGAGCTTCTATTCCCGTTCTTAACAGATACCGGTAAAATCCCTGGGATGTACTGATGATAAGCGGCAGGATGCGCGGCTCGTCACAGCGTCCGTTCAGGCTGAGTTCGCCGCCTGAATGGAATGCGCTTGATTCAGGATCTTTCTGGTTGGCACTTACTCCGGCCGCCCAGCGGGCTGAATCTGGCATGGGGATATGCGTCTTGTCCGTTATGCGGATGTAAACGTCGCGAGTGTCCTGGGGAATATATGATGGGGCCGGTTTTGCGTTTGAAGAATATGTTATTGAAATGACATCAGATATACCGGCATCAGAAACTGAAACGAGCATTAGTTTCTGGACGCCAGTTCCTTCAAGCATGACCGGACCGTCATAAGCGAAACCTGAGATAAGCGGATCAGCCCCAGAAAGCGAATAGTACACTTCACACGTTTTATCAGCTTTCTCAATGATGAGGGGCTGCGCGTTCTCCCAGTTTCCTGCGACTGGGCTTATGACAGTTCCCTGAAAAGGAAGCGCCCAAAGCCCGGAGAAAACTGAAAGAAGAAATAAGACTTTCAGAAGTGTACGTTTCATCTGCACTGGCTTTTGTTACTTCTTGAGATCCTCAAAAACTTCACGAAGTTCAGGATCTGCCTTGTAGTAGTACTCTTCAAGCTCTTCGTCAGAAAGGCCGATGAGCTCATGGCTCATATAGTGGATCCAGCGGTCTTCCTCAGGCTTGGTGATGGTGAACTTACGGCACCAGTAGTCAGGCTGGATAGGCAGCTGTTCTTCCTTATAGGTGAAGTACTTGTAATCATGTACTGCAACCTTGATGTCCTTTCTCGGGATACCCTTTTCAAGCAGTACTTCTACAAGGTAGTTGATTGTCTTGCCTGTATCGAAAATATCGTCAACAAGCAGAATCTTGTCTCCCGGGCGGAGGTGCTCAGGAGAATATGTCCATCCGTCTACCATGACACGGTCACGCTTGCGGATATCTGAATAAGAACGTGCTACGACTGCAGCGTACAGAACAGGATGGCAGTCCTTTCTTGCAATCTTGAAATACTCACTTACTACGTTTGCGACGTATGCACCACCGCGGAGTGAACAGTAAATAACATCCGGGATGAAGCCCTCTTTGTAAATCTTGTGGGCAAGCTTAAGTGCATTGTTGCGCACATTGTCATAAGGCAAAAATTCTTTCATCATTTGTAAAAACCCCTAATCATGCAGATATTGTATCCCAAAATCATGCAAAATGCTATACTCACGGATAAATAAAGGTTGTTCTGATGAAAAAACTGACTGGCGTTCCTGCCCTAATTATCTGTGCGCTTTTGTGGAGTTCTGGCGGACTTCTCATAAAACTTGTTGATTACAACTCTTTTGCCATTGCAAGCTGCAGAAGCTTTGTCGCTCTTTCGTTCCTCGTCTGCTCGCTGAAACGGTGGCCTACGTTCGTCATTCGTGATGCGGATAATCATGTCGACAGGGAAAAAACGCGCGATCTCTGGCTTGCTGGCATTACGTATGCGCTCACCATGACGTTCTACATTCTGGGCAACAAGCTTACAACAGCCGCAAACACGATTGTCCTTGAATATACAGGACCTCTCTACATCATACTTTTCGGTCCGCGCATCCTGGGAGAGAAAAACCGCACTTCTGATTACGTAACTGCTGTCGGCGTCATCCTCGGCATGGTGCTCTTCTTCTCAGACGGACTTTCAACGGGAAATCATCTCGGTAACTTCATAGCGGCGCTTTCGGGCGTTGCTTTTGGCTTTTCAACTATCTTCATGAGAAAGCTCAAGGCAGAGAACAGCGAAAACGCTTTCATGCTTTCCCACATCATAAACATTGTGCTCTGGCTGCCGTTCGTCATCATGGCAGGCGTTCCAGACCTGATTTCAATAGCGGGCCTGCTGCTCATGGGTGTTTTCCAGAACGGCATTCCGTCAATCCTTTACTCCCGGGGTCTTGATAAAGTGCCTGCCCTCACCGGTTCGTTCATAAGCATGATTGAGCCGCTCATGAATCCGGTCTGGGTGTTCCTTGCCACCGGAGAGCGCCCCACAATCCTCGCGCTTATCGGAGGCGTCCTCATCATTGGCTTCGTCACTGCGCGCGCCGCCCATCAGAAGAGCGCATAAATCTGCATATAGAGAAACGTGGGTGGGGGGATGCGTCCGTGCCTGCCGGTGTGACTCGCACACTGCGGCGCTATGGTATCTCACTCGCGCGCAAGCGCGCTCGGGGCCGATGTGTACGCGTCCCTCCGTCCGGCACTACCGCATCTCCCCACCCACTCTTCCCCAATATACAGATTTCTTCGCGTTTTCTTCTGATGAGCGTCGCGCCAGCGACAATGAATGCTGAGGGCGGTTTATTCAGGTTTTAGGGGCGGAGCCCCTAGGAGATGGGGTGACGAACAACGTAGTGTGAGTCAGGGAAAGCTTCGCTGGAAGCGTCGCGCTAGCGCGCTTGCTGCGAATTCCCCTTATCAACAAAAAAATTCTTAATGTGGTAACACTTTTTTCTTTCTGGCATGTTATACAATATATAGGATACGGGCGGGAGCCCTCATTTTCATTCAAGGAGAGACATAATGTCAGATTTCAATACTGAACAGAGCGGCATGCATCTTGATGCTGCTACTAAAGAAAAGCTTGATGAGTACTATCAGAAAAAAGCGCGGAACTATTCTCTTGCTATTTGCCTTTACATCTCGAGCATTGCAGTCCTCATTCTGGAAGCAGCTGCTTTTGATGCGCCAATCACCGGGGTTTGCTTCATGTTTCTCCTGATTGCAGCCGCAACAGCGCTTATCGTTTATTCAAACATGCTCATTCCTGTTGATCTTATTCCCTATGTAAAAGGAAAGAAGCTGCCTGAGTTCACCATGTCACATATGAGGAATCCGCGTAAAGTAGATGCATTCATGAAGCTCTACTGGATGATTGTGACGATTATATATCTTGGCGTAAGTTTTTCTACCGGACGCTGGGGCATTACCTGGCTTATCTGGCTCATTGCCGCTGCAGTGAAGGAAGCAATCTATCTCTTTGCAGGAGCAGAAGAAAATGAAGAATAAGCTCAACATCATTCTTGCCTGTCTCTGGCTTTTAATCGCGCTTTTTTTCAGCTGGATTCTTTTCAGCAAACTGAGCGACGGCAACAATTCACTGTTCAACGGTCGCCTTCTTTTCAGCTCAAAAGTGGCAGACAGGATTTTTGGAGACGATGGCATTGTCATCACCAATAGAGACCTTTCTGACGGCGACATTACGACGCTTTATAAAGACTACAGTTTTGACGCTTCTCAAATTGAGTCATTTACTATTGACCTGGTCAGTGCTTCTGTTCATCTTCAGCCTTCAGAATACTCAGACATTACCGTCAAACTGTACGGAAACTGGAATAGTAACATTGAACCAAGAGTCAGCGTTGAGCGTCAGAAGCTTTCAATAAAGAGTCCGAACGTCACTTTCCTTAACAAGGTCAATCTTGGAAGCAGGAAAGTGGTCATCAGCATTCCGGAGAGCGCTCTCTCACGCTTCTATGATGCCGATATTTCTACTGTTTCAGGCTCTATTCACGTATCAGACGTTTCTTTTGGAGAACTCACCACCGAATCGACAAGCGGTTCCGTTCATTTTGACGGTGTCGCCGAAATTCTTTCAGCAAACACGGTAAGCGGCAGCATTCACACTTCAGGTACATGCAGTAACTGTAAATGTGAAACAGTGTCCGGCTCAATCCATGTAGAAACTGACAAGCCGCTAACAGGCAGAAACAACTTCGATTCCGTTTCAGGAAGCGTGCACATCACCATCCCGGAAGAAAGTGGATTCGAGTTTGAATGGGAAACGGTCTCTGGTTCTGTAAAAAACGCATTCTATAGCGGAAAGTGCGGAAAATCAGGATCGCAGATTATCGGAGACGGAAAGACTGAGATAAAAGCGGAAACCGTCAGCGGATCAATTCACTTAAACAAGAACTAGAATACGCTTTTTTTTGTTTACGAGCGGACACTTTGATTCTATAATCATTATATGAGGATTGAGTTTACTTTACAGCGGTTTCTTGTTCAGGGGAACTTTGCTTCTGTAATTACCAGCATTCTGCTCATTACGTTTCTCATTACCAACGTTTCTTTCACAAGAAAAGTCGCACTCAGCACCACAAAGTACACCGTCGCCTGTGGAGCCGCAGAATACACACCCGGAGATGATGTGGAAAAAGTCATTGCAGCGTCAGATAGGCTCATGTACGAAAACAAGCGCCAGATCAAAGGGAACTGATTTCACAAGCCTATCTGACAGCAAATCAGGCAGCAACCGGATGACGCTTCTTTGAGATCCCCTGCAGAACGAGCAGGATGACCATCAAAGCTATACCGATGATATCCGTCTTTGTTTCAGGGATAACGCACAGGAAGCCGGCTGCAGCGAACAGCAGGCGTTCAATTGTATCCGCTGTGACAGAAATGCCCTTTCCGCGGGTTGTGTTTTCAGCAAGTCCCGTCTTCTTTAAACCATATCCTTCAAGTGCGACGCTTATACCGAACATACCGATGATGGCAGAACAGGCAATTCCAAGAATTGTCAGCGCATCTGCGTTGATCATGAGCATCTGCGGATTATAGACAAACATGTATGGAATGATGAACGCACCGATTGCAAGTTTTGTTGCGTTTACGGCAGTCTTCATCGGTTTTGCCTTAGCGATTGCAGCACCGGCAATAGCGGCGAGTGCGACAGGAGGCGTTACGTCAGCTATGATACCGAAGTAGAATGCGAACATATGTGCCGGCAGTTTCATGACGTTATCAATATCAGCAGCGCCTGTTCCATAAAGACATGTCAGAATGGCGCCTGCGGTGATTGTTGAGGTAATCAGGTAGTTTGCCGTTGTCGGAGCACCCATACCAAGGATGATTGATGCAATCATTGTGAACAGCAGCGTCAGGAAGAGCTTTCCGCCAGCAAGCGTTACAAGGCCCGCACCAAGCTTAAGGCCAATACCTGTCAGTGTTACTATACCGATGATGATACCTGCCATACCACAGGCAATGGCTACTGAAATGATGTTTCTTGAAGCAGAGCACATAACATCAACAAGGTCTTTAAGGCCGAATGTCGGCATGCGTCCCTTGGCAACGTCAACAGTAGAAACGACAAGACCAATCAACAGACAGGACACAATTCCCATAAGGGCTGCGAAAACGGCAGTATAACCCGCACACAGGAAGTAAATGATTACTGCGAGTGGTAGAATCATGTAACCGCGCTTTGCAAAAAGCGGCCAGAACTTTGGCAGCTGATCCTTGGGAAGGCCCTTCAGTCCGAGTTTTTTTGCCTCAAGGTGAACGGTGATGAAAATACCGGTGAAGTACAGTACGGCTGGAATAACGGCTGCCTTTACAATCGTGATGTATGGAACGCCGATACTTTCAGCCATGAGGAACGCAGCAGCTCCCATGATTGGCGGCATGATCTGTCCACCGGTAGAGGCTGTGGCTTCTACAGCGCCGGCAAACTCGCCCTTGTAGCCGAGCTTCTTCATCATAGGGATGGTGAATGAGCCGGAACCAACAGTATTTGAAACGGATGAGCCTGAAACAGTTCCGAGCAGTGCTGATGACAGAACTGCAACTTTTGCAGGACCGCCAGAAGCACCTCCAGCAATAGCGTTACAGCTGTCAATGAAGAACTGTCCGATACCGGTCTTCTCAAGAAGTGAGCCGAAAAGAATGAACAGGAAGATGAATGTTGAACAGGCTCCTATCGGAATGCCCATGATTCCTTCCGTATTATAGAACAGGTGACATACAACGCGCTGCAGGCTGTATCCGCGGTGGTTAAGGAAGCCCGGAATATAGCGGCCGGCAAAAGCGTATATGATGAAACATGCTGCTATTATCATTATAGGCAGACCAACGATACGGCGGCAGCTTTCAAAAAGCACCAGGATACCAATAATTCCGACAATAATATCGAGTGTAGTGTTGTTTCCTGTTCTTCTTACCAGCTTGTCAAAATTAATGACGATGTAGAGCCAGCTTCCAGCACCTATAAATGCAAGAAGAACATCATACCAGGGAAGCGTATCTTTTGGCAGCTTTTTTGAAACCGGGAACAACAGGAAAGCAAGGAATTCTACGAAAGCAAGATGACTTGCACGGAGAACCTGTGCGGTAATGGTTCCTGCCAGCGTTGCATACAGCTGGAAAATAACGAAAGCCATAGATACGATGACAGTAATCCACTGCCGCCAGCATTTATGCTCTCTGTAAGCCTGCTCTCTGTCGAGGTTCTGCATGAGGGTCTTCATTTCATCTTCATTCGTCGTTGGAAGAATGTTTTCGATTGAGCCACTTGAAGCCTGTTCATCCATATTTTTACTCCTTTTCAGCTCTGCTTAACCAGCAGTGCCTCATAATGTATTTTTTACGTATGTATATAAATCAACATGCACCACTTCAAACATAATGCTTGTCTGAGGTGCAAACATATCTGTCATTGATAGATAACGCTCATCACCATCTTTATATTTCAAAGTAAGACCGTGTTTTGCAATAATTCCTACAGCCATGACAAGCTTTTTCACATGACGCTGCAGATTGGATATAACGTAACCGTCTTCTGTTACGGTAAAGACAGCTCCCGGCGTTTCTTCTGGCTCAGGGATACCTGCACCATATGAAACAAAAACTGTCGTATCAAGCAGGAGTGTGTCATCATTCTGTATCTCATAAGAATCATGGACACGCCCTTTATTTACTGAATGGGTATATGAAATTTCAAACCCTTCCAGTGAATCAACCTTTATCAGATACATTTCTTCGGGATTCAACCGTGCATGTACTGAAAGGACTTTTATACAGGGAATACAGAAAAAAAACACAGCGCACAATGCAATTGCACTGGCGCAAAGGAACAAACCTTTTTTTCTGTTCATGGGGAATCCTGAAATGATACAGTTTACCCACAATACCACTTATGCGGATAAACTGTATTCATTTAGAACAATCAGTTCATCAGACCGATTTCTTTGAAGTATTTGACAGCACCTTCATGGAACGGAACAGAAACACCGGTAATTGCTTTTGCGGCTGTAACTTCCTTTCCTTTTGCATGTGCTGTTGCAAGATCAGGCAGATTGTCAAAAAGGGCTTTTGTCATCTGATATACAGTTTCTGTATCAAGTTTTGCACTTACTGCAAGTGTACACTTGATTGCGAGAGCTGCCGTATCAGTATCAGTACCGTTATATGTACCGCCTGGGATTGTTGTCTTTGTATAGTATCCGTACTTTGAGCAGATCTTGTCTGCAGCAGCGCCGTCTACAGGAATAAGGATGAGACCTGCTGTGAAAGCAAGTTCCTGCAGTGCTGAGTTAGGAACACCGGCAGTTACGAAACATCCGTCGAGAGTACCGTTCTGAATGCCTTCAGCTGATTCCTTAAATGAAAGATTGCTCTTCTTGATGTCATCGAATGTAAGGCCATAGCCTTCGAGAATCTGCTTTGCGTTGAATTCAACACCAGATCCTGCATCACCGACAGAAATGCGCTTTCCCTTGAAATCTGAAATTGATGTGATGCCACTTGCCTTAGAAACTGCAATCTGGACTACTTCCGGATAGAGTGTACCGATTGTTGCAAGGTTTGAAAGCTTCTCTCCAGCAAAGAGATCTGTTCCATTATATGCATAGTCCATAACATCGTTCTGAACAAGAGCAAACTCAGCATCACCCTTGTTTATGAGGCGAAGGTTTTCTGCTGATGCACCAGTTGCCTGTGCTGTAACGTTCATGCCTTCAATTTTTGTATTCCAGATATTAGCGATTGCGCCACCGAATGGATAATAGGTACCACTTGTACCACCTGTTGCAAGAATGTAATTCTTCTGGCCAGCTGCAGTACATCCTGTTAAAACAAATACAACAGCAAAAATTGCCAATAAAGTTGC